>NZ_JAXSQZ010000005.1:0-379268 GCF_034659835.1 Paenibacillus campi
GACCGGGATGGACGCACCGCTGGTGTACCAGTTGTTCCGCCAGGAGCATCGCTGGGTAGCTACGTGCGGACGGGATAAGCGCTGAAAGCATCTAAGCGTGAAGCCCCCCTCAAGATGAGATTTCCCAAGTCAGTAAGACCCCTTGAAGACGACGAGGTAGATAGGTTGGAGGTGGAAGTGCAGCAATGCATGGAGCTGACCAATACTAATCGGTCGAGGGCTTATCCTATCTTCTATATACGCGATGATTCGTTTCGGATTCAGTTTTCAGGTGATCGACACCTGTCAGGGGTAGCTTGTACCAAGGAATTCACTTTCTTGTTCAAGATACTTACGAAGCCTAGGCTTCGACAACTAAGATTTGGTGATGATGGCGGAGGGGTTCCACACGTACCCATCCCGAACACGACCGTTAAGCCCTCCAGCGCCAATGGTACTTGGACCGCAGGGTCCTGGGAGAGTAGGACGTCGCCAAGCAACATTTTTTACCTTAAGGTTTTCATTGGAAATGTGAAAACCTTACTTTATGCCGGTGTAGCTCAGTTGGTAGAGCAACTGACTTGTAATCAGTAGGTCGGGGGTTCAAATCCTCTCGCCGGCACCATTTTCTTTTGAGGAAATATAGGATGTTTCATTGTGGCGGTCGTGGCGAAGGGGTTAACGCATCGGACTGTGACTCCGACATTCGCGGGTTCAATTCCCGTCGATCGCCCTTTATTTTTTCTTTTTTATATCGTAGGGGGTTAGCCAAGCGGTAAGGCAACGGACTTTGACTCCGTCACGCATAGGTTCAAATCCTATACCCCCTGCCATTTCATTTATATGAGCCATTAGCTCAGTTGGTAGAGCACCTGACTTTTAATCAGGGTGTCGAAGGTTCGAGTCCTTCATGGCTCACCATTTGTGTTTACAGATGGTTGAATAGTTTTACTTGTGTAATATGCGGTCGTGGCGGAATTGGCAGACGCGCACGGTTCAGGTCCGTGTGGGCTTACCCCCGTGGAGGTTCGAGTCCTCTCGACCGCACCATATTATGCGGACGTGGCTCAGCGGTAGAGCATCGCCTTGCCAAGGCGAGGGTCGCGGGTTCGATTCCCGTCGTCCGCTCCATATAGATTTCAGTAGGTGCCAGAATGGGCAGAGGAGAAATGTAGTATTTGTTTCTTTTATCCTGATCGAGGGCGCTTTTGTTTTGGGTTTAAGGCTTGAATGGGTACTTTGGGACAGATGCGATGTTGGATGAATGATATTGTTGCCCTGTATTCGTATTGCGTTAAACCTTCACTTCCTGATCCGCGAGTGTCGTTCTGTGGTAGAACGTTCGGTTATGCAACCGGAGTTTGGGTTCGAATCCCATCACCCGCTTCATAAAAAGAGGCTGTTTTCACGTCAACATGACGTAGAAAGCAGCCTCTTTCTGTATGGAAAATGGGTTCGTTTAAAGAGACGTTTTTATAAGCGTATACAGTATGGAATTGTACTATTGTGAATGGGTACGCTGGATGGTAGGATTCCATTGAAGCAGCATGCCCATCTGGGTTAGTCCTGCACCAAAGCCGTACATCAGTAATGTGTCGCCGGCTTGTACTTTTCCATCTTGTATGCCTTGTTGTAGGGCGAGCGGAATCGATGCAGAGGAAGTATTGCCGAACCATTCGGCACTTGTTAGCGTATGTGCAAATGGGATGCCAGACTTCTCGCAAATGGAATCGATCATTTTCAAATTGGCACTATGGGGAATAAACCAATTGATTTGCTCGGTTGTACGTTGATTGCGTTCAAGCAACTGGCGCACACCTTGTGGTACGGTACGTACTGCCCATTTATACACTTCGCGTCCATTTTGATAAATATTGCCATTACCTTCCATTGGTATACCGCTAATCTCGTTGGACAGGCTGCTGCGATACACATGCTGTCCGCCACCGCCATCACTATCCATGATCGTATCGATAAAGCTAGGATGATCGGCATCGTACTCGACCAGTGCCGCACCGGCACCATCGCCAAATAAAATGCATGTGCTGCGGTCGGTATAATCTAGCGTTTTGGTCATCGTTTCGCTGGCGACAACGAGAATTTTGCGATGCATTCCCGCAGTGATTAGGCTGTTTGCCATATGCAGCGCGTATACAAAACCGGCACAGGTTGCATTCAGGTCAAATACACCTGCGCCGGCAATATGAAAATGCGCTTGAATCTGTGCCGCTACACTCGGAAATACATAATCCGCAGTCGTAGTAGCGACGATAATTAGTTCAACTTCGTTCACACTGACCGGGTATTGGGTAAGCAAATGCTGTACAGCTTCGATGCCAAGTGACGAACTAAATTGATCAGGAGCTGCGACTCGGCGTTCTCGCATCCCGGTGCGCTGGACAATCCATTCATCTGAGGTGTCGACCATTTGCTCCAAATCGGCATTGGTCAGTCGTTGTTCGGGTACATATGTTCCAAGAGCAGTAATACGAGCTGTAGATGAAATCATCTAGGTCACCTCATTTTGTAGTTGTAGGGCTATAATGTAGCGGGTTGCGGTAAAAGCAAGCATGGAGCAAAAATGCAACGTGTTTCCATTGTATGATGAATGGACAAGTAGTGGGATAGAAGTGTTCATTTTGCATGAAAGGATTGTCAGTGGTAGCTGTGCATGCATGGATACAAACTATCTCATTCATATGCAAAAGTTGTTTGTTAGTTGAGATGAATACAAATAAATATATAATACATAGGAGAGCCGATATGGAAAAATTCAGTACGGTTTATTTAGGTTATGATCCTTTACGATCCGCTAAGCTGTCTCAAGCAAAATCAAGTTCGAACGTATCTGAACGCATTCATGATCAAGCGATGATGAGATAGACACACCATAAATGCATCTGAGACAAGCTACTAGAAGTAACAGGCTTGTATCAATAAAATATAGCAAAAAAAGAAAGTAGCTGTGAGATTGAATTAATACTTGGTATTAGTATCTGGTGCTAATATTAACAAATATTTAAGATGAAGTAAATAGAAATTGTAATTCATGATAGTGTTATTTAATAGCGATGCTATACGCTATTAAATTTCATGTATAACTCGTCTTATTTTAATTTAGTATATGTGCATTTCCTAATTGTTTGAAGATGGACAAGTTTAGGCATATTCAAATCTGACTCGGTATGGAGACAGGCTACTAGAAATAATGAAGTGGCAGAACAATATGGCGATGTAAGTGTTTGCGAATATGAATAGGATTCGGAAAAAGGCAGATGATCGCTTGCATTGGTAGCGCTTATAAAAGTCTGTTATGATGTTGGAGACAGTGCTGGTCAATGTGCTAGGCAGTATTTTCAAATCGCTATACTTATCAGTTCATCTATTAAAATAGTTGGAATGTAATGGACAGTATGCTCAATAGGATCATATCGTCTGGCGAAAATAATACGTTGCTTCCAGCAGTTTGAAAACATATGTTATCGTATCGTTTATTCTGTGTCAGCCCATTAGGTTTGTTGGGTGGCAATCGTGAGGATGAATGAAAGCTAATTATAGAATGGAGGAGAATGACTTGGAGATTAGGCAGTTAAAGGCAGATGAGTTTGAGCAATATATGGAGTTGTCGATGTATGCTTTTCAGTATAAGCCAAGTGCGGAGGAGATGGAGCGGGCGCGTCAGTTGTTCCAGCCGGAGCGAGTATGGGGGATTTTTGCGGATGGGGTGCTGCAAGCCCAATTACAATTAATTCCATTTCAAACTTACATACAACAGCAAAAAATAGCTATGGGTGGCATAGCAGGTGTATCTACATGGCCGGAAAATCGCCGTCAAGGACTAGTCGATCAGCTGCTTCGTCATGTTTTGCAGCTGATGCGGGAGCAGGGGCAGTCGGTTTCGTTTTTGCATCCATTTTATTTTCCATTTTATCGTAAATACGGCTGGGAGCTGTATGCGGAATATATGCAATATACGATTCCGACGGCATTGCTGCCTGCAAAAGTGCAAACAGACGGAGCGATCAAACGTGATGTGCGTGATTTGGAGCTGCTGAATGCGATTTATGAGCAATATGCGAGCGAATATAACGGTACACTTGTGCGTGATCCACAATGGTGGCAATCTGCAAAGCTTCGCGCAGAAAATATACGTACAGCTGTTTATTATGCAGCCGATGGGCAGGCACAGGGATATGTGTTGTACACGATTGCCGATAAAGAAATGAATATTAGCGAGCTTGCTTATACGACAGAGGAAGCGCGACAGGGGCTATGGACGTATATTTCTAATCATGATTCGATGGTGCAGCAGGTGAAGCTGCGCGCGCCAATGGATGATGGGTTGCCGTATTTGCTGCAAGACCCTCGGATTGATCAGCAACGGATACCTTATTTTATGGCAAGGATCGTCAGTATGCCGACGTTTGTAGAGCAGTATATGTTTGCAAAAGGGATTGGCGGACAGTTAACGATTGCAGTGAGCGATCGGGTGGCAGATTGGAATGATGGCATTTGGCGGATCGTATGGGATGAGTATGGACAGGCGACAGTGGAGCAAGTGGCGGACGTGGAGCGCTCGCAGCAGTCGGCAAATGTTGTTCATTTGCAGGCGGATATTCGGGTATGGTCAGCGTTGTTGCTCGGCTATAAGCGTCCACATGAGCTGTATCGCTGGCAGCAATTGCATGGAAATCAGCAGGCTGTACAATTGTTGGAACGACTTATTCCGCAGCGCGGGACGCATTTAATGGACTTTTTTTGAGCGGTAACGAATCGTTGATAGGGCTGTATTATGGATTGATTGGTCGGACATGTGTTTGTGGTGCGGATGATGATCAAATGGGATAGATGAAGATAAGCAGTCAAAAAGTCTTTTTTGCCATGAGAAATGGGCTTGTGAATGGATGTTCGTTTACCTGGTGGGAGCGGGTATCTATTGTGCGGCATTTTGGATGGGAGAGAAGGCTTTTTGTGTTTATTTTGTATGTGTATTTATGGTGGTACAGGGCTTATGGTGGTCGCAGATCGGCATAGGTGTGGATCGTTCAATCTTTGGCGATCGTGATGGAAGTTGAACGGAGCCGGTATAATCGTCTGCATCGGTGCAGAAGTTGTGTTACATTTAGAAAAGCCAGTTTACCTGTACATGATTGGTCGCATAATGTGTGTAGTAGATTGGCTTAAATAAAATCAAGTGTGAACGCACTTTAACGTATGCATAATCGAGTGATTATTAGATAGGTAGGCGATACATTCATTTGAGACAGCCTACTAGGCGATGTGTTCAAACGATCTTATGTATTATTTTATTGTTCACAACGGTCAGAAATAAGACCTGGTATAGCTTAGTCTGACGCAAACTACCCGTATCGAACGATCTGTAAAGCAGTTTGAAGACACGCCCTAATAAGAGCCTGGAAATATACAGATTAAATTGAACTGGAATAGTGGAGCGCTAGTTTCAACTGAAGCGGAGGAAACGTTTGGATATACAGCAACCGCAGGAAAGGAAGATAATACGATGAGTAAAACGCTTGTACTGGCGGAGAAGCCGTCTGTGGCACGGGAGATTGCACGTGTACTAGGTAGTCAGCAGCAACAAAAAGGGTATTTGGAAGGGCCGACTTATATTGTGACATGGGCGCTTGGGCATTTGGTTGGGTTGGCGGAGCCGGAGGATTATAATCCGCAGTATCAGAAATGGAATTTGGAAGATTTGCCGATTTTGCCGGAGCGGATGCGTTTGAAAGTACTGCGTGAAAGTGCGCAGCAGTACAAAACCGTCCAGCATCTGCTGAAACGAAACGATGTAGGTACACTTGTCGTCGCCACCGATGCCGCGCGTGAAGGCGAGCTGCTGGCACGCTGGATTATCGGGCTGGCAGGTTGGAAAAAGCCGTTTCAGCGGTTATGGATATCATCGCAGACGGATCGGGCGATTCGGGACGGTTTTAATAAGTTGCGACCGGGGAAGGAATTTGATCGTTTGTACGAAGCAGCACGTTGCCGGGCAGAAGCGGATTGGATGATTGGGCTGAATGTGACGCGTGCGCTGACGTGTAAATTCGATGCGCAGTTATCGGCAGGACGGGTACAGACGCCTACGCTCGGTATGATTATGCAGCGCGAACAGGAAATTCGTAGCTTTCGTTCGCAAGATTATCGGACATTGTACATCGATTTGGGCGAATTTCGTGCACATTGGCGTAGCAAGCAAGGAGACGGTAGGCTGTTTGAAGCTGAACCGGTACAGCAACTGCAACAGAAGTTGGAAGGCAAACAGGCTCGAATTGCCAATGTAAAAAAGAGCGAACGTCAAGAGCCTCATCCACTTGCTTATGATCTGACTGAATTGCAACGGGATGCAAATCGCCGGTATGGATTTTCAGCCAAGCATACGTCCAATGTGCTGCAAAAGCTGTATGAGCAGCATAAGCTAGTTACGTATCCACGTACCGATTCGCGTTATCTTACGTCTGATATGATCGATACGCTCAAAGAACGGTTGACGAGTATCGCTGTCGGCCCGTATGCACCGCTCGCACGTCCATTGCTGCGCGGCAAGCTGACGATGACGCGCCGGATTGTGGATGACAGCAAAGTAAGCGATCACCATGCGATCATTCCGACCGAAGAAACGGTGCTGCTGAACGGTCTGAGCGCAGATGAGCGTAAGTTGTACGATTTGATTGTGCGGCGGTTTATTAGTCTCTTTTATCCAGCTGCACGGTATGATACGGTACAGGTGATGATCGAAGCGGCGGCAGAGACGTTCCAAGCGAGCGGCGTGACCGTAAAAGATAGTGGCTGGAAAGCGGTCTATGGCGAGCAATGGACGGACGATGAGGACGAGGAGCAGGATGACACTGCGTCCGCACAACGTGAGCAGGGGCAGACGGTGCAGTCGCTGCCAGAGCTAAAGCAAGGTGAAGTGTTGATGATTCGGCGCACTGTAGTGCAGACTGGACGTACATTGCCGCCTAAGCGCTATACGGAAGCAGCGTTGTTATCGCGTATGGAAAAACATGGCTTGGGCACGCCTGCTACACGCGCCGATATTATTGAAAAGCTTGTTGCATCCGATACGATTGAGCGTCAGGGGCATTCGCTTCATCCGACTGGCAAAGGAACCCAGTTGATCGAGCTCGTATCGCCTGAACTGCGTACACCGGAGCTGACGGCACGTTGGGAAGCGGAGTTGGAGCGGATTGCGCGTGGTCAGGGGAAAGCAGAGCCTTTTTTACAAGGCATTCGTGAGATGGCAGCTTCGCTTGTTGGTGGTGTAAAGACGAGCGAGGTGGAGTATAAGCCGCATAATTTTTCCCATAGTCATTGCCCGGATTGCAATACACGTATGTTGGAGAAAAAGTCCAAGCGTGGCACCTTTCTTGTCTGTCCGGCTGACGGTTGTGGGTATCGACGCTCGACGGAAAAGCAGCTTACCCAGCGTCGCTGCCCGCAATGTCATAAAAAGATGGAACTTAAAGACGGCAAGTCAGGCAAATATGTGCAATGTCTTGGTTGCGGCATTACCGAAAAGTTAAACAAGGACGGCGGTCGTCCAGTCAATAAGCGGGAACAGCAAAAATTAGTGCAGCAATTTCAGCAAAAAGAGGAATTTGGCTCGAATTTGGGGGATTTGCTTAAAGCGGCTCTGCAAAATAAGTCGCAATAACGATGATCATTCCAGGAGGGGAGCGTATGGCAAGCGAATTAAAAATATTGTTTGCTTAAGCGAGCAGAAGCTTGTTATGATGCAGGGATTAGGCTGTAAAAGGCGTATATTATATATACGCATTGGGGAATATTTGGAAGATGCACAACTGCTGGACGATGTTGTAGAGGCAAGCGATTAGAACATATACTCAAACGTAAGCTTACATTCGTACAGTATACATCACCATCACCATTTTTCGTTATAAATAACAGGCGAATAGCCGATCACACGGGCGCTTCAAATGGAGCGTCCTTCTGGAGGTTAACATGAGCAAGACGATTGCAGATATTGCCCGTATTGCCGGTGTGGCGAAAAGTACGGTATCCCGTTATTTAAACGGCGGCTCGGTCAGTGTGGCGACACGCCACAAGATTGAACAGGTGATCAAAGAAACAGGATATGTGCCGAATACGTTCGCACAGAGCTTAAAAGCAAAAACAGCTAATATTATCGGTACGATTGTGCCTAGGCTGGATTCGTTTGCGACTTCCCATACGTTAATGGGCATTGATGATCAGTTGCGTCAGCAAGGCTGTCGGATGCTGATTACGAATACGAGTCAAGATATGAATCGCGAAATTGAAGCGATTTACGAATTAGCACGGCAGAAAATATCCGGTATTATTTTGCTGGCAGCGCGTATTACCGAAGCGCATCTGGAAGCGATCCGTACGACTAATATTCCGGTGCTGCTCGTCGGTCAGCAGCATGAGCAGATTCATAGTTTGATCCATAACGATTATGATGCAAGTTATGAATTAGGACGTTATGTGCTCGATCAAGGGCATCGTCGACTTGTTTATCTCGGTGTGACCGAGCAGGATATTGCAGTAGGTGTACGTCGAAAGCAAGGCTTTACACAGGCGGTGGAAGAAACGAATGAATGTACAATTGCTTATTATGAGACAAGCTTTCGTATGTTTGATGCACGCCAATATGCACGAACACTGTTACAGAAACCGCTTGATGCGACGATTATCGTCTGTGCGACCGATAATATTGCGCTTGGTGTGATGAAGGCGGCGCATGAGCTGGGCATTCGCATTCCAGAGCAGCTATCGGTAACCGGTTTTGGTGGTTATGATGTGACGGAAGTAGTTCATCCCGCGCTGACTACGATACGTTATCCGTATGAAGAAGCAGGCAAGCTTGCCGCACAGGACATCGTAAAATTGGTACATCGTCAGCATGTACAAATGGTCACCGTGATGGATTATGAATTGTTGCAGCGAGAAAGCGTTGACAAATGCTGAAAGCGGTTTTATAATAACTTTGGAATCGGTTCCAAATCGCTGTAATCGGATACAAAGTGATCGATGATAAAGCGAGAATTTGGAATGGATTTGCAGTTAATTAGGCTTGATTCGATATGCAATAATCAGGCAAGCACAACGAGATGGAGTATAGGGAAGCTGCAAGAACAGGCATGAACGGAACGTGTATGAACATAACGTATATGAACATAACGTATATGAACAGCCAGTGTCCAATTTGAATACAACCAGCAACTGATCTCCTCAAGGAATCAGTTGTTATTTAAAATCGATTGGAACCGGTTCCTGTTTATACGTAAAAAGGCAACGACAATCTTGATGGCGCAAGTGGAAGCAAAGTAATTGCTCATAAAATTTTAGAGATTGCTAATGCTTTGACCGAGAATAATTGGAGTGTTAAATCTGTTTTAAGATCGTATTGAGCAGCATTTCAGTATGCAGTCAAAATTAGCATTTAACTTGGTCAAAGTACTAGTGCGTGTCTTTAAACGGCTTTCTAGACAGTTCGATGCGTTTATTCATTAGATTATGCTTGTATACGTAGCTTGACTCACTTAAAACGCGATCAACTTGAATAATAAAATGATAATGCTGAAGGTTTGAAGACAGTGCCTAGTCTGAATAGGAAATAAATAATCAGCTTGTTAGAGTATAGCATCAACAAGTACGGGAGTAGAGCAGCCGAATTAACCGATATTGCTACTGCTGTTCGTAACGTATAGCATCAACAAGTACGGGAGTAAAGGGGCTTTCACCGAGGGAATTTACTTGTACTGTGTATACGCCCTAGCCCATATGATTTGCGAACAGATCGCTAAGCCTGCAAGAGATTATTTTTTTAATAAAATTGGAACCGGTTCCGTATAGATGGAGATAACGATGAAAATGACGAGAGAACAGAAATATCGCTTATTAGACGAGGTAGAGCAGCAGGAAATCGAGCAGCTTTTACAAAAGATTCAGGCGTCCCCGTGGCGTCAGCAGTATCATATTCAGCCGACGATGGGGTTGCTAAACGATCCGAATGGATTTGCTTATTATGATGGGTATTATCATTTATTTTATCAATGGTTCCCGCTTGGTACGGATCATGGCATGAAGTATTGGTATCATTTAAAATCAACCGATTTGGTGAACTGGATCGATTGTGGGATCGGGGTGAAACCGGGAGATTGGTTCGATTCGCATGGTGCGTATTCCGGCAGCGGTATCGAGTATGAGGGGAAGCTGTATTTGATGTATACAGGCAATACGCGTAATACAGAATGGCAGCGTCATTCTTATCAATGTGTGGCGATGATGGATCAAAACGGTCATATATGCAAGCTGGAACAACCGGTGATCGCTGCGGTGCCTGCCGGGTATACCGAGCATTTCCGCGATCCCAAAGTGTGGCGCGATGGCGACTCGTTCTATTGTGTAATCGGAGCGCAGCGCAGTAATTTGTCCGGTGCGATTGTGATGTATCGCTCACCTAATATGGTGGATTGGGAGCTGCTCGGTGAGTTGGAAACCGCGCTGCCACAGTTTGGCTATATGTGGGAATGTCCGGATTATTGGGAAATGAACGGGCAGGCGGTGCTGTTGTTCTGTCCTCAAGGGCTAGCTGCTGAGGGGGAACAGTACCGCAATATTTATCAGTCCGGCTATGTGAGCGGAAAACCGCTGGCACTGCCTGAGCTGAAGTTGGAACATGGTTCGTTTCGCGAGTTGGATTATGGGTTTGATTTTTACGCTCCGCAAACGACAACAAGGCCTGATGGCAGGCGCATACTCGTAGGCTGGATGGGGCTGCCGGATACGCATTACCCGACTGATGGTCATGGATGGGCGCATTGTTTGACATTGCCGCGTGAGTTGGAACTGCGAGCGGATGGTGTGCTGCTGCAAAAGCCTGTGCCAGAGCTTGCATTACAGCGTGGTAAGAAGGTCGAATGGGCTGGTTTATTGCCGGAAGGACGCAGTCAGTATGACGGTTTGAGCGGGATAACGTATGAGCTGGATTGTCGCTTGCAGTGGGATGCGAATGATCGGTATGCAGGCGACGCCGGCGCGCTTACTTTTGGCTTGGAGTTACGTACAGGGGAGTGTGAGCGCACCGTACTGCGCTATGAAGCAGGCAGTCGTCGGCTGACGCTGGATCGCTCGCTGTCCGGGCAGCCATTTGCCGAGGCATATGGCACGACACGCACCATTTTGCTGGAACGTGAGTTGGAGCGGCTGCATTTATTTGTAGATGTATCGTCGGTTGAGATTTTTGTCAATGATGGAGAGGCGGTATTGACGAGCCGTATTTTCCCGCAGCATAGTAGTCAAGGCATCGTATTTGTCGCTGAGGCTGGACAGGTGAAGCTTCATGCTGAAAAATGGGAGTATCCTTCCAAGCAAATGTAATGAAGTTGCCGTAGTCGTAAAAATGGGTAGGAGAGGATGAATCAAAATGGCGCAAAATGATGAAATTGCCAATGAAGTGCTGGCAGCGGTGGGAGGTAAGGACAATATTGCTTCGTTCGCGCATTGCGCAACACGGCTGCGAATTATGGTTAATGATAAAGACAAAATCGATCAAAAAAAGGTCGAAAATATAGACAAGGTGAAAGGCGCATTTTTCAATTCCGGGCAATACCAGATCATTTTTGGAACCGGTACGGTTAATCAGATTTATGAGGAAATGGAGAAAATGGGGCTGGACGGCTCGACTAAAGAAGAAGTGAAAAGCCAGGCAAAACAGCAAGGTAGCCGCTTCCAGCGAGCGATTCGTACGTTTGGTGATGTGTTTGTGCCGATCATTCCGGTGCTGGTGGCGACCGGTTTGTTTATGGGATTGCGTGGTTTGCTTACACAGCCTGAAATTTTGGCGCTGTTCGGTATGACCAAAGAAACGATCTCACCTAACTTCCTGTTATATACACAGGTGCTGACAGATACGGCATTTGCCTTCTTGCCAGCGCTTGTTGCCTGGTCAGCATTCCGTGTGTTTGGCGGCAGTCCGGTACTTGGTATTATTCTCGGCTTAATGCTAGTTAACCCTGCGCTACCGAATGCGTACTCGGTAGCGGACGGTTCGGCGCAAGCGCTGCGTTTTTTTGATTTTATTCCGGTCGTCGGCTATCAAGGTTCGGTTTTGCCGGCATTTATGGTTGGGTTGCTAGGCGCGAAATTGGAACGATTTTTGCGTAAGCGCATTCCGGAAGCGCTTGATTTGATTTTGACGCCATTTTTGACGTTGCTAATTATGATTACGCTAGGGCTGTTTGCGATTGGACCGATTTTCCACTCGCTTGAAGAAGTGGTGCTGAATGCGACGACAGCTGTACTGAATTTGCCGTATGGTATTGCTGGTATCGTTATCGGTGGGCTGCATCAGATCGTCGTGGTGACGGGTGTGCATCATATTTTTAATTTGCTGGAAATTCAGTTGTTGGAGCGTACGGGCAAAAATCCGTTTAATGCGATCATTACGTGTGCGATGGCGGCACAAGGAGCCGCATGTTTGGCGGTCGGTCTGAAAACAAAAGACAAAAAGTTGAAAGCGCTCGCGCTGCCATCGTCATTGTCCGCATTCCTCGGTATTACGGAGCCGGCGATTTTTGGGGTGAATTTGCGGTATATGAAACCATTTGTGATGGGCTTGATTGGCGGAGCGGCAGGCGGATTTTTGGCGTCATTGTTCCATCTCGCCGGTACAGGGATGGCGATTACGGTATTGCCGGGCACATTGCTCTATTTAAACGCACAGTTGCCGTTGTATATTTTATGTAATGGGGTGGCGATCGCGGTCGGGTTTGTGCTCACATGGCTGTTCGGGTTTAATGATAAAATGTTGAATGATCTGAAAATTGCCGGGAAATAAGCAGTGTACCGGTAAAAAGTATCGGCTTGAGCAATAAAGCAGCCGCTCGTATGATTATGAACACGTACGATGAACGGGCATACGCAGCAAAACGATACATCAAAAATTACGAACTAACAGCAGGTAACCATCGATTAGGAGGGTGCCTGCTTGTTGGCGTTGTTTTGTTATTTGTAAACAGATTTGTTATTGTTAAGCATAAATAAGGTGATATGGAAATCGGTATGTAGACGTAGATGCCCCCTTTTTTCGAACAGGCATCGTGGTTTGACAAATGGAACAGGAGTGATGAACAGATGAAGCTAGATTCCCTCGGTTTACAACAGCAATTGATCGTATCTTGTCAGGCGCTTGCGGATGAACCGCTGCACGGTGCATGGATGATGGGGAAAATGGCGCTTGCCGCCAAACAGGGCGGAGCGGCAGGCATCCGTGCCAATTCAGTGGACGATATTATCGAAATTCGCAAGCAAGTGGAGCTGCCGGTCATCGGCATTATTAAACGCAATTATGGCGAGCATCCGGTCTTTATTACACCGACGCTACAGGAGGTAGCAGAGCTGGCAACGACTGGCTGTGAGATTGTGGCGCTAGATGCTACTTGTCGTCCGCGTCCGGACGGCATGGAGCTGGCGGAGCTAGTGCGCCAAATTCGACTTCATCATCCGCAACTATTGCTAATGGCGGATGTGTCAACGGTAGCGGAAGGGATCGAAGCAGAGCGTCTCGGCTTTGAGCTGGTGTCGACTACACTAGTCGGGTATACCGCTTATACGCAAGGGCAGAAAGTGTATGCGGACGACTTTGCCATTTTACAAGAAATGGTACGGCAGATTTGTGTTCCCGTCGTGGCGGAAGGCAATATTTTGACACCAGAGATGGCGGCGCGCTGTTTGGAGTTGGGCGTATACAGCGTCGTTGTCGGCGGTGCGATCACACGCCCACAGCAAATTACAGAGCGGTTTGTGGAAACGATGAACAGCGTGCAATCCACTTCCGTGACGGAACGATAGTTGGATGCGTAATAACGTTTTAATAACGTTAAAAAGTGTGCTTGTACATTGAATTTCGTGTATACTGTAAGCAAGACATAGAGCATTTCGGTGGGGCGATCACGGCATAGCCTTCAATAAGGAGGTGACGCCATGATCGCACTTGTTTTGATGGAGCTGGTGGATATTTTAAAAGCATTTGCCGCAGCGCTTAGTATCGTACTGAGCGCGCAAATTGTATCGGATCGTCCGCCGCGTGTTCAAACACAAGAAAAAACCCACCGAGTAAGGTTCAGAGCCTTCGGTGGGTTTTCTGCTCATTTTGAGTAGAATTGCGTGCCGTGGTTTCCCAGGCTTTGTGTCCCAGCCCTGTCGTTCCCGCGACGGGGCTTTTCCACATACAACTAAACTGACTTATGCCCTTATTATATACGTGGCAAGCGGTCATTTCAACGCTCATTTTTGCAAGTGGGCGAGAAATTTTATGGATCAGCTAGCTTGAGTGCGATTATGTTGTTTGTCTAATATAACACATCTAGTGTTTGCTGCTGCGCTGTCTGCATCTCTAATTGCTCATTACTTGCCCGTTGCCAGCCTACTATGCAGACCCGATTAAATTTGAACTTTGATTGTGTACTGAAATTCTGATCCATGCGATCTTAAAACAGATTCAACATTCAAATTCATCTTGGTCAATGTGCTGGAGCAAACCAATACAAAGCGGTCGCTGCGGTAAAAGGGGCATGATCCAAAGGGGCGATGTCGATAAGAGAAGCACGTTGTGCGCGGTAGCGAGCGCAGTTATCACTTCGTCGGTATGTGGATCGTAATACGAACAGCAATGAACGCAAGGAACGCAAGGAACCATGAAAATAATGGATCATGCCATTTTGTTTCGCCGTCGCTCGTTCTACAATGAGAATGTAAGCGTTATAGTAAGAGCCGGGCAGCACAGTGTTATGACTGTTTACAATTGCAACAGACGAGAAGCGTAGAGCAGCATCGATTGCTTGCTGGATGAGCCGGATGGAAACTAGCATAAGGCTGCAATGAATCGTGATTGCCATCCATACTGTTATCGATCGTTTTACAACTTCGCACACAAACCTGTTTGCTGTACCGGTCATCATATAGGAGGAACACAATTATGCCTATTTTATTTGACCAAAATCAACAGATTTTTCATTTGCAAACGAATGCGACCAGCTATGTGATTCAGCTTGTTCATGGTCGTCATCCTGCTCATTTATACTGGGGACCGCGTTTGCGTCAGCCTTCGGTTAGCAGTTTGCTACACCGGATTGAGCGCTGTTCGTTTAGTCCTAATTATTATGCGGAAGATCGGACATTTTCGTTTGATACATTGCCTCAGGAATATCCGGGGTATGGACGCGGTGATTATCGCGAGCCTGCTGTTGAAATTGCGCTCTCAAACGGGTCGACTGTGAGCGATCTGCATTATGTTAGCCACCGGATTACGCTTGGCAAACCAAAGCTGGAAGGTTTGCCGGCAACGTATGTAGAGCATAACAGTGAAGCCGATACATTGGAAATTGTGCTGCAAGATGAATTGACCGGTGTGGAAGCGGTATTGCAATATTCGGTCTTTAATGAATTGAATGCGATTAGCCGTTCGGTGCGACTGCGTAATGGAGGGACAGCAACGGTTTCGATTGAGCGCGCATTGAGCAGCAGTGTGGATTTTGGTGCCGATCAATTTGAAATGTTGCATCTGTCCGGTGCCTGGGTGCGTGAGCGTCATATGCATTACCGCAAGCTGGCGCCAGGTTTGCAGCGTGTTGAAAGCAAGCGCGGTTCCAGCAGTCATCAGCACAATCCGTTTATTGCATTGCTTGAAAAAGGTGCGGATGAGCAGCATGGTGGCGTATACGGGATGAGTCTAGTATACAGCGGTAATTTCGTGGCACAGGTGGAAGTGGAGCAATTTGGCACAACACGGATGCAAATCGGGCTGTCACCGTTTGATTTTAGCTGGCAATTAGCGCCGGGGGAATCGTTCCAGACACCGGAAGCGGTACTTGTGTATTCCGCTCATGGGCTAGGTGCATTATCACGCACATATCATCGCTTATATCGTACTCGATTGAGCCGTGGCGAGCATCGCGATAACGTTCGTCCGATTTTGATTAACAATTGGGAAGCGACGTATTTTGATTTTGATGCACCAAAAATTAAACAAATTGCTGCTGCCGGCAAAGAGCTGGGCATCGAACTGTTCGTGCTGGATGACGGTTGGTTCGGTCATCGGGATGATGATCGCTCCTCGCTTGGCGACTGGGTGGAGGATCGTCGTAAACTGCCAGAAGGATTGAGCAAGTTGGCACAACATATCGTCGATACTGGCATGCAATTTGGGCTTTGGTTTGAACCGGAAATGATCTCGCCGGATAGCGATCTGTATCGTGCACATCCAGACTGGTGTTTGCATGTGCCGGATCGTAACCGTACGATGGGACGCGAGCAGCTCATTCTTGATCTGTCACGCGCCGATGTGTGCGATTATATCGTTGATTCGATCAGTAAAGTGTTATCGTCTGCACCGATTACGTATGTCAAATGGGATATGAACCGCAATATGACCGAAATCGGCTCTGCTCTGTTGCCAGGGGAACGCCAGCGGGAAACAGCGCACCGTTATATGCTCGGTCTGTACAATGTGTTAGAGCGCATCACGACCGCATTCCCACATGTGCTGTTTGAAAGCTGCTCTGGTGGTGGCGGTCGCTTTGATCCGGGCATGCTGTATTATATGCCACAAACGTGGACGAGTGATGATACCGATGCGGTTGAACGACTGAAAATACAGTACGGCACAAGCGTTGTCTATCCGGCAAGTGCGATGGGCTCACACGTATCGGCAGTGCCAAACCATCAGGTTGGGCGCATCACTTCGTTTGCGACGCGCGGTCATGTAGCGATGTCGGGCAATTTTGGTTATGAATTGGATTTGACTCGTTTGACAGATGAAGAAAAGCAAGAAGTACGTGAACAGGTCAAACAGTATAAACAATTGCGTGAACTCATTCAATTTGGCGAGTTTTACCGTTTGCTTAGCCCGTTCGCTGGCAATGAGGCGGCATGGATGTTCGTTTCTGGCGATCAAAGTGAAGCATTTGCCGGTTATTTTAAAGTGTTGGCTGAGCCGAATCCGCCGCTGCGTCGGTTGAAGCTGCAAGGGCTTGATCCAGAGCGCCAATATCGGATGAGCGTCAATGGTGTTGCTGAAGGTTTGTATTATGGCGATGAGCTAATGTATCACGGGATTGCGTTGGCAGAGCGTTATGGTGATTTCCAGAGTACGTTGTTCTCGTTTCGGGCGGAATGAGTCGGGCGGGAGTATGCAATAGTAAAAGAAATGAATAAATAAAGAGAACACCATTACGGTGTGCTTGGGCTGTCGAGACTTTTTCGACAGTCTTTTTTTATATCTTCTTGGTTGATGACGACATAAAAATAGCAGCTGATCCAATACCGAAAACTCCTGATATGACTGAGGGAAACATGTTTTTAAGGTGTTGGAAATGGTATAATATCGTATAGACTTAAATAGAAGGAGCGATGATAGTGAAGAAATTTACGGACATACAAGCAGAACGGGCAATTCGGGGAGCTAAAGCGACATTAGCTGTTGAAGGTATGTACCCAACCATTGAACAAGAAAAACTAGTTAAGCAGCAGCTAACCGGCAAAATTAGTGAAGCACAATTTAAAAAGATGGCATTGGAGATGGCAACGGGTGTCAAGGTATAATGATGAACAATCTCGGTACTATTATCCCGGTACAGATGTTTTAAAAAATAAAGTAAACATCCGCGATGCTGTGGCATTGGGAGCGTATGAGCTAAGCATGACTTTACTTCGGACATCTCAACTAAAAGAGCATCCGCTTGCCGGCAAGTTTGATTTAAAGCATCTGCAAAGTATTCACTATCATCTGTTCAAAGATGTGTATTCGTTTGCCGGCAAGTTGCGAACCGAAGGTATTGCTAAAGACAACTTTCCGTTTGCCTTGCCGCAGTACATGCAGGATGAGGCACAGGATTTATTTCGTCAGTTAAAGGCAGAGAAAAATTTATCCGGATTGCCTGCAGACAAGTTTGCTGAACGTGCAGCTCATTATATGGCTGAAATCAATGTACTGCATCCATTTAGAGAAGGTAATGGACGGACTCAACGCGAATTTATTCGCTGCCTGGCGCATTTCAATGGGTATGCACTTGAATGGGAACGCACTAATCCGCAACAGTTGCTTCATGCATCGATTCGTTCTGTCTCCAATACCGATGCACTGACTCAACAAATACATAATTGTTTAGTGAATAAAGAACCAGACCCTGCTATTGCCCAGCAATATAAGACAAATGCTCAAGCACTAGAAAGATAAAGCTCCTTCGATCAGAAGGAGCTTTATCTTCAGCGTGTCGAGCAACCTAGCGTTTTAGATAGTGGCTGGGTTGCTTAACGCTTTGAGAACACCATTACGGTGTTCTTTTTATTTGATTTGTGTCCGCGCATGATGCCATGTATACTGTTCGTAGCTCGTTGCCAGGCAGCTTGTCATCAACGGCTATATAATCGATCAGCAGAGGCGAAACGAGTAGAATGGTTGGAATGAGGGACGGCAATGACGATACAAATCATCGGTGTTTGGCTGATCATTATTAATGTGGTTGCCTATATTACGATGTCACTGGATAAAAGCCGGGCAGTGCGCGGACGAAGCCGCGAGCGTATACCGGAAAAAACGCTGTTCACGCTTGCCGCTATCGGTGGTGGTGCCGGCATCTGGATCGCTATGCTCACACGTCGCCACAAAACGAAGCATCGTTCATTTGTGCTCGGTGTGCCTGCACTGCTGGTGTTGAATGTGCTGCTGTATGGCTATCTGTTTTACCGTTTGCTGGCATAATCAACATTAGCCGGAGCAGCATACCGATGTGGTATCGCTCCGGCTAGTTGTCGTTTTTAGGAGAACGGTTCAAGCTCATGGCGCGCTCTGCATACGTTAACTTCTAACCTGTTTCAATCACGCGCCTGCTGACGATAGCTGCTCGGAGTTGCACCGAATCGCTCCTTAAACTTTTTATGGAAAAACGAAGCGCTGGCATAGCCGACCTCCTCGGCAATTGCAGGAATGGGCATATCCGAGTTCGTTAAATACAGTGCTGCTTTGTTCAATCGTTCCATTTGCAGCAAATCCATAAACGAATAGCCAGTTTCTTTTTTCAGCAAAGCGGAAACGTAATTCGGATGATAATCAAACTGTTGGGCAAGCTCAATCAGGCTGCAATCGCGGTAATGCTCACGGATATAGCGCAGCAGCTCCAGCACGGTCGTATGATGTGAATCCGGCTGTGTGCCACTATGCCGTACCAATTCGGTAAACAATATAAAGCAGTAGGCATCGATCAGTTTAGCAGAGCAAAAATCGCGCTCAAAATACTCACATAATATGCGTATCATCGTATCGTGAATCGGCAGCTCCGGTTTGGCTTCAAAATACAAATAACGATTGACCCGGCGACTGTCGATCAGTGCATGCACCAGAAACTGAGCGATCGTATCGGTAAACCGGTTCAAACAGCGGAATGACAAATAGTCTCGTTTAAGCTTCACATCGATAATAATATCGTTTATACCTGTAGGTGAGACCGTATGTGGCGTTTGTTGATCGATTAAAATGAGATCGCCTTCACGCATCACGATGTGTTCGTGTAGCAAAGCGATCGTGCATTGCCCCCGATATACATAAATGAGCTCGCTATAGGGATGCATATGAAATGGGATATCTGTACCAGGAGGCTGCTGTGAAACAACGATGTGATGCTCGAACGGTACATCATATATGCTATTGAAATGGAGATCGAACACATATACTTGTTGTCCTTGTATATTTACCGATTGCGGCTCGTCATTTGCAATCAGTTGGTGCCAATCCGAACGAGGACGTTGATTGTTTTGCAGCAGAAACGCATCCAGTTGTGAGGGGTTCATCGGTATGCTCCTTTCATCATTGTGGGGGATGCTAATATGGTGTAGAAGCTAGCTATGGAACACTTCTGTGTGCAAACTAATCATTACTTTGCTTATTATACAATCGGTTCATGAAGATAAAATGAACAACACTTAAAATATTGCACCGTTTGCAATGGAGTATAATCGTACAGGCGCTGGAACGAGCAAGTTGAGCCACATTGCGTTGCGCGCTCGTTTCAGCAGGAAACGGTTGCGGGTAATTCATCGTACAGGCGCTTGCTGTGCGTCTGTGCCGACTTGCCGGTTAGGATGGACAAGTTGATAGGATCGCGGCAGATGCGGCTAATATGTTAACAGTGATATAATGGGAATGTGCCATCTGAACTGTCCGGGCATGTACATAACCGTCTGCAGCAAGAGAAACCGGGCAGCGGCTATCATTTTGTAATCAGCGTCACGCTGAGAAAGAGAGGGGAACAAACATGTTATTTTCTAATATTTTGCTTGCTTATGATGGTTCCAAAGCATCTAACAAAGCGCTAAATCGTGCGATTGAGTTGGCTAAAGCGAATCCTGAGGCGCATATCGATGCGATCCATGTGTTTGATTTTCCACGTTATTTTATGGGGGAAGGGATTGTACCAGTACCGACCACTTCCAATGAAGAACTGTATGAGATGGCGATGCAGACGGCAAAAGAGGCAAAACGCCGTTTGGACGAATCCGGCATTACGAACCAATACGATGTGGAAATGATTCAAGGTTCCGCCGCCCAAAGCATTCTTGAATTTGCCGAAAGCCATAACTCTGATGTGATCATTATCGGTAGCCGTGGTTTGGGCAGCATTCGCGAATTTGTGCTTGGCAGTGTCAGCCATAATGTAGTGCAACATGCGCGTATTCCGGTATTGATTGTAAAATAAAGCGATCTTCACATAGCGGCAGCAGTCTGAATAGCAGACTGCTGCCGTTTTGAATATACACTGTTACAGTTGGCTAACATGATGATAGGCGAATGAAAGTAGCCGCTTGGTCGATGTAAACTAGTAGGCTGTCTCAAATAGAAATTGTGTTTGAACGTACCTTAACCGATTCATCATCAAGCAATGGTTAGATCGACAAACTGTAAATGTATTTGAGACGATTTACTAGTAGGCTGTCTCAAATGGAAATTGTGTTTAAACGTACCTAAATCGATTCAGCACCAAGCTATTGTTGGATCGACAAACTGTAAATATATTTGATACAAACTACTAGCTGCTTGCTTGGTGCATAATTTTACATAATAATACTAATTTACTATATATTATGATGTAAAAATGCCGATAACATAGGTATGTTGTACATAACAAGAAGCGAATGTACAGAACGAATTGGATTAAAGTGCATACATTTATTGTTAAGCAGGTTAATAAGACAGTAGTGCAACATCTTCTATTCAGCAATTCACGCACACCGATCAACAACGATAAAGTGATCCAACGGAGAAGGGAGTTATCACAGATGGAAATACGGCTGCAAGTATCAGACGCTATGTTAGGCAAACTTGATCTGCTTATGGAGCGGATTCCTTATTTAGCCGAAGCGATAACCGCTGTACATTATATCGAAGACGATCATATCATTGTTGTTGATTGCCATGAACAACAGGAGGCACAAGCAGAGGAGCTGCGTGCAGACTATGCCGCTCTGTGCGACAGTCTAGCGCCAACGCGTGTGCTCGGCAAAACGGTCGTACGCAGCAACCGATCCGGCTCGGAGCAGGCGACGGCGCAATCAGTGGAGCGAGCGGCAACCGGATCGGTATCCGCAACTTATCTAGATGAAACAGACATTACGCTGCTGGAGCAGCTTGATCGTGTATTTATCGATATCGCCCGTCGACATGGGGCGATTTTGCGCGAATATCCGTCCACGTTTACAAAAGCGAATATGGCGCGCAACCAATATCATATTAATTTCCCGCAACATATCGTCGGTGTGGCGACCGTGCCGCATCAGTTTAAAACGATCAATCGTTTTCGTGAGCAAGCGGCTGCGCATACTCATCATCAGTCGCTCGTGCCGACTGGCGAAATTTTGCAGCCATGTATTTGTTATCACTGTTATGAGGAGCAGCAAGGTAGTCGTACAGGCAAGCGCCACGTTATGACCGCAAAAGGCAAATGTTTTCGCAATGAGATCGCTTGGCGTAAGGACGAGTTTCGGCGCGCTGAATTTATGATGCGCGAAATCGTATTTGTCGGTGATCAGCAGTGGGTGATGGACATGCGCAATGCGATTATGGACGATGTATGGGAGCTGTTTACGAGTCTCGGGTTAACAGGTCACATCGAAACAGCGACCGACCCGTTCTTTTTCAGCCAAGATGTGAAAACAAAAGGCACGTATCAGCTAGTGAGCAATGCAAAGTATGAACTAGCGGCGGTGCGCAACAATGGACAGCAAAGCTCGATCGCCTCGTTTAATTATTGCGAAGATGTGCTGTGTAGCAAATATGATATTTGTGATGAAGATGGTAAGGAGCTGTATTCTGGCTGTGTTGCATTTGGAATGGATCGCTGGAAGGAAGCATTATTAGAGCGATACGGGCGTGATCAGAGCCAGTGGCCTATAATTACGTCAGTAACGCCGCAGACGATACAGCCGGAAGCCGACGTTTCTATACACTTGTCGCAAACCGGTTGTGCGGAAGATACGGAGCAAGCTGTGCTGCATGTGCTGCACAATATTTTCCAAACTGAAGTGGAGTTGCACCCGGATAAACCATTGAAGGAGGCGGGACTGGACTCCATTACAACGATCGATCTGATCGTCGGTTTGGAGACAAGGCTGGGCATTCATATTGAGGATCAAGATTTAACAGTGGCTAATCTTTCGTCCATACGCACGATTACCGAGCTGTTGAACAGCAAGTACTGTGTAGTGAATTCATAGTGAGACAGCTTTCTGAACAATCAGACAGATTGATCTATCAGCTAGAGTGCGGAAGTAAACGAACGTAGTCAGCATCTTGCTTCAGTTTATGTGTAACCCTATTGTATTAACTATAAGCAGGCGTACCGGAATGATGGTAAATCCCGCTCTAACAATCGAGCATCGCTTTTGATAAAACTGTTCGTTTGTTTCCAAAGGGGAAATGATGTCATAGCGGTGCGTCTTTTTTGCCATTTTACCGATTGATCCCATTGGATAGGTTGTATAATCGACTAAAATACGAACAATGGAAAATGTGAACTTTATAACGTTCGCCTTTTAAGTTGACATATCGTGTAGCTCATTGGTACACTGTGTAATGAAGCTTATAGTTAACGTGAATTGTGATTTTACTCGTATAACGCTGGGAATAAGGCCCGGAAGTATCTACCCGAAAACCGTAAATTTTCGGACTACGAGCGCAGATAATGAACAGGCGAGCAGTCGTCGGGCTGTCTCGATGTTGCGGCTGTATCCGGTGCCATCCTTGAAGCTAAGGGAGAGCCGGTCGATCAAGCGCCTGCATTTCATCTGTTTGATGCTCGTAGTCCGGAAATCTTGAGAAACAAACAACATTTGTTTACTCATAGATTTGCGGATTTTTTTCTGGCTGGAAATTGGAATTGTCATAATGGGGCGGCGATTTCCAGTCGCTAACATTGCGCGAACAAGCGAATGCTATGCTTGATCTATAAAGCCGTCATTTGGTTTACTATTTATCCTTTTACAGAAAGTAGGTAATGTCATGTCAGTACAGATCGCTATCGTGATGGGCAGCAAGTCAGATTGGGAAACGATGCAGCATGCCTGTCAGGTGCTGGACGAGCTGGATATCCCTTACGAAAAGCAAGTCGTATCTGCACATCGTACACCGGATTTGATGTTCCGTTTTGCTGAAGAAGCGCAAGATCGCGGAATTAAAGTTATTATTGCTGGTGCCGGAGGCGCAGCGCATTTGCCGGGCATGATTGCCGCCAAAACGCTGCTTCCGGTTATTGGTGTGCCGGTCAAATCGGCGGCGCTAAACGGGCTTGATTCCTTGTTGTCGATCGTACAGATGCCGGGTGGCATTCCAGTAGCGACGGTAGCGATCGGCAAAGCGGGCGCGATCAATGCCGGGTTGCTTGCCGGACAGATGCTCGGTGCATTTGATCGTGCGATTCTGGAACGTTTGAACGAGCGCCGCGAGCGCATCAAGCAAGAAGTGCTGGCATCGAGCGAAACGCTAGGAGCGGACGAATGATGAACGAATCGGTACAAGCACATGTGATCGCGCCTGGCTCGACGATTGGGATACTTGGTGGCGGGCAGCTCGGACGGATGATGGTGTTGCAAGGTGCACCGCTCGGCTATCGATTCGTTACGCTTGATCCGGCAATGGATGCGCCATGTGGTCAAGTGTGCAGCCAGATCGTAGCCGGTTATGATGATGTGACTGCCGCTGGAAAGCTTGCCGAGCAAGCGGATGTGATCACCTATGAATTTGAAAATGTAGATGCCGGTGTAGCGGCATTGTTAGAGCAGCAGTCGTATGTGCCGCAGGGCAGTAAGCTGTTATATACGACCCAGCATCGTCTGCGGGAGAAACGGGCGATTGAAGCGGCAGGCGCGACCGTAGCGCCGTATGCTGAAGTGACAAGCGCCGAGGAAACGTTGGCAGCGGTACGTCGTTTTGGCACACCATGTGTCATGAAGACGGCGACAGGCGGTTATGATGGTAAAGGGCAATTTGTTATTCGCAGCGAGGAGCAGGCAGCACAGGCGTATGCCGAGCTCAGTGTAGCAGGCACCGACCTGGTCGTAGAGCAGTTTATCGACTTTGCGTGTGAACTATCCGTCATCGCCGCCCGCAGCAGCAATGGCGAGATTAAAACATTCCCGGTTGCCGAAAATATTCATATCGATAACATTTTGCATCTGTCGATCGTGCCTGCGCGTGTGGCGGATGAAGTGCAGCAGCGTGCCGAGCAGATGGCGGCAGCGATCGCTGAATCGATGGATGCGGTCGGCTTGCTGGCAGTGGAACTATTTTGTACCGTGGATGGCGAGCTGTATGTGAACGAGCTGGCACCACGGCCGCACAATTCCGGGCATTATACGATGGAGGCGTGTGCGACCTCCCAATTTGAACAGCATGTGCGGGCGATCTGCGGTTTGCCGCTTGGCAGTACGAAGCTGCATATGCCGGTGGTGATGGTGAACATTCTCGGTGAGCATGTGCCGGATGTACAACAGCGTATGCTGATAGCAGATGACGATGCAGAGCGGCTGCATGTCATACCGAAGTACCATTTATATGGTAAAGCAGAGGCGAAAACGAAACGTAAGATGGGACATATCAATGTGCTGTGTCATAATAGTGAAGACGCTCTACATTGGATAGAGCAAACCAACATATGGGGGACGAGAACATATCATGATTGAACGTTATAGCAGACCCGAAATGCGCAACATCTGGAGCGAGGAAAACAAATTTAAAGCATGGCTTGAAGTCGAAATTTGCGCCTGTGAAGCATGGGCAGAGCTTGGTGTCATTCCGCACGAAGATGTAGCCAAGCTGCGCGCTAACGCCAGCTTTGATATCGATCGCATTTACGAAATCGAGCAGGAAACACGCCATGACGTAATCGCGTTCACGCGTGCGGTATCGGAAAGTCTGGGCGAGGAACGCAAATGGGTACATTACGGTTTAACTTCGACCGATGTGGTTGATACGGCGCTCGGTTATCTGCTGCGTCAGGCGAATGAAATTTTGGAACGTGATATCGTTCATTTTATCGAAATTTTGAAGGAAAAAGCGTTAGCTTACAAAAATACGCCGATGATGGGACGCACGCATGGCGTACATGCCGAGCCAACGACATTCGGTTTGAAAATGGCGCTTTGGCATGAGGAAATGAAACGTAATCTGGAACGTTTCCGCCATGCGGCTGACAATGTGCAATACGGCAAAATTTCCGGTGCGGTCGGTACGTACGCCAATATCGATCCGGCGGTAGAGGAGTTCGTCTGCAATAAGCTGGGCACCAAAGCGGCACCGATTTCCACACAGACGTTGCAACGTGATCGTCATGCTGAATATATGGCGACGCTAGCGCTCGTAGCGACTTCACTCGACAAATTTGCAACCGAGATTCGCGCCTTGCAAAAGAGCGAATTCCGCGAGGTGGAAGAAGCATTTGCCAAAGGTCAAAAAGGCTCATCCGCGATGCCGCACAAACGCAACCCGATCGGTTCGGAAAATATTTCCGGTCTGTCGCGTGTCATCCGCGGTCATATGGTATCCGCGTATGAAAATGTAACATTGTGGCATGAGCGCGACATTTCGCATTCGTCGGTGGAGCGTATTATTTTGCCGGATGCAACGATGCTGCTGAACTATATGCTGAACCGGTTTGGCAATATCGTGAAAAACTTGACCGTGTTTCCGGAAAATATGCAGCGTAACATCCAGCGTACGTATGGCGTACCGTTCTCCGGTCGTGTGATGACGAAGCTGATCGATAAAGGCATGAGTCGTGAGCAAGCGTATGATACGGTGCAGCCGCGTGCGATGCAGGCGTGGGAGCAGCAGCGTTCGTTTAAAGATATCATTTTGGAAACGCCGGAGATTACGTCGCAACTGAGCAGTGAAGAAATCGATGATGCCTTCAATTCGGCATGGCATTTGAAACATGTGGATACGATTTTCAAAAAGCTTGGTTTGGACTGAGTAGCAGCGATATATACCAACTGAGGGAGAGGGAACGCAACATGACAGCACAGGCATTATCCACGGCAGCGAATCTGATCGATGCGCCGCTAATTTATAAAGGCAAAGTACGCGAGCTGTACGATTTGGGCGAGCATCTGTTGATCGTCGTCACCGATCGTATCTCGGCATTCGACTATGTGCTTGATCCGCCGGTGCCGCATAAAGGCGAGGTGCTCAATCGGCTGAGCGCGTACTGGTTTGGAGAAACGAAGCATCTGATCGACAATCATGTCGTGCATATCGATGTGGACGAGCTTGGCGATATCGTGCGTGATCGCGAAGCGCTGCGTAACCGGATTATGGTTACCCGCAAAGCGGAGCGAATCGATATGGAGTGCGTCGTACGCGGGTATATTACCGGCGGCGGCTGGCGTCAATACGAACAGACCCGTGCAGTGAATGGGATTGCCTTGCCGCTCGGCTTGCGCAAAAATGAAGCGTTCCCTCACCCGATCTTCACCCCGGCAGCGAAAAACGATGTCGGTCATGATGAGGACATTTCATTTCAGCACATGCAGCAACAGATCGGAGAACAACTAGCTGTACAACTGCGCGACAAAAGTATCGAGCTGTATGAATTTGCGCGCAGGCAGTGTTTGCAGCACGATATTATTTTGGCGGATTGCAAATTTGAGTTCGGTTTGATCGATGGCAAGTTGATTTTGATCGATGAGATTTTTACCCCGGATTCTTCACGTTTCTGGTCAAAAGCGAATTATGCGCTGGATATCGAAATCGACAGTATGGACAAAGAGCCGGTACGCACGTATTTGGCAGGCACCGACTGGGATAAAAACAGTCCGCCCGCCCCGCTGCCTGCTGAAGTCGTACAGGCGACCGCAGACCGCTATCTGGCGATTTATGAAAAGCTGACCGGTTCCAAACTTTCGTAATTCGCATAAGGTAGCGATACTGAAATGGACGACGGCGAGACGTTCATTGTTATGCGGACTCGTTTGTATAGAGGTTTGTGTATAAACAATGTACGATATAAGCAACCGATATAACGATGACCGAGGCGATGTGTAGCAATTGGGCTACAGTTTTCACCGCAACGGTTATCGATTGCAGTCCTATCGTTGCTTTTGTTTTAAAATGAACAGCAGTACTGGTAGATAGGCCAAACATGCCACAATGCCCGGCACATCCTACCGCTAAAGCGTAAGCTACTCACCATCCCAAGGAGGAACAATTAACCTATGATCAAAGCGACTGTCCATGTGACCATTAAAGAAAGCGTACTTGACCCACAAGGAGCGACCGTACAAGGCGCACTGCATTCTCTCGGATTCAATGAAGTGGAGAGCTTGCGCATCGGCAAATTTATGGAGATTGAGCTGGATACCGACAACCGCGAGGAAGCGGAACAGCGCCTGAAAGTAATGTGTGAGAAACTGCTGGCTAATACGGTAGTTGAAGACTATCGATTCGAACTGGAGGGTTAATTCCATGAAATTTGCGGTACTCGTATTTCCTGGCTCCAACTGTGATATCGACTGCTTCAAAGCGGTCGAAGAAACGCTAGGCGAGCCGGTTGATTATGTATGGCACACGGCAACCGATCTGTCGGCTTATGATTGTATTCTCGTTCCGGGCGGCTTCTCCTACGGTGATTACTTGCGCTGCGGCGCTATTTCCCGCTTTGCGCCTGTTATGAATGAAGTGGTGAAAGCGGCAGAGCAAGGCAAGTACGTGCTTGGCATTTGCAACGGTTTCCAAATTTTGACTGAAGCGCGTTTGCTGCCTGGCGCATTGCTGCGTAATGAATCGATGAAATTCCGTTGTCATGATACGGTGCTGACCGTAACGAACAACGAAACTCCGTTCACGCTCGATTATGCCCAAGATGAAGAAATCATTATTCCAATCGCACACGGCGAAGGCAATTATTATTGTGATGAAGCGACATTAGAACAGCTGAAAGCGAACAAGCAGATCGTATTCCAATATGGCGACAATCCAAACGGATCGCTGCACGATATCGCTGGCATTTGCAATGAGCGCGGCAATGTCGTAGGCATGATGCCGCACCCGGAGCGTGCGGTCAACGAACTGCTCGGCAGCACAGACGGCAAGAAAATGTTTACATCTATTTTGAAAGCCTGGAGGGATCAGCATGACGCAGCAAACATCCGTTAAGGAACCGACGGCGGAGCAAGTCGCAGAACAGAAATTGTACCAACAAATGGGCGTATCGGATACCGAATTCGACCTGATCTGCGGTTTCCTCGGACGTAAACCAAACTATACGGAAATCGGCGTATTCAGTGTCATGTGGTCGGAGCACTGTGCCTACAAAAACTCCAAACCACTGTTGAGACGCTTCCCGACGGATGGCCCGCGTGTATTGATGGGTCCGGGCGAAGGTGCTGGTATCGTCGATATCGGTGACAATCAGGCGGTTGTATTCAAAATTGAAAGTCATAACCATCCATCCGCAGTAGAGCCGTATCAAGGGGCGGCTACCGGCGTGGGCGGGATTATTCGCGATATTTTCTCGATGGGCGCACGGCCGATCGCGTCGCTCAACTCGCTTCGTTTTGGCAAATTGGAAAGCGAGCGTGTGAAATATTTGTTCGAGCATGTGGTCGCTGGTATCGCGGGTTATGGAAACTGTATCGGTATTCCGACCGTTGGCGGCGAAGTGATGTTTGATGAGAGCTATGAAGGCAATCCGCTCGTCAATGCGATGTGTGTCGGCTTGATCGATCACGATAAAATTCAACGCGGTGTCGCCAAAGGGGTAGGTAATCCGGTATTTTACGTCGGCCCGCCAACTGGACGCGACGGTATCCACGGCGCGACATTTGCGTCTGAAGAACTGACCGAAGAATCGGAAGCGCGCAAAACAGCGGTACAAGTGGGCGATCCATTTATGGAAAAGCTCGTTATGGAATCGTGCTTGGAGCTGATCGACAGCGGTATCGTACTCGGTATTCAAGATATGGGCGCAGCCGGACTGACATGTTCCAGTTCAGAGATGGCAAGTAAAGCGGGTAACGGTCTAGAGCTGTATCTGGATCAGGTGCCACAGCGTGAAGAAGGCATGACACCGTACGAAATGATGCTGTCGGAATCGCAGGAACGGATGTTGTTTGTCGTGGAACCGAAGGATGAAGCGCAGGCGCTGGAAATTTTCGAGCGCTGGGGTGTCATTTGTGCCAAAGTCGGTAAAGTGACCGATGATGGTCGTCTGAAGCTGTTCCATCATGATGAGCTGGTTGGTGATATGCCTGTACATGCACTTGTTGACGAGTGCCCGGTATACAATAAACCATCTGCCGTACCTGCCTATTATGAGCAAATGGCAACGGTGGACACGACAAGTTATAACGAAGTGACCGATCTGTCAGCTGCCCTCAAATCCGTACTCGCTTCGCCAACGGTAGCGAGCAAAGCATGGGTATATGATCAGTACGATTATATGGTGCGCACAAGCACCGCCGTTCGTCCGGGTTCAGATGCGGCGGTTGTGCTTGTACCTGGCACACGCAAAGCGCTGGCGATGACGACGGACTGCAATTCCCGGTTTGTGTATCTTGACCCGGAAGTGGGCGGCAAGATTGCAGTCAGCGAAGCGGCGCGCAATATCGTCTGCTCCGGTGCAGAACCGCTGGCGATTACGGACAACTTGAACTTTGGTAGCCCGGAAAAGCCGGAAATTTTTTGGCAAATGGAAAAATCGGTCGACGGTATGGCAACAGCTTGCCGCGCACTGGAAACGCCGGTAATCGGCGGTAATGTTAGCTTGTACAATGAAAATGCACGCGGCTCCATCTATCCAACACCGGTTGTCGGTATGGTCGGTCTTGTACACGATACCGATCACATTACGACACAAGCATTCAAACAAGCGGGCGATGTGCTGTTCCTGCTCGGTGAAACGAAAGTTGAGCTAGGCGGTAGCGAATTCCAATATGTCGTACACGGCAAAACAGAAGGCCGCCCACCGGCGCTTGATCTAGTCGTAGAAAAACAATTGCTCGATGGCGTATTGAGTGCCATCCAAAGCGGTCTCGTACAATCTGCACACGATCTGTCCGAAGGCGGACTGGCGGTTGCGCTGGCAGAGTCATGCATCAGCGGTAAGCTTGGTGCCGAAGTGGAGCTGCAATCGAACGGTCTGCGCAGCGATCTGTTGCTGTTCAGCGAATCGCAATCCCGTATTTTGCTGTCGGCAACGGCGGACAAAGCGGACGAACTCGCCAACAAGCTGGCGACAGCAGGCGTACCGGTAACACGAATCGGACAAGTTGTAGCGGCACCAAATCTTAATATTCAAGTGGACGGTAAGCAAGTCCTGGCTGAAGAAGTAGACGCACTTCGCCAGGTCTGGGAGGATGCGATTCCATGTCTGATGAATTAAACGGATTACAACTTTGGACCGGGGACTATTACAATCAGGGCACCGGGCCAAATGATATTTTTGATACGTTAAAGGAGGAATGCGGCGTCTTCGGTGTCTACGGACACTCGGGGGCCGCTTCCCTGTCTTATTACGGTCTGCACGCTTTACAACATCGTGGGGAAGAAAGCTGCGGCATATGTGTAAGTGACCGGAACCAGTTTAACTACCATCGCGGGATGGGACTCGTTAAGGAAGTATTTGATAAAGACATGATGAGCAAGTTGAACGGCGACATCTCGGTCGGTCATGTGCGTTATTCGACGAGTGGTAGTAGCCATCTTGGCAATGCACAGCCGCTCGTATTCCGCTATCGTGCAGGTGAGCTGGCACTGGCGACTAACGGTAATATCGTCAATGCGCCGCAAATTCGGCGTGAGTTGGAAGAAGCAGGTTCGATTTTCCAGACGACGAGTGATACGGAAGTGGTTGCGCATCTGATCGCACGTTCGTCGAAGCCGCTTGTGGAAGCGGTCAAAGATGCGTTTCGCCGTATTGTCGGCGGTTTTGCTTTTCTCGTGATGACGAATGAGCAATTAATCGTAGCCAGCGATCCAAATGGCTTGCGTCCACTCACGATGGGACGTCTTGGTGATGCGTATATTTTCACTTCGGAGACGTGTGCATTGGAGACGATTGGTGCGGAAGCGATTCGTGATGTGAAGCCGGGCGAGCTGCTTGTGCTGGATGAGAACGGATTGCATGAAGATTCCTATGTGGACGAACCGCAGCGTAAAGCGCTTTGTTCGATGGAATATATTTATTTTGCCCGCCCGGATAGCGATATGAACGGTTCCAATCTGCATTCGGCACGTAAACGGATGGGTTCGGTGATGGCGCGTGAAGCGTTCGTCGATGCCGATCTCGTCACCGGTGTACCGGATTCCAGCATCTCGGCAGCGATCGGTTATGCCGAACAAACCGGTATTCCGTATGAGCTTGGAATGATCAAAAACAAATATACCGGACGTACATTTATCCAACCGAGCCAGGAGCTGCGTGAGCAAGGTGTCAAAATGAAGCTAAGCGCTGTACGCCGCGTTGTGGAAGGCAAACGTGTCGTGATGATCGACGATTCGATCGTACGCGGCACAACGTCGCGCCGCATCGTCAATATGTTGCGCGATGCCGGTGCGATCGAAGTGCATGTGCGCATCACATCGCCACCATTTAAAAATCCATGTTTTTACGGTATCGACACACCGGATCGACGCGATCTGATCGCTTCCTCCAAGTCGATTGAAGAAATCCGCGCGGAAATCAACGCCGATTCGCTCGCTTTCCTAAGCCATACCGGGCTAGTGGAAGCGGTCGCTGGCGATAATCAGAACGACTATAAAGGCGGCATGTGTATGGCATGCTTTGACAACGACTATCCGACCCAGGTCGATTTCGGCGGCGAAGAACAATTCGGGTGTGGGTGTTGAGAGGGAGAGACTGGTTTTCATTTGTGGAAAAGATGATGTGGAATAGGTACAGGGACCGCTCCGGGGGAAGAATAGGTCGCCGCTCGTGTGTTGAAATCGGGTGCCTTGGATTGGATAACCTCTTGTAGAAGAAGGAACCCGATTTCAAAGGCGATCTCAGACCTATTTCCTCCCCCTGCGCTCCGCACATTCCGCTTCAGTTTCCAAGAAGGAAAATCGTTTCTCGGGTGGAAGTGGCAGGTGGGCAGATCAAAGGCACAAGATCAAAAGCACAAGATCAAAAGCACAATAGATACAAGCAGAGATTTTGCTCTTGTGTGAGATCGTAAACACATCCAAATGCATACCCTAAACTCAATACAGCATACCGAACAGCATGCTATACATCTAGCTGCATCATACGATTCAACACAATCTCTATTGGTGCGACCGGTAATCAACTTGATCTGGGAACGATCAACTTCAACATATGTATCGTCTCTTAATTTTTAGAACGTTTAAACTCATTGAAATTTAATAGTGTCCCAACTATCTGAGTAGCAGTTACGAGCAGTATTTCCCGACAACCCCCTAATGAGGCGGAAATGGTGTTGGAGCGCAGTAGCTTTCTGCACGAAGCGGAGAGGATGGAATCGTTTGGGCGTAGCATTTGCCGCTGGCTTTTGACCGCTAATCGGTCATTCCAAAAAAGCCAGCGGCAACGGCGTAGCCCGAGCGATCCATCCCCGCAGCGTTGTAGCAGTAAATCCGCAGTCGCTCCACCACCATTTCCCGCCACCATTTCAACAATGAAAGGTGCGATGGCAGTGTCAGAAGCGTATAAAAATGCCGGCGTCGATATTGCGGCAGGCAATGAAGCAGTCGAGCGGATGAAAAAGCATGTGAAAACGACGTTCCGTCCGGAAGTGATGACGGATTTAGGTGGTTTTGGTGCGCTGTTCGGTTTGAATAAAGATAAATATGAGGAACCTGTACTCGTGTCCGGTACGGATGGTGTCGGTACGAAACTGAAGCTGGCATTTGCGATGGACAAACATGATACGATCGGGATTGATGCGGTGGCGATGTGTGTGAACGATATTGTCGTGCAGGGCGCAGAACCGTTATTTTTCCTTGATTATCTCGCTTGTGATCGTGTTATTCCTGAGAAAATTGAAGCGATTGTTTCCGGTATCGCGGACGGTTGTCGTCAGGCAGGCTGTGCGCTAATCGGTGGCGAGACGGCTGAAATGCCGGGTATGTACGCTGAAGGCGAATATGATATCGCTGGCTTTACGGTTGGAATTGTAGACAAACCTAAAGTAATTACAGGCAGCAGTATCGCTGCTGGTGATGCGGTAATCGGTCTCGCTTCGAGCGGTGTGCATAGTAATGGCTTCTCCTTAGTGCGCAAGCTGCTGCTGGAAGATGGCGGTTATGAGCTGACTGCACAAATAGCTGAACTGGACAATGCGGTATTGGGTGATGTGCTGTTGGAGCCAACACGCATTTATGTAAAATCATCGCTGGCACTGCAAGAGACGGTGCAAGTGAAAGGAATGGCGCATATTACAGGCGGCGGTTTTATCGAAAATATTCCACGGATGCTGCCGGATGATGTCAATGTAGATATCGAGTACGGCAGCTGGCCGATTTTGCCCATTTTCCAACTGATGCAGGCAAAAGGGGCGATCAGCAATCGCGATATGTTCACTACGTTTAATATGGGCATTGGGATGGTGATCGTGGTGCCTGCTGAGCAAGTGGAACAGGCGCTGACCGTGTTAGAGCAGCATGGTGAGCAGGCGTATCAGATCGGCACGGTGACTGAAGGCGAACGAATCGTAACCTTTACCGGAGCGGATGTGTAATGAAGCCTGTAGCCATTGCCGTATTTGCATCCGGACAAGGCAGTAATTTTCAGGCGATGGTCGATGCCGAGCGCAGTGGTCTGCTCGGTTTGGCTGAAGTGAAGCTGCTTGTGTGCGATAAGCCGCATGCGCCGGTTGTTGAGCGGGCGCAGCGTGCCGGTGTGGACACGTTTGTGTTTCAGCCGAAGGAATATGCTAGCCGTGAGCAGTACGAAATGGAAATTGTGGGCGAGTTGCAGCGGCGCGGCATCGACTATGTCGTATTGGCAGGTTATATGCGGCTATTAACACCAACGATGGTCAATCCGTATATGGGACGTATGATTAATATTCATCCGTCCCTGTTGCCGGCGTTTCCGGGCAAAGATGCGATCGGGCAGGCGCTGAATTACGGGGTAAAGCTGACAGGGGTAACCGTGCATTTTGTCGATAACGGTATGGATACCGGTGCGATTATCGCACAACAGCCTGCTCCGATCCATCCGCACGATACTGCCGATACGCTCGCTGAACGTATTCATCATATTGAACAAACGCTGTATCCACGTGTCGTGTCCCAGCTTGCCGCAGGCAAGATTCGGCTGGCGGGCGATGGGCGTCATGTAATTGTCGAGCAATGATACCGCTATCTTCGATGTGGACATGCTCATAAAATATAGATGGTAAGCCAATCTATCGTGTACATTCAAATTGATCCTGTTGTGGAATCTATTCATGTATTCTGTTAAGCGGTCAAAAGATCAGCTCCGCGTTTATTCCATGCATGCAAATAGCATCCGTTCGTTTGTATATTGCTGTGTTGCTTATCGTATTATGATCGATTCAAGCTGTACCCATTTGAAGGAGGAATCCCTAATCATGAGTATTAAACGAGCGCTCGTTAGCGTATCTGATAAAACAGGTGTCGTCGATTTTTGCCGCGAGCTGTCCGAGCTGGGCGTAGAGATCATTTCGACCGGAGGAACAAAAAATTTGCTGGCGGATGCAGGCGTACCGGTAATCGGTATTTCCGAAGTGACCGGCTTTCCGGAAATTTTGGATGGACGTGTGAAAACATTGCATCCTGCTGTACATAGCGGTTTGCTGGCGATTCGTGACAGCGAAGAACACCAAAAGCAGATGGACGAGCTTGGACTCGGTTATATCGATCTTGTCGTTGTAAACTTGTATCCATTCCAGGAAACGGTAGCGAAGCCGGATGTCGCTTACGAGGATGCGATTGAAAATATCGATATCGGCGGCCCAACGATGCTGCGCAGTGCGGCGAAAAACCATGCGTTTGTTACGGTCGTAGTAGATGCGGCTGACTATAGTCATGTGCTGGAAGAAGTACGTGCAGGTGGCGATACGACACTGGCGACACGGAAAGGGCTGGCGGCAAAAGTATTCCGTCATACCGCAGCATATGATTCGCTCATCTCCGACTATTTGGCAGGCGTGCTGGAAACGCCATACCCGGAGCGTTACACCGTCACTTATGAAAAGATTCAAGATTTGCGCTACGGCGAAAATCCGCATCAGACGGCTGCATTTTACCGCAAGCCATTGGCACCGGCAGGCACGCTAACTACAGCCGAGCAACTGCACGGCAAAGAGCTGTCATATAACAATATTAACGATGCCAATGCCGCTTTGCAGATCGTCAAAGAATTTACCGAGCCTGCGGTTGTAGTCGTGAAACATATGAACCCTTGTGGTGTTGGTGTTGGCACAACGATCGCTGAAGCATACAACAAAGCGTATACGGCTGACCCAACATCGATCTTTGGCGGCATCGTTGCTGCTAACCGTGTGATCGATGCGGAAACAGCGCAGCCGCTGAGCGAAATTTTCCTTGAGATCGTCCTGGCACCAGACTTCACTCCGGAAGCACTGGACATTTTGACGAAAAAGAAAAATATTCGCCTGCTAAAAATGGGCGAATTGTCCCCTATCGGTGAGCGCAAAGCACAGCCGATCGTAACGATGGTCGAAGGCGGTATGGTCGTGCAAGATAGCGATGTGCATATCATTACCGAAGCCGAGCTGAACATCGTCACCGAGCGTGCTCCGTCTGCGGACGAATTGAAGCAATTGCTGTTCGGCTGGAAAGTCGTCAAGCATGTCAAATCGAATGCGATCGTACTTGCAACCGACGATATGACGGTCGGTGTCGGTGCTGGGCAAATGAACCGTGTCGGTGCCGCCCAAATTGCGATCGAGCAAGCAGGTGATAAAGCCAAAGGCGCGATCCTCGCTTCAGATGCCTTTTTTCCGATGGGCGATACGGTTGAAGCCGCAGCTAAAGCAGGCATTACGGCGATCATCCAGCCAGGCGGCTCGTTGAAGGACGAAGAATCGATCAAAGCGGCAAATGAGCACGGGATTGCGATGGTGTTTACCGGCATCCGTCATTTTAAACATTAATAATGAATAGCCTCAACCTGCACAGGCGCCGTATCGGTTACGACAACGCTAGTGCAGGTTGTATTCCTGTATTCCATTTTTTTATTTTACGAAACGGAGAGTGAACTATGGATATTCTGGTGATCGGCAGCGGTGGGCGGGAACATGCGATCATTTGGGCACTGGCGAAAAGTCCAAATGCGGATCGTATCTATTGCGCACCTGGCAATGCTGGCATCGCACAAATTGCCGAATGTGTACCGATTTCGGTGCATGAGTTTGATAAGCTAGCTGATTTTGCCGCTGAACGTAATGTAGGACTCGTCATGGTTGGGCCGGATGATCCGCTCGCTGATGGGATCGTTGATGTGTTTGAAGCGCGTCACATTCCGGTCTATGGTCCACGTAAAAATGCAGCCATTATCGAAGGCAGCAAAACATTTATGAAAGACCTGCTGCACAAATACAATATCCCGACCGCAGCGTATGCCAAATTCGACAATTACGATGCGGCGCTGGACTATTTGCAACAACAGTCGCTTCCGATCGTCATTAAAGCGGATGGGCTTGCTGCTGGTAAAGGTGTGACGGTAGCGCGCAGTATGGACGAAGCGATCGATGCATTGCAGGCGATTATGCAGGATAAAGTATTCGGAGCAGCAGGTAGCCGTGTCATTATCGAGGAATTTATGGCAGGGCAAGAAATGTCCATCCTCGCCTTTGTCGACGGTGAAACGGTACGGGCGATGCCTGCCGCGCAAGATCACAAGCCGGTTTATGATCATGATGAAGGCCCCAATACCGGCGGAATGGGCACGTATTCGCCACTGCCACATATCGATCAGGCGATCATTGACGAAGCGATGGAGACGATCGTCATTCCAACCGCCAAAGCGATGGTGGCGGAAGGTCGTCCGTTTTGCGGCGTATTGTTTGCCGGTCTGATGATCACACCGGACGGCAAGCCAAAAACGGTCGAATTTAACGCGCGCTTTGGCGACCCGGAAACACAGGTTGTGCTGCCACGTTTGAAAACCGATCTGCTCGATATTTTCCTCGCTAGCGTCAATGGCACATTGGCAGAGCTGGACATCGAATGGTCGGATGAGGCAGCCGTCTGCGTCATTTTAGCTTCCGGTGGCTATCCAGCTTCGTATCCAAAAGGATTACCGATTCATGGTCTGGATGAAGTCGATCGCTCGAAAGCGCTCGTGTTCCACGCTGGTACAGGCACGAACGCAACCGGTGAATATGTCACTAATGGCGGTCGTGTGCTTGGCGTCGTCGGTCTAGGCACAGATATTGCGTCCGCACGCACGGCAGCTTATGAGCAAGCGACGAAGATTACATTTGAAGGCAAACACCAGCGCAGCGATATTGCAGCGAAAGCGCTTGTTGGTCGTTAATACAGGCTACTAGTACTTTGACCAAGTTAAATGTTAATTTTGATTGTGTACTGAAATCCTGATCCATACGATCTTAAAACAGATTCAACACTCAAATTAATATCGGTCAAGGTACTAGGCGTTATGTTCCTTATCCATTTATCGTTCAAAAACGTCTCGTTATAAAGTGGAGCGAGCGGAATATAGGCGGCTATCTCGTCAAAATAAACAGCAGCGAGCAGTCTATCACATAGCTTGCAGACATGTCTTCACATGGAAAATGGCAATCGTAACAGCTTAACGCCGATTATAAATGTTTTAACATTGATGTTAGTGTATACATGCACACTCGAAAGTTACGACAAAATATAATCCGGCTGTAATTTTATGTAAACTTAATTTGTTGATATCCCTGTAAGCCAAGCAGAAGCCTATTCGGAGCGATAACCGTTGTTGGTTAGCATCTGAATAGGCTGGAACGCTTGTGCACAGGGATTTTTTGTGCCAATAATAGCATAGTCTGATCCGGATCAGCGTATACGGTCACAAACGATGATCCGATCATCCGAAATACCCCCTGCACTTGTACCTATATTTTCCTGTTATTAAGTAAGTCTCTTTCAAAACAATATTTTGTATCGGTTAATCAATAAATGAAATGTATAGTTAAAAAGTCACAAATAATTAGTAAATAAGTCTTGATTATTTAAAATTTTATTATAAATATGGTATACGTTCCGATATAAATGAAATGACATAGCAAGTATGTCTGTTAACGTATTGGATCAGTAGACGATGTGAGTAGCCATTCAAATTCAGTGATGTGAGGAGGAGAGACTTTGCGTTCATTGCAACATTCGTGTGTAGTCATATCGTTTAGACAGCAGCAGCTAACAACGACAAAATAGAATCGCAATGAAGCACGGATGTGGTAATGTGTCACGATCAAGTATTACGCAACAACTTAGCAATAGAATGACATCCGTTAGCACGTAAATGAAATGATAGCGGCGAATGCCTAGTGTGAAGGCGAATCAACCTAAAGCAGCAACAACCAAATAAGGGAGCGGATAAAATGCTTGGATGGATAACCAGAAAAGTAGTTGTCGTTCTGTTATGTGTAGCAATTGCAATGATCGGTAGAGCTGCTTATGCAGCAGATTATAAGTATGATGCGCTGAATCGGGTAACATCAGCAGAACGAGCAAATGGTGTAACAACGTATACGTACGATGCAGGTGGGAATTTATTAAGCATCAAGTCGACCGATACGCCTGCTGTGCAGAAAAGTAATGTCATCCAAAATTGGAGCGCTTATATTACACCAGGCATCAAAGCGGTTTACCAGACGGCAACCGTTGATGTATACGCCTCATCGGTTACGAATGATGTGTATACGAATTCCGCATCGACCGTTACGTCAAATGTCTACGGCAGCGCTGATGAAACGGTAACTTCAGACGTCTATGCTCCACCTACACAAAGTATGGTTGCCCAATGGATGACATTGGATGCCAGACGAGCAGGCGGTGCCAGCATTTATCGCGATATCCCGGTACAAAGCAATACCAGCTATACATATCATGGCTGGGTGACATCCGATCTATTGCAGGACGCCGTCGTACAGGTCGTTATTAATTATTATGATCGTCAGCAGCATTTGCTACGTTATGATCATGTGCTGAATGTGCAGCAAAATGAACGATGGACACCTTATACCGCCACACTAAGCACGCCGGCAGGTGCAGTCAAAGCGAGAGTGCATTTGCAAGTCGTATTGCTCAAACCGAATGCCCATGCGCATGTCGGTTTTGCTGACCGCACATTTAAGAAAGCGGGGGCAACGTCATGAGACCATCTTCCGCCAAAGCGTGGTATACCGATTGGATGCGCATACGGTATTTGAAGTGGCTTGGGCTTGTTTTGTTTGTATGGTTGGGCATGGCGGTGCCGTCTGTGCATGCGGCGCAGTCGCATGTGGTTACGCTATCTGCCGGAAACGAATGTACATTTAGCCATTCTTATTCCAGCGGTGTGGAAGTGTATGTACAAGGTCAGCAATTTGAGTATGCATTGTACACTCCGCAAGAACATGCGCAAGAATATGGAATATACTCCGGTCGTCGCGGGATTTTTGTGCCGATCGGTTATAAGTTGAGTATTGCGAATACTTCTTCGAGTAATGTGACTGTAGACCCAGGAACACGGCAATTAACGTGGGGAGATGTTGTTAATGGAGGGCATGCCTTAGTTAGCACGGCACTGCAACCCGGTGACAGCGTGAGAGCGTACAATTTGAGTCAAACGGCAAGCAATACGATTCATATCGGTGGCATTAGTGCCTATCTCAAAACGAATAGTGCGGAAACGCAGAACATATTTAACCATCATGCTATGGCAGGCGTCCAAACGGTTGAAAAGAGCGGCTCCATTACGATTACGAATCGGGATACGCAGTCCTATACCGTGTATGCGGCTGCGAATAGCTTTGAATTTACAGTGGGCAGTGATCCCGCCGATTTTAACTACACCTTACCTGTACAAGGCTCTTTGCAAATGACTAACACATCGAGCAAAACCAACTATGTGTATGTCACTGCTAAGGGTAAATATGAATATTTTATTTATAATGCAGACGATTCTACTTACAGCTCCGGTCTGACTACAGCGTACGACAAAGCGGTACAGCCCGGTCAGCGGTTAGTCATTACGAATACAACGTCTGCACCGATCATACTGGACGGCGAGTATGATGCCTTCGCAACGTCAACCCAGGTCGATCCGCCGATGACGACGTATACGCTCGCAGCAGGCGACAGCCTTAACGTGCAAAATACGTCGAATAAACTGGACAAATTGTTAATCAACGGTTGGTATGAACATGCTGAATATACGGCTTCCGGCGATGTGGCTAATTATGATGATGGCAGCACATTATCGACCTATATGTTGCCAAGCGGTAATACGGTCGTGTTTACGAATCCGGGCAGTCCTGGTAGCGAGCCGATTACGATTCGTGTGCCGAGGCAGCAAACGAGTGTTTCCAATTCGGACGATCCGGCATTGTATACACATAATTTGGCGCCAGGCGGTTCGCTCGAAGCGACCAATCTGACGAGCGCTGATGCGAGCATTCAGACGAATAGTCGGTATGATTATGCGTTTTACGACAATATGGGCATTACCAGTTATCAGGCGTATGCCGCAGTTGATGGGTTCCGGGTATCGGGTGGAGAACGCGTCGCATTTACGAATGTAGGTGTAACCACAGACTATATTTATGCGCCTTATGAAGCGTTCCGTTTTGCCGTCCATTCGCAACCGATTACCTTCACCGCAACACTGCAACCTGGACAGACGATCAAAGCGGTCAATACGTCGCGCTATACATTTAATGTGAGTGCGAACGGACAGCATCATTATGCGATCTATGGACAGACAGATCACAGTGTGACAGATTATGGGTTCCCGGTAAAAGGGGGAACGTACCCGGTAGCAAACGATCAATATATCGTCATTACGAACAGCGGTACGACACCAATGACCGTTTCCGGGCCAAACGATGCGTTTACGTGGAGTAATCGTACCGCACCGGCGCTGTACAAAGGGTATTTAAATTCCGGTGCAAGTGTGCAGCTTTCGAATGCTAGCGGAGCGACGTTTGAGCTGTCTGCACAAGGTACGTACGATCAAGCGACCTATCAATCGGATCATTCGGTGCAGTCGCTAGATCATAACAGCACAGCAGCTTCATTGCCGCTGTATGTCGGTGACCGCACTGTCATTACCAATTCCGGCAGTACACAGCTTGTGCTGTTGGCGCCTTATGATGTGACCGATGTGCAGTCCAGCGCCGAGCCTGCATTGCTAATCAAGCAGCTTGCGGTTAATCAGAGTGCTGAGTTTACGAATATGTCGGATGCGACAGAAACCGTATATTTTACCGGCAAACATGATGTGATGGATTATGATACAAACGGTAATCCGGATACGTATATGTACCAATCTGACAACGACTATCAGTGGCTTGGTAGTACGCAAAAGCTGGCGGTTATGAACCGGGATACGAAGCAGATCGAAGTGTATGGTGCTTACGAGCTGTTTAAAGCAACGGATCGTCAGCATCCCGTCACATTCCATGAAGTGATCACGAATACGCACAGCTTGAATTTGACCAATACAGCAGGCAAATCATTCGATCTATATTCGCTCGGCGCCGCGTATGACAATGTAGTACGCGAGTCAAACGGCAAAATCGACAGTATGCAATTGATGGACACCGATCCTATTCAATCCGTCGAAGCAGGCGATAAAGTGGCGGTGACTGGCTCGTCGACGACTTCATCTGTGCTGGAAGGGCCGTACGATGTTTTCAATATTCAGGCGAGAACGAATCCTGCATTGATCAAACGTACGCTCCAACCGGACGAGTACGTCGATGCCGTCAATGTTGATTCCGGCGCTGCTTTACTCGGTGTACAAGGGCAGTTCAGCCTTGCCAATTATGCAGCCGATGGCAGTCTGAGCCGCTATGCCGATTGGATGGCACCTGGCGATGTGACGTTAGCATCCGGTTTACGGGCAGGTGTGCAAAATATCGACACCGCCAATACGATCGTTTATGGGCCGTATGAATCGTTTATGTTCAAAGATCGTCAGCATCCGGTTACGTTCAAAACGGTACTGTCATCCGCTCAGACGATCGCCTATATACAAAATGCACTGCCTAATCTGACGCTACACACGAATGGCATCTACGATTATGCGCAATACAAGAGCAACGGTGCACCGGAGAGCTATGGTGTACAACAGACTGACCCAGGCAACTATGTGTGGCGCGGAGATCGCGTCGTCATTTCGGGCAGTCCGAATGAACAGGTGACCGTATCCGGTTCATACGATGGTTTTCAAGCTACCCCGGTGCAAGAACGACCGGTGCTGACCAAAGTGTTGCAAACAGGTGAAAGCTATTCGCTGCGCAATATTTCACCAGGCGGCTTCAGCTTGAAATTAAGCGGCACCTATGCGTATCAACTGTACGATGCTTCTGGTAAAATGACGTACAGTTTGGATCACAGCACATCCGGGCTACAAATTTTACAGCCAGGCGTGCGCATTGCGATTACGAGTGAAGACACCGGGCCAGTAACGATCTGGGCACCGACGGAAGCGGTTCGTGTGACTCAGGGCGACGATCTCGCCTCCAGCACGCTATCACAAGGTCAGAGTATGAAAGCGACCAATACGTCTACCCAAGCGTCCAGCCTGCTCATCGATGGTACGTATGATGTCGCCGTCTACGATGCATCCGGGCAACCGACGGCTGACTATGCGTACAAAAGCACAGACGCCGCCAATGGAACCGTCTCGATTCCTGCTGGTGGTTATGCGATTGTGACCGCAGACTCAAGTGCAGGCATTATCGTACGTGCGGACAAAGCAAGCATTACATTTGCCGCTGCCAATCATGCGGCATTGTCGCTGTACGCTCTGCCTAAAGGCAATATGCTCAAAGTTACCAATGTGACCGATCACAATCATACATTATCGGTCAACGACAGCTTCAACTATTGGACGACGCAAACGACGGAGCAGCCAGGCAATGGCACAGCAGAGATCGGTAGCGGCGATACCGCGATCATTCGTAATACGAGCGCCGGAGCGGAGACGGTGTACAGTCCGTACGGATTGTTCCGATGGGCAGAAACGACCGATCCGGTCATTACCCCACCGGCGACCGGCACACCGATCAGCTCGCTCAATCCGGCGAATGGCGATCCGCAGACATTTTATGCCGATCCGATCGATACGTCCACCGGGGCGCAGATGATTAACCAAAATGTACTGACCGCACATGGCAGTATCCAAATCCCGTTCCAGGCACAATACTATTCGCTGCTGCAAGGCGATGGTGCACTCGGCAAAGGTTGGAGCGATAACTATGCGATCCGTTTGCAACACGATGCAAGCGATGGCAGTGTGAATGTGTATTGGAATGATTTCCGGTTTAATACGTTTACACGTCAAGCGGACGGATCGTACACATCATCTCAAAAAGAAGTTCAGTATGACCAGCTGATCGCTAATGCGGACGGCAGCTATACGTTAAGTCGATACGATCGTACGACATTGCGTTTTGCTGCAAATGGCGCATTGCAATCGATGAGCAATAGCGATGGCATTACCGTCAACATGCAGTATGACGATGACGGCAAATTGACGGCAGTGATCGAGCCGTCCACCGGAGCGAAACTAGTACTGACGTATAATGCAGCAGGGCTTGTCGCTACCGTTGCAGATCAGTCAGGCCGTAAAGCATCGTTTACGTATGACGATAATGGTCAATTGACAGGCATGACCGACCCAACCGGTATCCAAACGACGTATACGTACGATACCAATCACCGCATCGCCACAGGTGCACTCGCCGGACAACAGCTATTCGCCAATACGTACGATGCGACCGGACGTGTAATCAAACAAACCGATGGCATTCCAGGTCATGTCACCACACTGGCGTACAGCACGGCTAATGGACAACTGACGACGACGATTACCGATCGTAACGGCAATGTACAGCAGCGTGTACATGACGCTCAGTACCAGCTCGTGCAAGTACAAGATGCACTGGCAGGCAAAACAACGTATACGTACGATCAACAAGGCAATCGTACAAGCATTACAAACGCGCTAAATCAAACGACCCGTTTTGCCTACGATGCCAAAGGTAATGTAATCCAAGCAACCGATCCATCCGGGCAGTCGATCATGATGACCTATGACAGTCTGGGCGATTTGCTCACAGCAACCGGGCCGGACGGCAGCACGATCACCAGCACGTACGATAGCCGTGGTCGGCTGCTGACGACAACCGGCACCGAAGGGCATAAGCTCACGTATGCGTACAACGAACAAGGACAATTGACCTCGGTCACCAACCCACGCGGCGGACAGACGTTGTACGGATATACGAACGAGCAGTTGAGCACCCTAACGAACCCGACCGGTGAAAAGATCACGATCGGCTACGATGCGGCAGGACGGATGACGAGCGAAACGAATGCGGCAGGCAATACCGCTCGCGTCGTATACAACGACAGCGATCAACTGATCGCCGCGATCGATGAACTGAACCACAAAACGAGCTACACGTACGACGATCAGCATCGTCTGGCAAGCGTCACCGATCCAAACGGCAATGTGACGCGTTATAGCTACGATGCTAACGGCGACTTGACCGGCATTACCGATGCGCTCGGCAATGAGACAAGCATCGCCTACGATGCCGAAGGTCGCATGATCGGGGTGACCGATGCGCTTGGACGCACCACCACCTTCACGTACGATGCGGACGGGAATCTGCTCAGTGAAACGAATGCCAAAGGCGAAAGCCTGCGCTATACGTACGATGCACTCGGTCGCCCGGTCTCAGCTTATGACGGGTTGAATCATACAACGTATACGGTGCAATACGATACCGCCGGCAACCCGGTTAAATTAACCGATGCGCTCGGCAACACGTATACGAGCACGTATAATGAGCTGAATCAACTGACCGGATTGACCGATCCGCTCGGTCATACTACAACGTACAGCTATGACAAACGCAATCAACTAACCGATGTAACAGATGCGCTGCAAGGACATACGTCGCAGACATTGGACGCGTTTGGCGATATTACTGCCATGACCGATGCCAATGGCAATCAGGCGCAATATCAATACGACCTGATCGGTCGCCTGACGCGCGAACAAGATGCCGCTGGCGGCAGCCATACGTATGTGTACAATAATGTCGGTCTGGTGAGCCAAGATACGGACAAAGATGGACGTAAGACAACGTATGCGTATGATGCGACCGGGCATTTGATTCATTTTACCGATGAAGCCGGTGAAGTGTCGTACGGACAAGATGCGAACCATAACATCGTATCGGTAACGGGCAGCGATGGCAAAGTGATTCGCCGCACATTCGATGCGCTGAATCGAGTGGTGAGCTACACGGATGGGGACGGGCATACGATAGGGTACACGTATGATGCCGCCGGACAATTGACGACATTAACGTACCCGGATGGCAAAAAAGTACACTATACGTACGACCAAGCTGGACGGATGTCGACCGTGACCGATTGGGCGGGACATCTGACGAGTTATGCGTATGATGCTGCAGGGGAACTGATCACGACCACGTATGCAGATGGTACGCAGGAACACCGCACCTACGATGCTGCGGGACAGTTGACCGGCTTGACGGTGCTGAAGCCGGATGGCAGCACGATGGCGCAGACAGGGTATACGTATGATGCGGATGGCAATGTGACCAATGAAGATGGCGGACAGATCGATCTTCCGGCAGGCAGTGTGAATGATGATGTGTATGGGCCGGGGTTGTCGCCGGATGCGGGAAGTGATGCGGCGGCGAGTGGTAATGGAGCGGCAAGCAGTAACAACGTGCAGATGCAAAGCGGCGCTTCATCCACCTCCACCACCGGAACTGCTAACGGACAAATGTCCGCCACCGCAGCAAGTACAGCTGTGCAAGCGGATGTGTATACCGGAGCAGGTACAGGAAGCCCTCCAACGAATCCAACGGTAACACAAGACACCTACGGTCTACTGGGTGACCTGACGATGACCTACACCGCGGATAACCGCCTTGCCACTGTAAACGGACAAGCGGTACAGTATGACGCAGAAGGCAATATGCTGCATGGCCCGCTGCAAGGCAGCCTGCAAGATTACCACTACGATGCCCGGAATCGATTGATCGCAGCTGGTGGTGTAAGCTATGGCTACGATAACGAAAACAACCGGACATCGATTACCGTTAACGGTGTAACGACGAAACAGATCATCAACCCGCAAGCGGTGTTGTCACAGGTGTTGATGGAAACGGAGGGTAACGGCAATCCCACCGCATGGTATGTGTATGGACTGGGACTCATCAGTCGTTACGATGCTAGCGGCACCATGCAGACGTATCACTACGATTTACGTGGCAGTGCGATTGCATTAACCGATGCGAAAGGCAATGTGACCGATACGTACACCTACGATACGTACGGCGAGGAACTCCATCACGACGGCACCACAAATCAGCCATTCCAGTATGACGGACGTGATGGGGTGCAGACCGATCCGAACGGATTATACCAAATGCGTTCGCGGTACTACAACCCGGAAATTCGCCGTTTTGTAAACCGGGATGTGGTGACAGGCACGATTGCAGATGGCTTGACGATGAACCGGTATGCGTATGTGAATGGCAATCCGGTATCGTATGTCGATCCATTTGGGCTCAGTGCAGAGCATTCGGATCAGATGCGGACGGGATTTAGTATGGCGCTGGATGCGATTCCGTTTGTAGGTACGGTAAAAGGGATTCAAGAAGTGCTGACCGGGGTGGATTGGATCACCGGGCAGCAGTTGTCGGTGGCGGATCGCGTAGCGGAAGGTGCGGGGGTATTGCTGAGTGTACTTCCGGAAGGGAAGTTGTGGGGGACGTTAGCGGCGAAGGAAGCGATTGAGGGCGGGGCGTGGGTTTGGAAGCAGGTTGGGAAAGAGGCGGTTGACAAGGCTAGAGGTTTTGATTATAAAGAATGGGAAAATATACCTGTTAGTGGTCAAACTCGTCTTACATCTGATGGCTTAAGGATTATGAGTACGCGAGATTTAAAGAAGTTTAGAAAAGATATGAATGATGCTAATATTAAAGTTGTTTTTGATAAAAAGGGGAAAGTCCTCCCTAGAAACGTGGCAGGAGGATTTGACCCATTTACTGGGGAGATGATCTTAAGACCTGATGCAACATTTTTAAGTGTTCTTCATGAATCTTACCATGCGAAACAATTTAGAGAACTTGGACAAGAGAATTATTTGAAACAATCACGGTCAGAAAGAGAAGAATATGTCTACAATGAAATCATGAAAAATAAAGAACAGTTTAGTGCTGAAGAAATATATGAAGCACAAAGATATATTTTCTTGATTAGAAATGGGCATTGGCCACTATCTGATTGGAAAGGGTTTGAGGATGAGTGAAGGAAAAAAAGAAAACGAACCTAACAGCCAGCCAAGCTATTCAAATTGCAAAAGAGTATCAAAACAAATATGACATCTATGGATTCATACATGAAGATATAGAAAAATCAGTAAAGTTCTATAGTGATTTTTATAAAATCAAAGGAAGTGCATGGCTTGTTTTGGCAGATATAACACCCAAGAGATACGAAGGCGAAGATGAAATTACTTTTGTTATTTCTGATGAACAAGGTAGGGTAGACCATGTTTTAGATCATAATGGTATTACTTATCGTTATCATTTATTAAGTAATAAAGATTATACTGATGAGGAATTCGAAGCCATTTTTAATGACGATAAGAGCGATTGATTGCTGACACAAAGCAAATTTGTAAAACAAAAGATTTAACAGTCTTCATTTTAATTTTATATTTTAAATAACACTATTCCTTTATGTTTAACAGGTCGATTGTGGTCAAAAATGGTACCCATCGACCTGTTTTTTTGTTGTATGGGGAATGTATAAATAAAGATTTATTTATACATAATTGAAAAGAATATTTACTGCAAAGTAGCATATAGGATTACTAAGTATGATGCACGGAATCATCTGATTGCTGCCAATCGTGTAAGATACGGATACGATAACAAAACAATTGAAATTCTCTCATATGTCGATCTGTTTGAGTTGAGTGCAGAGCATTCAGATGCGATGCGGACGGGGTTCAGTATGGCGCTGGATGCGATCCCGTTTGTAGGTACGGTGAAAGGGATTCAAGAAGTGCTGACCGGGGTGGATTGGATCACCGGGCAGCAACTGTCGGTGGCGGATCGCGTAGCGGAAGGTGCGGGGGTATTGCTGAGTGTACTTCCGGAAGGGAAGCTATGGGGGACGTTAGCGGCGAAGGAAGCGATTGATGGTGGGGCGTGGGTTTGGAAGCAGGTTGGGAAAGAGGCGGTTGAGGAAGGTAGTAAACGTGTAGGCAGTGCATATGATCATGTATATACGTCTACTACACCGTTAGATGATCTATTCCCTAAGCTGAAAGGGGTGAATCCGCATTATGTGGAAGGGGCTGGACCTGGGGTGAATATTAATTGTGTTTCTTGTGCGAATGCTACCCATGCTCGAGTTACTGGGAATGATACAGGGGCTGTAGCGGAAAACATGAAACAGTATGGTTTACACAATGATTTACTTCCTTCTTCTCCTTGGGGCTTTTATAATCCATCTTCTGTGGCGGATATAACTAGAAGGGTTATTGAAGAAGGTGATGGGTTTACTGCTCCTGTTGTAATCCATCAAGGCAAGATTCTACATGTAATTAATGTCGTTAATAAACATGGAATAGTTTACTTCATTGATTCGCAAATCGGAAAGATTGTGGAACTACAACCAGGTCTTATTTTAGAATTGGGTAAGCCATTTTAGAGTAATAATGGGAGGATTAGATGAAAGAATATATTGCAAAAATAACTTTTGAAGAAGCAAAGAAGCTCGCTGAACAATTAGCATTTAAAAGACTAAACAGTTATAGAAAAAGTGAGCATACTAAGCTATTAAGAGAGAATTATCTAGAGGCTGAGTGTTGCTGGTTTTTCTTTAGAAATAAAGAAATAGAAGGACCAGATGATGGTTTTCGTTTGTGGGACTGTGCATATTCGATAAGTAAAAAGGGGGAGTGCGGGACAATTGTTGATTATTCAGACTATCCTGAGAAGTTAAATGAATATATTCAGCAATTTTCAGATCGGTGCAAAGAAAAAGGATGTTGATTGGATAATTTATAGAAGGGTTTTCGGTAGATGATATTTTATCTCGAATTCCTCAAATGGCAACAAGGGGAGCATTGAATCTAATAAAAGGAAAAGTAACTAAATCTATATTATATGGAACAGATGGATCATAGTTATATAAATATGATCCATCTGTTCTTGTTTGGTTAGCTAGTCTTTCGAACATTGTCTCAAATAAACAAAAATTTTGTACAGTTAGGCAGATTAGCCGTTATTAATAATGGTTTTACCAGTATGACGCAGAAGGCAATATGCTGCATGGCCCGCTGCAAGGCAGCCTGCAAGATTACCACTATGATGCCCGGAATCGATTGATCGCGGCTGGTGGTGTAAGCTATGGCTACGATAACGAAAACAACCGGACATCGATTACCGTTAACGGTGTAACGACGAAACAGATCATCAACCCGCAAGCGGTGTTGTCACAGGTGTGGATGGAAACGGAGGGTAACGGCAATCCCACCGCATGGTATGTGTATGGACTGGGACTCATCAGTCGTTACGATGCTAGCGGCACCATGCAGACGTATCACTACGATTTACGTGGCAGTACGATTGCGCTAACCGATGCGAAAGGCAATGTGACGGACACGTACACCTACGATACGTACGGCGAAGAACGGAGCCATGAGGGTACCACGAACCAACCATTCCAGTACGATGGACGTGATGGGGTGCAGACCGATCCGAACGGCTTATACCAAATGCGTTCGCGGTACTACAACCCGGAAATTCGCCGTTTTGTAAACCGGGATGTGGTGACAGGCACGATTGCAGATGGCTTGACGATGAACCGGTATGCGTATGTGAATGGCAATCCGGTATCGTATGTCGATCCATTTGGACTCCGTGCAGAGCATTCGGATGCGATGCGGATGGGGTTCAGTATGGCGCTGGATGCGATTCCGTTTGTAGGCACGGTGAAAGGGATTCAGGAAGTGCTGACCGGGGTGGATTTGATCACCGGGCAGCAGTTGTCGGTGGCGGATCGCGTAGCGGAAGGTGCGGGGGTATTGCTGAGTGTACTTCCGGAAGGGAAGCTATGGGGGACGCTCGCGGCGAAGGAAGCGATTGATGGTGGGGCGTGGGTTTGGAAGCAGGTTGGGAAAGAGGCGGTTGAGGAAACGGTTGACGCGGCGAAGAAGCAAGGATATCGGCTTAAGGCGAACTTGCAGTTGTTTGCTGAGAAGACTGGAAAAAGTGACGACTTTGCCATAGAACCATTCCTGCCGGATGAGTCATATGGTAAGAATCTGCCCAAATTTGTTGAACCAGGAACAAAAAGCCTAAATAAACATGACGAATTTGGTAATCTTAAACAAACTAAATACTATGATGATTACGGTGGAGAAAAAGGATGGATTGATTGTTCTAATCATGGCTATCCTGATAATCATAGTGTTCCACATTGGCATGAGGTACGATGGAATGAGAAATATCCAATAGGTGGATATAAAATTGACCATCGTATGGATACAAAACCACCTTTTTAGGGAGGCGTGAAAAAGTGTGTTGAAATTGCAATATTCTGATGCAAACAATAATAGTGAGTTTATTATCAATTTACTCGAAGTTATCAATAAAAAATGGAGTGACATATATTGGGGAGCAGGTGATATTGAAATAATACCCAAATATAATGATGATTATCCTGGTACTGGAAAAAATAAATCTATTGAAGTAGCTTTTAATTTTGGAAACAAAGTTGAAAGAGAAAAAATTGCTTATTTGACATTTTCGCAGTTTATGGAGGTACTGGAAGATACTCAAACAATAAGAAACGCTGTTCTTAATTGTTTTCCAGACGACGTTCCATTTGATTATAATTTCCGTCCAAGAGTTGCAGCCAGCGAACTTAACAAAATTCAGCATGAGTTAGCACAATTAGAAATTAGAATTTTAGATGGCGATTTATTTTTCATTTTGTCGAAAGATAGGGAGGTTATCTTGTTGATAGAGGAACAGACGCAGGAATTTATACTGACTTAGTCATTGATAGATAATTTAAATACCTTGATTGGCTTCATGCCTTTCAAGGTTTCTTTTTTACAAATTATAAAAAAGCCAACTCCAAATCGTACATCGACCGCCCCAACTTCACTCCCTCCAACAATCTGCTACAATAAAAAAACCACCTCCCCCATCCCAGCACTCAACATACGAAGGGGCATCTACAATGCAAAACCAACCAACCTACGCCCAAAACATCATCGTCCACACCAAACACAACAACACACACCAATGGTTTGTCACCGATAAAGAACTATGGTTTTTGGACTTGAAAAAATTTATTGCAGCTTATATTCAGCAAGGATGGGACATTCCCAATCGTGGACTTCTCCGCTCGATTTCATATCGCGATTGTAAACGAGCATACAGCAGCGGCATTTTTTCAACAGATCAGTCCCTTTGAGGCCAGTACAGACGAATTAAGGAGCATGGTGGAGCAGCGAACATACAGCCATATTTCAGACATGTTTCCTTCGCTGTATGTGGATGTTGACGGTAAGCAATTGTTTTCTTCCTATCCTGAGCCTGCATCGTATGAACGTTATGTACCAGACGGATGGCGTGGAACGTATGGGCAATGGATGGAGATTTCCTGAGAAAGAACGCTATTGGATCATTCGAGGCATTGATCGACTGGCAGAAGACAATTGAGCATACATCATACTTATACGTTTAAGATCGTGCAGAATGATGTTTAGGCGTATCCTTTTGCCACAGTTGCTTAGTCTACGATTACGAAAAATACCTATATGAAAAATACCTATATTATGAAAGGAGTGAATGCAATGAAACAACGCCTATTTCGCGCCGAGTTAATCGAGCTTGTGCAGCGCATTCAGGATGGAAGAGGAAGTGAGCAGCAACAGGAGCAATGGCTGGAACAGCTCATACAGAGCGTACCGCATCCAGATGTAAGTAACCTTATTTTTTGGAATAATGAAGAATGGACAGCAGAGTGCATTGTGGATGAGGCGCTCGCTTATCATCCGATCATACTCGGTCAAGCGCCAAATGAAGATTAATTCTATTTTTTCCATACTTTACTCCATACGAGCAGAAGTGAAGCAGTGGTAGGTAGATGAGCATAAGCGATGAAAGATGTATTGAAGTCCAAACCGGATTCAACATCAAGCGCCAAAATAACCCCCGTGTACAGCGTAGGCTGCTATACACGGGGGTTGGGATCATTTTAAAAGATGTGGAGATGATGGCTGGACGTACATATGCTCTACTTACAGCACTTTCTCCAAAAAGCTAATCGTACGTTCATGTTTGGGACTGCCAAATACTTGCTCTGGCGAGCCTTCTTCGACGATATAGCCGCCGTCCATGAAGATGACGCGGTCAGCGACTTCACGGGCGAAGCCCATTTCGTGGGTTACGATCATCATCGTCATACCTTCGCTTGCCAGGTCTTTCATTACGCCGAGTACTTCACCGACCATTTCCGGGTCAAGCGCAGACGTTGGCTCGTCAAACAGCATAATGTCCGGGTTCATTGCCAGCGCACGGGCGATCGCCACACGCTGCTTTTGACCGCCGGACAGACTGCCTGGAAATGCGTCTGCCTTGTCGGATAAACCGACACGTTCGAGTAACTGTAGTGCCGTTTTGCGCGCTTCTGCTGCGGATTGCTTTTTCAGTTCAACCGGAGCAAAGGTGATATTTTTGAGCACGCTCATATGTGGAAACAGATTGAAATGCTGGAATACCATCCCGATATTTTCACGTACTTTGTTAATGTCTGTGCGGCTGTCGCTAATGTTGTAATCATCGACGAGCACTTCGCCGGCGGTAATTTCTTCCAACTTGTTCATGCAGCGCAGCAGCGTACTTTTACCAGAGCCGGATGGCCCGATCACACAGACCACTTCGCCTTCTTCCACCTGCATATTGATGTCTTTCAATACTTCGTTGGAGCCAAAGCTCTTTTTGAGGTTGGTCACTTTAATTTTACCCACGGCGAGTTCTCCTTTCGACAGCATCTGCAATTTTGGTTAGGATGGTGATTACTACTAAATACATGATGGCGACCATAGACCAAATTTCAAAGGATGCATAGTTATCGGCAATAATGATTTTACCTGATTGAGTCAGCTCGATCAGACCGATTGCCGACATGATCGATGTGTCCTTCAGCGTGATAACAAGCTGATTAATAAAGGACGGAATCATCACTTTAATCGCTTGTGGAATGATAACTTTGATCATAGATGTACGGTGCGGAAGACCGAGAGAACGAGCTGCCTCCATTTGCCCTTTGTCAATTGACTGAATACCACCACGAATAATTTCCGTAACATATGCACCGGCGTTCAAGCTGAGTGCCAGTACAGCGCCAACGATTAATGGCATTTTAAAGCCAAATGCAGCTGGTAAACCAAAATAAATAAAGAAGCCGAGTACAATTAGAGGAATGCCACGGAACACATCTACAAAGATTGTTGCAATAGCACGTCCTAACTTATTATGACCAACTTTCAAGAAAGCGAAGATCAGACCGAGAATAAACGCGAAAAATAGCGACATGATCGTATACAAAAGCGTCATACCCAAACCTTTTAACAATTCAGGGAATGCCGCAGTCATAATCTCTAGACTACTTTTTGGTGGTGGTGGTGTAGTCGATTCTTGACCCGGTGTGGAAGAACCAAGATATTTGGCGACAATACGATCGTATTCACCATTTGCCTTAAGATTAGCTAGACCAGCGTTGAATTTTTGCAACAACTCTGTATTGTGTCCTTTATTAACTGCAAATCCATAAGGAGCGCCTTTTTCTTTTTCGGTTACTGTTTTTAATGGTAAGCCTTGTTGAATCGCATAAGCAATAACTGGATAATCGTCAAAACATGCGACCGAGTTGCCTGCCGTAACTTCCTGATACATCTGAGCGGAGTCATCAAATGGTACGAGCGTGAATCCATATTTATCTTTAATCGAATTCGCAAAAGAATAGCCTTCGGTTCCCGTTTTTACAGCAACACGCTGACCGCGCAAATCATCGTAGCTCTTGATCGTATCATTGTTGCGCCCAACAGCCATAACAACGCCAGATTCGTAATATGGTTCTGAGAAGTCGAAGGTTTGCTTGCGCTCGTCGGTAATACTCATGCCTGCGATCATGCCATCGATTTGATTGGCTTGCAGTGCTTGTAGTGCTGCATTAAAGCCAAGCGGACGAATTTCGTACTTGAATCCCTGATTCTGCGCAATAGCAGCCATTAAGTCCATATCAATTCCGATATACTTGCCATCACGTTGGAATTCAAACGGTGCAAATGTAATATCTGTGCCGATAAGATAAGTCTTTCCCTCTTGCGACTGAGCCGCTGCGCTTGGACTCCAGCTTGCGGTACACATGCCGAAGAAAAGAAGGAGAGCCATAAATAACCACATAAATCTAGATTTCTTCATAAAATCCTCCATTTCCTGTACTCCACATTACAAGTTTGTGATGATTGCAGGCGTAGCTCATCAATCGAATGAAAAGTCATACTGCCTTCACATTCTATGTAACATTAAATGTCCCACACCACATGTCTTCTTATTCTACAAAAAAAAATTCTAATTGACTATAGCGCTGTGAAGCTTGAACGAGTAAAATTTGGGAAAAAATTTGGAATTGGTGGCATATAACCTGCCGGAAACACAGTTTTAAGCATCTAGATTAGGATAAAAATTCGGGTGTTGTCAGCACCGCTTCTAGCAACGTATGATAAAAAGCAATGATGTTATGCACTGCAATCCAGTTTTTTCTTGTGAGATATACTGGGGTTAGAGGATAGAACTGGATAAATGCATAATGAACAACCCTATTGATTTTAAACCTTACGAGAAGAAAGGAAACGATCATAATGAAATCTGTTATTTTGGATGTGGATACCGGTATCGATGATTCGATGGCGATTGCGTATGCGGTACATTCGCCGGAGCTAAATGTGTTAGGCATTACAACGGTATTTGGCAATATTACAGTGGAGGAAGCGACGCGCAATACGCTCGTTGTACTGGATCAGTTGGAACGCCCGCTAGCGGTGTATCCGGGTGAGGCAAAGCCGCTACAACGGGAGTATACGAAGCCATTTGCCCGTCATATTCATGGCGAGGACGGCATCGGCAATCAATTTCGCGAACCTTCCGCAAGACAGCCGGAATCGTTGTCCGCGCCGGAATTTATCGTGCAGCAAATTATGGCGCATCCGGGTGAAATTACCGTTATTGCGGTTGGGCCGCTCACTAATATTGGGCGTGCTTTGCAGATGGAACCGCGGATTGCCGAGCAGATCGAGCGTCTAATCGTTATGGGTGGTGCAGTGACAGTACCCGGCAATGTGACGCCTTACGCTGAAGCGAATACGTACTCTGATCCCGAGGCGGCAGCGCTCGTATTTGGCTCCGGTATGCCGGTTACGTTAGTCGGTCTGGATGTGACGATGCAAACGCTGCTGACCGCTGCCGATCTGGAACAGTGGCGCAGTCTGAATAGCGATCTTGCTCATTTTCTCGCGGATATGACTGATTTTTATATGGAAGCGTATAAAGGGGTCATTACGAGCGGGCGCGGCTGTGCATTACATGACCCGCTCGCTGTCGGGGTGGCGATTGATCCAAGCTTTGTGCGTACCGAATCGTATGCTGTACATGTGGAATGCACCGAGTTGGCGTCGCTCGGTAAAACGACCGGTGTACATGCAAGCCCGGCTCCCCATATTGAAGTTGCACTTGATGTGGATGCAGAGCGGTTTGTTAGCCATTTTTTGAGTCGGATTGTGTAAAGAGGGCGGGCGTAGATCGGATACGTCGATGCGTATGCTAGGGCTAGAGTTTGTTAGGTATAGGCTATAGTCTATGCGAACAAGAAGCTGATGCAAGTGAGTAACCGGTGTATGTAAAATTGTGTAATCATTACTTTAATAGCATAATGCGATAAACTATATAAGCGAATAAACCGTACCTTTAGATGAAGGTGCGGTTTTTGTATGCGCTGAACAGCAGTGCGGCGTAATGGCAAGTTCATAAGCTACTTAAATCGTTGTTGGGTGGAACTGAAATGGTGATTTGATAATATGACTACTGAATCGATGTTCGTACAGTTGACCCATCAGTAGTATGCACATGTCCGTACAAATACTGCTTTGTTTCAATTTTAAATACAATTAATGTAAAAAATAGCACAAAATCAAGAAATTAAGCTTCGAAATAAGCGAATAAGCCCTTTTTTATTGTGACGATTGTCCAAATACGGTATATTGAAATAGATGAACATATTGCACACGGACGCTTGTACGCACTGCAAAACAATAAGCGTTTACATGCTGTCCATATGCATCACGAGCCGTCTACATTTCAGAGCAAACCATATACGCAATATACTGAAATTAAGTGGTTTCAGTGTTTGCGTTCTATCAAACACGAGGTGCAATGAAAAGGATTTTTGCGTAGCAAAAGATCGTACTGCTTCAGTGTTTGCGTTCTATCAAACACGAGGTGCAATGAAAAGGATTTTTGCGCAGCAAAAGATCATACTACTTCAGTGTTTGCGTTTTTCTCCTACTCACATCATGTATACTGCTTCCTGCTTAACGTAGTATCCAATATGGATGTACAGCTTGCAGATCGCTTAGATTGATAATTTATATAGTAAGGCCAGGTGTACTCAATGAGCAGCAAAAATCCGAGGCGACAAGACGCATTATCTGCAGCACAACGCAAACTCGAGACACTGCGCATCCTTGAAGCCGAAGGCACTGTCCGTGTATCCGGATTAAGCCGCCGCTTCAATGTGACAGAAGAAACGATTCGGCGTGATCTGGAACGTTTGGAGCTTGAAGGAATCGTTGTGCGTACGCACGGTGGCGCGGTATTTAACCGTAACCGTGAGCAATACGAATCTCCTGCCGTACAGCGGGAAACGAAAAATATCGAAGAAAAGAAGGCGATTGTAGAGCACGCGCTGTCTTTAATTCAGCCGGGCGATGTGATTGCACTCGATGCTAGCACGACCTGTTTGCATCTCGTTAAGCAATTGCCGAATCGGCCGTTAACTGTGCTTACTTATTCTCTAGCGATTGCCAATGAGCTTGTACCGAAGACCGAGATTGATGTTATTTTGATCGGTGGTTATTTGGATCGTGACTCGATGGCGAATACTGGCATTCATGCGGAAAAGATGGTGGAAAGTTATCATGTGGACAAATTTTTGTTCTCGTGTCATGGCTTTGATCTGTCACGCGGATTAACCGAACCGTCCGAAGCGCATGTGCAATTGAAAAAGAAAATTATCGAGATTTCTGATGAACTGATTTTGCTGACTGACAGCTCTAAATTCCGCCGTAAATCGCTAGTGCGTTTTCTCGGTATGGAAGACCTAAACCGTTTTATTACCGATGATCAATTGCCAGAAGAAGCGATTCATGAACTGGAAGAAATGGGTGTTGAGGTCATTGTTGTCGATTAATGAGTTCACGCATCACTAGCCGTCCTGGAACAACAGGGCGGCTTTTTGGTCGTGATATGTATGCCGTGCGTTATGTTTATGTTATGCTGCTGTGGTCGTGATTACAGCAGAGGGGAACGCTCTTTTTGGTCGTGATGTATACAATTTGCGGCAATAGGCTTGAAAATCGTGGCGGTTGGCGGTACGGTAGAACAATAGCATCATGCGAGCAAGCAGCGATACCCGTTCGGGTGGAAACTACGTGCTGAATCGGCGCCTAGCCAGTTGATTCCATAGCAGGATCAATGACAGCTTACGCCTCGATTTGGCAGCATACAAAGATGCTGAACCAAAACGAATAATGACGGGATGGGCGTCTGGAGTGAGGAGAAAAGCAATGAAAGCAACGGAGGACAACAATTCGCAAACAGTCAGTATGGAGGATATCGTACGCGCGCATCATGTGTTGCGTGACGTTATTGTACGTACACCACTGCAACGGGATGCTACCCTGTCGGACAAGTATGAGTGCGAGGTGTATCTAAAGCGGGAGGACATGCAGGTTGTGCGCTCGTTCAAAATTCGTGGTGCCTATAACCGGATTCGTCATTTGTCGGACGAGGAGCGGTCACGCGGTATCGTATGTGCCAGTGCAGGCAACCATGCACAAGGCTTTGCCTTTTCATGTCGACACTTGAATATTCAGGGGAAAGTATACATGCCAAGCACAACCCCAAACCAAAAAGTCAAAATGGTGAAAAAGTTTGGTGGTGCCAATGTTGAAGTGATTCTCGTAGGTGATACGTTTGATGATGCCTATGCTGAAGCGATCCAAACGTGTACAGAGCATGGCATGAGTTTTATTCATCCGTTTGATGATCCTTATATTATTGCCGGTAATGGTACGGTCGGGATGGAAATTATGGAAAGCCTGGATCGTCCGGCGGATTATGTGTTTATTACGATTGGCGGTGGCGGTCTTGCTGCCGGTGTCGGTCAATATATGCGTACAATTAGTCCTTCCACGCGCTTGATTGGCGTAGAGCCACTCGGAGCGGCATCGATGAGCGAGGCGATTAGCCGTAATGAAGTCGTGACGCTTGATGAAATCGACAAATTTATCGACGGTGCAGCCGTCAAACGTGTCGGACAGATGACGTATGCGATTTGCCGCGAAGTGCTGGATGATGTGATTCGTGTACCAGAAGGGAAAGCATGTTCCGCTATTCTGGATTTGTACAATGAAAATGCGATCGTAGCTGAACCGGCAGGAGCATTGCCGATTGCGGCGCTAGATATGTATCGTGATCAGATCAAAGGCAAAACGATCGTTTGCATTATTAGCGGCGGCAACAATGATATCGATCGCATGCAAGAGATTAAGGAGCGCTCGCTCATTTATGAAGGGCTGAAATACTATTTTACGATTAATTTCCCGCAACGTGCAGGCGCCCTGCGCGAATTTTTGCAAAAAGTGCTCGGCCCGAATGATGATATCGCCCGTTTTGAATATACGAAAAAGCATAACAAAGAGAATGGCCCGGCATTGGTCGGGATTGAGCTAAGTTCGCCGGATGATTATGGCGCACTCATTGAGCGGATGGATGATCATAATATCCAGTACGTGGAGCTAAATCGCAATCCGAACCTATTTAATCTGTTAATTTAATTGACCCGAGCGAGTCGTTCGTGATCCTGCGTGATCCATAGACGGACTAGCATATACCCGGCATTTCTTATCCGAAGAAAGCCGGGTATTGCTTTGTCTGCAAACGGAAGTAATCGATACAGCGGCATGGAAGTGTGCTTTGTTTGCTAACGATTTGGTTTTTCGCTCAAAATGGTCTATACTATTAAAGTAAGTTTATTACAGTTGATAACTACTAAGGAGGATATATAATTATGCTTATTATTCATGCTAATATGTTGATCAAACCTGAACAGGTTGATAAATTTTTGCAAGAAATCGATGCACTGGTGACCGCTTCCCAAGCGGAGGAAGGCAATATCTCCTACGTGCTAAAACGCGATGTCAAGCAACATAATCTGTTCACGATGGTCGAAGAATGGAAGGATGCGGAAGCGATGAAGCTGCACAATGCGACTCCGCATTTCCAAAAGTTTGTGCAGGATATGCAGCAATTTGCGGCTGCTCCACTGGATGCCAAAGTATTTGAAGCGACAGAACTGAAGCGCGGCTAATAACGTACATTAAACATTGATGACAAGCGATATGATCATCGTGTAGGCATGCTCCGAATCTCCCTTTGAAATATAAGGGGGATTTTTTATTTAAACTATACATAATTACGGATAGTACTCCGATATATCTCACTAAGTTAGCCTGTCGAATATTCCCGAAACAATGCGGAATTTACCTATAAATATACAGATTATACAGAGCAGCATTGCAGCAGACCGGATTTCTTTGTGGAGCAAAGACATGTCGACCATCATTTAGAACGGTGAGAAGCATAACGCTTGAACGCCGAAGTCGGAGGGAATGACTAGCATGAAAAAGACAGCAACGATATGGATCGCTTCTCTGTTTACGGTGTCCAGCCTGTTTGGCGTGGCTTCGACATATGGGTATGATCAGGCATTTGCCGCAGGTGCGGAGCAGGATGTAATCGTCGTTTACAAAAACGAGGATGGCAAAGAAGCTGTGCTTAATCAAAGTGTTGACGTTCAGCATGAATTTAAAACGGTGCCTGCGGTTTCAGCAACCGTTACACAGGCAGATTTGAGCAGTCTGGTGCAAAATCCGGATATCGCTTATATCGAGCGCAATGTTCCGTTTCAGCTGACAGACAATGATGCAGTAACACCGCTCGGCAATACAGCTCCGGTGAATGCACATGAGCAAGCGCAGTGGAACTACCAAGCAGAGCAGCCTAATTTGGAATGGGCAAAAGGTTACAACGGCTCAGGCATTAAAGTGGCTGTGATCGATTCCGGTATTGCTGCCCACCCTGAATTAACGATTGCGGGCGGCGTATCCACCGTAAGTTATACAACATCCTATACCGATGATAACGGTCATGGCACACATGTAGCAGGCATTATCGCCGCGCATAACAATGACGGCGAAGTGACCGGTATGGCGCCAGGTGTCCAGCTTTATGCGGTCAAAGCGATGGGCGCAGACGGCAAAGGCGATTTGCAAGATGTGTTGGAAGGTGTCGACTGGTCGATCCAGAACCATATGAATGTCATTAATCTATCGCTCGGTACAGAGTATGATTCACAGCTATTGCACAATATGCTGGATCAAGCGTACCAGGCTGGCATCGTTGTCGTTGCTTCTGCTGGCAATAGCGGCGCAGGCACTGATACGGTAAACTATCCTGCCAAATACAGCAGTGTGATCGCGGTAGCGGCTGTCGATAAAGATTTAAAACGTGGAAGTTTCTCGTCGACCGGTCCAAAGGTAGAACTGGCGGCGCCGGGTGTAGAGATCGTGTCCACGTATTTGAAAAATGGCTATGCAATCGCCAGTGGTACATCGCAGGCAGCACCACATGTAGCGGCGATGGCAGCGATTTTGAAACAGGAAAACCCATCCTTGTCAGCTCCCGAGCTGCGCAGCAAATTGCAAAACTATGCGCTTGATCTCGGTACAGCCGGACGGGATTCCGAATACGGCTATGGCTTTGTTACATTTAAAGATATTACCGCTCCCGGCGAAGTGAGTCAGCTGCAAACGAGCCAGATCGGTACAGATACGATCACATTAAACTGGCAAAACCCGTCTGATTCCGACTTTGCCGGTGTGCATCTGTCTAGCGACTACAGTCAAGCCGTGCAAACAGTACAAAGCAATGTGTATACTGCACAAGGATTGTTGCCAGATACAACGTATAACTTTACGCTCAAAACGTATGATCAGATGGGGAATGAATCGCTCGGCAAAAGTGTAAGCGCCAAAACGGCTGCACTACCGTCTTCAACCTCACCGAGCAATGAATCATCAAGCCCGTCCAGTGAAGTTCAGCCTGTACTTTCCATCACGCCAACACCGACGAGCACCATTGTACCGAGCGTTACGCCAACGCCTGCGGTAACGGTGCCAGTCGTGACGACACCAGCACCGACCAATGAGGTCGCGCTTATCCCGGCATTTGGTGGCGGAGGAGGCGGAGGAGGCGGCGGTGGTGGCGGTGGTGGCGGAGGCGGTGGCGGTGGCGGAGCGCCATCACGTTCTGTCGTAACGCCAACGACTCCAGCACCAGCCGTATCGCTTACGCCGACTCAACAGGCACAGCAACAATTGAGCGCTGCCAAAACATCAGGCAAAGCGTCCGATTATATGAAAGCAAGCTTTAGCGGTTTAGGATTGAACAATGCCAGCTTTAGCAAACAATTGGCTGAACTTAAACAAAATTTGGGCATTCAAGATGTGCCGATGCGTACTAGCCTGCCAAGCACTATACCTGTACGGATCAGCTTGCAAGTCGTCACCAAAAATAGCCAATACAAATACATTGATCCGGCTACCATCAATACCGACAATGTGACTGTGTTGGATGGAAACGGTAAGATCGCAGGCAATGTACAGGTCGCGGTCAAATTTAACCGTATTTTCATTACACCGACAACAGGCAGCTTTGACTCCGGTCAAACGTATACAGTCGTACTGGAAAGAGGAATCAAAGGTCAAGCCGCCGCTCGTTCCGACCAAGCGACAGAGCTGACCAACCCGCTTGTGCTGCAATTTACGACTCGATAATCATATGCGATGAATCCAATAGATTGATAGATGGAAAGGTGAACAGCGATGAATAAACGGATAGTAGTACGTTGGCTATTGGCTTTAAGCTTGCTGCTGACGACGATTGCCGCTAGCATGCCACAGCAGGCACAGGCGGCGGATGGAAAGCTCTTTTCCGATGTGTCCGCTAGTTATTGGGCACGCGATACGATTGCATGGGGAGTTCAAACTGGACTCGTAAAAGGATATGCAGATGGAAGTTTTAAACCGAATAAAACGGTCACGGAAGCCGAGTTTGTAGCGATGTTGATTCGCTCCTATGAGCCGGAAGTAAAGGCAACCGGCAAAGCAGGCTGGGCAACCCCTTATTATGTACGTGCCAAAGCGTTGAATTATCCGGTGCAAAGTTATACCGTTCTGGCTACTCGCAACCAGACGATTAACCGTGCTAGTGTGGCGCAACTGATCGCGGCGGCGGACGGTGTAAATTTTAGCGGTGACAATGCGATTCGGTATTTGCTCGCTTTTGGGTTGGCAAACGGTAGCAATGCCGGTCAGTCCACCGTCGCTTCATTCAAAGGTAAACAATCGCTAACTCGTGCCGAAGCGCTGCAATTTATTAAAAATTTCGTCGATTACGGTGCAGGTGGTCTGCTGGATCGTCCGCAAGACGCTTCGAATGCGGCTGATCTGCCGCCAGTAGCTGATCGTTAAGCCGGTAGTTGGCTAACAAAACAAGGCGAGCGATCAGCACTTCCACCCGTTCGTCTTGTATGATCGTTAATCCGGTAATTGGCAAATAAGAACACGGATGACGATGAGCGTACCGATGACCAAAGGTACAGTTACTGTGGGAAGCTGATCGTTTGATGTGTATATGTAAGTAAGGAGTAGAGCCGGGTTATCCGTTCATAGTTGTGAACAGGATGCCCGGTTTTGCTTTGTGGAGCTTTGTGTAAGGCAATACGAAGTGAACGATAAAGTGCAGGAATAGGTTAGTGTGTAGCAGTTAACGGTTAGCAGTTAGCAGTTATAGGCTCTTGCGTTATCTCCATCCGCAATCAGATTTGAACGCACTTAAACATATTTATGATCAAGCGATCATGAAATAAGCATGCCTTTGAATGAAAGTAAACGAGACGATCCCATGTAATGCAAATAGGCTGCATGCCAAAAATCCCCTTTCCGCTCTAACTTGATCATCATCGTATCGATGAGATTCCGGTCAAACAGCAGAAAAGGGATTTTTATATGGTTAACATTATTTATTATCGATAAAGTAGGATTGTCAAATGCTATAACGTGTAGCGATCAAAACAAGTCTACTTGCATAATCGCAACCTATTAGCGATAACGTCAGTACAATCCGATTCGTGCTAGCTGTTGCCTATCGGTCTTAAAACGCTACCGGTGCCGAGCCGTCTGGATCATGATCCATATGCAGCAGCTCGCCCAAATTGGTCGTCGAAATGACGGTTAGACGTTTCAATTGATACGGATCATCACCTGGGCGTACAAAGCCCTGATGGACTGTAAATGCCATGCGGAAGCCGCATTGTTTGAGCGCATAGATCATTTGCATCCGGAAATCGCCATATGGATACGCAAAGTATGGTGTGTTAATACCGGCTTCGGTACGCATAATATGGTCATCTGCGACAAAGCGATTCGGGTCCATTCCTGCCGCATACTCGTCCCCACAATGCAGTGGTTCTTTGAAATGCAAATTGTACGTATGACTGTTAAATTCAAACACATCGCTCGTCGCTTGCATTTCTTCGCGCGATACATAGCTTGTTTTGTGCGGATCAAACGCTTCTGTTTTCGGCTGGATTTTGGAGCCGATTACAAACATCGTGGCATGGAAGCCGTATTTTTTCATAATCGGGTAAGCATAGATCATATTGTTCTGGTAGCCGTCATCAAAGCTGAGTACGACTGTATTTTCCGGTAATGACGCTTGTCCATTGACGAACTTTTCCAGCTCTTGCAATGTAGCGGTATGATAATGGTTATCATGTAAGTATTTCATATCTTTTTCAAATGCTTCAAGGTCGATAATCGAGTTGTTTTTCGGTTCGGTATTGTCTTTGGCTGGTACGATATAGTGATACATAAGCACAGCGACTTTCGAGGCTGTTCCTTTTGGAGCGACATAGCTTGAGGCGAGCGCCACATTTGCATGATCCATTTCATTACGATGCTGTAAATAAAATACTTCATTTTGCGCAGCGACCCAGGAACTGCACATTTTATGGGCCAAAATGGAGGACTTCGGGAAATTCACCCCGAGAACATAGACGACGAGCAACACCGCCAGCAGGGCGAACGTATACTTTTTCCAAGACTTACGCATGCTTTTAGGGATGTCTCCTTTAACGTGAAAATAGACGGAACTGTACAGATATGCGCTAATACCGCTGTAGACAGTGCCAGACGCGTTCTGTAAATGAATAGACGGTACGATCGCATTAGCAGATGATAGCGATTCAGCAAACAACGTCAGTTAAGGCAATACTTTACTTATCTTAAACGAAAGTTGTCGACAAAAAGTTACATTTCGGCTGAAGAATAGTAACAGTCCCGTAGTTGACTTTTGCATATGAAGCCGATTGTTCATGCCATTTGATAACCGTAATCTATGCATGTTCCGTTATTAAGATTATATCGGCTAAATGTATGAAAACTGTGTGAGTACAGATTTTAAAAGTGTATATATGTGTAGTTGTCAGAAGTGTGAACACAGTGGACACAATAATAAGAAATCCGAATAAGTAGTGTATTGGTGGAGCTGCGCATACATTTGACGAGCTGATGGCTGTTCCAATCTTACATTTCGCTTGTATGATCCGAGATATGTATACGGTTGGAAGGTGAATGATTGAGCTAGCATTTTGTCGAATGATGGTTGATCTAATACATACATATAGATAACAAATGACCTGCTACTTCCCTCTCATGTATGGAAAGCAGCAGGCATTCGTTATGTTCATCCCGATCGATCAATACCGGTCAGCTGACGAGTACATTGACCCGCTTACATTCAATGTGCGGTGGATTCGATCTTATGAAAGATATACTGAATCGTAGCAGCGTAGTAGGAGAACATCGCTGCTCTGTACGATCAAACGGCTTATTTAACACGGTCTAGGCTATGCACTTGTCTTTTAGTGAGCAAGAATGGATTACAGTGCAATTTCAAACGTTTTGATCTCATATGGTTCCAGTACAAATGCAATCGTATCGCCAGCGGCATGTTCACTTTCCGACTTCTCCATCAGATTGCATTCGCGATAGCTCGTAATGCCCAGTTCACTCGTCAATGTTAGACGCTGACGGCTACCGGAGAAGTCATGCACACGTACGATAATGCAATCGCTATCTTCGGCTTTTTTGACGGCATCGATCATCGCTGTGCCGCCGGACAGTGTGAACAGCGAGCGTTCCGGTATGTCCGAGCTGCCGGTCGTTACGCGCAACGGGCTATTGAGTGCCCATGCGGCTGGAACGGTGCCGCCTTGCAGCCAGTCGCCTGCGTGTGGCAGCAGTGAATAGGTGAACTCATGATGTCCTTGATCCGCTTCAAAGTCCGGATGGATCGCGCATTTGATCAATGACAGACGCAGTACATTGTCTTTAATATCATAGCCGTATTTGCAATCATTTAGCAGGCTGACGCCATAGCCGCGATCGGACAAGTCTGCCCATTGGTGACCGACCGATTCAAAGCGTGCGCTATCCCAGCTCGTATTCCAATGTGTCGGACGCTTCACATTGCCGTACTGAATATCGTAGGTCGCTTCGGTCGAACGCACATCAACCGGGAAGGCGACTTTGAGCAATTGTTGCCGCTCATGCCAATCCGCTTCAGTAATAAAGTCGATCCGGCGCTCGTCTGCGTACAGCACCATATGCTGCTGGATCGTCGATTCGCCCACTTTCCATTCAAAATGAACGACCGTGCGCAATAGACCGGTTTCGATCACTTCGGATGCGACCAGTTCCTGCACTTCTTTCATTTTTTCCTGATAATAAATATCGATATCCCATGCATCAAAATTCAGCGGTTTGTCCTCAAACAATTGCAGCACATTGCCACGCGCACCAGCAGGCAGCACTTCGCGATCTGCCGTACGATCATACAGACGGGTCAATTGTCCTTGCTCATTCCATTCCAGTTCATAAAATGGTGTCGTCAGGCTCCGACCATTCACGCTAAACGGTGAATCCGCTGTCTGTGCAGCGGCGGATCGATCAAATGTAATCGTCGTATAACCTAGTGCTGGCACCTGTGGCACCTGCACGATCCATTGTCTATCATGCAGCTCGGCTTGCAGTGCGGTGCCATCTGCGGCTGTCCACACCCCATTTTGCAGCGCATCGTCCGCAGCGATCGTTAGCACGCCACCACTTGCCCACGGCGCGGAGTTCCAGACGGTACGGGAAAGGCTGTCCGTTTGTGCGGCAACAAGCTGACCCGCTTGTTCCCATGCCTCGGCACCGATCTGCCATGCTTCCGCATATTCCTCACGGCTGTCTTCATATACTTCACGAATCGAAGAACCGGGAATAATATCATGGAACTGGTTACGCAAAATAATTTTCCAGCCTTCATTCAGTTGTTGCTGCGGATACGCACTCCAGTTGCCGCCGAGTGCGCTCTGCCATGCATTTAGCCATTCGGCTTCACGATACAGCAGCTCTAGCTTGCGGTTCATACGTTTGTTGTACGCCTGGCTTGTATACGTACCACGATGGTATTCCAAGTACAGCTCGCCATCCCATGTATGCACATAGCTGTCGGTATTCGCTACCGTTTCTTGCAGGCGACGGAAATAATCTCCTGCCAGCCCAGTGCGCAGATGCGGCAAGCCTGGCATACGATCGATCCGGCGGCGCATTTCCAGCATCGTACGGTTTACACCACCGCCGCCATCGCCATAGCCGTACGAGACGAGCAGTTCACGATTCATTTCTTTGTCCCGATACGCTTCCCAGCTACCTTGAGCCGTTTTGGGCACAAGCTGCCCATTATACGTATAAAACCATGAACCCGGCTCGGAATCCGGTTCCGTCGTCGTAATAAAATGCGTCAGCACCTCCGTGCCGTCGATACCGCGCCAGTGGAAAGTATCATGTGGCATCCGGTTAAACTGGTTCCAACTGATCTTGGTCGTCATAAAGGTATCGATACCCGACTTTTTCAAAATTTGCGGCAACGCCCAGCTATAGCCGAATACATCGGGTAGCCATAAGTAATCCGATTCCACGCCAAACTCATCTTTGAAAAAGCGTGTGCCAATGAGCAGCTGACGTGTCAGCGATTCCCCGCTCGTCAGATTGCAGTCCGCTTCCAGCCACATCGCACCGCCAGCTTCCCAGCGTCCTTCAGCAATCCGCGCTTTGATCTGCTCATACAGCTCAGGTGCATCTTGTTTCACATATTCATATAGTTGCGGTTGTGTTTGCAAAAACACATAATCCGGGAATTTTTCCATTAATCGCATTACCGTTGAGAACGAACGAATCGCTTTTTCGCGTGTATGCTTGAGACGCCATAGCCATGCCACATCGATATGCGTATGCCCGATGGCGGTTAATTGCACGGAGGAATGCTTGCCGATCTCACCAACCAGCTCATCGAGCAGCTGTTCCGCTTGTTGTACGCTGGCATAGAAAATATCCGAGCCAGGCACCGCCCAGTCGATCAAACGGAAAGCACGGTCGATCGCACGCAACAGATCAGCACGTTCAGGTGAATGCTCGCTCAGCACTTGCACCGTTTCCAGTACGGTCACGCCAGTATAGTACAGATTGTCGGTCGGCTCATCAAGCCAGCACAGCTCTGCCGTTTGCAGCTCATGCTTTTGCAAGATGCGTTTGCCGCCGCCTTCCAAACCTGTCCACAGACGGAACGTCAATTGTTGCTGCTGTCCAGCCGCACCAGCGGGCAGAAACACTTCCATATGGTTGGAGTCTACACCTTGATACGGTTGTCCGTTCAAATAAAGCAGCGATTCAAAACCGGAGTTTGTGCCGCCGCCTGTTTTACCGAAATCGAATCTGCCCAGAATCGTTTTGCCGCTCCATGTTGCAGGCACTTCTGCGCTAACATTTAGCCACAGATAACGATCACGTCCAGTCCAAGTGTCACCCAACTTCATTTCGGTCCAAGTGTCATCCGGTTGTAACGGGTCGGAATGAATACGCTTACCATCATCTTCATGCGTTTGAAACGAAGACAGTACAATGGCGTCACGGTAACGATAGCTATCCAGTTCATCGAGTCGGGATTTTAGCTTCTGCTCTGTTAAAAACATACCTTCACTCCTTGATCGTTGGTGAGTTTCCGCAGGTCAACCGGTGAGCAAGCCTGTACGTCGGACGAGATCGACGATTACAGGCAAACGGTGTCTGGTCATGATGTTGCCATTCGGGGGACAAGCGAACTTCCACTTCCCATGTTGGCACATCCTGCACGCAAATACAATATGTTATCTCTGAATTTAAAATGATAAAACAAATACGACATATCGCAGCTGGGAAATGGTGACATGAAAAGCTGAAAATGTGAGTATACCGCTGTTAAAAGACCCAATATTAAGCAAATTATACATATTAAATTAGGTGGATCGCCATTCGCTGCCACCGTTAACAATAGTGGTATGTAGCAGATTGAACGCTGCAATCGCATCATCTCACACTTATATTTATATAATGTATTCGATACTTCGATGAGCGCTGAAACGAATCTGTTATACAATCGCTTTAACCCGGATAACGATGCCGTTCTCAGCATATAAAATGGGTAATACATACAACATATACGAATCAAAATGCACCGATGCCCAACGATAGGGGAGATAGGTTACATTTGGATGAGTCGATGTAGAGGAGCGAAATGATGAATCGAATTTCAATGTTGTTGCTGATCGGATTGACTACTTTTCTAATGGGCTCGTCGTTTGCGATCGGCAAAATGGGCTTGGCGTATGCATCGCCTTTATGGCTCGCCGGATTGCGCTTTTTGCTTGCCGGTATGATCATGGCGGTGCTCGTTCGCCTGCTGCGCCAGCCTCATCCGGTACGACTGCAAGATTGGGGCAAAATGATGCTGATTGGCGCCTTTCAGACGGCAGGGGTAATGGGCTGTGTTTTTATTAGTTTGCGTACGATTACGGCGGGTGAATCATCGATTTTAACCTTTACGAATCCGCTGCTGGTAGTCGTATTTGGCACATGGTTTGCCGGTATGCGCTACCGTTGGTATCAATGGATGGGTGTGCTGCTCGGACTGATTGGTGTGGGCATTACCGTCGGTGCGCAGCTGCAATGGAAGATCGGGCTCGTGTTCGGACTGGCTTCGGCGGTGTCATGGGCGATTGCGACGCTGCTCGTCCGGCAATGGGGAAGTGGGTTGAATACATGGGTGTTGTCGGCGTATCAGATGCTGACAGGCGGCATAGTACTGCTGCTGTGTAGCTTGTTGCTGGAGCGATCGTTTTTTGTATGGAATGGCGCTTCGATTGTGATTTTGCTCTGGTTAAGTTTGTTATCGTCGATCGTACAATTTGCGGGCTGGTACTATGTGTTGCAAAATAGCGATCCAGGCAAAACGAGCGCCTTTTTGTTCCTCGCCCCATTTTTCGGTGTGCTGACCGGCTGGTTGTTATTAGGTGAACCGCTATATCCATCGCTGATCGCGGGTGGATTGTGTATTTTGGCAGGCATCTATTTGGTGAATCGGCAGTTTCGGGCGAAGCATGTGTAACATGGGAGGGTGAAATGGAGTGGACGGATCGATATCGCGCGAATTTGGCAGTTGTGTACAAGCGAATAGAACGATATCATTTGCGACGAACGATGAACGATGAACGATGAACGATGAACGATGAACGATGAACGATGAACGATGAACGATGAACGATGAACGATGAACGATGAACGATGAACGATGAACGATGAACGATGAACGATGAACGATGAACGACGAACGACGAACGACGAACGACGAACGACGAACGACGAACGACGAAGTGAGCCCTGTGTATGCAGCGGCTCGCTTGTCGGTGTCGATATTGTTGTCCGGATGTAAGACAGATCAATAGCAAGCGCTGGCAACTCTGACCAGCGCTTATTTTATAGCAAATTGTACGCCAAAATGCTTCTGTAAGGCATGCTGCCCATCCGCTGTCACTGCGATAGCCCGCATGCCTGGCATACGCTCAATCCAAGCGCGTTCCAGACACAAATGTAGCAAACCATGACCAAGCGCACCGCCAACATGATGCTTGCGCTCGCTCCAATCGAGACAAGCATGAGCAAATGTGCGTCGTTTGCGGCGAAGCTGGGGCAGATCAAGACCGAGTGCAGTGAAAAAGTCTGCTCCTGCCACACTCATTTCAAACGCTCCATCTTGTGCCAGTAAATATCCGCTCTCCACAAGCGCTTCAGTTAACGTAACGCCGACCTGTCCAGCCAGGTGATCATAACAAGTCCGTCCATATCGCAAACGATCCATCTGCCGAGATTGTGTGAATGAGCGCACTTCTGGCAGCGGGCAAATGGCAAGAAATTGCTCTAAGCGCTGCGCCGTTTCGCTGTCAGCCAGTCGATAATACCGATACCGACCATGCTTTTCAGTGCGAATCCAACCGTGTTCGGTTAGGCGTGCCAGATGAAAGCTGGCGGTTTGTGGTGTGATAGAAGCGGCATGAGCCAGCTCGCCTGCCGTATGAAAACGTCCATCCAGCAATGCGGTCAGCATATTGGCGCGCGACGGTTCGCCTAGTAATGAGGCGACATTGGCTAGGTTGGAATGCAGAGTCATGAATATCGCTCCTTTGCGAGAAAATAGTAAGACATAGTTCGATCTGCATTTAACTATAGTATACAATGCGCTTGTCTGCATCCGATCATGGACATGGAATAAGCACATCTGAAGACGAGCATATTGTGTTGACGATGGAAACTAGTACTCTGACCGTTTTAAATATATAGTTTGATGTTGCACAGATTCCCTTTATAAATAAGGATATGCAGCGGATTGAAATCAAATATTGAAAACAGTCAAGGTAATAGTCTATACGTGCAAACTCCCGTCTATATAAGTACACTTATGTGCACGGCAACTGTTGCTGCGATAAAATCAGCAGAGGGCATATGTGAATTGAGCGAGCCGCTCTGTTATTTTATTGCCAAAGTGTAGCACGTATGCTACTGTACCTATTCATGTCCACGCTCCAAAGCAAAAAATGCTTTCTGCCAACTCGGTCATATTCATGTCCACACTTCCACTTGCACAACATGGTAAAATAAACATATAACTGCGCTGCGAAGAAATTGGGAGCGTGTATCCAGCAGCTGTATGCTGCTTGTACGTTGGCGCGAGATCATTTTTGTATTAAGGGCAGCTCGTGCACTTTAAGGTGAGCATGTTCTCCCCATAACGAGCCGGCAACGGTTTGCCAACGAAGCGCGGTGGGTATGTTGTTCATGGAGGTTTGTATCATTAGCGTTTGTATAACTAGCACGTTAATCGGCTACAATCGAAAGGGGATGGGCATGGAGCATTTTATCGCTGTACTTGTGATTTTGTTTTTTATCGGGATTTCTAATGTACTGAATCGGCTAGTTCCCTTTGTTCCGGTGCCGTTGTTTCAGATTGTGCTCGGGATCGGGGTTGCTCTGTTTGGATTAAAAGTAGAGCTTGATCCAGAGCTGTTTTTGGTGTTGTTTATCGCACCGCTGCTATATAATGATGCCCGGCAGACACCGCGTGGTGAGCTATGGAATTTGCGGGTGCCGATTATTTTGCTTGCCTTTGGGCTTGTGTTTGTAACGGTAATTGTTGCCGGGTATGCAATTAATTATTTGATCCCGAGCATTCCGCTTCCGGCTGCGTTTGCGCTGGCAGCGATTTTGTCGCCTACCGATGCGGTAGCGGTCGGCTCGCTCGCCAAACGAATTCATTTGCCCGGTTCGATTCATCGGTTGCTGGAAGGCGAATCACTATTGAACGATGCCTCCGGACTAGTGGCGTTTAAGTTCGCTGTCGCTGCGATGGTGACCGGCACATTTTCACTTTGGCAAGCTTCGTTTAATTTCTTGCTGGTGGCGCTTGGTGGACTGGCGATCGGTACGTTAGCTTCGTTTGTGCTCATTCGCTGTCAAGTGCTTGTACGCAAATGGGGCATGGAAGACATTACCGTTCATGTGCTCTGGCAAATTTTAACGCCGTTTGTCATTTATTTGCTAGCAGAGGAAGTAGGCGTGTCCGGTATCCTGGCTGTTGTGGCAGGCGGGATCGTGTATGCGATGGAAAAAGATCGCGCCGAATCGGTACAGCTCAAAATGCAGATTGTGTCAACAAGCACATGGTCGGTGATCGTGTACACGCTTAATGGTCTCGTATTTATGATGCTCGGCTTGCAAATTCCGGAGGTGATGGGCAGCATTTTCACCAATCCGGAGTTTAATAACGGGCTTGTGCTCGGCTATGTGGCGCTCATTACGCTGTTGCTGTATGTGCTGCGGTTTATTTGGATTTATTGTTACTGGAAAGTGCGCTATGTGATGAGTCGACAGATGGACGATAAGCGCCCAGATGTGCGCGGCATTTTGCTCACTTCGTTATCTGGTGTACGTGGGGCATTGACGCTGGCGGCGGCATTTTCGATTCCGTATGTGTTAAACGATGGCTCCGGTTTCCCGCAGCGAGAGCTGATTTTGTTTATTGCGGCAGGGGTCATTTTACTAACGCTTATACTGGCAAGTTTGTTGTTGCCGGTATTGTCGCCCAAACCGCAGGCGGAGGTCGCTAGTGCATCCGAAGCTGGACGGGGGGCGTTACAGCGCCAATTTGCCGAAGACCGGATTCGTATGAAAGTGTTGTCGGCGGCGGTGCAGTCGGTGGAATCGAGCACTAATGATGCGAACCGGGAAGCGGCGCAGACGCTCATTGCCGATATTACACAGTATATGTTTCGCAAAAACGGCTTGCAGCCAGCGATTTTGCATGATCCGAACCCGGATCAGCAGGAGGTCGAACTGTATTTGACCGCGATCCAGGCAGAGCGCAAAGTGGCGCGGAAGCTGCGCGATACAGGCGAGATTACGCCTGAGCTGGCGATGGAGTTTGAGTATCGGCTCGATCGGATTGAAAATGTGCTGACCGACCGCATCGACACCGGTATTGCCGAATGTGTGGACAAATGGAAAGGCATGCTGCCGATGCATATACCGGCTCCGATTAGTCATGCCGAAGCAACGCAGTCGGGCGCTGAAGAAACGGACGAATCCGAACCGGTTAGCAAGCTGGACAAACTCCGGATGCTCAAACATTTAAAACTGCAATCGTGCCCGGCAGCGATCGCAGCGATTCGCAGTCATATGACCGATCATAACGAGGAAGCTGCCGAAAAAGTCATTTCCCGTTACCGCAAAATTATGAAATCGATCCAATATTTTAACGAGCAAATCGCACCGGACATTACGCTCGATGAAAACAAGCTTAATCTGATCACTAGTGCGGTCCAAAATCAACGGGATACCGTACAGGAGCTATATGAAAGCGGCGAAATCGACCGTCAATATGCACGCAAAATGCGCAGCTTTGTGCAAGATTTGGAAAAGTGGATTTTGATGGAGACGTAAACACGGATTAGCTGTTTGGAACGATCAAAAGGGACAGGGCTACTTATCGCCTTGTCCTTTTTGATCGTTCCCTATTCCTAGCTGAGCAAATCGCCTATATTGTCGATTATCCGCTCGGCTGCCTAACTTGGCTGAAGCGTTTATTTACAGTAAAGTAACATTCCGCAGTGAAGCGCTAAGCTGAATATCCGATTTAGCTGAACCGTGTCTCCAAACTGCTCTACAGACTATTCGATCCAGTTTGTGCATTAAATTATGCTGTACGGGCGGCTCATTTCATTTGAAACATTATCTTTTCGCTTCATCAAATGACAAAGTTGACGGTTTGAAGACGCTGCCTAAACGGTATCATCCGCTCAATTTTTATTATTTAAATTTAAGCTAATGTAACTGCATTATCGTATTTGTACACGATCCGATCATTCATCCCTCATGTTGTCGAAGCGGAACTATTACCTTGTTCGATTATATGTCGCACCAAATCAAGCGGATGCTCTGTTTTGTCGAGGTTCGCATCAGGCACATACGGCGCATTTTCCGGCAACGGGATTTGTCTGCGATTAATCCAGACACAGTGCCAGCCGGCTCGTTTGGCGCCGACGACATCATTAGCGTAAGCATCGCCAAAATACCATGTGTCCGCAGGAACGATCTGCATCTGTTGTTCGACATAGCGGAAGATGGCAGTATGCGGTTTGGCGATGCCGATTTTGCCTGAAATAAAAATGTCTTCCGGCGCAATCCAACGTTCCATACCGAGCTGCTTGACTTTGGCTGCCTGGTGCTCTGCCGGGCCGTTCGTAATGATACCCATCCGCAAGCCGTGCTGTTGACCGTAATCGAGCAGTTCTTTCATAAACGGATGCACTTCAAGATACTGCTGATGAAAAGCATAACGTTCCTGAAATGCCAGCGCCTGTTCCACCGAAATCGCAATCCCAAAATCAGCAAAAGCATGTGTAATCCGGTACACATGCATCTCATCATCGCTCATCAGACCGTTTTGCACCTGATCAAACACGACATCGCTATGCAATCTGCTTTTTACAAACAGACGCTCTACCGGCACTTCATACTGTGCTTGTGCACCGAACACATCATTGTATGCATGACCAAACGGCTCCATCTGATCGTACAATGTATCATCCATATCAAAAATAAGGTTCATTTCCATCTCCTCCTACCTTGCCGGACTGCCATCCTAATCGCCGTTACAGTATGATCAATATGACAGTGTTGAAGTGAATATTTCTATAGTTCTAGCTTACTGCAAAGTCAGCTATCATTTCAAATCAAGCCTGCTCTGCGGATGATCCTAACATAAATTGTTGGCATTGTCCGATGTAAGGGATGCTGATTGCTGCTCAATTAAGGTATAATTGGAACAGTGAATTTCCGGTCATCGGACTGGTGAGTGTGATCAGTAAAGACAGGAGGCTATTATGGGACACAAAACAGAGCTTAGCCGCGTAGGCATTATGGATATCGGGTCAAACTCCATCCGGCTGGTCATTTATGAAAACGGGGGCGGCATGGGTTACAAAGTGCTCAAGGAATGCCGTGAATCGGCACGCCTGAGTGCGATCGTAACGCCGGAAGGCGAGCTGCCGCTGGAAGCGCTGCGTTTTATCGTACCGGTGCTGCGCCAGTTTGCCGATGTCAGTCGCGCGTATGAAGTGAGCGAGATTCGGGCGGTAGCGACAGCGGCGATTCGTAATGCAGTCAATGGAGAAGAAGTCATTCGCTACTTAAATGAGCAGACCGGGCTTGAAATTGAGCTGTTGCCTGGCGAGATGGAAGGTCATTACGGTTTTATCGGCGTCGTAAACCGGATCGATATTCGAGATGGCTATATTATCGATATCGGCGGCGGCAGTACCGAAATTACATTATTCCGCGAGCGGACGCGCATTTCGAGTGTGTCGTTTCCGTTTGGTGCGGTGAATATGAATGTGCGTTTTGGCAATCATGAGCATGGACGCTGGGATGAGAAGTCCGTTGCCGAGCTGGAGCAGCTTGTATTAAAAGCAGCTGAGGCGCACACATGGATTAGCAGTAATCCAGGTTTGACGCTCGTTGGACTAGGCGGTACAATTCGGGCGATTGGCAAAATGCACCAGCGCAAACGCAAATATTCGATGGAGCAAATTCATCAATATCCACTTCAGGCAGAAGACGCGGATTATTACTACCAGCAACTGCCGTCGATGACGAACGAACAGCGTAAACGCATCGCCGGGCTGAGTAAAAACCGTACCGATATTATCGTGCCAGGCATGATTATTTTGCGTACATTGTTCGCTTATATGGAGTGTGACCATTATTTGATCAGCGGCACCGGATTGCGGGACGGTCTGTTTTTTGAATGGGAGCGCGGACGTGAGCATGCCGTGCTGGACGATGTGCTGGAATATGAGCTGGAATCGGTGCTTGCGCTTGAACCATTGCCGCGCCAACGTCATCTGCGGCAAGTTGCCAAAGTAGCTGTGCAGCTGTACGAAGGTTTGGGCGAAGGCATGGACGATCGCTGGAATGTAAAGCTGCTGCGTACGGCGGCATTGCTGCATCAGATCGGAATGAAGATCGGTTACCATGAGTATGAAGAACATACCCGCTATTTGCTCACAACACGTGCATTGGCTGGGCTTGATCATCGAGAGACGGTATTGGTTGCGTTTATCGCTATTTTTGGCAGCAAAGGGAAAATTAAAAAGAGACGCATTTCGGTGGAATATGCGGATATTTTGCATCCTAAAGACGAGGAGCGCATTCGTCGCCTCGGGGCGGTGCTTGAGCTGGCTGCCGCGATGGATACAAGCGAGACACAGCCGGTGGAATCGCTGCTCGCTGTACGCAAAGGTAGAGACTTCGAGCTGACGATTCATTGTCGCACCGAAGCCTCTATGGAAGTTGAAGAAATTACGGAAGCTGTTAAAGATTTGGAGAAGGAGTGGGATGTCCGAGTGCGGCTGGTGGTACATACGGTTTCCACGAGCTAATATCCCATGCTTTGAACTGGCTGCGCAGCGGCGGTTCTCCATTTTTGAACAATTCATAATTACCGCTTGGCAACAATATTCTGGCTTTTACATTGTCCGCAAGGATGAGGTTCAGAATGTTCAGCACAGCGGTTTTTGTGTTTTTGTCAAATAACGGGCACATTAGTTCGACCCGACGCGTCAAATTGCGTGTCATCCAATCCGCGCTCGCCAGCCATACTTCCTGTTCACCGCCATTATCAAAAGCAAAAATACGGGAGTGCTCCAAATAACGGTCAACGATGCTGCGCACGCGCACATTTTCGCTCAATCCGGCTACACCTGGGCGCAAACAGCATACACCACGTACGATCAGATCGATGCTGACGCCAGCTTGCGACGCGGCATACAGTTCATCGATAATTTGCTGGTTGGAGAGCGAGTTCATTTTGGCGATAATGCGCGCTGGTTTGCCATTGCGGGCATGGTCAGCTTCGCGTCGGATGAGCGACACGAATTTGTTCATCATCGTACTCGGTGCGACCGCGACCGCTTGCCATTCATGGCTTTCGGTATACCCGGTAATATGGTTGAACACCTCGGACGCATCTTCACCGATTTGCGGATTGACGGTCAACAAGCCCACATCCGTATATAGCTTGGCAGTGGAAGCATTGTAGTTACCTGTTCCCATATGGATATAACGGCGTAGCATATTGCCTTCACGACGCACGACGAGAATGACTTTGGCATGCGTTTTCAGCCCGACGAGTCCATACACAACATGACAACCTGCTTTTTCTAACATTTTCGCCCATACGATATTTCGTTCTTCGTCAAAGCGTGCTTTCAGTTCGACGACAACGGTCACTTGTTTGCCGGATTCGGCAGCACGGGCAAGCGAGTGGATGAGCGATGATTTGCCGCTCACACGATACAGCGTCATTTTGATCGCCATCACATCGGGATCATCTGCCGCCTGTTCGATAAAGTCGCTAATCGCATCAAACGATTCATACGGATGATACAGCAACACATCACGTTCACGGATGACGCTAAAAAAGTCCGTTTCGCTACCATCTGGAAACTCCGGTGCATAGCGCTGAATTTCCGGTGTGTAGCGGAGTGAATCGCGCCCGACGACCGAATCGGAAAAGCCGAGTAAAAAACCTAGATCAAGCGGGCCCTCAATTTCGTACACCGCTTCGCTCACATCGAATTCTTCCAGCAACTGGGCGAGTGCATAAGGATGAAAATCCTTCTGAATTTCCAGTCGTACCGGGGCGCTGCGTCTACGTTTGCGCAGTTGGTTTTCGATTTCTTCCATCAAGTCTTCCGCATCTTCTTCATTAATGTCCAGATCGGCGTTACGGGTCAGGCGGAAAGCATTGACCGCGATCGGTGTATAGCCGCCAAACAGCGTCTGAATATGCTGGCAAATCAAATCTTCGATTAAAATATACTGCTGTTTTTTGCTGTTTTGACGATGTGGAAGCGCTACAGCACGCGGCAAATTCGACGGAATTTGCACGATCGCAAAATAATACGCTTCACCATCCTCTTGTTCGATCGCTTTCAGATTCGGATGTTCCAGCACGACCGACAAATAAATGCTCAGACCGTGTACGAGCGGGAACGGACGGCTCTGATCTACAGCCATCGGTGTCAGTACCGGATAGATGACGTCGTGATAATACGCATCTGCGGCTTTTTGCTGGGTAACGCTCAGGTCACCATAATGGGTAAGGGTGATCCCCTGCTTACCGAGCAAACGGGATAGCTCCCGATATGTACGGTATTGATGTGACACCATTTTTTCCACACGTTTAGTCAGGCGCTTGTATAATCCGGCAGGGGTATAGCCGGTAAAATCTTTTTTGTTGTAGCCTGCTTTGATCTGATTACGGATACCTGCAACCCGTACACTCATAAACTCGTCGAGGTTGCGGGAAACGATACCGAGAAACTTGATTCGTTCCAGCAGTGGCGTATCTGATGCTTGCGCTTCCTCTAGAACTCGGGTATTGAACTCGATCCAGCTTAAATCCCGGTTAATATACGTTGCTTGAGCTTGGTGGTGTCCATGTTTAGTTTCCATAATGCCTCCGGTTCATGGTTTTGTTCCAGATTTGGTGTGACGGATGATGCTATTTGCTAATTCCCGCCAGCAACCGTGTCGAATAATGCAAAAATGTAGCGTATATAGACAGTATAGATAACTTTTGTTAACGCCGTGTAAAAAAATGCGTTAACTTTCGTTCCATAATTGGGTTCCATCCATTTTAGCAATCGAGCGCTTTTGCGTTCTGCCAAAGTTAAAGCTGCGGGTGCGCAACTCGTATCCTTCGTCTTCCAAAGGCAGCAGCGTTTTCCATTTTTTCACGGTATAGGCTGGATATCCGGGGCGGTTCATAGCGATTAAGATCATATCATTGTGCAACATATTCAGGCATTCACCAAGTTTCATAGTTAAGCCCCCTTCCATGTAAAGGATCGCTACTTTGTGCGGCAAAATGGACAGCCCGCCACAATAACGGCTGCAAACACGACTGCTGCACGCAAGCTGAATGGAAGTAGCGTGTAACTCATCATTACCCGCCTGCTTATATTTTGAGTGAATCGCTTTAAAATTGCAAAGCAAAATCGTCGGCACTATACTGTTCGGCAAGACTAGCCGCTAAACCAAACAACGTATTGAACAGATTGCCATACAGTCATCTATACATAGCAAGCTACATTACATAGTCAATAAAGGATCGTGAATAAAGAATTGTGAATAAAGGAACCGCATGGAGTAAACGTAGTCCTACGCACAAAAGATTACAAAACGTATCGGTGCACATCATTGCTGTCGCTTGTTTGTTTAATAGAAAATATTAGATATAGATGCAGATAGAATGCGTATAAAAGTGCTGTTGGACATTGTACATCGATAGCAGCCACAAATCGCAAAAGAGGCAATATGCACAAAAACCCCTGCCGCAAACCTGTGACAGGCAGACAGCAGAGGTGATTTCACATGCGATTTATTCGATTTTGCTCCATTTTGCATGAACATTTATACGCTATCTTCCGGCAAATGCCTATGCGGATATACAACTTATTCATCCGGCAAATGTAGCAAATGCTTGATCGTCGTAGTCGAAGTAACGTTCAGGCGTGGCAAATACATCGGATCATCGCCCGGATGCACAAAGCCAGGACGTACAGTAAATGCCATCCGGTAGCCGTTGCGTTTTAGATCATACACCATCTGTGGATCGTATTCGCCATATGGATACGCAAAATAAGGGGTATTAATGCCGGTTTTACTTTTCATCAGCCCGATATCGTGTATGAATCTTGTACTGTCTTTACCAGCGGCGTAATATTCAGCGCATTGCACAAGCCGTTTGTAATGCAAATTGTACGTATGGCTATTGTACGTAAACACATCGCTTGTCGCTTTCATTTCCGGGCGTGAAATGGTCGTTTTGGCAGTCGGAATGAATTTCTGCTTCTGCTCGCTTAGCTTGGTGCCGACGATAAAAATGTTCGCTTTAAAGCCATACTTTTTCAGCACCGGATAAGCGTAGATGACATTGTTCTGGTACCCGTCGTCAAATGTGAGCACGACCGTCTTTTCCGGCAACTGAATTTCGCCTCTTACATATTGCTCCAGCTCTTTTAATGTGGCGGTATGATAGCCTTCATCGTGCAAATATTTCATGCCTGCTTCAAACGCTTCCAGATTGATGCGCGCATTGTTTGGCTCGATATTGTATTTTTGCGGTACGACATAATGATACATTAGCACAGCGATATGATTCGCTTTGCCAGCAGGAGCTGTTTTTAAATGGACAGATTTGGAAGCGGCAGCGACATTGGCAGCATCTTCCGGCACTTCGCCATTTAATGTTTTGAACAGATCATCGGTCATATTATAGGTTGCTCGGCACGTTTCGTATGAAAAGGCAGAGGCATGCGGATATTTCATGCTCAGTACATAAAAGGTAATGACAAAAGCGATCGCAACATAGAGCATGACGATAATCATATTACGGATGCGTCTGAACGACATATCTTCATAGGCTCCTTTACAAACAAGATAAGATGTAAGCTGCTGACATGTACAATAGACACGAACGAAAGCAGCTTGATTGCCAGGCAACGGTAAGCAGATTGGCGTTGTTTCATGACGGGCGAAGCGGTATGTATCGCAAACAAGCTTGGTGTGTACCCTTCGGCAGCATTGCAACACCATACGGTGAAACGATGGACTTATGTATAACATCGGACAGATTTAAATGAAATATTATGTTACTAAAGAATCATATGCGTATAGTAGAGCAGGAATATTGGCTTATGTGACATTTGGAATGGTATAAAAAGAGACGCCTGCGCAGGCGTCTCATGAGCGTGGAACAGCTATTCAAGCGAGCATAGAGCGCACATAGGTTACGATCGTTTTATAAAAAATACAATGTTCATCTATTTTCCCAATTACTTGGGCATTGCGATGATTGAGATCAAGCGATTTGACCTGATCTGTATACACATAGCCTGTTAATTCAGAATCATGATGACGTTTAATCGTTATGCCAGGTGGTACTTGGACATGAAACGGATAATGACGTCCGGTATTGCTGATCGGTACAATAATGGCAAAAAAACTGTTAGTTGGATCGATAAGACCATCGGAGAGAACGATACCGGGTCTTCTCCCGGCTTGTTCATTGCCAGATTGAGGAGAGAAATCAAGCAGTACAATGCTTCCGCGTTCAATAGCACCTTGAATAGCCATTATAAATGTTCATCTCCTACACAATCGGCAAACAGCTCTTGCATCGTTTCTGAACCCGGCTTAGTTCCGCTTCGCAATCGTAAAAATAGCGCTCGCAACGCTTCCTGATCATCGGCTTCTGGAAAAACAGGTGTGATCACAATCTGATTATCTTTATGTTCAATCCGTACTTCAGTTCCGTCTACAAATTCCAGACTTTTGGCGATATCGGTTGGAATGCGTACAGCTAGGCTATTGCCCCATTTTTTTATCGTTGATGTGACCATTATCTATACCTCCTATTCAAGCGTGCTTTGTACAGAAAACGTAGAAATTGAAGTGAGAAAATAAAATAAGATGTGTGCATAGGTAGACCTATATTGCGAATGATGGATATGCATCATAGTATACTATATTCCTTCATATTAGTATATACAAAGTATATACATTAAATTTTGTACATATAACCGATACACCTGATGAATACGAGCCGGTTAGCATGCTATAGTGATGCAGCAAAAAAACGACAACTCCCCCTATACTATAGGGAATTGTCGTTAGCGAAAGCTTGTCTGGATCGTATGAATTTGAAGTGCGATCATCGAATCTAACTACCCAAGCAGGCGTTTAAATTTGTGCAAATCGGAAGAATGTTATAGCCTCATAGCAACGATGACATAACCGATGCAGTTGTTACACAGATAGCGCCCCATCTGTCCAGGCAACGACATTAAAACATCGTATTATTGTTTGCTGGCTGTTCCGGTACCGGTTGGCTCAGTGTCCATAGCGCCGCAATTTGACCATTTTTTATTTGGAAAAGCTGAATGACCGCCTGTCCGCGCTCGGTGGCGTTGGCTTGCATATGGCTATATACGAGCACTAGATCACCTTCAGCGATCGTATGGACAGCGGTTGCTTTGCTGTCCGGATTGGCGCGGAAATCGGTCAAATAGTGGCTGACGAGCGCTTTACGTCCATTTGGAATGTCTAAGCCGTATTGCTCCACATTGTCACTGACCGCATCATTGGCAATATCGGTATTATGCTGCACGAAAAATGTAGCAAAGAAATTGTCGACAAAGCTGGCATTGGCGGCAACGGTCGCACGAGCGGTCGCTGCCAGCTCTGCTTTGGCGGATAGAGCAGGCAGTTTGTCCGGTGTTAATGCGTTTGTGGTATTTGGTTCGATTTCCCAATGCTCTACAATCTGGTTGTTGCTAATCCGATACAGCTCGACAAACATAGCGGTATTGGCTGCCGAATTGCTGCCAGAGTTGCCAGCAGTTGTCGTTGTTTCGCTGCTGCTTGTTGCTGTACTGGATGATGAGTTTGTCGCAGCCCCGTGTTCAATCCCGCCGTTACCAAACACAGCGACCAGATCGCCTTGTCCGATCATACCGAGCAGATTGACTTTGAAATCAGGATAACGTTTGAAAATGGACGTATAGAGCGAAGTGAAGTTGTCCCGTCCATTTTCCATATACGGATTATGTTCGATATAACTCTGTCCAATGTATTGATTCACCTTATCGATCTGATGACCGTTAAAAACATCCTGATACAAACCGAGCACAATCTGCTTATTGGCAATAATATGCGCTTCTTCAGCGGATGGCGTGCTTGCCGTTGTAGTCGTTTCGGTTCCACTAGGTGCAGTATTGCCAGAATTTTCGCTCGTTTCCGGCGTTGTTGTTGGTGTGGTAGTTGAAGTGGGATTGCCTGTGCAGGCAGACAGAATTGCGATCAGCATCAAACTTACTACTAAAAGACAGTATTTTTTCATCATAAGCATGCTCCTTTAAATTCGATAAGTAGTGTACGCGCGCATTTGTTATGAGCCTGTCCGTGGTAGGATGTCACCTTCTTTCGTTTATATAACTATATTGTACAAGTGTGAATGAACATCGTATAGCGAAGGTCGATCGTTGATAGCTCTGACAGGAATTGTCAAGTGATGCTCGCTGCTTTCTGTAATGAAGCGATAGCGGACATCGTTGTACATAGACGAATCGCTATTGGAATAGGGGAAGCGCTCTTATGTATAAAGACGATTAGGTGACGATAGAGGTTGCAACGTGAAAAGGATAAGATGACACGTAAATTAAGCTGGCTATCCTATTATGTGCAACGCCAACGCGCACGAATAAGTATGACAGTGTAACAGGAACAATGGTAAGCGGTATGCCAAAAACAGCCACCCCAATCTGTGCCAGGCGGCACATCTGCAAGTGGCTGTTTTAGTTTGCTTATGCAAATATAGATAGTCAAACAGAAGATGATCACTAGCGAACGCGCACATAGCTTTAGTTATGCTCAAATTGCTGCGAGCGATCCGTTTATATCACACGCTCAACGGCGCATAAAAATAAACTTTTGCCCCAACACACCGATCACACACAAACCGAGACTCAGCCAGGGCGAGATGACAACGACCGGCATAATACGGCGCAAATAAGTACCGACCACAATAATGGCGACCAAAATGATTAAATAGGTCGCGACAGAACGCATATTAATCTGCATACGCGGACGATCAAGCTCGCTTTTCTCAGCAGGTTGATTGGCGACACGCATCACCAGTTCAACTAGCACAATCGCACCAGCAGCTACGAGTATGAGCGTGGACAGACTCATTTCGCCCACAACGCCTGTGCCGCTAATATTGATTTTGAAAAAGCCTGCTAGCGCTTGCAACAAAAACACCCATGTGAGCGCTACCCAGACAATCATCACATAATACATCGGTTTGCTAAGTTGTCTGCGCTCCGGCAAGTTCTCGATCAGTTGCCCAGCGTACATATCGGAATCTTTGGCAAATAATTGTTCGGCGGATTGACCGCGCTTTTGCGCTTCCAGCAGGTGTTGGCCCATTTCAAACAATAATTCTTCCCCGGACTGGCGCTCAATGCGTGCATCGCGCACATGCACGATCACATCATCGTAATAGTTAAGATTTTCCTGGTTAAGCTGGTCACGAATACTGTTAATATCTCGTACCAGATGACGTACGGTGCTCATCGCCATATTCCCCTTTCATATTGGTATCGGTAGTATGAGTATCAATGAATGGCATGGACATCAAGCGACATGCCTGTACTCCGGTCGACACTATGTTTATATTCGCTATTACCCAGCTCTGAATGACTTCGATAACCGTCTAACTAATAACGGATTATAGGTGCTGGAAGACAAGCAGATCGTGCTGCTGCACATCGATCGGAAATCTCTATTTTGACACACTTTGAGCACATTGACAATTGATCTGGCGCAGTGATAATATAAGATCATTATAATACTTACTAATCTTATCGGAATTATTTAATTTTAAAATAGGCGTTACAAATAAAGTATACATTGCACAGAAATATCGCTTTTTAAGGAGGAGTTCACGATGGAACGCAATATTACAATTCGTCATCATGAGGTCGATCTGGCTGCCAGCATTCATTATCCGGTTGCCGACCATAAGCCGGAAGGCAAAGGGAAAGGACGAACTCCGTTGATCGTGATCTGTCACGGCTTCATCGGCAACCGGATCGGTACGGATCGTTTATTCGTCCAAAGCGCTCGCAAGCTGGCTGGCGAAGGTTATATGGTTGTTCGTTTCGATTATACAGGCTGTGGCGAAAGTACAGGCGAATACGGACAGCAAGGGCTGGAATCGATGGTGGAACAGACGCGGACTATTTTGGATTATGTGATGAACTGCAATGATATCGATCCGACACGGGTAACTTTGCTTGGGCATAGTCTGGGCGGGGCGGTAGCGATTTTGACCGCAGTTCGTGATCGCCGTGTAAATCATCTCGTGTTATGGTCGCCGGTCGGTCATCCGTTTAATGATATCGTCAAAATCGTCGGTAGAGAAACGTACGATCAGGCGGTGCTGGAAGGGGAAGCGGATTATCTTGGCTATAGCTTTGCGCCGGAATATTTTGAGTCACTCGGTCATTTTCAGCCGTTTCAGGAGGCGCGCCGTTTTCAGGGAGATGTGCTAGTGATTCACGGTACGGGCGATGATGTCATTCCGGTCGATTATGCCTTTTTGTATCAAAAGGAGTTTTGGACGCGTACGGAAGGGCGTTGCGATAAAGAAATTATTTTCCAAGCGGATCATACGTATTCCTCCGGTCCACATCGCCATGAACTGTTAGAGCATACATCCGAGTGGCTGTCGGAGCGTAAAGCAGCGCAAACGCAATGGCAGCACTGGATGATCTGATCGCTGACTCGCTGTAATCCTATCTTTATAAAAGTCGGCTTTGAATATGTGTAAACCTGTTCATGCATAAGCGATCAGCACATACACGTACCTGAATTTATGTTATTATTGCTTGCGCACAAACGTGTTTACGTACATGCAAACGTAATTTTTATTTGAGATATTTGAGACAGCTTACTAGCTTAGGGTATAATGTGCATCATCGATCGAGTATATTTTGCCAAACTGTAGTGTGCGTGGTATGGTAATGAAACAGATGTGCAATAATGTTGGATGATGCTATGTCTACATGCGTACGATTAAGCTTTAGCAGACAACGGCTATTGTATACGTTCATCAATGTATAGTTTGGATTGATGAAGTAACGATTCATAATGACCCGGCAATACGGCAAAGGCTGTATAGCGCGGTAGCAATTTCACTAGGGGAGCCTTAACGGCTGAGACGGAAGTGTATTCCGGACCCTTGGAACCTGATCTGGATCATACCAGCGGAGGGAAGTGGAAGACAACTATTCATTCAAGCTTATGTGGCAGTCGATCGTACTGTCGCAGCGATAGCGAACGGATACGACCCACTTTTCTCTTGTTTACGGGAGATCGGTGGGTTTTTTTGTTGTACTGGGCGCGTTTGCGTATGAATTGAGGGAGGGAATGGAGATGTCATTTTTGCAGCATGTACGTAGCATCAATCCGCTCGTGCACAATATTACGAATGTGGTCGTGACTAATTTTACCGCCAATGGGTTACTTGCATTGGGCGCGTCGCCTTTTATGGCGTATGCGCACGAAGAAGTGGCGGACGTGGCGGCGATGGCAGGTGCAGTCATGCTCAATATGGGCACACTTGATCCATATACGGTGCAATCGATCAAGCTGGCAGGGCAAGCCGCCAATGCGGCAGGGGTGCCGGTCGTGTTTGATCCGGTCGGTGCGGGGGCAACGGTGTATCGTACCACATCCGCGCACGAGATTATCGCAGCAGTAAACGTGGATATATTGCGCGGCAATGTAGCTGAAGTGGCGCATGTGATCGGTGAACAGTGGCAAATTAAAGGCGTCGATGCAGGTGGAGGAGCTGGCGATCGTACAGAGCTGGCAGTGCGTGCAGCCCAAAAGCTTGGCTGTATCGTCGTCATTACCGGGCAGCAAGATATCATTACCGATGGTGTGCAGGTGAATACGGTCGGTAATGGACATGCGCTGTTAACCCAAGTAACTGGAGCAGGCTGTCTGCTCAGCTCGGTCGTGGCTGCTTTTGCAGCGGTAACGCCACGGGCACAACAGCGCTTAGAAGCGGTGACCGAAGCGGTAGCTTATTATGGTCTAGCTGCCGAGCTGGCGGCGATCGATGCAGGCGGGCAAGGGACAGGTAGCTTTCAAAACGCCTTTTTGAATCGCTTATCGACGATTACGCCAGAACAGGTGGACGGCAACAGCCGCATTCAGCATCATCTGTATCCGGCTCACGAAACGAAGTAAAGAGCGGAACTGCGCGAAGATGATCTGCTCGAAGCGAAAGTTTACAACGATCCATTTATGACGCAAACGATCCATTAGCTGCACGGTCAATCCCATTCATCAGCGGATGTGTTCAAATTGTTTTACAGGCAATTCAATGCGGTTGCTTTTCATGACAGTCGGTTATACATGTCGCTCATTATACTTAAAACACGATCATTTCCGCCGATGAAAAGATGAGCATAACGAGATTGGAAAACATTACCGAGCACAGTCGGCACAACATTAGAGCAAAGGAGTGAACGATAATGAACATCTCGCAAGCGTTAACGATTGCCGGTTCGGATAGTGGAGGCGGTGCTGGCATACAAGCTGATTTGAAAACATTTCAAGAGTTGGGCGTATACGGTATGTCTGTAATTACAGCAGTCACCGCGCAAAATACGGCAGGTGTGCAAGGCGTCTATCCGGTAGAGCTAGCAGGCATTGGGCAGCAGTTGCATTCTATCGGTAACGATCTTAACCCGGTAGCCGTCAAAACGGGCATGTTATTTAGCGCCGACATTATTCGTGAAGTTGCCGCAGCGGTGCGCACGTATAAATGGCACACACTCGTCATCGATCCGGTTATGGTCGCTAAAGGTGGTTCGGTATTGCTGCAACAGCAGGCGGTGCAGGCGCTTATTGCCGAGCTGTTACCGCTGGCGGCGGTAGTTACGCCCAATGTGCCGGAAGCGGAGCTGCTAATCGGTAGCCGTATCCGTACGCTAGCTGAACGCGAGCAGGCAGCTGTTCAACTGGTCGATATGGGCGCACGGGCGGTCGTAGTCAAAGGTGGTCATGATCTGACAACGGCGCAAGCGATCGATGTGCTGTATGACGGACAACATGTTCATTATGTGGAAGGACGGCGCATCGATACACCGCATACACATGGAACAGGCTGTACATATTCGGCAGCCATTACCGCTGAGCTGGCGAAAGGCAGCGATGTGTTGACAGCGGTGCAAACGGCTAAAGCATTTGTGCATGCTGCGATTGAGGATGGGCTTGGAATCGGCTCGGTGCATGGGCCAACGAATCATTTTGCCTATCGATTGCGGGGGGCGATCAGATCATGAATAAACATAATGGAGCAGACGTGCATGACGATACGAGTTTAGCGAGTATGCCGACAGCAGGTACAGCAGCACGTCACTACTGGATGCGTCAGCAGCTAAAATTGTATTTGGTGATGGGCAGCATCAACTGTACAGCAGCACCGGAACAGGTGTTACGGCAGGCGATCGCTGGCGGAATTACGATGTTTCAATATCGGGAAAAAGGCGACGGCGCACGCACCGGTCAAGCGGCAGCGGAACTCGCCCGGCGTTTGCAAAACATTTGCCGTCAACATAGCATTCCGTTTATCGTGAATGATGATCTGGAACTGGCGTTATCGCTGCAAGCCGACGGTATCCATGTCGGGCAAAGTGATCTGCCTGCCTCACTCATTCGTGAGCAGCTTGGAACCGATAAAATTGTCGGCGTTTCCGCGCATTCTCTGACCGAAGCGAGCTGTGCGATTGCGGCGGGAGCCGATTATTTGGGCATCGGGCCGATTTATCCGACTCGCTCCAAAGCGGATGCGGAACCAGTGCGTGGCACGGCGGTTATCGAACAGCTGCGCCATGCTGGAATGACGCTGCCGCTTGTCGGCATTGGCGGAATTGATACGTCCAATGCCGCCGCTGTTGTGGAGTCAGGTGCGGATGGAGTTGCGGTCATCTCCTCCATCGCTGGACAGAGCGACCCAGCGGCGGCAGCTACAGCGCTGGCAAGGCTCGTATAATGGATGGGTACAAGGATTATTTTTAGCATATAGTGCAGCAAATGAAAGCTAGACAGGGAAAAGTTTATGTTTGAAGTGACACCGTTGAGCTGTCTATCCCTATCCCAAAGAGCGAATGTACAGTGGGAAAATGCCTCTGTACATTCGCTCTTTTGTTTACTGATTTTGTCTGGATTTCGTATATTTGAAGCGCAGTAAGCGCAACGTTTTGCCCGGTACGTAGCATTCGCCCTTATTTCATCGGCATTGGGGATACGTTGCATGCGCTGCTTGTGCACGCTGGCGGCAGTACGGATGCATATGCGATTTTACAACGTGGTGGACGCGAGCATCTGGACGAGATTACGAATGCAAGTGCTCCATTTTGGCGCGATGCCAGCCGCAAAGCTCCGCATAATTTGTATACGAACGAGATCAAGCTCCGCCAGGCTGCTGCGAAAAAAGGCTATGCTGAAACGGTGAACATCCCGACGTTTCCGTTTCTGCCAGCAACATCGAATCAAGCTCACACGCCCGATGTGTCTAGACGCACAACCGGTCAATCCGCAACAGAGAATAGTAGTACTACGGCAATAACAGGAGCTGGTACAACAACAAAGTCAGCGACCGCTATCGAATCAAACCATCCAATGGTAGCGACTAGCCAACAACCGGTTCAGCAAACGAATGAGCTGTCTACCAAACCGTCTACTCCCTCTGGCACTAATGATGTACCAATGACACCAACTACCGACACCGCCAACCAGATCGAACTGCGTTTTCTGCTGCAAAGCTACAAAGTCGGCTATGTATATAACGGGATGACAAGATTGTACACACGCCAAATTAACGGCAAAGATCATATCGATCGGAACGATAACAAGCCATTAACCGCTGCCAATGTGATCGTGCTTGCTGGCAGCTATAAAGTGCTGGATCATATCGGACGGCTGAGCTTGAATATTGATGCTGGCGGGAAAGCGCTATTGTTCCAACAGGGCAAGATCGTGCGCGACGAATGGAAACATGCGGCAGGCGATGCGATACGCTTTTACAGTGGCGGCAAAGAAATGCCGCTCGTAATCGGAACGACCTATTATACTATCGTGCCTGACACAGTATCGTTTTACAGTCATCTAACAATAGACGGAGAAAAATGGGACTAAATTGGGTATAAAAACCATTTTCTGGTGTAATAGGTAGCAGGTAGCCCTATTTTGTATGAATTTTGTGTGAGAATTGTGAATCATTTCATAAGCTATTCTTTACAAAATGGTACACGGATTGATAAGATAACAAAGGTTGTGATCAACGCCAGATTTGTGTTTAAAATGCATTTTGTCGACAAAGTTCGGCACAATTGTGAAAAGGGGTTAGAGAAATGCGTATTAAAAAGAAGGATATCTTTTTTGAGACGCTGGAGAATATGGCGGATACGATCGTACAGGCCGCAGATTACTTCGCTGAACAAATTGCGAGCCTGCAAGATATTCCACAATTCACCAAAACGATGAAAGACTATGAAAACAAGTGCGATTCGTATACCCATACGATTATTACTGAGTTGAATAAAACATTCATCACACCGCTAGATCGTGATGATATTATGGATTTGACGACAACGATGGACGATGTGATGGACGGTATGGAGGCATGTGCTTCCCGTTTTGATATGTATCATATGAGTACACCGGACAAGCACATTATTCGTTTTGCTGCTATTTTGCGCGAATGTGCATTTGAAATTCATAAAGCGATTCACCTGCTCTCCCAGAAAAAGCTGCTGGCGATTCGTGAACATACGATTCGTCTGAACGATCTGGAAAATCAAGGCGATGATTTGATGCGCGATTGCATTAGAGAACTGTTCGCTACGATCAAAGACCCGATCGAGCTAATCAAACGCAAAGAAATCTACGAACGTCTGGAGTCGACGACCGACGCCTGCGAAGACGTAGCCAATATGCTGGAATCGATCATCATGAGTAACTCCTGATGACGGACAGGAAACCGAACCGACATGTGCAAGGCAGGTTCGTTTTTCTTTTGCCGCCAGAACGTTATGAAACGAGCTATATGTACAGTATAAACAGGTGCCAATAGCGTAATTTGACGCAAACGAACCGCAGCGAACGATTTGGAAAGACGTTTGAAGACACGCCTTAGTGCGCTACACTAACTATGCGATTTTATATTGCAGTATGCAGTATATAGTATAGCTCGGTACGTCCCAATCCATCATTACAGAAGCTGATGATTTTGCGGCATGCAAAATCACACGATATTAAGGAGGTAGTGTCGTCCGGCCCCGCAGGAGTGGGGGAACAACCGGATGACGAATGATTATGGTAGAAACCTCATTACTGGTGCTCGGTATCGTTGTATTTCTAGCGCTTGCCTTTGACTTTATTAATGGTTTCCATGATACAGCCAATGCGATCGCCACTTCGGTATCCACACGAGCATTGCCACCGCGTACCGCAGTTCTGATGGCAGCCATCATGAACTTTATCGGTGCGCTCACATTTACCGGTGTTGCCAAGACGATCGGGGGAAGCGTTGCCGATCCAGCCAAGCTGGACAACGGGATCGAGATCGTAATTGCGACGCTAATTGCAGCGATTATCTGGAATTTGGCAACATGGTGGTTCGGCATTCCGTCCTCGTCTTCGCACGCATTGATCGGTGCACTTGCCGGTGCGGTATTTGTCGGCGCAGGTTCCAGTTCGGTAAATTGGAGCGGCTTTATCAAAATCGTAGAAGGTTTGCTGTTGTCGCCGCTAATTGCATTTGTAGTCGGTTTTATCGTAATGAACATTTTAAAATGGATTTTTGCCAAACGCAGCCCGCATAGCGTGAACAAAGGTTTTCGTTCATTACAGGTGTTGACAGCAGCATTGCAGTCATTTTCGCACGGAACGAACGATGCGCAAAAAGCGATGGGAATTATTACATTTGCGCTCGTCGCCGCTGGTGTGCAGGATCATTTGGAAGTACCGCTATGGGTGAAAATTTCTGCGGCGACCGCGATGGCACTCGGTACATCGGTCGGTGGTTGGAAAATCATCAAAACGATGGGCACCAAAATTTTCAAAATTGAGCCGATTAACGGTTTTGCGGCAGATGCAACGTCAGCTACCGTTATTTTCACTGCCACATTAACACATTTACCAGTCAGTACGACCCATGCTGTAACGTCCGCCATTCTCGGTGTCGGCGCCGCCAAACGTTTCCGTGAAGTTAAATGGGGACTTGCCGGTCGGATCGTGATGGCTTGGATTATTACAATTCCAATCGCAGCAGTGCTGGCAGGACTTTTATACAAATTGTTGTTCGATCTGTTTTAATGAGCAAGCGGTCAGTAGCATCGTACACATCAGTGTGATCAAACCGGATAGGATTGGAACGAATACGTAAACTTCACTTCTCCGCCGTTGCACGATAACGGCGGTTTTTTTATATGTTTTATGTTTTGGGCTACAAGTTCATACTTGCCTAGTAACCGATCGTTGTGCGGATTGTGTATCCAGTTCAAGCTCTGATTCAAGTGCAATGCGATATATAGCTCATCATCGTTGACAGAGACGTTGCGATTGAACATAGCAACTACCCTGTTGCAATTCGATCCGAGCGGTTTATTTATGATATACTCGCGACAGATTCATACGTTGGAATGATGAATTTACGGAAAAGAGGGCGAAACTGTTGATACGTATACTCGGCATTACAGCAGAACACCAAATTGTAGAAAATGTTCCAGTAGAGGATGTTCATTCCGACGACTATGTATGGTGCTGGGTCGATTTTAACGAGCCGACGACCGAAGAAGCCGAACTGTTGAGCAGCTTCTTTCATTTTCATCCGCTGGCGATTGAAGATTGTATGCATTTATTGCAGCGTCCCAAAATGGATTATTATGGAGAAACCCAGTTTCTCGTTTTGCATACCGTCCAGCGCGATACATTAAATGCGGACGAAGTCGATCTGTTTATTAGCGAGCGTTTGATCGTCTCGTTTCATAAACAATATCAACGTGAAGTGGAGATGGCATGGGAACGTGTGCTAAGCTATCGCACAACGAAACGCCCGGTTTGGATGCGCGGCCCGATTGCGGTCGCCTACCTAATTATCGACAAAATTGTCGATGAATACTTTCCATGTGTGTTTGATATTGAAGATGAGCTGGACACGCTGGAAAATATCGGGCCGAACGAAGCGGTCGATGAGCTGCTGACTCAGGTGTTCGCTTTGCGTTCCAGACTGCTTAAATTGCGGCGGACGATAATACCGATGCGCGATTTGATGTACCGGATCATTAATTCCCAGCATATTCAGCAGGTGGATGAGCATCATTCGTATTTTGGCGATATTTATGATCATCTGCTCAAGCTGTCCGATATGATCGAGTCGGATCGTGAGATGACATCGGATTTGCGGGACAGTTATATTTCGCTCAATTCCAACCGGATGAATAGCATTATGAAAACATTAACCGTCATCACGACCGTATTTATGCCGCTCACCTTAATCGTAGGCATTTACGGAATGAACTTTGAAAATATGCCGGAGCTGCACTGGAAATATGGCTATTTTGCGGTGCTGATCTTTATGGCGCTATTGAGTGCAGGCATGATGATCGCCTTTAAAAAACGCGGCTGGTTTAAGTGAAATGGTGGATGAAGATAGCTTATACATGGATAGTGAATGTAGCGGCATCACGATGAATAGGGATAGAACACCGTTTTCCCTAGCACCCAAACGATTATTTGCTTACCGCCGATTGCCTGCAAATCGCTGTAAACGAGCATACAACCAAGCAGGCTTTACCGCTAAACGATCGGCTAATTATAAATAATAGTGCAAACTTTTCACTATCATTTCCACTAGGTTATGTTGTGCCAGCATATAAGCTCTTACACAATCATGTCCATATGAGGCACAATACCATTGGTAATCGGTTGATTAACGAATTAGCCGTTAGCTCGTTAATAGCTGAATATATAGTCATATATCTATTTCCAGTCATTGTCCACGCCTCAAACACATCGCTTGAAAATGAACGATCGTCCATTTTCATTTTCAGCGCAGCTTTAACGCTGTGACACCGGATCGTCAGAACGTTGTCATTCTGCAATACTGTACATCGTTAACGCTTGAAAAAACAAATGGTAATCTATACAATGAAGGTACATTAACCGTAGTAGGGGATGATCTAATCGTGCAACTTAAAAAACTTGATGATAAAAGCGTTGACCAATTATTTGAAGCGATTCTGACACTGAAGAATCTGGAAGAATGTTATATATTTTTCGATGATCTGTGCACTGTCAATGAAATTCAATCACTGTCTCAGCGTCTGGAAGTGGCACGCATGCTTGGTAAAGGAGCGACATACAATCAGATTGAAGCGGAGACTGGTGCGAGTACGGCAACGATCTCGCGCGTCAAACGCTGCCTGAACTATGGCAATGACGGCTACAAAATGACGCTGGAGCGTCTGGGGCGATAAATGATGAGCAAACCGGGGATATTGATCATTAGTCATGGATCGCCGGAATCGGAATGGATGCATTGGATCGATGAAGCGGTCGCAGGCACATCTTTTCCGGCACAACTGCCTGTATACAGCAGCTATCTGGACAATGTACCAGGCAGATTAATACAGGACGGAATTGATGAGCTGGAACGACAAGGGGTAACCGATCTGCTGGTTATCCCCCTGTTTGTATCTTCCGGCAGTACACATATCGACGAAATATCGTATGCGTTAGGCGTCAAACCAGCGCCGGACAAAGAAACGGAACTGGCACCTTTTCGTATTACCGCAAACGTTCATTTTGGCGATCCGGTCGATGATGATGAAGATATCGCATTTATGCTGTGGGATAAAATAAAGCATTTGTCAAAACAACCAACGCGTGAAGTCGTGCTCATCGTCGGTCATGGCAGCATTCATGCTGGCTTTTTGCAGCGCTGGGTCAAAGGCATCGCTTCGTTATCAAGACGGGTCGGAGCGATTAGTGGCACCGCCTATGCAGACTATGCACTGCTGAATCCGGACAGCCTGACACTAAAGACGAGAAAGTGGACGCAGCGTGGCTATCGGGTGTTGGTGGCACCGCTCTTTTTGAGTCGTGGGTATTTCCTGAACACCGTGATTCCCCGTCGTCTGGACGGGTTAAGTCATCAATATGCCGGTGAAGCGCTATTGCCGCATCCACGGTTGTCGCATTGGATGGAACGTCAAGTCGATAGGCTGCTGGAACAGATGACCGTATCCCAATAAAACATAGCGGGGTCTGCTGTTTTATCGGCGCTTATGCCAGGCGGCTTTTGTTTATGTCCTTCAACAGGCTTATCAACTCAACAATAGGTGGCATGCAGGAATGAAAAGAGCGAGATTAATTTACAATCCGACCTCCGGCCGCGAGGAAATGCGTCGCCGGCTGGCGGATATTTTGCAGCGTTTGGATCAGGGTGGGATTGAAGCAAGCTGCCATGCAACAACAGGTGAAAATGATGCAACCGCAGCCGCACGAGATGCGATCGAGCGTGGCGGTTACGATATGATTATCGCCGCTGGTGGCGATGGTACGATCTATGAAGTTATTAACGGGATGGCGGCGTATGACAATCCACCACCGCTTGGCATTTTCCCGCTCGGTACGACGAATGATCTGTCCCGTGCGCTCGGCATTTCGCGCAATTGGGAAAATTATTGCGATCTGGTCATCCGGCAACATACCCGTCCGATTGATCTCGGGCGCGTCAATGATCGTTATTTTATAAATATCGCTGGTGGTGGCTCATTTACCGAGCTAACGTACGAAGTGCCGAGCAAACTCAAAACGATGATCGGCCAGATGGCTTATTATATGAAAGGCATCGAGAAAATAATCAATCTGGCACCGACCGAGCTAATCATTCGCCCGGAAGGGATGGACATGATCCACGACCAGTTTATGATCTTCCTCGTCGCCAACAGCAATTCGGTCGGCGGCTTTGAAAAGCTGGCACCAGATGCACGCATCGACGACGGCATGTTCGACGTGATCGCCGTCAAAAACTGCAACCTCGCCGAGTTTATTCGCCTCGTCACGATGGCACTGCGCGGCGAACATTTGGACGACCCGAAAGTACTCTACTTCCGCACAAGTCGTATGCATATCGAAGCACCACAGGCAGCAAAAGTACTGCTCAATTTGGATGGCGAGATGGGTGGCAGTTTACCAGGGTATTTTGAAGTGTTAAAGCATAAGCTGCGCATTTTTGCGGCAGAGTAATATTAAGCTTCCGTAATCCATATACTGAATTTCTGCAAAGAAAGGATAGCATACGGTTGCGGGAGCTTTTATGTTTTTGCAATGCGGAACGTAAAGGATCATACCGAATCTGCGGTTACAGGCAGCAATCGTCTGCCTAAAAGCTTACATTTGAAAGGAGCCTATTGCCAATGCATACATATTCCAATTATCCAAACTTGCTGCCAGAAGCTAAACTCAAGCAGCTGCTCGACAACTATGAAGCGCCTGAGCTGGAAAACTATTTACGCAATCATCAGCGTCCGGTCGTTAAATTAATTCGCGGTAACAAAGGGCATCAGCGTATCGGTCATTCACGCTTTGGCGGTAATCCTGATCTGCCACCGCAACTAACATGGCCACAAACGAAAAACGGCGATACGATGACATTAATCGCCCAACTCAATCTCGCCCAATTGCATGCTGAAATACAAGATGAAGCGTATCAAGGTGTACATCGTTCACTATTGCCACAACAGGGCATGTTGTACTTTTTTGCCGGTGAAGGCGAAACAGCGCAAAATATCGAGCATCAAGTGCTATACTGGCAAGGAACAGACGTTTCTGAGCTACAATATGAGCAGCAGGAAGGCTTTACGATTTGGGAGGAAGAAGACGAAATGAAGTTTGAAGCGTACGAAGTACATGCGCATGCCGACGTTGAATTTCCGAATTATGGCTATAGCACATTGCATCTGGTGGAGCAAAGTACGCTGACCGACGAATCTGAAGAAGCGTATTTGCTCATTACTGAGGAAATGGACTGGAAGCCGGAAAATAAAGTCGGGCAACTGTTCGGTTATGCCGAAGGTCAGCACGGTGACGATGAATTGATCGCCACTTGCTTTTGGTATAATGGCAAATATTCGTACAGACCGGACGACGATCGCAAACGGCTGCTCAAGCATTTTGACGGTGACGAAGCCCGTTTGCAACAGGAACTGGATGATGTGTTGATGCTGCTGGAAGTGGATAGCGACCAGAAGATCGGCTTTGTGTGGTGGGATGCGGGCTATATGCACTTTTTTATCCGCAAACAAGATTTGCTGGCAGGGCGATTTGATCGCACATTTTGTTCGATTTATTCCAGCTAATCGGTAAGTCGTTCGTATGTTGTTCGTATGTCGTTCGTATATACGGATGCCGAGTACAATCGACGAGAGCATGTAGGCAATCGGCTTCATTTTGTTGCAGTTGTGAGCCAACAAAATCCAACAATCCGCTGTTAAAGTAGCGATATGTATTGTAACGTCGTCCAGTTTTCTATACAATTTAGTAGTTGCCCATCTGGGCGAACGCAAATCAAGATGGAAAATGGAGCAATGACTATGAATAACAACCGCAAAGGCGGTCACTCACATAAAAATAGTCGCCGTAAACCGGCAGCTGCCTCCGCAGCAATCGCCAATTTGCCGGTCGCCAAAAACGACGAACTGGAACTCGATTTGATCGGTTTAACCCATGAAGGCGAAGGTGTCGGTCGCGCAGACGGCTACACCTTATTCGTCTCCGGCGCACTTCCAGGCGAACGTGTCAAAGCCCGTGTACTCAAAACGAAAAAACAATACGGCTACGCCAAGCTATTAAACGTGCTCCAACAAAGCCCGGATCGCGTAGACGCACCGTGTCCAATTTACACCCAATGCGGCGGCTGCCAGCTCCAACATATGAGCTATGCCGGACAGCTGGAATGGAAACGCCAGCATGTGATCGACAGTTTGGAGCGGATCGGGAAACTGACCGTGCAAAAGCAGCACGAGCCGATCATAGCAGCAGCTAAGACGGCAAATGAAGCTAGCCTGAACAAAGCAGTGGACGAGATGACGGTAAATAAACCAGCATCCGATCATCCAAATTCACGCCAACATAAATTCGATTCAGCAGATGTACCTGTTACAGCGACAGAACAGGCAAATTTGGGAGCTGGACAAAACACGCTACTATCCGTAGATGCACAAAACACGTTGCGATCCATAGATGAACAAAACACATTGTTATCTATAGATGCACAAAACACATTACCATCCATAGATGCACAAAACACCGTCGTAGATGAAGCAAGTGCGATACAGCCTACCGAAGCAAAACCAGCTACAGCAATGCAGATGAATGCTCAGCCGTCTCCATCTACATCCGCAGGCATCCGTGTACTGCCGACACTCGGTATGGCGGAGCCGTGGCGCTACCGCAACAAAGCGCAAGTGCCGATTGGTCAACAGGACGGACAACTAGTTGGCGGCTTTTATGCGCGTGGCAGTCACCGTATTATCGATATGCAAAGCTGTCTCATTCAAGATAGCCGTAACGATGAACTGGTCAACAAGGTCAAAGCGATCGGGCAAGAACTAGGTATCCAGCCATATAACGAACAAACAGGCGAAGGCATCCTGCGCCATGTTGTTGTTAAAGTCGGCTTTGCCACTAATGAAATGATGATCGTGCTCGTCACCAACGGCGAACGCCTGCCGCGTAAACCGGAATGGATCGAACGCATTCGTGCCGCCATGCCACAAGTCGTCAGCATTTGTCAAAATATTAACACGAAACAGACAAACGTTATTTTTGGTGACGAAACCCGCACGCTATGGGGACGCGACGTGATCCACGATTATATCGGTGATGTAAAATTTGCCATTTCTGCGCGTTCATTTTACCAAGTGAATCCGGTACAGACGGAAGTGTTGTATGAAAAAGCGGTGCAGTATGCCGGTTTAACTGGCAAGGAGACGGTCATCGATGCGTATTGTGGCATCGGTACGATTTCGCTGTTTCTGGCACAACATGCGAAACAGGTGTACGGTGTAGAGATCGTTAAGGAAGCGATCGAAGATGCGCGCAAAAACGCTGAACTGAACGGAATGACCAATGTGGAATTTGAAGTTGGGGCGTCCGAAGATGTCATTCCACGCTGGCAAGAGCAGGGCATCACCCCAGACGTAATCGTCGTCGATCCACCACGTAAAGGCTGCGATCCGAAGTTGTTGGAGACGATTGTACAGATGCAGCCGGAGAAAGTAGTGTATGTATCGTGCAATCCGTCGACACTGGCAAGGGATTTGCAGGTGTTGGAGGAAGGCGGTTATCAGACGGTGGAGGTGCAACCGGTGGATATGTTCCCGCATACGGTGCATGTGGAGGCTGTAGTGTTGCTGGTGAAAGAGTAGTTTATAATGAGATAATGGGCTAATATAGAACAAGAAGTTAGACGCGAGCTTGCTCGCGTCTTTAGGTTATATTTTAAACATAATAATTTCGAATAAGTAATAGATACAAATCTAAATTTTTTAATCTTTATATTGGAGTTATATTCCAAAAAATAAACAATCTATATGAGGAGTGACGTATTGCTTATGAATAGACAACGATATTATAATGAGATTTCTGAAAAATTAGAAACTTTATCTAACAGAATTAAAACTAACGGAAAATTGAATGTTTTAGACTTGAATATCCATGCCGAAACTTTTTACCGCGATCTATTGAATCTTACATATGGATATCAATTAGAATCTGCTAATACAGAATCAGCAACTGTAGAAGCAATTGACTTAGTTGATATTCAAAATAAATTATTGATTCAAGTATCTTCAACAGCTACTAGGCAAAAAATTGAAGATACTTTAAGCAAGGAGAAAATTTCTCAGTATGCTAATAAAGACTATGAAATTAAGTTTTTATTTATCGCTGACGAAGTAAAGAATTTACGTGATAAAGATTATTCTAACCCTTATCAAATTTCTTTTGTAGCTAAGCAAGATATATTAGACAAGAGTAGTTTATTAACAAAAATTAACCAACTAGGTATTGTACCGTATAGCCAAGTGTATGACTTATTTATAAAAGAATTTGGTATAGCACCTAATCCAGCCATGATTCCTAATAACTTAGTGAAAATAGTGAAGTTATTAGCAGAAGAAGATTTAGATGAAGGTGGGACTTCAGATATCAACCTTAATCTTTATAATATTGATGAAAAAATTATTTACAATGAATTAGAGGATATTAAAGAAACCACTATCAAAGAATATATACCATATTATTCCATATTAGATAGGCTATATAAGGAATTTGAACATGAAGGGAAAAATAAACGAGTTTCAGTGTTGAGGAAAATAACTTCATTTTATGAAAAAGAATTATGTAAGTCTGATACTAATAATCTTGAGAAGTTTCTTAATATTGTTAGTAAAGTTGAAGAATATATTTGTAGCAATAATAATCTAGACGATATTGAAGAAGATGTCATCGAAATGTGTGTAAAGATTATTGTAGTGGATGCTTTTATTAGATGTAAAATTTTTAAGAATCCTGAGGGGTATAATCATGTTGCTTCCTAATGAAATGAAACCAGAATCCAGTATTTTTTACTATGCTGCTATAATTTTAAAGGAGATTCAAAATAATGAGGATCGTCAATTAGTAACAGTTTTTCGTTTAATGAAAGCTAAATATGATATTTCATTAAGAGTATTCTCATATTGCTTAGATTGGTTGTATCTTATTGAAGCAGTAGCAGTAAATGAGGAAGGGGAGATTTTAATATGTACTTAAAAAGCTTAACAATATCTTCTCATTCAGAAGCAGAAGTAATTAGAGAGTTGAAGTTTCACTTGGGTGCAAATCTGATAGTGGATGAAACAATTGGAAAAAACGATATTGAAACAGGAAATAATATTGGGAAAACGACTGTATTGGCACTGATTGATTACTGTCTAGGTGGGAACGCAGAACAAATTTATATTGATCCAGAAACAAGGAAAGATATAGACTACGTGAAAAGTTATTTAGTTGATAATAAATTTGTCATTACATTAATATTAAAAGAGAATTTAAAAAGTGAGTCTTCAAAGGAAATAGTAATAAAACGGAATTTTCTTCAAAGAAATCAAAAAATTATGTCTATCAATGGAGTTAATCTTGTAAAAGATTCAGGAAAAGAATTTGAGAAGAAACTTGATGAGCTCTTAATTGGAGAACGAGATATCCTTAAGCCAACTTTTCGTCAGTTAGTAGCACATTACATTAGATATCAGAACAGTAAGATAGAAAATACCTTAAAGGTTTTGAACACATTTACTACAAATTTTGAATATGAGACATTACATTTGTTTATGTTTGGACTACCAGTTTTAGACAAGTCTCCCCTAAATACAAAGCTCAAAAGTGAGCAAGAATACAAGAAACGTTTAGAAAAGCAGCATTCTAAAAATGAATTGGAGTTACAATTGGATATCGTAAAAGGGAATATAAATAATCTTGAAATAAGAAAGAAAAATTTGAATATAAATGAGAATTATAGACAAGAATTAGCTGAATTAAACGATATTAAATATAGAATTAGTATTATTAGTTCAAGGATAAGCGAGTTAAGCCTACGCGAACATTTATTGATTGAAACAGAAAAAGAGCTAAGTGCGGATATGTCAGAAATTAATTTTTCAGAGTTACGAGAAATTTACGAGACAGCAAAAAAAAATGTAGATGGCATTCAAACTACATTTGAACGATTAGTAGAGTACCACAATAATATGATATTAGAAAAAATAAGATTTGTTATACAAGATATCCCTAAAATACGTTCTACCATTGAAGAATATAAAAATACTCTAGATAGCTTTCTGAAATCGGAGAAAAGATTATCTGAAAAAATATCTACAAGTGATACTTTTCAAGATTTAGAAGATATAATTGGTGAATTAACCAAAGCTTATCATCGTGTAGGTGAATTGGAAAGCGGAATTGAGCAGTTACAAACTGTAGAAAATCATATTAAAGAATTAAATAATGAACTTGAATTACTCGAAGGAGATAGATTCTCTGAAAAATTCCAAGAACAATTAAAAAACAAACTAAAAGATTTTAATGGGATTTTTGCTAAAGTTTCTAATGAACTATATGGTGAACAATACGGAATTACCTTCGATATAAGAGAAGATAAAAAAACAAAGCAGAACTACTATTATTTTGAGAGTTTTAACGCTAATACTAGTTCAGGTAAGAAACAAGGAGAAATAATTTGCTTTGACATTGCGTATATTTTATTTGCTAGAAAAGAAGGATTACCTCATTTGAATTTCATTCTAAATGATAAAAAAGAGTTAATGCATGGGAATCAATTAAAAAGAGTTAGCCAGTTTGCTAAAGATAACAAAATTCAATTAGTGTTTTCTATTCTAAAAGATAAACTACCAAGTGAGTTAAACAGCAGCGAGCATATAATTTTGCGACTTTCTGATCAAGATAAGTTGTTTAGAATCGAACAAAGTAGTTAGAATTTTTTTGAAGTAAATCGATTTGAATTTTGTGATAATTATCAAAGTATTTTAAAATATGCTTTGATAATTTTTTTGTTTTTGAACCAGTTATATATAGAATTTTTAAGATTACCGTATACTTAGTACAATAACAACAGAAAAGTCGAACATATATAATTACAGCATAAATTATTTAAATTACTACAACAAAAGCAAGAGTAGCGAATCACGGAGAATTAAAAACGTTCCGAATCTAATCTACAACAAAGGCGGTCAACCACCATGCTCATCAACCAACTCAAAGTCGGCGAAGACTTCATCGGTTTTTATCTCTTGAAAATGCTGGAAACTAAACAAACGAACACGACACCAGCCAAAGACTATTTTGATATTATATTGATGGATGCCAGCGGAGAAGTGTCCGCCAAATATTGGGATGTCACAGCCGAGGATAAAGAAACGTTTGCGGCAATGGAACTCGTAAAAGTACAAGGTGTCGTGCAAACGTACAGAGACAAACTACAAGTGAAAATTAGCAGAATTCGCAAAGCGGTAGAGGAAGATCATATTTCGCTCACAGACTTCATTAAAGCTGCCCCGATCAGCCCGACTGATCTTATCCATACTATCCAAAACACAGTCCATGAAATTCATGATCAGGACATTAGACAGATCGTAGCGTATTGCGTCGCCAAAGTGGAAGACAAGCTGATGGAATATCCAGCTGCGAAGTTTCATCATCATGCTTATTTTGCCGGGTTAGCGTATCATATTGTGCGTATGTTAGAGCTTGGGGAGTTTATTTGTAAACAACGTCCTTTTTTGAATGTGGATTTAATCAAAGCTGGCATTATTCTCCATGACATCGCCAAACCTGCGGAAATGAATGCGCAATTAGGCATTGTGACCGATTATAGTGACCACGGAAAGCTGCTCGGACATATCGTTATGGCTTCCAATTGGATCGTTGAAGCGGCGATCCACTATCGCATTCCTGTAGAGTCGAATCAAGTAGTTGCTTTGCAGCATCTAGTTCTTTCTCATCATAATTTAGGTGAATGGGGTAGCCCTGTACAGCCACAATTAGCAGAAGCGGTCGCGCTGCACTATATTGATGTACTGGATGCCAAATTGCAGATGGTAGAAGATGCACTGGCTACTACGTCTGAAACAGAGGCGTGGACACCGTTAATTAGAGGACTGGAAAATAAAGCTTTATTGCGTCTTGACCTTAAATAGATGAAGGGCATGCAATAAGTAAAACTATTTTATCGTTCTGAAAGCATGGATGACTAAATATGTAAATAGGATACGCCGCTTACGGCTGCAATAATTAAGCAACAAACGAATAACAAAATACGGATATTCCGACAAACGACGTTTGCCGTTGATCAACAATCCGGTGAGACACTTTGGCGATTATGAGTTGAAAGTGGAAGCTATGCCATGTTAATCCGTATTGATGTATTCTCCCTTTCGAATAATCAAATGATGGCTGACGCTTTGAACACACCGTCTAAGTGCCTTACTACAATAAACGCTGCCAAGTGTCCGCTTTATTTTACACAACAAACCGTGCACTCACTCCTTCACCGCAAACCACAATGTCCAGCGATCTTGCTCAATGATCGGTGCTTGATGATTTGCCAGCTTGCCTACTATATAAAATACTAACTCCTGTAATTGCTCATCCGTTAATTCATGCAAAATCGAGCGACCTGTGCGTAGCAGCAGGTCTTGCTGTAACTCGTCTAGATTGCCATACACTTTTCTCGTTTCCCATAAAGATATCGTTTGTGTTACGCGCAATCCATTCGCTTCCAGCGCTTGTTGTACGCTAGTGGAATCATAACGAGAGTTGATTTCACGATCTATCAGACGCGGAAATTGTTCGAAAAAGTAACCACGAATATGATGGCAATCACCAGGCAGTAAGCAATCTTGAGGCGTGCGATCTTGAATGATCAACATACCGTTACGTTTTAACAGGCGAGCGGCTTCACGAAAACAAGCGTCCAAATCATCCAAATGATGGATTAAAGCACGTTCTAATACGATATCCAACTTCTGTGCAGGCAAGTTCGCTTGGTAAGCAGTGCCTTTTTGAAAAGCAACATTGCTTAGATGAGCACAGTTGTGAGCGGCAGCTTGTAACATGTTATCGGAGAAATCAACGCCGGTAATATGAGCGGCGCCCATTTCGCTAAGCGCTTTTGTGTAAATACCGCCTCCGCAGCCGATGTCGGCAATTTGTTTATGTGTTATATTGGCATTTGCGGCTATGACACGAATCCAAGAATGGTCGGCGCTTCGGGTGGCGTAGGTGTGTTTGTTTTGTTCATCATGGAAGTTGATTGGCATTGAAATAGCTCATCTCCTTCAATTGTGTAAACGTAGTGGAAATTAATTTAGAATTGCATATTATTGTTTCACTAGTCGGTACGTTGTTTCATTTTTATTTTAACATATCTCTTTAGCCATTTTCAAATTATAGTGTTAGCAGCAGAAGTAGCCTAAAGGTAGGCATAGGTAGCTAGCTGAGTATAGATATACGATTGAAAGTAGTGTGCGCAAGCAGGAATGATGTAGCATCGTCAGTAGCTGAGTATGGATGCACAATTAAAAGTAGTGTACACAAGCAGGGATGATGCAGCATCGTCGGTAGCTGAGTATGGATATATAATTCACAGGCTACAGAAAGGCTATAGTCGTTTGGCGAACCTTTTTTGTTTCATTAAAGGGCGGGTGTTAGATTGATCGATGGGCGTTTATGTTTTGTCTAAAAGCAAATATATAGGAGCAAACAGCAGGGCAGGATGAACGTAGTATTATCAAATCAAATGTATGCGTGTAGATTACCGTCTGTTGTTAATTTTTTAATCGCTAATCGTATTGACAATTACGGGTGTTTGATTAAAGATGTTTAAGTGCACGATCTGTTTTGTGCTGATCGCAGTAGCGGGATGGACTATATCGTTTTAGTTTATACCTAACTTTCAAATCGCAAATGATTGAAATATGTAAAAACATCCAGTGAACAACGAGCACATTGTCTTCATTCACACTCAGGTTTGAACGTAATTAAACGTGTTGAAGATGAGGCGATGATAAGATAGGCATACAGTGGAGATAGAATGAAAGGATTTTTCAAATGACCGACAATTTTTGGCTTGAGTTACCGAAACCGTTTTTTATACTAGCGCCGATGGAAGATGTGACCGATGTGGTGTTTCGTCATGTGGTGAGTGCGGCGGCGCGGCCGGATGTGTTTTTTACCGAGTTTGCGAATACGGAAAGTTATTGTCATCCGGAGGGCAATCATAGTGTGCGCGGACGGCTTATGTTTACGGAAGATGAGCAACCGATGGTAGCGCATATTTGGGGCGACAAACCGGAATATTTTCGCCAGATGAGCATCGGTATGGCAGAGCAACGATTTAAAGGGATCGACATTAATATGGGTTGTCCGGTACCGAATGTAGCGGAACACGGTAAAGGCAGCGGGCTAATCTGTCGTCCACAGCTGGCAGGTGAGATTGTGCAGGCGGCTAAAGCTGGCGGGTTGCCGGTTAGTGTGAAGACGCGACTTGGTTTTAGCGAAGTGGATGAATGGCGCGACTGGTTGACCTATATTTTGCGACAAGATATTGCGAATTTGTCGATTCATTTGCGGACGCGTGACGAGATGAGTAAGGTGCCTGCCCATTGGGAGCTAATTCCTGAAATTAAAAAGCTACGTGATGAGATCGCACCACATACGCTGCTGACGATTAACGGCGATATTGCCGATCGTACGGCAGGGCTGGAACTGGTGGAAAAGTATGGTGTCGATGGTGTGATGATCGGACGCGGCATTTTCAGTAATCCGTTTGCATTTGAACAGGAGCCGAGGGAGCACAGCAGTGAACAATTGCTCGATTTGTTGCGGCTGCATATGGATTTACATGATCATTATGCAGCGATCGAGCCAAGATCGTTTAAACCATTACCGCGCTTTTTTAAAATTTATGTGCGCGGGTTTCGCGGGGCAAGTGAGCTGCGCAATGAGTTGATGAGTGCACGTTCGACGGACGAGGTGCGGGCGCTGTTGGATCGGTTTGCAGTGAAGACGGTTGAGGTGTAAGCAGTAGGGCAATGCGGCTTACGTAAAAGATAGACGTTGACAAACAGCGATAGATCGTATCATGATAAGGCGGGAGTCTAGGGGCTATTTTGGTCCAGGACTTCCGTTATTTATTTATTTATTTATTTATTTTAATTCCATAATCTTATTTTTATGGAAATATATACAATTTTCTTGTTTGCTGTAGAGGGAACATAGTATTACTTCTATACTGGAATAAATAGCATTTGCTTGTAAACTAACTAAATGGACACCATCTATCCTGCCCATAAAAGGAGACAACTATGCAACCAATCAAAACGGATCGTCTGATCTTACGAAATTTTAAAGCAGCCGACGCACCACATTTGCTGGAATATACTGCTAATCCACGAGTAAATTGTTTTTTGGATGAGAAATTGGATACATTGGAGCAAGCGGCTGAGCAAGTGCGGGAGCTGGAGCGTGATGATTCGCATATCGCGGTTAGTTTGAAGGAAACGGATGAGCTAATCGGTGAGCTTTTTGCAATGCAGGAGGAAGATGATGCGGATACGTTCAATATCGGCTGGAATTTTAATGCACGTTATGAAGGTAAAGGGCTAGCAGGTGAAAGTGCAGAGGCGTTTCTGGAATATTTATATATGCAAAAAAATGCACGCCGATTGTATGCGTATGTGGAGGATGATAATGTCCGCTCGCAAAAGCTGTGTGAGAAGCTGGGGATGCGGCAGGAAGGCTGTATGCTGGAATTTGTGTCGTTTACGAAGGATGAGGACGGGACGCCGAAGTATGAGAATACGTATATGTATGCGTTGTTAAAATGGGAATGGTTGAAGCGGAGAGACGTTTGAATGATCCAAATTTAAATTAATTATGGTCAGCTTTTACCGTTGAAATCATGCTTTTAGTGAATAATGCACCTGTATAGCAGGTGCATTTGTTGTTGCTACACATTCCTACATAATCATCCCTCTTGAATTGTAAGCGTATACATTTTTCTGGGAAATGAACGGTAAACACCTTTAATTTATGAATTGTGCCGACTGTAGGGGCAATTTATAATTTAAATTGGAGGTGAGGAATTATTTTCCATTTATGCACATCGTAAAATTATAAATGCGATAAAAGGAATCATTTGATACAGATTGACATGTATAGTCGCGATCGGCTGAAGCTTTTACGCAATCACACAATACCGGGGTATGGAATTGAGCGCAATTGTTGTGCAAGCTGGCTTTTGATTTTATTTATTACGATTACATCTATCTGGGAGGTATACCATGTTCAAATTTAAAAAGAAATTGCTGACTACTTTGCTTGCCGTTTCGATGACTTCCAGTCTGTTTGCAGCTACTTCCAGTGCAGCAACAGATTATTGGCAAAATTGGACGGATGGCGGGGGCACTGTAAATGCAGTGAACGGTTCCGGCGGTAACTATAGCGTAAACTGGCAAAATACAGGTAACTTTGTCGTAGGTAAAGGTTGGACAGTCGGCTCGCCAAACCGTGTTATTAACTACAATGCAGGTCAGTTTGCACCACAGGGTAATGGCTATTTGACATTGTACGGCTGGACGCAAAATTCACTGATCGAATATTATGTTGTCGATAGCTGGGGCACATACCGTCCAACAGGTACATACAAAGGGACGGTAACGAGCGATGGTGGCACATACGATATTTATACAACGATGCGTTATAATGCTCCTTCGATTGAAGGCAATAGCTCCACGTTTGTGCAATATTGGAGCGTACGTCAGACGAAGCGTCCAATCGGTACGAACTCAACGATTACATTCAGCAACCATGTTAAAGCGTGGGCAAGCCACGGTATGAATCTGGGTAGCAAATGGTCGTATCAAGTGTTGGCGACCGAAGGTTACCAAAGCAGTGGCAGCTCCAATGTAACCGTATGGTAATGTAAACCGCATCGTATGTCGCAGTCATACGATGCGCACAACACAAAAGAGTGATCCGTCTATTGCAGAGACGGATCACTCTTTTTACGTAGCTATGCTATGTCTAGTACTTTGACCGAGATGAATTGGAGTGTTGAGTCTGTTTTAAGGTCGCATGGATCAGCATTTCAGCACACAATCCAAATTAACATTGAACTTGGTCAAGGTACTAGGTGGTGTCTTCCAACTCTCCTACGTATTATTTATTGTTCACAAAGGTTAGAAATAAGACCCTGTATAGCTTAGTCTGACGCAAATTACCCGTATCGAACGATCTGTAAAGTCGTTTGAAGACACGCCCTAGATGGAAGTTTGATTTTAGTTGTATGATGGGTGGATCGATGCAGTGGTATGAATGAATTAACGGTAACGTCCAGCCTCCTCCAACATTTTGCGATTACGCTTATCGTTTTCGGTTTGGCTGATGACGATAAAGGCGTGAATAACACCAGGTAACCAGACGATGAGCGTTAAAATCAGGTTTAGGATCGCTTTGCCCGGCTTACCGCAGAGCAGAACGGCAACCGGAGGGAGAAAAATAGCTAATATATAGAGCATCGTTGTCACTCCATTCGTGTACTATCGGATATGCTCTATTTTACCAGTTTGGCGAGCATTGTAAACGGTAGTGGATGGTGGGATGTTAGTGATGCGCTGATTGGCATGTCATTTATAGTATCGGATATGACAATATTTTGACCGGGATTAGTTTGATTTTGAAGCTGATCAAGTTTTGAACTATAGTCATACTAGAGCGTGTCTTCAAACTGCTTCGTAGGCAGTTCGATGCGTTTTTTATTAGATTACGCTTGTATACGAAGCTCAACTCACCTAAAACGCGATCAACTTGAACAATAAAATGACAACGTGGAAGGTTTGAAGACACTGCCTAGCACACAATCAAAGTGAATATTTAACGTAGTTAAGGCACAGGTTGATAACGAGTAGGAAATTCAAATTTGGTTGTTGCTAAGTAAACGTTATTCTCTGAGTAATAAACGTGAATTTTATAGAGGAATAAAAACCAAATATCATCTAATTTGACTTCTTGTGGAAAATGATGTTAAGGTTTTTAATGGATTACAGGTTGTACATAGTAACGATCATAGGAGGCATGATATGAAAAAAACAGCAATACTTCTATCTAGTTTACTAAGTTTTTCTGCATTAGCTCCAACTGTATTAGTAGCTCCCGTATCTGCGAGTATCGAGTCAGAACATTCGACTGTTATTCAAATTGAAGCCAATGAGATTTTTGAGGCTCTTGATGATTTACAGCCATATATTTCTATACAGTCTAATGGTTTGTACAAACTTGATGAAAAAGCTAAAGCTGTTGTAAGTGAGAAAATTTTCAATAAATACAAAGTAGCTTTTGATAAAATTAATAATGACATTAATAAAGGCTTACTAAGTACCAAAACAGGCGATCTTACGGTTGGGCCTAAATATGAGCTAGACAAAAATAAAGGAAGTGTTATTACACCGAACGTATTTGGTAATGCTTATGCTTGGGGATATGCAATTACTTTTAACCATGCTGAAACTTTAACACAAATAAAAGCTTTAAGAACTTCAGGTGTAGCAGGCGGATTAATAGCAGCCATTACTGCGGCTATTCCTACATTACAACCAGCTGCTGTAGCGGCAAGTCTTGGTACGGCTGGTGTTAATGCTCTAGCGCAATTATTTGAAAATAACGATAAAGGTAGAGGAGTCACATTGAATTTGCATGTTGGCTACTTTAACTTTACGAGTAATTAATGGGAACATATCTGATTGTAGCTTTGCTATTTGTAGCCATCGCCGCTGTGCTCGTTATAGTGAAGCGTAAAGACCAACAAGGTAATTGGTATGATGGATTAAATATAGCTATTTTGGCTATTGCTCTGATTTTGACGGTGATCACATTAGTATGGAACAGTGGAACGTATCAATGGGGAAGCTTTTTGCTCATTTTGGCTGTATCGATTATGATCGTACGCCGGATTTGGACGGAGCGCCGGAAGGACAGACCGTCTAGTCGCTCATGAATAAGAACAATTAGAGGAGGGTACAACTTCGGTTGTGCTCTTTTTCATGTGCAGCAGCGTACAGATCATATTCCTTTTTAAATGATAGGGTCTAGCCTGCTTCCCCGACCAAAGTCCAAGTCACAAAACCGTCTCATGGCGGTTGGAGGCAGTCGTGCTATTTTGTATCATAAATACATAAGATAGATGTGCATACGAACGAGCAGGCGTATCCATTGCCGAAGCGGTATACGGAAAAATGGCAGTCCATTCGCATAAATGCATGAACATAATGGGGAGAATGGTATAAACGTAAGTTGCATATTGTATAATTCCCTCAAGCTAGGATGCCCTCAAGCTAGACAGTGCCAAAAGACTACATGTTACAGTCATCGATAATGTTTCATATTCAAAAGGATCAAAATGCACCGGTATATCGCAATCTTCACCATACAACATAAAGGAGAGATGTAAGATGAAAAAATGGCATCGTTCAAGTCGAGATAAGGTGATGACAGGGTTAATCGGCGGATTGGCGGAGAAGATGGGTTGGGATGCCAGTTTGCTGCGTATATTGTTTGTCATTAGTGTATTTTTGACTAGTGGTACGAGCTTGTTAATTTATCTGATCGCAGCGCTGTTTGTACCGAAAGAATACCCGTATTAACGATAACAAGATGGGTATAACACAAGTTCATAACAGTGAGTCGTTTGTTTGTACCAAAAGCAGATTCGTAAGCATATGCTGCGTGTTCAGTACGGTGGCTATATGTTGGCGAGGGGGCAGTCTCCAATAGAGGCATTATAGGCGTTGATCTACTCATTTGTTTCAGCTGCATTTATAGTATGTTTAGCTCATTATCGCTTGATCGTGAATACGCTGAGGTACGTGCGAATTTGATTTTTATTCGAAATAGCCTACTAGTAGCTTGTCTCAAATTTATTCAGGGATTGCGTTCATCTGAATCCTGCACGGTTCAAGCAGGGTTCAGATGAACGCAACCTTACATCTTCTTGAGACAAGTCACTAGTAGTTTGTCTTAAATACATTTACAGTTTGTCGATCTCCCCCTCACTTGATGATGAATAAGTTAAGGTACGTTCAAACACAATGTCCATTTGAGACAGCCTACTAGTACCTTGACTGTTTTCAATATTGGCTTTGAATCCACTGTATGTCCTTATTTGTAGCAGTAATCTATACCGTTTTAAACTATTTATTTAAAACGGTCAGAGTGCTAGGGTGTGTATGAAAATTCGTATGCTGCGAGTTTGCGTACATACCCTAATTTTTACGAAATAAAGGTAATATTCGATATATCTATAACAACATAATAAGCGGCAGTGCTCTGTTATATTCAACAGAATGCTGCTTTTTTTGTTGTAAAATCGTAATGTTTACGATAAGATGTAGATCGTAATTGTTACGAAATATACAGAGAGATATTCATTTCAACTAGGGGAGAGATTACACAATGAATCATACACAAAAGCTGAATTATAAACAAAAGCCCAATCGTACACAGGAACATACTCATCTGCTGAAGCCATATCGTACATATGCAAGGCAAGGTCGCTCTAATCGAGCAAACATAATGACAGCCATATTGGGCAAAATGGTGCAGTTATGGTCAGTGCGTCGTGATGCTCATCCGGCGTTAGTTGCACAGCCGATGAGTGCCAACCTGATCGTTCGCAGCAAACGCCAATGGGCATATGTAACGGCTCTCATCGCCTTGATCATGCTGTTGGGCGCTTGTTCGCCAGCTTCCAATTCGGCGGCTGATGTGCAGCAAGGCAAACATGTGCATTTTTTGTATAACTTTTCTACACGGTCGCTTGATCCGCATGTCGATTCCAGTTATGTTCCGCTGCGTGCAGGTATTACGGAAACACTTGTACGTTTAGATGAAGACAAGCTGGCAGTGAAGCCGTGGCTAGCAAAAAGCTGGGCAGGTGACGATGGAGAGCATTGGACGATTCATCTGCGCGACGGCATTACGTTTCAAAATGGCAAGCCATTAACCGGTGATGCGGTCAAAGCATCGCTAGAACGTGTCTTACATGAAAATACCGGCGTAAACAATGCGCTAAAAATTAAAACGATTACCGCAGATGGACAGACGCTGCATATTACGACGACTGAGCCGTTTCCGGAATTTGTGTCCGAGCTGGTCAATCCGAACACAGCGATTATCGATGTGAGTGAAAACGATATCGTGAACAAGCCAGTCGGCACGGGACCGTTTACACTTAGCTCGTTTACGCCGGGCAGTCGATTAGAGCTGAAGCGTTATGATGGATACTGGGATGGGGCATCTTCGCTAGATGGGGTGACGTTTTCTTTTAACGAAGATGCCAATGCGCGTTCGCTGGCGCTAAAGTCGGGACAGGTCGATATTGTGTATCGTCCAGAAGTGGAAAGTTTGCAAACGCTTGATGCACAGGCAGGCATTCGTGTCGATGCGACGTCTACCTTTCGTGTGCATCAGATTACGATGAATATGCAGCGTCCGGTATTGCAGGATGTGAATGTGCGTCATGCGGTTGATGCGCTGATTGATCGTAAGGAGATTGTGGACAGCATTTTGCTCGGCTATGGCGAACCGGCGACGGGGCCGTTTTTGCCATCATTGCCATTTGCACCGGTGTACGAGCAGCAGCCAGGCGGTGAAGCGGTTGCCGTGCAATATTTGCAAAAAGCCGGTTATACGCTCGTCAATGGTGTAATGCAAAAGGATGGACAGCCGCTAAAGCTGACATTGCTTACGTATTCAGCACGTGCTGATTTGCCGCTGATTGCACAGGTGTTCCAATCGGATGCGGGACGGATTGGCGTTGCGGTGGAGATTCGGCAGATCGATACGCCAGAGGAATATATGGCTGCCAATCGTGATTGGGATTTGGCGACGTACAGTAATTTGACGGCACCACGCGGCGATGCAGGTTATTATTTGAATGCGACGTATCATCCAAAAGGGGCGCTGAACTTTAGCGGTGTGCACGATGATGAGCTGACTGCAATGATCGACAAGCTCAACCGTACAGTGCAACCGGAGCAACGTGCGGTGCTTGCCAAACAAGTTGCCGATTATGTGCATGATCATGTGATCAATGCGTTTGTGCTGTATCCTTCAACAATCGTTGCCTATAACGAGCAAAAGGTGAAAAACTGGGTGACGACCCGTAGTGAATACTACATGATTACGAACAAGCTGGATGTGATGTAATGCTGCGGATTGTGATACGCAAGCTCGTAGAGACAGCGGGCTTTGTGCTGTTTATTACACTGATCAGTTTTTTATTTATACGTTTGGCGCCAGGTGATCCGGTGCTGACGATTTTGAATGTAGATGAATTAGCGGTGAGCCGGGAGCAAGTGGAGGCGCTGCGTGAAGAACTTGGCTTTAACAAGCCGCTGCTGCTTCAATATGCGATGTGGTTGTGGGATTTGGTGCGGCTAGACTTTGGGCGCTCCTTTGTGACCGGGCAGTCGGTAGCGGGGATGATTATGGCAGGATTGCCCGCTACGTTGGAGTTGGCTGGTGGCGGCTTGCTCGTTATGTTGATGATTGCGTTGCCACTTGGATCATTGTCTGCGCTGTATCGGGATCGCTGGATCGATCATGTAAGCCGGATGCTGGCGATTGTCGGTGCAGCAGTGCCGAGCTTCTGGCTTGGACTGCTGCTGATTGACTGGCTCGGCGTACGCTGGGCGCTACTGCCAACGATGGGACGTGACGGTTGGAGTACGCTTATCTTGCCATCGCTCACGCTCGGTCTGGCGATTGCGGGTGTGTATGTGCGGTTGCTGCGTTCGAGCTTGCTTGATTCGTTAAGTCAGGAATTTGTACGGGCAGCGCGGGCGAGAGGGTATAGTGAATGGCGCATTTTCCGGGTGCATGTATTTCGGCACAGTTTGCCGCCGGTCATTACGGTGTTTGGGGTGAGCTTAGGCAGTCTGATTGGCGGGGTAATCGTAATCGAAGTGTTGTTTGCGTATCCGGGTATCGGCAAACTGATTGTTGATTCGATCCGGCAGCGTGACTATCCTGTCATTCAAGGCTATATTTTGCTAATGGCGGTAATCGTATTTGTAGTTAATACGGCGGTTGATCTGTCCTACCGCTTTCTGAATCCGGAACTGCGGTTCAAGGAAAAGAAGGCAGGTGTATAAGGGGATGGAGCGAATCAGAACATGGACGTGGAAAAGGCTATCGCTGCGGCGCTTGCAACCGCTCGTCTTGCTGGCGGTGCTTGTGCTGGCAGTATGCGCATGTGCGTATGCTTTTTTATATTTAAAGCATGATCCGCTATTGACTGATTTGGGGCAGCGGCTGCAAGGTACAAGCTGGCAGCATCCGCTCGGTACGGATCATTTGGGCAGAGATATGTTGACCCGGTTGTTGCTTGGCGGGCAGCAAACACTCGGTTACAGTTTGTTGGCGCTTGGTGTGGCGCTGCTATTCGGCATTCCGCTCGGTTTGCTGGCAGGTTATCGTCGTGGCTGGGTAGATCGTGTATTTGTACGGGTATCGAATGGGTTTCTTGCTTTTCCGGATACGATTGTGGCGATTGTGCTGAGCGGGTTGCTAGGAGCGAGGATCGGTAATTTGGTGCTGGCAATCGTTATAGTGAAATGGGTCAATTATGCGCGGCTTGTGCGCAGTGTCGTGCTCGGGGAAGCGGAGAAAGATTATATCCGTATCGCGCGTACGAACGGGCTGCCCAGCGGCACGATTATGCGGCGCCATCTGCTGCCACATGTGATCGGGCATGTGCTAGTGATGGCTAGTCTTGATCTGGGCAAAATTATTTTGCTCATTTCGTCCTTTTCGTATATTGGGTTAGGTACGCAGCCGCCGTTGCCGGAGTGGGGGGCGATGCTGAACGATGCACGTCCTTATTTCCAATCCCGTCCGGAGCTAATGCTTGCGCCAGGGATTGCGATTGTGCTGACGGTGCTCATTGCCAATATGTTAGGCGATATGCTGCGCGATCGATTTGATGTGAAAAAAGACGACTGGAGCAGGGAGGTGTAGTCCTGATGCTAGAGCTGGATCAATTGACAATTCGTAGCCGTGAACGTGTGCTAGTCGATGAGGTATCATTAGCGGTTGGTGCCGGACAATGGCTTGCTCTAGTCGGTGAAAGCGGCAGTGGCAAAAGTTTGTTATCACAGTCGATCGGAGGACTGTTGCCGTCCGGTGTGCAGGCAAGCGGCAGCATCAAGTGGAATGAACGGCAATTGCTCAGTTTGTCGGCACGTCAATGGCGCGGGCTGCGCGGCAAAGAGATCGCGTATATTTTTCAAGATTATCAAGGGGCATTTACGCCGTTTCGCACGATTGCACAACATATGAATGAGTATCAGCAAGTGCATGGTGAGCGGAATCGGCAGCAGCGTCGGCAGCGCAGTGAACAGGCGCTGGAATCGGTCGGGCTATCGGCAAAGCTGCTCGATCGCTATCCGTTTCAATTAAGCGGCGGTCAGCTCCAACGTGCGGCGATCGCGCTCTCATTGCTGCTGTCGCCGCGTCTGCTCATTGCAGATGAAGCGACGACGGCGCTAGATAGTGTGTCGGGTCATCGTATTTTGGAGTTATTGCGTCGTAAGCAGCAGGAAACGGGCTGTGGCATTTTGTTTATTACACATGATTGGCGTCATGTACGTCGTTATGCGGATCGGATCGCTGTGATGAAAGAAGGGCAGCTTGTGGAGAGCGGTAACCGACATCGTGTGCTGGATCATCCGCGTCATCCTTATACCCAACAATTAATCGCAGCCGCACCGATGTTGGAACGTCCGGAGCCTGTGCTGCGTTCCGGTTTGGAGCCGGTTGGTGAAATGGAGGTGCAGAAGCGGTGACATTGCTGCAAGTAGAGCAATTATGTAAAACATACGATTCCCGTCATGGCGCTAAGGCACAGATGAGAAAGGCAGACAAACAAGCAGATCATTTCGGTTTGTTGCGTAAATGGTTTAAGCGCGATCCGCAATCATCCGCTGTACGTGCGCTGGATGATGTGTCATTCGAGCTACGGCAAGGGGAATGTCTCGGTCTGGTTGGGGAAAGCGGTAGTGGTAAAAGTACATTGGCACGCTGTCTGCTCGGCATCGAGCAGGCAAGTAGCGGACGGATCGTGCTGGCAGGAGAGGAGTTTCACCCGCAGCATCGGGGACGGCTTCATTTACAGCGCCGTCATATTCAGATTGTATTTCAAAATCCGACGGCTGCGCTAAACCCTAAGCTGACGATTCGACAGTCATTGCTTGATCCGTATCGTCAGTATCGGCAGACGCTGGCACTGCATTATTTTCGTGCGGAACATGAAGATAGTTTTGTGCGTCAGCTGTTGGAAGCGGTGGAATTGCCGGCAACGTTACTGGATCGCTATCCGCATCAGTTGAGCGGCGGGCAGCGCCAACGGGTAACGATTGCGCGCGCGATCAGTATTGAGCCTAAGCTCGTTGTGCTCGATGAGCCGACCGCAAGCCTTGATATGATCTCACAAGCGGCGATTTTGCAGCTGCTGGAGCAATTGAAACAGCAGTTGGGGCTGGCGTATTTGTTGATTTCTCATGATCTGGCGGCGGTTTGTGAGCTGAGTGACCGGATTATGGTAATGAAAGATGGACGGATTGTAGATCGCTGTTTGCGGCATGAATTGTTTGCACAGGAGCGGCATCCGTATACGCAGGAGCTGGTGGCGATTTTTTGAAGCGATGGTTAGTAGCTTGTTTTCATTTAATTCATAGTATAGGTATTCGCTAATCGTTTGCTTATGAACACAATTAAGCATGTTCAACTCGATTTTTAATGGAGACAGACGATTAGGGCGTGTATGCAAACTCGTATGTTGCGAGCAACACTTCTTCTCCCTATTCATAGATTCCTGTACGAGACGGAAGTCTGTTCACTTACTCCGTACCGCAGTGGTGACTGCAACAACATGCGAAGTCTGCGTACACGCCGCAGTAAGTTGAGCGCACGAAATGCGAAGTATATTTTAGTAATAATTAGTTGTTAAACGAAATATATTCAGTGTGTTATTGCTGGATAAAAGGTTGCCGTTTGTATGAACTTCGAGATGAGTTAATGAGCGAGATGAGTTATGTTGAGTTATAGATGTTAGGAATGGACGATATGCTCTGACTTTATTGATCAGCGCGCCTAGCACATTGTGAGTGAATGTGCTAGGCGCGCTGATTTTTGATTGGACAAACATTCAAGTTGCAAAGCATTATACACAGTAAGCTTAAGGAAGCCGAAGCTGCTAAACGGTTGCTTTTACGCTTCATCTCTATCCCAATTCAACTCGCTACACATTCACATCTGTACTGTCCTCTGGATAATACATCATCATAAAATAGCTCGCTTTTTCGGACGATGGATTGAAATAACCATGCGGAATATTGCCTGAAAAATGCAGTGCATCACCGTCGGACACATGATAAGGCTTGCCGTTTAACTCAACGATTAATGAGCCTTCTTTGACAAATAAATATTCTTCGCCTGGATGCGTCTTTGGCTGGTGTTCACAGCCGGGTAACAGATCGACCACATACAGTTCAAAGCGATTTTCTGGATGATAGGGGAAAAAGCTATACACTTTATACAGATCATCGCTATCGACGACCGGATCAAGTTCACGAATGTTAACTTGCTGGATCGGCTGTTCTTCTTCTTTTAAAAACATGCTGAACGATACTTGAAAGCCCTTGGCGATTTTCCATAGTGTGGTGACGGTTGGATTGGATTTTTCATTTTCGATTTGCGCCAACATCGCTTTGCTAACACCGGTTAGCTCGGATGTTTGTTCCAGCGTTAGATTGCGGCTTTTGCGCAGTTTGAGCAGATTACGGGCAATGATTTGCTGAATAGGTTCCATAGGACAAAACTCCTTTATACAAAATTTAATATAGCAGCCTATTGTATGTTATATAGAATATTTGTATACTATATTAAAATTATATTCATTGTAGCATATCCATCCCTGTTGTGTAGACGTCGATGTAGTTATTTTCGTCAAGTTCAGCATATGGTGCGTACAGTGCTTTCCGTCCCGCTCGCTACCTGGATCGATATTAAACAGATAGAGGACGCAGGGACGGTAAAATAAAGGAGGAAATCCAATGTTGACTCACCAGATGGAATGCGCCAAAGAAGTACGATCCGTACATGTACCTACATTTGCGGAAGGGGTAAAAGATTGCATACCGACATTGCTCGGTTACATTGGTATCGGTTTGGCATCCGGTGTAGTGGGCGCAGCTTCAGGCATGAGCGTGCTGGAAATGGCGTTAATGTCAACGTTGGTATATGCGGGAGCAGCGCAGTTTATCATTTGCGCATTGCTGGCTGTGCATACGCCGATCTCGGCAATTATTTTGACGACATTTATTGTGAATTTGCGTAATTTCCTGCTTAGTGCAACATTGGCACCGCATTTTGGCAAATATTCGCTGCTGAACAATATCGGCATTGGATTGCTCGTAACCGACGAATCGTTCGGCGTGGCGGCAACGCGTCTTGCGTCCGGCAAAACGCTTAGCAATCGCTGGATGCACGGTTTGAATGTGACCGCTTATATCGTCTGGATCATCTCCTGCACATTAGGTACATTGTTCGGTAACTGGATCGCTGATCCACAGATGTTCGGGCTGGACTATGCGCTTACAGCTATGTTTATTGCACTGCTGGTGCTGCAACTTGGCAATATAGTGCCGAATAAGCTGAAGCATTATGTGAAGCTGATGGCGTATATGGTCATCGCGATGGTTGTGCTGTCGTTGTTCGTATCGACACAGTTGGCGATTATTGTGGCAACGGTCATTGTAGCTACGATTGGGGTGGTGACGGAGCGATGACAGTGAATGGGACGATATTGCTCATTATTGTTGGCTGTGCACTCGTGACGATGATTCCACGTGTCATTCCGTTTTTTGTCGTACGTAACATGGTGCTGCCGCAGCCGGTAATGAAATGGTTGTCGTATATTCCGGTTTGTATTTTTACGGCGCTCGTGGTGGAAAGTATGCTGGATAAGCAGGGGAGTACGCTGCATATTGAATGGCCAGCGGTAATTGTGTTGGTGCCGACGCTGTTGGTGGCGCTGAAGACGCGGAGTTTGTCGCTTACGGTTGTGGTTGGGGTAGTTTGTATGGCGGTGGTGAGGTTTTGGTGGTGAGATGTCGGTGGGGTGTAGTTGGATGGAGTTTTGATTGTGCTAATAGTAGTAGAGAGGGAATGAGTGGGTAGGGATAGATTGGAATGAAAAAAGGCTTCTTGAGAAAGAAGCCTTTTTGGGTGTGTGTCTGTTTATTTTAGTCTATGCTCTTGCATGGGGAGTGACGCGGGTTACCTTAAAGGAAGTAAACAGGTAAGTGATTTCAATCTACGTCCTCGCACGGAGAGCGACGATTTATATAATCTAATACTAAAATTGTCTAGTATTTCAATCCACGCCCTCGCACGGAGAGCGACCTACATCGCCCTCAAAGAGGCTGGTTTGACGGATTACATTTCAATCCACGCCCTCGCACGGAGAGCGACAAGGTGCTGGATGAGGATGTCGTCTGGACGCTAGAAATTTCAATCCACGCCCTCGCACGGAGAGCGACGACTACTTTTGCTTTGCCCTCATCTACGCCGAGTATATTTCAATCCACGCCCTCGCACGGAGAGCGACTCATAGCGCCAGGGTATCGCGGCGATCCAGAAGGTATTTCAATCCACGCCCTCGCACGGAGAGCGACGCAATCAACCAAATCAAAGATGTTGCAAACTGGCAATTTCAATCCACGCCCTCGCACGGAGAGCGACATCGATAAATTCTTCCAGTTGCTCCTGATCCTCATCCATTTCAATCCACGCCCTCGCACGGAGAGCGACTCAATCGTTTCGCCCAGATCAGCCGGTGACACGTGCTATTTCAATCCACGCCCTCGCACGGAGAGCGACGAAATGCTGGCGTATCCGAAAAACTTGACGGTAACCATTTCAATCCACGCCCTCGCACGGAGAGCGACCCCCAGGCGAGGGCAAATATAATAAAAATCATCAATTTCAATCCACGCCCTCGCACGGAGAGCGACTTATCGGGGAGCGGTTACTGTCTGAGCCGCGCAAAGCATTTCAATCCACGCCCTCGCACGGAGAGCGACCGTTACGAGTTGGATCGCTTAGAGTAGTATGCATCAATTTCAATCCACGCCCTCGCACGGAGAGCGACCGCAGGCTCTTTCAGCCCTTGCCTAGCAAGGCATCCAACGCCCAAAAGCGCGAACCCCCTTTTTAGAATAGCTGAAAAGGGTACAAAAAACAACAAAAACGCCGAAATCCCTTACAGGGCAAGGAGCGCGAACCTCCTAGGGATTTTATGTGAGCTTGGGGTTCGCGCTCGTTTATGCTGTAACATCCATTTTCATGTTAAAACAGCGTGTATACCTACACAGCTTTAACAGACACGAACAGATAGCATCATAAGCTATATAAGCCCAAATTGTAACTACACTTACTGCAAACAAACAGCCTGTCCCTCATCCCCTGCAACTATTTAGCGGGAGCGACGGACAGGCTGTTTGTTGTTAATGTTCAGAGCGCTGACTACGACTCATTCCGCTCCCCGTTTGTCCGCTGGAAACGTAAGTACCATCAAACTAATATCATTGGCAAAATCCCAATCGAGAAAGGCTTGCTCAAGCGTTTTGCCGAGGATGGCGCGTACAGGCAAGTCGTGTATAAAGCGATCCAGTTCCAGTTCGCGCTTGGATACACGTAATGCGTTGTTAAAGCCTTTTTTAATAATACGTTTTTCCAGACTGATTAATAAACCTTTGCGAATGACGACTAGTGTAGTGGAATCGATCCAGTAAGATTCGATCTCGGCAGGCGATTTTTGGACATCCTCGGTAATCTGACTTACCCGTATGTGTAGTTCGGCTTTGCCGGTGTATAAATCTTCTTTTTTGCGATCCGGCGCAAGTTCAAACATAATCGCAATGCAGGCGCAATTCACTTCTTCTTTCCAATCGATAAAATGGTGGATGATCTTCTGACCGGCAGCCGATTCGATTTTTCTACGAATCGCCGGAAATACAAATTGGTCGAGCAAAATGTATACATGCGTATATCGCTCATCAGGATCATCAGGCAGTCGCTCATCGTCCGGATCAATCAATTCATTCAGAAAAATGACCACACTATGCTCATTAGCGCGAATAGTGACCGATTCCGGGGATTTGCCGAACTGACTTTGACCTAGTAGACCGATTTGTTGAATGACAGCTTCCAGATTGGCAGTATGAGACACGGCAAATTCTCCTTTGCAGCAGTAAATAATAAAAGTATGATTAATATTAACCACAAGCTGACCTTATGTAATCGCTGTTAAGTGATTCAATAAGCAAATTGTTTGAATTTCAACTCCATTGCAAACAAATCGTTGTACATACATATAAATATATCGAAAGACCCTCGCAGCTGTAAAGCGGGCGAGGGTTTTCGAGTCATAATGATAGCGCTAGCGCTACATGATTAGTATTGCGTGAGCAACCAGTTTGTTTTGCTCCAGCCCAGCTTGCCTGCACCAGCGCCGTCCGATGCTTGTAAACGGCTAACGAGCGTAGTCGGATCATCTGTTTGATAACTGTAGGGCAGGCTGCTAAAGCCGTTCCAAGAGAATGCTAATGCGGTTGCCGGATAAGGTGCCAATGGGCTGTTTGCCGCATCACTATCGCCACGGAAAGTGTTGCCGTTAGCGGTGTAGATCGTATCGACCGCACGGATTTTGCCGGTATATTTACTATTGCTCGGATCGGTCTGATTGTTGCGGATCGGTGAGGCGACGCCGATAATATACGATTTTTCGACCAGTAAAGCTCCGCCTTCGGTGGAAATTGCACCATTGCTCGTTACGGTGAAATGATAGCCTTTGGAGCTGATCGCCGTATCCATCGCTGGTGTTAGTTTTGCTTTGGCAGCAACAAGCCCGGAAGCGTCCATCACAATATTGTAAACATGTGCATTGCCGCCGCGCAGACGAGGCATCCGGTCTTGCGAGTTGTAATAGTAATTATGATGCAGCGTTACTTCCAGGTTGGCATTGTCGCTAGCAAATTGGGTGGCACCGACAAGATGGGTTTTCTTTTGTCCACCAGCGATAGCAATAATGTCCTGTTCGCTTAGACCGACCGCACTGCTGCGCAAATAATTGTACATCGGGTACGATGATTTGTCGGCTTCCATCGCTTGCACTTGCTGGCTGACCCAGCTGTTGGAGCTACCGTCATCGCTGCGGAAGGAAGACCATGAGATCGTGACGCCACTGCTGCCTTTTTTAACATCAACCACGCCATCATATGCTTTGTTAAATGTGCAGTGGTCGATCCACACTTTGTTGCTCTGCTCCAGCGTCAAATAATCCCAATCGTTTTTGTCGTAATCGCCTTTGGTCGCTTCATCCCATTCCCACAGTTCGTCAAATGCGAGATTGCGGATGACCAGATTAGAGCTGCGTTTGACAGTAATGCCGACATGTTTAATAGTGGAGCCATTGTTGGAAAAGATCGTCAGACCGTTAAAGCTGTCGATCGTCAGCTTACTCACACCGGTTTGTTTGAGTACAGGATGTGTCAATGGCTTGTTATGCTCCGCAAAAGGCGAAGTTTGTGCCGCAGTAGGCAATTCATTCCAGCCCAGATTCAGATCGTTCATCACTTCAATGACTTTAACGCCAGAGCCTTTTTTTAGTGCCTGTGCCAGATCGGTGGCGGTGTATACTTTTTTGTAGCGGGCATCGGTTTCATCGATATTGCCACCTCCAGTATTGCCGGTAGAAAAGCCGGTCAAATCGTAGGCGCTGTATGTACTCGTTGACTGAGCGGAAACAAGCTGTTCATTGTCGGCAGTAGAAGCGAGGGAGCTGTTGCTGCTGGCTATGTTATTCGTATTCATCGCCGTTTTCGTATTGGCAGCAAGCCAAGAAGCAAAAATGTTAACGTTTGCAAAATGTGAAAGAGAAGGCTGAGCTGACGCTGTTGACGATGTTGCTATAGCTGACCATCCGCCCCATATTATCGCTCCGCTAAGCAGTAAAACCGTTGCTTGTTTGAGTCCCTTTTTCTTCATGCTTGATCTCCCCTTTGATTGTTGATGGATGATAACAAGTTGAATAAGTGGTAAAGGTATTGTTTGTTACATGTACAAGCTAACACGATAAATAAAACGCTTACATAGGTCTTTGTACCCGATATTACTGCAAAGTATAGAAGATTACAGAAGTGTATAGGAGAATATGGATTTTTTAATTTTATTTTGCTAAATCAGAAGCTGTTTAAACGCCGGATCGTTTGCTATAAAGCATAGTCGTACGCAAACTTTGACTCACATGAAGCTGCAAAAATAAGCGCCGATATTGGAGGTGATTATTTCGCTATTATTATAGATGGACATAATTACGAGGCGCTAACAATGAGGCTTGGCGGCTGTACAAAACGAAGTCAATTATACACAAATCATATAGCAAATGAGCATAGCTTCCACAAGCTGTACAATTTCAAAATTGTTAGCTTATGCACAACAAAAAGCAGCCCTACCGCATGAGAACGTGTACGCGAACTCGTATGTTGCGAGCATCACGTACCGGAGTAGTTGATGCCTCAACAGATCAAGTTTGCGTACACATGCTAGCACAGTGGGCTACTTTGTCAATCGAAGATGTAGTTTGCACAATCAATATTCGTTGCTAGATGACTGGTGTCCATTATGAAAATATCGCAGTAGCACGAGCGGAATTACGATCGCTGGCGACCGTACATTATAAATAGATTTATGAAGATATCGGACAGTCATCCGCTATTGACCATTTGCGGTTGATATTACATCGCCGTTGGCTTTTTCGTAAATGTTGGCTCAGACGAGCTACTTTTCAGCTTGTTCACTTCGCCGGTCAGTTCAGTTTTGGCATCGGTTAGCATACCTTTCCATTCCTGTACGACGCCAATCGCTTCTTTGACAACTGGGGTGATTTCTTTGGCAAGCTCGACCAATTGTTCGGTGCTTGTTTTCAGCTCGCGCCCTTTGGACTTCAGCGTGTCGGTCAGATTGCTCGCTGAACTGTTCGCTCCGGATTTTAACGTATAACGCATATCTTCGCCGGACTTTGGTGCAAATAATAGCGCTGCGCCTGCACCAACCAATGCACCGGCAATAATTCCACAGATTAGATTTTTCTGTTCCATTACTATCATCTCCGTTCAATATAAGATTAGGATCGTGATCGATGTCTAACATGTTATCTATATGGTATTACCCACGATTGGTCGCTGCGCCTACGCATTCATATATGTATGCACAAATTGTACAATGATGGACGTTTACACGTATTGTGAATGAGCATATACATATCGGCTACAGTACAGCTGCCAGCCATAGCATAGCCGGTAGCTGTACTGTTTTGATGCTACAGCAATCGTGGACAATAAGCGATATACGTAGCATACCTAACATAGGCAGGCAGACGCAACTGCTATGCCACAACAATTAAGTAGAGCGCAACAGAACGTAAATGATAAACAGGAGGCATTTTAAATGAACATCCAGCTGGAACATGCTACCCTAGACGACTATAGCTAGCTTGTGCAATATGATGTACATATGCCGTAACAGCATCTGAAGTCACTGCTGGCGGGATCGTGTCATATCGTATACAGGTCAAACATTGCAGCAAAAAGCTCCCTGTCACCGATGTGTGATAGGGAGCTTTTTAGTTGGAGCGATCCTGCTGTACTATTTATCGCTATTAAGTAGCTAGCGTAGCAAGGTCATATTAAAGCTGACAACAAACTTTATCATTTTGTCACTGTATTTGTCACTGTATAACGGCGCAGCATCGCCCCTCCAATCATGCCTTCGTCTAAGCGGTTATGGAAATCATCCTGCCGTAACCGGAGCCGGACTGGAGCTAAGCAGCTTTTCGGCGGCGATGCCGAGGAAAATGCGTCCGGTGTTCAGCAATGCGCGCTCATCGATATCAAAGCGTGGATGATGATGTGCGAATGCGGTAGCTTCATCTTTTTGCGAACCGACATAGAAGAAGTTGCCTGGGCGTGCTTCCAAATAATAAGCAAAGTCTTCTGCACCCATCGCTGGCTCGATTTCAAACAGCGCATCTTCACCGAGCACATCGGAAACGATCGTACGCACTTGTTCTGCTTGTTCCGGTGGATTCACAACAGCCGGATAGCCGTTCGTATATTCCAGCGAGAAAGTAGCGCGTGAAGCGGCGGTAATGCCTTCCAGTGTCGTACGAATATCGGCTTCGATCTGTTTGCGCACTTCAGGATCGAATGTGCGTACCGTGCCTTCGATTTTCGCTGTGTCTGCGATAATGTTAAACGCGGAACCTGCTTGGAAAACACCGACTGTTACGACTGCCGATTTGAGCGGGTTTACACGGCGTGCTACGATATTTTGCAATGCGCCAACGACTTGGCTGCCGACCACAATCGAATCGATCGTCTGATCTGGACGCGCACCATGCCCGCCTTTACCTTGAATAACGATTGAAAACCCATCCGCTGCTGCCATCGCTGGACCAGCAACGACCGCAATCATGCCGTACGGCAAATAGCTCGCCAAATGCGCACCGTACACTTCGTCCACACCGTCAAGTGCACCGTCTTCGATCATCGCTTTGGCGCCGCCCGGAATTTTCTCCTCGGCATGTTGGAACAGAAAGCGTACATTACCGTGCAATTGATCGGCATGACGACTGAGCACATGGGCTACACCGAGTAAGGAGGCGGTATGTCCGTCATGTCCGCAGGCGTGCATCACGCCATCATTTTGCGAACGATACGGAACATCATTTTCTTCAAGGATCGGCAATGCATCAAAATCGGCACGAAAAGCGATCGTTGGACCGGGTTGCGCCCCTTTTAAATCCGCGATTACGCCGCCTTCACCGACACCAGTGCGCACTTCGTAGCCGAATCCGGTTAATGTATCCGCGATAAATTGCGCGGTTTTAACTTCCTGAAATGAAAGTTCAGGGTACTGGTGCATATGTCTGCGCCATCCGACAATATCCTGTTCAATTCCGTTTAATTCGTCTATCCACTGATTTCTCATATGCAGCCTCCTATTATTCGTGTTATATACGTTTCATAAGATTATCATAAAATAAATTCCATAATTTACAAAGGAAATTCACTCTAAAACTATCACGCTCTATTTTATATGTCAAATTTTACATTTATGAATGAGAGATCATATTGCAACTTTCTTAATAAATATACATTTTCAAGAAATAATAAGTTAAAATAAATGAGCAGTCGCTATATTGAGGCAGACTTAGGAGGAGGAAAATAAGTGTATGGATGATCCGTCCTGATGTAATGCTGATGTTTTGCCCATCTGGTACCATGCCTGTACGCTGTATTTTATCGTTATCGATCCATCCCCTTAGTAAAGGGGTAGCAAACTGCACGCATGCCCTCAACATAGATGTCTACGATTGACAGAAATTAGCATAAATATGCTAGAAAAAGTATCAATTAAAATTACCTGTTCTCTGCTCGCTTCAAATAAAATACACCCCTTCGCATGTTAGCGGATAAACTAGAAGTTTATGCCAACATTTATGGCTAAGAGGTGCATTTTGGATACAAGCATTAAACAGGTTATTTGGAAAAGAAGATGGAACAGGCAGAAACGACTGTGCAGTAAAGTCACTTCAAATGTTTATGCAATACGATAGGCTCAAGCTGCTCTATGATCAGGCGCAGGCGTGGTTGGTGTTCCGCCATGTTTGGGTTGGCGTTTGAATACAGTCGCTTTTAGATATGGTAGCACCCAGTGATCGAGACCGATCCGACCCGCATTAGCGCCGGCAACGACGATAAACAGTTCGAGCAATAGCAAGTACGGGTTTGTGCTGATCGTACCCGAGAACAGAAACGCAAAGTTCATGACCATGCCCATCAAGGCGGCGATCGTCGTAAACGTACCGAGGATCAAGCCGAGACCGACGAGAAACTCACCGACCGGAACGAGGATGTTAAACAAGCCAACATTCGGGAGGGCAACATGTTCCAGAAAGCTTGCCCATGCCGCTTTGACGACAGGTTTGTCACCGCTGCTCAGCGAGATGGCGTTGGTAAGGAAGCCGGTCGCATCGAAGCCGCCAGTCAGTTTACCCCAGCCGCCATGAATCCATTGCAAGCCAACGTAGAAACGAAGTACGGTTAACAGCCACATCGCCATTTTGTTTTGTCTAAGCCAAGTGTTCATTATGGATACACTCCTTAAATAATGTATTGGTTTATCGCTTTGTTCGTTGTAAACATGTGGACAGTAGCAGCGATCACGGTCGGTTTCCGGCAGATTGTGTACGGAACACGCTATTGATCGTATACCGTTTGGTCTAGGCTGCTTCTATCTATTTAGTTCGGAATGATCATCTCGTCCATGACCTTATATTAAAATAAAACTAAAATTTTATATGTGACAAAAATCACAATCTGCATTAAAAATATAACTAAATTTGCAGATGGTTGAAAATGAAACATTAGTGCAACGATATGATGTTAACGATCTTGCTGCTTCCGCTGTTCATACCACGCTTCCAACCGTTCCAAAATGCGATATACCCAGACGGCAACAGCGATATAACAAGCAAGATTAACGAGATAGCGCACAATATTGCCTGTGCTAAGTAAGCCTGCTGTCAGATCATATTGCAAAAAGGCAATCTGTTTAAAGCTCCAATGACCGATCACATTGGACAGCAAAAATGCCAAAATGAATTTGCGCAGTACTTTCATGATACTCGCCTCCTTACGGTATGAAAATGAACTGCATACGTAGCCGCAAACCGACACAGACAATCTGTTGTGCGTTTGTGTGTATGTCCTAATATAGCATCGTGCTGTTTGTTTACCCGTTGCGGCTGTGCTATGAATAGAACAGTTGGACAGTAAACTCAACATAGGATGCAGAAGCAGCGTATAAGCGTATGATGGAAGCCGTCCGATTAGAACGCGTGCAAAACCGTGCGCAAACAGAGCAATACAGCATATCGATCGATATTAAGCAAGTTTAGACCAGCTTGAAAAGGAGGCTATCTATGCGCAGCCAGCAGCAGATGATGGAGTTAATTATGGATGTCGCTCACCGTAATCCACATATTCGGGCGGTAGCGATGAACGGGTCGCGGGTGAATCCACACGTACGGGCAGACCTATTTCAAGACTATGATGTAGTGTATTTGGTGGACACATTGGAGCCATTTGTACAGGAGCATCGTTGGGTGGACGTGTTTGGAGAACGGATTATGATGCAAATGCCGGATGAGAGCAATCGGCTTGCAGGCGAGTCGCTCGTTCGGTTTATGTATTTGATGCAGTTTGCAGACGGCAATCGGATCGATTTACGGTTACAGCGAATCGATCATTGGCGCGAATATATTGATGAGGATCGTCTAACTGTTATTTTGCTGGACAAAGACGGTGTATTGCCTGAGCTTGCTTTGCCAGACGATACCGATTATCGGGTTAAACGACCGACAGCTGCTGCATTTACCGGCTGCTGTAATGAATTTTGGTGGGTATCAATGTATATTGCCAAAGGATTATGGCGACAGGAGTTATTGTATGCGCTTGATATGATGAACCGGTATGCGCGTCCAATGTTAGAGCAACTGTTATGCTGGGAGGCGGGATACGAGCATGCATTCCAGATTAGTACAGGCAAAAGCGGCAAATATTTGCCGCTTTATCTGGATGAATCCATATGTGCACAGTTGTTCGCTACGTATCCGGCAGCGCATGCCGAAGCGATCTGGCAGTCGCTATTTGTGATGAGCGATCTGTTTGCTGAACGCGCACGCTGGCTAGCTGAGCGTCTCGGTTATGTGTACGATGAAGGAGAAGCACAGCGCGTTCGTGCTCATTTGACCCATGTGTATCATCTGCCTGCCGATGCCAGCCATCTTTATGAATAAATTAAGATAAAATCTAGTTACATGCAGTTTTCGGGATTATACATTACTGCTCGGCGCGTGGGCGGACGCGAAGCTTGTAATCATTAACGATCTGCCCAAGTCGATTGTTGTGTAAAATGCTGTCTGCAATCGATTGTTCCAGATTGGCGGTTGCCCGAATGTGTTCAGTAATGTTATGCAAAATTGTCTCTCGCTGCATACGTGGCTCCAAGCTGTGCAAATAAGCGGTTCGAATCAATGTCCAGCTCCGCAATGTTTCATGAAAAGCGCCAATAATGTGCTCGATAAACGGATCGCTGTGTACACACTTTTGCTGAAGCAGATGCACAAACTGCATTCTCGCTTGCATAATGTACAGCAGTTCCAAATGGAGCGGATTCATATCTGACCCGCTATGCAGTTGCTGCTCGCACGATAGACGATCCAGCTCGGTGAAGTTATTTGCCATTTGGCGCATCGAATCAAAGATCGAAAAAGCGCCTTCGCCCCGCCCGAGATTGTTCGTCGCACGGCGGGTGAGCAATTCGTACAGATCAGGCGGCTGTACATGCCGGTTATACTGGTCATGGTTGTGGTACAGCGTTAATAGATCACCGGCAAAGCCCAGACTGAAGTCGCTGACCGACTGAGCGCGATGATACGTCATATAAGCGACATCTGTACAAAATAGCTCGTTCGTCAAATCATCATACCCTGTGATTAAATAAAAATGAGGCTGATGCAGTCGACCGTAATTCGCCGGAAACCACGGACAGTAATATGTATCGCCTTTGACGAGTACCGGGCGCTCCTGAGCCAGCTCCATGCGAATCATCGCCAGCGCTTCTTCGGCAGGCAAGTAACGCTCCATCTGATAACCTAGCCCGCTCCATTTTAAAATTCGTTCATACGATGTATTGTACAGTACCGCTTCCTGTCCAAGCGACGGCACTGCTTGGCTTTTATGAGCTGTAAAATAGGAAAACGTCCAGGCATCGGCAAAGGCATACATATAATCACTGCTAAAATACGCAGCAGCACTTGCCACATTGCCGGTCAGACTTGACCAATCGAAGCCTTGCAATGGTTTGAGCGGAATTCTGTGCGATTGAGGCATGACCTTTCACTCCTTCTGTATACCGAGCCAGCAATGTGCCGGTGTGCGGCTGAATGGTTGTGCATTTGACCATTAAGAACAGTATATAGTAGTTGAGTAAGTGAGAAAAGAATAAGGTTTTTGTAAAAAATATACAAATAATCTAATTTTATATGTTGTGTGCGGTACGATACAAAGCCGTTCAGACGTTGACATGGAAAATGGGAATATGATATATAAAAGATAGGTTTAGCACTCGAACGTTTAGAGTGCTAATATAATAGAGATTTAAATTGCTGTACCGTGTGCATGATCGCTAGCACGATCGATTGTTTGCATGTGCAGACATGTAATTAATCATTAATGGAGAGGGGAACAATACGACCATGACCAAAAAGCAATTTCAGGCTGAATCAAAGCGCCTGCTGGAAATGATGATTAACTCCATTTACACCCATCGCGAGATTTTTTTGCGTGAGCTGATTTCCAATGCGAGCGACGCAATCGACAAAATTTATTACAAAGCGCTCACCGATGAGGCGCTAACATTCCACAAAGAAGACTACTATATCAAAATTACCCCGGATCAAGCGGCACGTACGCTGACCATTTCCGATACTGGGATCGGTATGACGTCCGAGGAGCTGGAAAATAACCTCGGCGTTATCGCCAAAAGCGGCTCGCTCGCCTTTAAGAAGGAAAATGAAGCACAGGACGGGCACAATATTATCGGACAATTCGGTGTCGGTTTCTACGCTGCTTTTATGGTAGCCGATGAAGTGACAGTCATTACGCGTGCGCTCGGCAGCGAGCAAGCGTACAAATGGCATTCCGTAGGCGTCGACGGATATACGATCGAACCGGCGGACAAAGACACGGTCGGCACGGACATTATTTTGAAAATTAAACAAAATACCGAGGACGATCAATACGATGAGTATTTGGAAACGTATCGTTTGCGTGCGATCGTCAAAAAATATTCCGACTTTATCCGTTACCCGATCAAAATGGACATTACGAACAGTCGTCCAGTCGACAAAGAAGGCGACGATGCCGAAGACAAACAGCCGGAATATGTCGAATATACCGAAGAACAGACGATCAACAGCATGATCCCGATCTGGCGCAAAAACAAAAGCGAGCTGACCGACGAAGATTACAACAATTTTTATCAGGAAAAACGGTATGGCTTCGACAAACCGCTTAAGCATGTGCATATTAGCGCTGACGGTGCGGTTGTATATAATGCGATCTTGTTTATTCCGGAAAATACACCGTTCGACTATTACACCAAAGAATACGAAAAAGGATTGGAACTGTATTCTAACGGCGTGCTAATTATGGACAAATGCGGCGATCTGCTGCCGGACTATTTTAGCTTTGTTAAAGGGATGGTCGATTCCGAAGACCTGTCGCTCAACATTTCGCGTGAGCTGTTACAACATGATCGTCAGCTTAAACTGATCGCCAAAAACATCAAAAACAAAATCAAATCCCAGCTGCAAAGCATGATCAAAGACGAGCGCGAGGGCTACGAGAAGTTTTATCAATCGTTCGGACGTCAATTAAAGTTCGGTGTGTACAATGACTATGGTATGCACAAAGACGATTTGCAAGACCTGCTTATGTTCCACTCCTCCAAAGAGAAAAAGCTGGTCACACTGGATGAATACGTATCCCGTATGCCGGAAGATCAAAAGTATATTTACTATGCAGCCGGCGATTCGATCGAGCGGATCGAAAAGCTGCCACAAACGGAAATGGTAGCGGACAAAGGGTACGAGATTTTGTATTTGACCGATGATATCGACGAGTTTGCGATCAAAATTATTAGCACGTATAAAGACAAACAATTTAAATCCGTATCCAGCGGCGATCTCGGCATTGAGCCGGACGAGAAAGACGAAGCGGCACAGGCAGAGGAAGATGAAAGCAAAGAGCTGTTTGCAGCGATGAAAGATGTACTTGGCGGCAAAGTCAAAGACGTGCGTGCATCGAAACGCCTTAAATCCCATCCGGTCTGCCTCACATCGGAGGGCGAGCTATCGATCGAGATGGAAAAAATATTGCAAATGATGCCAAACAGCCAAGATGTAAAAGCCGAGAAAGTACTGGAAATTAACATTACCCATGATGTGTTCCAGTCGCTGAAAAAGGCGTATGAAGCCGACCAGGAAAAGCTCGGTCTGTACACAAATCTGCTGTACAATCAAGCACTGCTGATCGAAGGCTTGCCAATTCAAGACCCGGTTGAGTTTACGAATGATATTTGTAAAGTGATGGTGTAACGAGATAACTTATTCATAACATAAAAAGCCAGATATCATGAGTTGATATCTGGCTTTTGGTTTGAATGTCATTTCTCTTTATGATCTATTAAAATCAATCCCAACAGAAGAACATATACAAACATTACTCTATTCTTTTAAAACTTTACATTCTCAAGACAGTGCTGGAGCAGATGATGTAGACTGGTTTTAATCAAATCGAAAATTACGAGTCTGAGAACGGATACTGTATGATGATAAAACAATTAAAAGATATAGTTTAATTATTGACTAACTCGTTAGCATTGCTGACGAGTTTTTTTATTGTTAATTTCGATAAAAAAATATTAAAAATGAATATATTAATATTTTTTTACCAAAATCCATATGAGCTTTAATTCTATTTTGACATTTCCTCCGTAATATTGGACATGCAGGTCGTGACAAGCTATATACATTCCAATCCACACATTGTGCAACGTATGTATTTTGCCTAATGTGACTGCATATTGACGACCGGATTGTTCACGAAAAGAAAATTATTATTATTCCAGGAGGAATGTATGGACACAACATTTAAACGGAAATCTTTACTTCGCAAAGCTAAAGCGAGCGGCTTACTATCGATGTTGCTCATCCCGGCGCTTCTACTGTCGGCATGTGGCAACAGCGCAGACAGTTCGGTAGCTAACGGGCAATCTGCTTCGACACAGGCGCAGACAAGCACTAATGATTCGGTTGACGCATTGTATGCACAGGCAAAACAAGAAGGCAAAGTTGTCGTCTACTCCACTTCTGGTCGGGCGAATGATGCGGCAGAGACGTTTATGAAGCAATATCCCGGTGTACAGGTGGAAGTCAGCAAAATCAAATCCGACGAAATGATGGACAAAGTGACCAATGAGCAAGATGCCGGACAGTTTAACCCCGATGTGATCATTACGAAAGAAGTGAGCGGAGCGGTCGGCAAAGAGATGGTTGAGCAGGGGCGCTATATTAAATATTTGCCGGACGATATCGCGCCAACGGTCGATGAACCGTATCGTACACAAGCGCCGGGTTATGCCAATTATGTGGAGTTCCGCACGATCTTTTATAATACCGATCATTATAAACAAGTACCGGTTACCAACTGGTGGGATTTGACGACACCAGCGTTCCAAAATAAAGTGTATGTCGCTGATCCGCTCAGCTCACCAGCGTTTATGGACTTGTTCACCACGATGGTGATCCATAGTGACGATATGGCAGCTGCGTATAAGCAAAAGTTTGGTAAAGATATCGATCTGCAAGGCGAGCCTAACGCGGGTTATGCGTTTATTCATCAACTGTTTGTCAACGGCTTGACCGTGCTGAAAGGCAGTGATGATGTGTTGGATGCGATCGGTAAAACGTCCAGCGCTGCCGTAGGTATCGCCGTATCTGGCGATGTGTCCAAAGTCGAAGAAAAAGGTTGGCACGTACAGCCCATTTACGATATCAAGCCGAAAACATCCGTACCGGATGCAGGCTATCTGTATCTTGCCAAACAAGCCCCACACGAAGCCGCAGGCAAGCTGTTTATCCGCTGGATGATGGGCGAAAAAGACGGTAAAGGCGCTGGCATACAGCCATTTAACGAAGTCGGGTCATGGGTTCCGCGCTCCGATGTCGCCACCCCAAATCCGGTAGGCTTCGAAAAGCTGAATCTGTGGAATTTTGATGCGGACGCACTGTATACGACTTCGCCTAAAGTACGTGATTTCTGGATTAAGCAGAAGTAGTACTCTGACCGTTTTAAATATATATGTTGAAACGGTGTGTATTACTGCTGTAAATCAGGACATAAAGTGGATTCAAAGCAAATATTGAAAGCAAATATTGAAAGCAGTCAAGGTAGTAGGCTAGCGTATGTTTTTCAACCTGCTTGCTAGCAATGAAAGGAGGAACGCTGAATGTCCGGTAAGCCGATAATTACAATTTCGTTAAAACAGACCCGTATTAGGCTGTGGAACCGGCTGTATGGCTGGCTGCGTCAACCGGTTAATCGAATTGGACTGGTTGGGTTGTTATTTCTAGCGTATACGGTCATATGGCCGATTGTGCATATTTTGCTAACGACATTTGTATGGAAAACGCAAGATATGCGCCTTACCGCAGCAGCGAATCCGGGTCATTTCACGCTGTATCATTGGCAGCGTGTGCTCGCTAGTGAGATGAGCGGCTCGCTCTTTTATAAACCGGTACTGCATGCAGGTGCGGTGGCGCTCGTCGTATCGATATTATCGATGCTGCTCGGCTGCGGTCTCGCCTGGCTTGTGACCCGTACTGATCTGCCGTTTAAAAAGGCAATCGCTTTTCTGGCAGTAATCCCGTATTTGTTGCCATCATGGGTGATCGCGCAGGCATGGTTAACGTTTTTCAAAAATGACAAAATCGGCGGTACGCCGGGCATTTGGCAATCGCTTACCGGTGTGCACACACCGGATACCCTTGCCTACGGCTTTGTGCCGATCGTGCTGTCGCTGTCCATTCATGACAGTGTATACTTTTTCTTGCTCGTTGGCGCGGCGCTTCGTTCGATGAATACACAGCTGGAAGAAGCGGCGAGTATAAATGGAGCAGGCAGATGGACGATTTTGCGCCAGATCGTATTTCCGCTTATGTTGCCTGCGATTTTGTCCGGTTTTATTTTGACATTTACGCGTGCGATTAGCGCTTACGGGGTACCGGCGATTTTGGGCACACCGGTCGATTTTTATATGATTGCGACGATGTTATATTCCAGTATGCGGGCAAGGCTGACGACCGAGGCACATGTGCTCAGTTTGCTGCTTATGCTGATCTCTATGTTGATGATTTACTGGAACAGTCGGGTCGTCGGACGGCAGCGCAGCTTTGTGACGATTACTGGCAAAGACAATCCGCGCACATTGCAAGCGCTAGGACGCTGGCGCCGACCTGTCGCGCTGCTGACGATCGGCAGCATGACGCTTGTATCGGTCGTGCCGCTCCTTATTTTGCTCCTGCAAACATTTATGTTGCGTGAAGGCGTCTATCGCTTTGATAATTTAACATTGCATTACTGGATTGGTGGCTCGATTAGCGATATCAATTCTGGAGAAAAAGGGGTGCTGCACAACCCGATTTTTTTGCTTGCGCTGCGTAATTCACTGTTGATTGCCGCATGTTCAGCAATTATTGCCGCCGTGTTCGGCTTGCTGCTTGGTTATGCGGTCGCTCGCGGGCGGCAGACGTGGATTGAACGCGCTGTCGATCAGATATCATTTCTACCGTATTTGATGCCAGGCATTTCGCTGTCAGCGATCTATATTACGATGTTTGCACGTCCGCATTGGATCATTCCGGCATTGTATGGTACGGTATGGCTTATTATTTTGATTACGGTCGTTAAGGAATTGCCGTTTACAGTCAAAGCGGGCAGTGCCGCTGTTATGCAGGTAGGCGGCGAATTGGAAGAAGCGGCGCAGATGAATGGGGCGTCATGGTGGACGCGGTTTAAACGCATTTTGCTGCCGCTCAATCGCAGGAGTTTGTTGTCCGCCTTTCTGATCGTATTTATCGGCGCGATGAAAGAGACGGAATTGATCATTATGCTCGTTACCCCACGCACCGAGACGCTGACGACGTTAACTTTTGCATATGTGGAAAAAGGGTATACTCAGCTTACGAATGTGGTGCTGATAATGATGATCGGTATCGTCATGCTCGTCTATGCGCTCGCCACACGGTATGGCAAAGCCGATCTGACTACGGGAATTGGAGGACAATAAGATGAGCACGATTGAACTGCGCAATGTTACCGTTCGGATCGGCAGCAAGCAGGTGCTGCGCGGCATCGATCTGGATGTGCAAAAAGGCGAATTTATGACCTTTCTCGGCCCTTCCGGTTGCGGCAAAACGACGCTGCTGCGCACGATTGCCGGGTTACAGCAGGCAAGTGGCGGCACGATTGTATTAAGCGGCACAGAGGTTGCAAACGGCGAGACCGGCTATCATCTTGATCCGTCTCGGCGCGGGCTAAATCTCGTCTTTCAAAGCTATGCGTTATGGCCGCATATGACGGTGTTTGACAATGTTGCCTTTGGCTTGCGTATTCGTCGTCAACACAAAAGCGAGCTGCACCACAAAGTGATGGCAGCGCTGGACAAAGTGCGGATCGGTGAGTTAGCGGAGCGTTACCCTGGTGAGCTGTCCGGCGGTCAGCAGCAACGGGTGGCGATTGCGCGGGCGATTGTGACTGAGCCGGAGCTGTTGCTGCTGGATGAGCCACTGTCCAATTTGGATGCCCGCTTGCGGGTGGAAATGCGAGCAGAACTGAAACGGCTACACCGCGAGCTGGGCGCAACGATTATTTATGTAACCCATGATCAGCAGGAAGCGTTAACCTTATCATCGCGGATCGCTGTCTTTTTTGAAGGCAAGATCGTACAGGTCGATCAGCCGCAGACGTTATATCGTCGTCCGGCAACACTGCGGATTGCCGATTTTTTTGGCAATGGCGGTATGGACATGAACGATGTGGAAGGACGCGTGTTGATGGCAGGGGATGGCAGTCTGTATTGGTCGTCATCGGTATGCTCGTTTGCGCTGGAAGGGCAATTGTCTGTGCTGCCGGATGAAGGTATGGCGGTAACGCTGACGATCAAGCCGGAGCATATGCGACTACAGCGTCATGCTATGCCTGGAGCAATCGCTTGTCAGATCGATACGGTATTTCCGGCAGGCTCGGAAACGACCGTGACCGTGCTTGTAGGTGGTCGTTTGCTTACGGTACGTTTGCTTGGCAATGCCGATTATGAGCCTGGCGATGCTGTCTATATGCTGCTAAGTGCTGAACAGCTGAATTTGTATCACGGTGAAACCGGCGAGCTGCTGGATGGACTGAGACCGGTCTGCCCAACATTAACGGCTCAAACGGGTGCGATTTCTCATCCCCATCATCACTTACCATTATTTGCGGAGGTACATACACAATGAAAATCGATTTTCATATTCATGCCAAATTATCCAAAAAAACCGACTTTTCACTTCAGCATTTTACGACTATTTTGGACGAGGCGCTTATGCATGGGCTGGACGCGATCATTTTGACAGAGCATTTTAATACGCATCGTTTTGATGACGTATATGGCACACTGGATCAGCATTTTCCGTGTAATGGACATTATTATGAATACGGCAACTTTCGCATTTTTACCGGGATGGAAGTGGATGTAGCGGAAGGCGGACATATTCTCATTAGCGGGGCAAAAGATGCGCTGCTTGAGGTGCGGCGGGCGCTGACTGGTCATACGGCGCCAGCTGATTTTATTTCGCTAGCTGCTTTGTTTGATCTATGCGAGCCGGCGGATTTGATGGTCATTGGCGGTCATCCGTTCCGCGCCTCCAATCATCTTTATCATGTAGCGCCTGAATTGCTGCGTCGGTTTGATGCGTTTGATCTGAACGGTAAAGATTTGCATGAGATCGGCATTCAGGAAAATATCGCCAACGTGCTCACATTGGGCAAACAGCATCATGTGCCTGTCGTGGCGGGCAGCGATGCGCATCAAATGTTCCAAGTTGGCTGTGTGTGGAATGAGCTGCCAGGCAACTATGAGACTGTTGCCGATATTCGAAGCGCGATTCGTAACGGTCAGTGCACACGTCATATTGCACCTGCACTGCATTTGCAAGTTCGCGCCGCCAATGCGGTGAAAAAGCTGCTTAAACAGAAAGTCGAAGTTGTCGCTTCACTGCATGGACAGGTGTAATGACAGTTTAGCGATGCGTCTATACTTGGTTACACGTAGTCTGTATGATGAAGAAAGGCAGCAAGGATTAGCAGCAGTATGATGCGGAAGGCATGATCGGCTGCGATTGCGATTCATGACAGATGATTGGGCATGCAGCAGTAGGGAGGATCACGTATGGGTTTGACGTTTGATCATGTAAAGCTGTCCCGTAGTCATCAGCGGGTAGCGGATTATATTTTGAAAAATATACAGGGCATTCCGTTTATGGTGGAAGAAGATATCGCCTCTGCATGTGAGGTGAGCGTATCGACCGTATCCCGCTTCTGGGCGGAGATTGATTGCCGCAATTTAAAAGAATTTAAGCATCGGGTGAAAAAGGAAGGGCTAGTCTCGCCTTCGCTCAAGTTACAGACGGCATTTGAACGGCTGGAAGAACAGGGCAGCGCGGCGGTACAACTACTCGATACGCTGCATTATGTGCAGCAAACTGCCGAACGACTAGATCAGCATGAATTTGATAAAGCGGTACGAGCGCTTGTGGAAGCGGGCACGATCCATGTGTATGGGCCAGGCTCAGCGCGTGCGCTAGCGACATTGCTGGAATTCCGGCTGACTCGATTTGGCAATCGAGTGCGGATGATGGAGTATGGTGGTCATGAGTTGCTGGAATCGCTCATCCATATGCGCACTGGTGATACGGTCGTGTTGTTCGGCTTTGTGGCGGAATCGCCGGAACTTTCGACATTGCTTGATTATGCTGCCGAGTGCGGTTGTCGTACATTGCTTATTACCGATCTGGCGGTAAGCGATATGCGGCAAAAGGCGGATATCGCATTATACAGTGCACGCGGCGAAGTGTGGGAATTTCATTCGATGGCAGCGCCGCTAGTGCTGCTGGAATCGCTGATCGTCGCAGTTGGCAAATCGCAGGAGCAACGCGCGCTTAGGCATAGCGAGCAATTGCATCGCTTGCGCCGCCAATATAATAAATGGCTACCTAAACGCTTATAAATACACGTACTGTGCGCGCTATATGCATATGCCTCAACAATTGTAGATGGATCGAGTATCCAACTTGCGCTAGCTGGCTAAAGCGGAAATCGATTCACCTGCATCAACAGAAAAACTTCAGTCGAATAATAATGACATCCCAGTATTTATAGTGATGAAAAGTCCGTACATTCGCTTGTAACATCATGTATTGGACGCTGGATGCGTTGACGATGAGGGGAATGATAACGATTGAAAGCGACTAGCCATTAACGGTTAAATAAGGGTAACACTGGCATGGATGACATGTGAGGTGTTACCCTTATTGTGTTAGTTTGTGCAAACAGCGAGTAGAGGGATAGATAAAGGGGGAGCAGATCATGAACGAAACGATCACATTGCAGCAGGCACTTGCATCTATTATGGAAGCGGCAAATGCGTTGCCAGAACAAACGTCCGGTGCCAATGATGTTGAATCTGCACCTGTAAAAATTACAGTATCGGAGGACACTGCTGCTACGGGAGCAGACATGTCTGCCGCAGCAAAGCTAACGTTGGCGGATGTGGTGAAACGTCTGCCTGTACGCGATATGCGTAGCGAGCAAGGACGCTTACAAGCATTGACTGAGCTTGCCTGGCTGCTCTATGCTCAGGGAGAGGATGCGGTAGCCCGCCAGATTGTGGAGCCATTGTCCAAAGTACCATTTGACGAAAATTACAATCGTTGGACATGGATTGAACATGCGATCGTGCTGTCCGCATTTGTGGCACCTGAACAGCAGACGGAACAAGCGCGCCAGCAGGCAATTACAGCGATCCAGCAGGCGGTAAAAACCGGCAAAAAAGATATCGTGCAAGTGAAAAAGCAAGTGCATAAGCGTTTTCTGAATGGAGACACATTGGACACAACTGCGATTCAGCGTGATATGGAAGCAGGTGAGCGTACCGATGAAGCGGCACAGCGGTTAATATTGCTCATGCGTTTGCGTAAGCTGGAACTGTTAGGCGGTTCGAAAGCTTATCCAGCTGAACGTGCTGCACAGGAAGCTGCCGTTCAAATCGAGACGATTCGTAAGATTGCTGCGGAAGTCGGTTTGTTCAAACTGTCTCCTTTTGCTTGATGGATCAGATGCTCTAATTCAACCTATTTACGATTAAATGATACCGTTTCACAATGTAGGCATACACAGATCAACGGCATACTTGTAAAAGGTGGAATACAAATCGCTTGTGCCGCATATGCTGGACCTACGGATCAACAGCATAGATGTAAAAGCAACATGGGCTCTGTTCATACAGACCTAATGCCAAGTCAAACGCTGAGTCCCAACGCCCAATCCAAACTAATAAAGACCGATGCCTGTTTAAAGAGCATCGGTCTTTGTTCATCGCCTACCTATTCGTTAGATCATCCTGGTAGCTTGTTTTGAGTACATTTACAGTCTGTCGATCTAACCATCGCTTGATGATAAATCGGTTAAGGTACGTTCACACACGATTTTTACTTGAGACAGCCACTAGGGCGTGTCTTCAAACGGCTTCATAGGCAGTTCAATGCGTTTTTTTATTAGATTACGCTTGTATACGCAGCTCAACTCACCTAAAACGCGACCCACTTGAATAATAACATGACAACGCGGAAGGGTTGAAGACACTGCCTAGTATCCTCATTGCCTGCCTATTCGTCCAATGGCTATTCAGCGGAACTATCGATCAAGTCGAAGCATACTGCACAATGGTCGCTTCGCGTGTCTGTTCATCATAAGACACCCATAGTTCATCGCCTGGCTTGACGCCATATAGCGGTTCGATCGATTGTTCGATCCGGTATTGTTGCCCGTCACGTTCAGCGATAATGCTTGCTAGCGGGCGTTCACCGATCGTGCCGTTATAGCTGACCCGTTGTACGACCATGCTGCCTTGTTTACCTTTTAACAGACGAAGTTCCCGTGCAAATTCATGCCGATTCACGCTCACTGGGATACGCATACCGTTGCGCATACTATTCAGCGTTTCATCCGGTACGAACAGGCTGTTCACCCGTGGAACATTGCGATCACCGGCATGAATCGATACGTTCATTAGCACTAATGCGCGATCTGCGGCATGCACATTCATACGCTCGTAATTGACCAGACTTGCATCAAGCGTAATTTGATCTTGATCGTTGGTACTGCTTACACTGCTGCCGTACCGATACAACCGCACGATACTACCGACCCGAATGAGCGTAAGCGGGCTATACGGCTCATACGTAAAATGGGGAGCTTGCACGACCGGAATCCGGTGTAATTGTCCGTCTGCCTCTACATGCAAAATCAGCACATCGGCACGTCCGATCGTTGCGTGTCGCTCGATCCGTTGTAATGTCGCCTGCTGGATGATTTCCGGCTCGGCGCCACCATTAGCTGTATGATTGGCTGGAATATCATCTTGCTCTGTCAGGAAAACCGCTTTATGGCGCTTTGGATCATAGCTGATCATCACCGTATCACCGACGGATGGTGCGTTTAAATAGGAGACGACTTTGGTCACATCGACTTCACGTTGTTGCCCTTCATGCTGAAATTGCAACGTAAAGCGTACGAGTGGCTGTTCATTAATACGTGTCCCAGTCTCTTTCATCCGTAAAATAATAGCATCATATACGATGCCACGCTTCAGTGCGCGCTTATGCGCTCTGGAAGCGATTGTGAAAATAATAAATGGAGTTGCCAGCGTCAGAAACGGGATAAACAACCATAGTACCCAGTTGATGACGAGTGGCCCACCTTGACGAATATACTCCCAGAAACCACGCAACGTCGGCGTCTGACTATTGGTAGCACCGGTATGACCGTTAAGCTGCCAGCTTTTGGCATCGGCAGTCGTGAGCTGTTTGGATTGTCCGGTCTCCGTATTTAGCCAGCCAGCCGAATGATTAAGATCGGAATAATAGACAGCCGCACTGCCTGACTCTTTATAAAATTTCAAATTTGGATTTTGCAGATCGTCCATAGTCAAATTACGCACAAGTGCGGATACGTCTGTAGACTGACCGCTAACTTCGTTGTATACATACGCAATCGCTTTGCCTTGTGCCGGGTCTTTGGCGGTAGAGCCAGCGACCAGTATTTCGTCATCATTCAGCAGGAACAAGTGGGCTGCATATAATGGCTTCGGTAAAGGCAACACTTTTTGCGTTTGACCGTTTGCGGACTGTACATATGCTTGTTTTGGATAGTTGCTATCGACGGCGATCGTTGCACGTCCGCTACGACCGAATTGTTTTTGAAAATACAATTGTGCTGCGTCTTCAACATCAAAGCTCGTTTGGTCGCTGTTCGGCTTATAATAGACGGCTGGCGTGCCGTTAGCTTGTAAAATGGCACTAATATAGCCGGTCGTATCATCCGCCAATGTCGCTTCATACATCGGCACGGTAGCGCCGGTCGTATCAAATGTGGACGATGCCTGCCGCAGTTGTTTGATTCGTTTTCCTTCTAGCCCTGCCAGCCGCTCCAGTGAAACATAGTGGAATTTGGCATCGTGAATCGTCGCTATAAATGGCGGCGAGCTGCTGTCCGCAGAGTCGGTGTCATCAGAGGCGATCAGAATACGCCCGCGCCAATTCACCGTACTGCTGCTTAAAAAGCCGCTGCTCAATACAGGCTTGTTCACAATATTAGAGTATGTAGCATCCGAGTCCGGATTAAATTGATACGCCAAAATATGATCTTGCATATCTTTTACCGTTATTATCGTTTTACCTTGCTGATAGGCGACAACCGTGTTGCGAAACGTATCGGAATCCAAATTGGCATCGCCATAATAGCGCGTGCCATCACCGTTATAAATCGCTACCGTCATACCGTCATTAGAAGAACCGTCAAGCACGGTCAGCACTTTCGTTCCATCATCGGCATACCATACTTGCGTGACATCGGATATTCCATTGCCGACCGCACTCGGATCATATATTTTGCTAAATTCAGACCAAATCGCAAAGCTAAGTACAATGGCAGGGATAAAAAAGACTAATGAAAATAATAGTGGTAATTTTTTCACAGCGTACCTCCTGTTACTTGATTGAGCACAGAAAACTTCATATGTAAGTGATATAAACGCCACACATGTATATCGTAACATAGTTTGAGGAGGTGACTCCAGTGATGGTAGTGGGTAGTGCTTATTGGCGTATACATTCTACCAATTTTACCGCCTTAAATTATGAAATATAAATATTAAGTTTGTCTCGTTCTCGTTACGTCATAAATTGCCAATCGGCGGCTTTTTGTATCTGGTTTCAATGAACCTTCCATGCCAAAAGCTGCTCCTGTTTAAGTATATAGTTTTATATTATACAGCTTCCCTATGTAAATAAAGGAAGCTAATAGATTTAAAGCAAGTATTGAAAGTAGTTAAAGTAGGAGCTTCTTCATATTTGTAGGTATAGTGAATGTCCAGCCGCTTAGCTAGCACACAAGTTTCGTGTAAAGAAAAGGTTTTATATAACGAGGCAATCGTGTGCATATTCAGATTATTCATGACGAGTCGGATGTACTGCACATCTGGATAAATGTTCAATAATGCTTGAATTTGCAGGACCTAATCATTTTTCGTTTGACAAAATGTTATACAAATGACGCCAACCGACCAAAGGTCCGATAAATATATAAATATTGCAGTTTTTTTTCGCGTGTTTATTCAAAGTCTTCGCAGTAGACGTTTCCTTGTATCATCGGCAAGGAGGACAGGAGTTGATACGGTTATTAGTCCATACATAGGAGAGGAAGCTGAGGATCGTAAGGTAGTGCATATGTTTCCAAAATATCTTCCATTCGAGCTATAGATTTGCCTTTGCAAAGCGCTGGAATGCACCACTGCTTTTTTAAATGTGGCTTGAGGTGTGTTTTTTAAAGTGGTTCGTATGGTTTTTTCACCGACTTGAGCAGAATCTCAAGCTCCATGATTCACTGGGTCAGCAAACGCACGCTCCATTTGGCAAAGCCAGCAGGGAGTTCCCCGCAAGCCATCCTTCGACTTCTCCTGTAACGAGAGAGGAGTTACGACTATACGTTAACGTACTGTTCGATCCAAATTTATAGTGATTCTTTGGCGTTCGATGGACATGTCCTTCAGTAAACTGACACCGTTCTGCAATTTCAGCTTGCGTCGGAATATTTGCTTGACTTTCATCTGCAAGCATAAGAATCATCGCGCGTTTACGTACTCTTGCTGAATGTAGGAATAATCTATTTCGTTTAATCAAACTTCGTATTTTATTTATGAACCATATCTCCATTTTGATTATGGCGCAGAAATAGATGGAAATTATTGTTGATGTGGTCAAGTTACTTAAGTAACAAACCTTTTTTTGAATAGTTATATATTCACATGTTTGATATAATAGTGCTATCTGAAAATTGATTGAGAAAGGGCTAAATATAAAATGACGCAATACTACAGTAACAGTTGCAAATCACTTTTTTTGCTATTCTTGAAAAGCAACCTCGATGGGATGGAGGTGCTCTATAATGACTGAAAATACTTTTAATGATCGTCCACATAAAAATGAAAAAGTCGATTCTATAAATTATGTTAAAACTATGATTGAAAAAGCACGAGATGAAGCACGTGAGGATGATATTCCAAAACTTGAAAAACTGCTTCAAATGCTTAATACCAAAAAATATGGTCTGGTTTGGGAAGAACATGCTGAAAAAGTTGAAGAAGAAATGAGAACCAAGATTCCTGTTTTTGTGGAAGAAAAAAGTAAGAAAATAAGTGATAATCTTGCTTCAGATGACTATAATTTTCTTTTGGAGGGCGATAATTTACATAGTCTGTATCTGCTAGAGAAAACGCATTTTGGCAAGATTGATGTAATTTATATTGATCCACCCTACAATACAGGGGCTAAAGACTGGAAATATAATAATTCATTTGTTGATGATACGGATAACTTTAGACATTCTAAGTGGATTAGCTTTATGCAAAGAAGATTAAGAATTGCAAAAAGATTATTATCTGCAAGAGGAATAATTATTGTAGCAATCGACCATTATGAATTAGCAAATCTTATTGAATTGATGGATGAAGAATTTGGAGAAAAAAATCGTATTGGAATTGTTTCGGTTGTTCATAAGCCTGAAGGTAGAAATCAAGAGAAATTTTTTGGAACAAGCAATGAATTTGCTTTGTTTTATGCAAAAGAAAAGAACAAAGCATCGTTTAGACAGGTTTTAATAAATAACAATCCGGAGGATTATGATAAGAGTGATAATATTGGAGCATATAAGCTGAAGAATTTTATTAGAATGAGCGATGGCAAATATGCTACTAGAGATGCAAAGCCGAACTTTTGGTACCCAATATACATTTCTAAAGACTTAAGCGAATATTCATTCACTGAAAAAAAAGATTTTTTTTCAGTGTATCCAATAACTAGTTCTGGAATAGAAAGAACTTGGAAGACTTTACCGAGATCATTTTCGAAATATTGGGATGAAGGAAATATTGAAGTTGTAGAAAATGATGGGAGAATATCAATTTTTGAAAAACAAAGACCGAATGAAGTCATAAAAACTCATTGGATAAAAACTGAATATCATGCATATCATCATGGTACAAAGGTTCTTACAGAGCTTTTAGGAGAGAAAAGGTTTGATTTCCCTAAATCAGTAACTTTAATAAAAGATATTCTTAAGCTTACAAGTTATAAAGAATCAATAATTTTAGATTTTTTCGCTGGTTCTGGTACAACAGGACAAGCAGTTGTAGAGCTCAATAAAGAAGATGACGGTAATCGCAAATTTATTCTAGCTACTAACAATGAAAATAATATTGCTGAAGAAGTAACCTACGAGCGCATGAAACATGTTTCTACTGGAACCAATAAGTATGAAGCACATCCTTTAAATCTCAAATACTTTAAGACTAAGTTTATTGTCAAAAAAGAATTTCCAGATGTTTCACTGGAATATGAACTATTAAAATATGTAACACCACTTGTGGAATTAGAATTTTCAGTCGATATTACCAATCCTAAAGTTCAAATTGTTTTAAACGAAGAACAACTTGAATTGTTGATTGATAGTAAACAACTTATTAGTAATTCAACAATTTTCATGCATCCAGATGTTTTCCGAGATGCAAAGCAAAATAGGATTTTGGAGGATTTAAAAATTAGGGTGCAAGAAATCCCTAATTATTTCTTTGGAACGGAGTTATGGGCTAAATGATACAATTAAAAAGTTTCCAACAAGATGTGGTCGATAGACTTCTGGCTTTTACAGCACCTGAATATAACGTTAATAATTTGACTATTAAAGCGCCAACAGGAGCAGGAAAAACTATTATGCTTTTATCATGGATTGATGAATATATCTGCTCTACTGGAGATAATGTTGCTTTTGTTTGGTTTACGCCAGGTGCAGGAGAACTAGAGGAACAATCGCAAGACAAAGCAAAAAAATTTTCGAGTATTAAGGTACAATCTGTAGATGAAGCTTTACTTAATGGTTTTGAACGAGGTTCCGCAACTTTCATCAATTATGAACGTGTGGTTGGTAAAAAATCAAAAGCAATGCTTACAGATAACGAACGTGATAATCTAATTGATAAAATTGATAAGGCTTTTCAGAATGATTGTCATTTTATTATAATTATTGATGAAGCACATCGCAATGATACGAATAAAGCACGTGATATTATTTCACGATTCAAGGCAGCTAAAACGGTTCGTGTGTCTGCAACAGTTGACGATCCGAAAAAACCAGACTTAGTTGAATTCTATGAGGTATTAGAGGAATCAGTCATTGAATCTGGTTTGATTACAAAAGCAGTAGTTGTCAATGAAGAAATCGATATAAATCTGAAAGAAACAGATGAGTTTTCGATTTTATTTGATGCAGCTGAAAAAAAACGTCAACAAATTGTTGCTAGCTATATTGAGAATGGAGTGACTGGTATTAATCCACTTGTACTGGTGCAACTTCCTGACGAATCAACTCCTCTTTTATCTTTACGTATTGAAAAGTATCTTCAAGAAGCGATGAATAAAACATATGAAGATGGTAAGCTCGGTATCTGGCTTTCGGAACAAAAACGTAACGTTATTAATGTGAACAAGCTTGATAATAAAGTAGAATATATTATTATTAAACAAGCCATTGCGACAGGATGGGATGCGCCCCGAGCTAAAATTTTAATCAAAATCCGCGAAAATATGGGAGAGCAGTTCACAATTCAAACATTGGGACGAATTCGCCGTATGCCACAACCTTGGATAGGACACTATAACATTGATTTGTTGGATAATGCTTACTTGTATACTTTTGATACGGATTTTTTAAATGGAGTATTTGCACAAGGTGCAGCAGTTGCACCAACACCAACATTGAATCTTAAAGATAAAGCTAAAGATTTGAAGTTAATTTCTGAACGTGTGATTAATTATGACGAAGTTATGAACGAAAAAATGATTCTTAATAATATATATGAGGGTATGAAGAAACGTTTTAATTTTACAAAGGATTTAGAGGAGAATAAGCGTATTCTAGAATCTAATGGTTATTTTTTAGGTAGTAAAATATTAACAACATTCAAGCAGGGACGTTTTGATACGCTAAAAAATGCAGAAAAACTTGTTGATCGAGAACGTTCTATAGATGCTGACTATCAAGACAATCGAATAGATTTGCTACATGCTTTCCACGAACTTGATCGTGTACTTCATTTACCAGTGTCTAAAGTGGAAGCAATGCTTAAACGTTTCTTCTTATGGAGAGGTTATTCCCTTGCAACTTCCATTTTAAAGTTAGATGCTAATGAATGGACAGCATTCATTTTGAATAATTGGCGTTCTTTGCGCGAAGAATTCAGAAAAATAGATATAGAACAAGCAGTTCAAGGAAGTCTTGATTTAGATAATATCCAAAAGAATGATTTTAAGATTCCTTTGAAGGAAAGATATACGTACAATCCAAAATTGAAAGATACAAAAATAGTGCAAACAAATGCTTATCAAGGTTACACTACAGCATCCATTGCAGTTAGATCAAGTATTGTTGAACGTCTTATGGAACGTTGGTTTGAAGAACACGATGATTTTGTTGATTTTGTTTATAAAAATGGGGATAAGGGTTCTCAATATTTTTCGCTTGTTTATACTACTAACGGAGGAGTTTCACATTTTTATCCTGATTTTGTTATTCAGATGGTGAATGGAGATATTTACATTGTTGAAACTAAGGGTGGTGAAGATGTAAAGGGGCGGGATAAAAATATCGACCCTTATGCACCAGCTAAATATGAGGCATTAAAGAAATATGCGGCAAAGTATAATATCCAGTGGGCTTTTGTACGTGATATGAATGAGGAACTTTACTATCTCAACAGTGGTGAGTGGATAGATGAAATGGTAGCTGATAACTGGCAACCTATTAATAATCTTTTCGGATTTACAGAAGCCGAAAAATAGAATGTTAGGTCGTTTAAAGCATAGTATCAAATATTAACTTCGAAAAGTAATGGTACCTGGTGCTTTGACCGAGACTAATTTAAGTTTTGAAACTGGCTTAAGCTCTTATTGATACTGATTCAAGTATACAATCAAAGTTGAAATTTAACTTGGTCAAGGTACTGGTAGCTTGTCTTAAATATATTTACAGTTTGTCTATCCAACAATCGCTTGGTGCTGAATCGATTTAGGGACGTTTAAACAAAATTTTCATTTGAGACAGCCTACTAGCGTGTTCCTCTCAGCAAAACTTGCAAAATATTAGGCGTGTGCAACGGATTGTGGTAGTATAAGGGCAGAAGTACACGAGCCTGTAACGGCTACAGAGAGGAACTGAACACATTGAGTAATGAAATACCAAACGAGCACGAACAACAACATCTGCACACTGCCCCCGCTGATGACGACACAGAGGAAGTTGCTGTACCGGTCACAGACGGTTACGAATTGCCAGACAATTACAGCCAGTTGAAAAAGGATGCGCATCGCCAGGCAGACTGGAAGCGTCGTCTGGAAGCAGCGCGCGCGCTAGGACAATATGCACAGCCACCGATTATCGACCTGCTTCAACATCTGCTGCACAATGATCCGGTGACCGCTGTGCGTGAGGAAGCGCACAAGCAGTTGCGTGAACTTGGCGTAGCTGCCGAACTGCCGGAGCGTTCGAACAGTGAGCTGTTCAACCATATGACCAAAACGCTAATCCGTATCAAAAAAAGCCTGCCTGCCGATCATACGTATGATGATTTCAAAGGCAAATTTAGCCGGATGCGTGCGGATATTTATGATGCCTATGAAGGCGAAAAAGGTGACGGATTTGATGAATGGCTGCGCGGCCGCTGGGAAGCGCTCGATCTGACGATCAACCCGAAGCGTGACCGCCCGAAACCGAATTCAGGCGGCAATTCCGCTTCAGCAAAACGTCAAGCACGCAAGTAAATTCCAACCCAAAAAGGAGACTCATTATGGCTATTCACATTCAAGTTCAACCTACTCCGAATCCGAACGCGGTCAAAATCAATGCAGACCGTACGATTTTTGAAGGTACAGCTAGCACCTCGGTCAAAGCAGGCGATACGACAGACCATGCCATCGCTCAAGCACTCGTGCAAATCGATGGCGTAGACAATATTTTTGGCATGCGCGATTTTGTAACCGTAAGCAAACTGCCGGATGCAAACTGGGATGATATTATGCCGCAAGTTGAGCGTATTTTTGAAGAAGCGTAAGCGGTAAGTAGAGATGAATGCGTTATCCACTGCGAAGGGGTGCGCAAACATAATGGACTGTGTAGTCTACCGCTGCAAAATGACAGCCTGATCGGATGCAATATCTGAGCAGGCTGTTTTTGTATGTCCATATGTCTGTATGTTCGATTGATTCATATTAGGTATAGCAATGCTAAAGCAACTTTGTATGCTATTTTTAGTACAATCAGTGTGGAATGGAGCACATAAATCTAGGCAAGCATTGGCGCTAAAGTTTGCGGTCTTCAAACATACAATGCAATATCAATAAACTTTCAGCGGCAAATTAATGATAAAAATATCAGATTTGCCTTATTGCTCATTCTTCATTTTCGCTGTATATCTAAATTAGATATGCAATCCCATCGCGATGGATAAAATTGCTACGGATAAAATGTACGCAGCCTAAGCTACTCGCCCACAAAACAGACAACAATGCAATCTATACGGTATATGATCATCGTATAATGTCATTCAAACTATAAGGAGGAACTATGCAATATATCGCTGCTTTTATCCTATCGTTTGTGTTTGTACTGCTAGCGATTCCGCTCGTACGCCAATGGGCGATTCGGCTTGATTTTGTCGATAAGCCGCGTCCGGATAGTGAGCGTAAGTTGCACAAAGAGGCTGTGCCGTTGATGGCGGGCATTGCTTTGTTTGGCGGGTTTGCAGTTTCATACATATCATTTATGAATGCCGGATGGTGGAAAATGGCAGCCGTATTGACCGGAGCGCTGCTTGTACTTGGAATCGGTCTTGTGGATGATTGGTATAAAGTGAGTCGGCGTGAGTTTCCTGCCCTACCCAAAATGATCGTCCAACTGATCGCTGCACTTGTTGTATATATGGCAGGCATTCGCTTTTCCGGCTTTGCCAATCCATTTAACGATCAATATATTTTGCTGCCGGAATGGTTACAGTTGGTGTTAACGCTGCTATGGATTTTTGGCGTCACCACGGTCATTAATTTTACCGATGGGATGGACGGTCTGGCAGGCAGTCTGGCTACGATTTCGGCAGGAACGTTGTTTGTAGTCGCGCTCACGCAAGGGCAATCGGATTCAGCGATCATGGCGATTAGTCTCGTTGGGATCGGCATCGGTTATTTGCGATACAATAAGCCGCCAGCGCGCGTATATATGGGCGATTGTGGGGCGACGTTTCTCGGTTTTATTTTGGCGATCATTGCGCTGGACGGTGCATTTAAACAGGCGACATTGCTGTCATTGTTTGTACCGATTTTGGCGCTAGGGGTGCCGATTTTTGATAATATTTTTGTGGTCATTCGCCGTATGTTGCGAGGGCAACCGATTTATGAAGCCGATGCGACGCAGATTCATTATCGCCTGTTGTCGAGCGGATTGAATCAGCAGCAGGTGTTGCTCGTGCTCTGTTTGATTAGTTTGTGTTTAAGCCTGTCATCGATTATTTTGCTGCTGCTGCCGGTGTAGTTATAGTGTGATTCATGTAAAATAAAGCGGTAACGTATTCGAATTGCAATACGTCCGTCTAGACAGTCTGCTCGTTCCGATGCTGCATTGGGCAAGCGGACTGTTTGTAGTGGCAGAGGTGGGGATAGGAAATGGATGAAATACCTGTTACACTACAATGGACCAATCACAATGGAATTATGCCAACTACTACATAATAAAGGAGCTGTATCGTATGGGTTTTTTTGATAAATTCCGTCGTAAAAAGCAGTCTGCCGATGAACGAGCACTACCACATGAAGCATCAAACAACGAGCATACAGTTGATGACCGTGCGGCAAATACAGGCAATCCGAGCGCATACGGTTATGCGGCAGCCGATGCACCACAGCCGTCTGTAGCGGCAGAGCAACTTAATTTGCCGGAGCCTGCCAGCTTGTTGCTCGGTTTTGTGTTACTGAATCAAGCTACATTTGATCCAGAGCAGATTATTACCAATATGCGAGTAGAATGGGGCATTCAGATCGATGGGCTGGAGCCGAGCGAAAATATGGTGTTCCAGATTGCAGATATGCAGGTGGCGCTTGCTTATATGCCGGGACCGATTCCCGATCGTGAAGTAGAGGAAACGTGCAAATACAATCTGTTGTGGCCTGAGGCAGAGCAAGTTGTAGCTACACAGCAAGCGCATGTGATTGTAACCGTAATGGGCGTTACAGACCCGTTACTTGGACATGCACTGTTCACACAGCTTGTTGCCAGCGTATTAAAACTGGAGCAGGCGATCGCTTATTATGCGCCGCCAATGGTCATGTCAGCGCAATCGTATCTCGAAAGCGCACAGATGTTGCAAGACCGCGAACTTCCGGTACAGCTATGGGTATTCCTCGGTATGTATACGAGTGAAGACAAAAAAGGCAATTGTGCCTACACCGTCGGTTTGAACCATTTTGGCAAGGATGAGATGGAGATCATTAACTCCAGCCAAGATTTAGGCGATGTGTTTGAGTTAATGCTCAATATTACGACCTATGTAGTAGGCAGCAATGTCGTATTACATGATGGCGAAACGCTCGGTTATTCCGCTGAACACAAGCTGTCACTCGTCCGCTCGCCTGGAGTGGCGACGCAAGGGGATAGTATTAAGATCGGGTATTAATAAGTTGAACGAAAACAATAATAGATGCCAAAAGAGCAATGTCCGACGATTCAGTCGGCGCATTGCTCTTTTTGTATAATCTATCATCAACATTCGCACGTATACACGAAACAAGCACTTTGCGACAACGAGCATATTCATTTCCCGCCCGCCCCACTCTCCGTCATCTGCCCTTGCGGTTCATCCACACCTTGCTTAGCGATATGCCGCGAGTGTAGCATGCGCCAGCCGGTCAGCAGAGCTGCCACGAGGCAGATGCTTGCCGAGACAACAAACACAACGTGCATCCCGGTTAGAAAAATGTCCGAACGACCCGGTATTAATCCGGTGACACGATAGCCTGCTTCGCTGCTCATCACGCCGAATAATGTACTTGTAGCAACCGTAATACCGACGACCATGCCGACATTACGAACGAGCGAGTTGACACTGCCAGCAATGCCAAGCTGTGTTTTGGCGATGCGCGACATAATGAGCGAATTGTTCGGTGATTGGAACATCCCGGTGCCAATCCCAAGCATAGCGACCCAGATGCCGACAATCGGAATCGGGCTACCTTCATGCAGTCGTGCCAGTCCAAACTGGGCAATGACCATCACCATCAACCCGGCAAAGGTTAAAATTTCCGAGCCGATCCGGTCAGATAGTGCACCGCTAAGCGGAGCGATAATGACCATCATCATCGGAAACAGCATCAGCAAAAAGCCAGCATGAAATGGGGACAATCCCAAAATACTTTGCGTATAAAATGGCGCCATAATATTAAAACAAAAATTCGATACAAACACGAGAAATCCACATAAAATACCGAGCGAAAATAGCCGATTGCGAAACAGTTTCAGCTGTAGTAGCGGTTCCTGCTTACGCGCTTCCACCCATAAAAATACACCGAGCAACACCGCTGCAACTACGAGCGAACCGATAATACGTCCGTCCGTATAACCAAGCTGCTGTCCGAGCAGCAACCCGGCAAACAAAAACAAAATAAAGCCGGTAAATAGCCCTGTGCCTGCTTGATCAATCCGTGCACCGGTTTTGACGATATCAGTCGGTAGCATTTTCCAACCGAAAGCGATCGCGATTAACCCGATCGGCACATTGACCCAAAAAATCGCTTGCCAGCCCAGCGTCGATAAAATGACTCCACCCAGGCTTGGCCCGGCGATACTGCCTAGCGATACAAATGTACCGACTAACCCTAGCGCTTTGCCACGTTCGGTCGGCGGGAAAATATCGGTCACAATGCCCTGACTGTTCGCCATCGTCATCGACGCGCCAATCGCCTGCACGACCCTGGACAGTAGCAAAAACGTCAGGTTATTGCTAAAGCCGCACAGCAGCGAGCCAATCAGAAAAATGACCATCCCTAGCTTGAATATGCGGATTTTGCCGATACTGTCACCCAGTTTGCCAAAAAATAAAATCGCTGCACAAATCGCCATCAAATAGCTCGTCGTTACCCATTCGGTCTGGGCAACCGGTAGTTTAAGCGATTCGGAAATGGTCGGTAACGCAATATTAACGATACTGCCGTCCAGTGTTGCCATAAAAGTAAACAAATTCATCACAATCAAAATGATCCAGCGTCTGCGTTGAATGTTCGGATCATCCTGATACGTACGTCGTTGTGCAAGTTCCGCCATCGATTCATCACCTCATTTGTAAAATAGTTGCGTTCGCAACCATATCGATGATTTGAGTATAGTACGAAATTGTTGCGTCTGCAACTAATCAAAATTATATTTTTTTGGTACAATATGACGTATGACTAGCTGTGCTACATTACGTATGATTAGTAGCATGGTTTAAGTACATTTACAGTCTGTCGATTTAACCATTGCTTGATGATGAATCGGTTAAGGTACGCTCACACACGATGTTTACTTGAGACAGCCTACTAGTCGTGCTAAAGTCAAACGAGGCTAGCTGCCTATAATGAATTTTTGTACCCTAAATAGAGGTGAATAATGGAACGCCTACACTTCATATATCCATAGTTACTACGGTCAAGCATCCATTATGGAATCGAATGGATACATTTGTGCCTTGATCGTAAGTGGTTATATTTCAATGCATAGCAAGCGTATTATGGCAGTAGTCGCATATTATACTGGCAATATTGCCCCGTAGAGAAGGTGTATACAAATGCAAAAGGATTCGATTGGCAAGCTGATCTCCTACATTAATCGGCTCAATCAGAAGCAGCTTGCCCGTAGTTTTAAGCCGTATGGTATTGGCAGCGGTGGGCATCATAGTTATTTGAAAGCGATTTTGCAGCGTCCGGGTGTGAATCAGGATCAGCTGACCAATGACCTCAAATTTGATAAAGCGACAACCGCGCGTTCAGTGCGCCAATTGGAGGAAGAAGGGTATATCGAACGGCATGTCGATCCGAATGATCGCCGTGCATATTTGCTGTATCCGACAGAACGAGCGCAGGCGTTTGAACCGATATTGTATCAGACGTTGCAAGAGGCAAATGAGCGGCTGACAAGCAGTTTGAGCGTTGAGGAAAAAGAACAGCTATGGCAGCTTTTGAACAAGATTTATCATAGCAATAATGAGTAAATGAAAGATTTATACACAGGAGCTTTTTCGACATGCATAGGAGTGCGAGTCTGAATATGGCAATATACAGCACTGTATGACGCTTATGTTTGTTGTTTGCTGAAGCATGTTCATAAGCTGTCAGCCTTGTGACATCCAACCTTAAAGTAAGAACGACGCACAAAAATCGATTGACATCGTGCAGAGGCATCATATAAGATGGCTGTATAACTAAACAACGATCGATTACAAGCGAAGCACGCTTAATGTCTTAGGACATTTTGCGTGCTTTTTTTGTTGTTTTGTTTGTAGAAAGGAGTAACAGGATGGAAAGGATGCGTAATGAAGCTACACGATTGAGCTTTGCACATAAGCGCTACAGATCGGCAACTGAATTTAGCAATTGTAAAGGAGGATGAGCAATGTGTCGATTATTCGTTTTCAGATGAAAAACAAAATTTACGCCGGTGTGATCGGTGGGCTGATCGTAGCGATTTTAGCGTCGCTCGGATACATATTTCTAATTCAATATCAGTCAAAGCAGCTTAAAGCGATTAAAGCTCAATACGAAGTGGAGCTAACTTTAGCACAGCAGGCGTTACAGGAACAACAAGCGGTTTCCAGCAAAATTGTAGTCACAATCGGTGATTTGAAAGCAGGTGAGGTGATCGGCAGCAAGCAATTGACGACAGCATTTGTGTCCAAACAGGGCGCGCCGACCAATGCGATCGTCGATCCGAAGCAACTGATCGGCAAAATGATCAAAATCGATGCCGGCAAAGGCACAGCGCTAACACCGGCTATGGTTTACACCGATGGGGTTACACCACATGATTTGCGCAGCCGTGAATACGATGTGATGCAATTGCCACGCAAGCTGAAAAAAGGCGATTTTGTAGATGTGCGGATCGGTTTTCCGAATGGGAGTGACTATATCGTACTGTCCAAAAAGAAAGTCGAGGACTTGTCCGGTGAAACGGTATGGTACAACATTAACGAATCCGAACTGCTCGTCATGAGCAGTGCGATCGTCGATGCGTATTTGCAAGGAGCGCGGTTATATGCGATTGCTTACGCTGATCCATATGTGCAAAATAAGGCGATTCCGAACTACCCAGCCAATATCGATGTGATTCATCTGATTCAATCCGATCCGAATGTGCTGACAAAGGCAACTTTACAGCTAAGTCAACAGGCGCGCCAAACATTGGATAACGATCTAAGCCAAATGAGCGAGGCGGATAAAGCGAAGGTAAGTGGAGCGAGTGCCTCCTCATCTGTTGACGCTTCAGCAGCGGCAGCACATCATACCGATACAGCCGATTCGGCTGTTACAACAGCCCGGCAAGATTCGGGAATTGCTGAAAACAAGGAATTAACGTCTTCTTCATCCGTTTCAGTAACGAGCCCGCGAGCTGATTCTGACGGACAAGTATCGGATACCGTTAAACAAGCGACACCTATAGTGACTTCAATTGACGATACAGCCGCTCCGTCTGCATCTGATGCAGGTTCCGGTGCCAATGACTCTAATCAAGTTTCTAGTACTGAAAAGGCGCAAGACGTATTCCAGCAACCGCTAGTTGAATAAATACGACGTATACGATGACAGCGCAATAAGTTAACACGAAGTCGAAGGAGGATGACGATGAACTATTCATTATTTCTTGGTGTCGCTGATATTAGCGATTTGTTGATCTATTTGAGCAAATTTTTGCAAACAGCAGGTCGCCGCGTGTTACTAGTTGATGCTAGTAGCGAAGGATTTATTCGTTATAATACGCCGATCGCTACCAATGCGGAAGGGGTGTCGGAATACGATGAATTTGATATCGGTTATGCGTTTACCAACTTTGCCCATATGCGGCGGCAACTTGATGATGAACAGCATTATGACCATGTGCTCGTATTATGCTCACAGCCCGATTTTATTCATATCGACGATCTAAACATCTTTAAACAACGTTTTGTAGCCGTTTCATCTGAACGTCGTTCACTAGAAATGGCAATTGGGCTTATGCGCTTACTGATCGCTGGACGTGATCCGAAACTGCCGCGGATTCCGTTTTGCCGTCTGTTTGTGCAGCAGATCGATAGCGGGCTGGCGGAAGATTATATGGAGCAAATGCTCTCATGCTTGCCGGTTGTGTTTGAGGAAAGTTCATTTATGATCCCGTTTGATGAAATGGATTATATGCAGAAAATAGTTAATCAAAATAGCAATCGAGTGAGCATCAAACGGATTTCGCGCCCACTGCGTACCGCGATCCAACAGATGGCAGGCAATGTGAGCGAATTGGATCATCAGCAGTTAAAAAGTTATACGAAAAAATTGTCACGGAGGAATGAAGCGGTATGGGGAATGTAATTGCATTCTGGGGAGCACGTCCAGGACAAACGGGCAATTCATCGAATCTAGTCGCGGCAGCAGCGATGCTTGCGCTTGATTATGTGAGCATCGTACTTGCTGGTCATACCCAGTATGGTGGCTCACTGGTAGAAAGCGCATTTCGCAGACAGCAGCGCACACTGGATGCTATGTCAATTGCGTATTGTTCCAGTGGCATCGATTCGCTGGAACGAATGGCACGTGCTGGTCAATTGACCGCAAGTACGCTGAAAGATTATACGCTGCCAGTGTTTAGCAGTTCACTTGATCTGTTGCCTGGTACGCACAAACCGGATGCCGATCTGTTTGTACGTATGCATGAAGTGGCTGCACCGATCTGTCAGGCGGCACGTAGCGCGTATGATCTTACTTTAATCGATGCCGGTAGTGGTCACGGTCATGCGCTTAATGAGGCGGTGCTTCATCATGCTGATCTGATCGTCGTATCACTGAGCCAAAATATGAGCTTGTTACGTGAATTTTTTGAGCACATGCCAGCGCAGATCGAGCAGAAGCGCTATGTGCTCGTCATCGGACAATACGATTCAGGTTCACGGCTGACACTAGCTAATATTCGGCGCTTGTTCAAGCCGCAAGCGCCTATGTTTGTACTGCCGCATTGCAGTTCGTATATGGATGCGTGCAATGAGCAGAAAGTAGTAGAGTTTTTCCTGAAGCGTAAGCATATACAGCGTGAGCAGCCTGATTATGCATTGATCCAGCATATTCGCAGTTTGAATAAAGGCTTGTTTACAGCGCTTGGCGTCGATCCAAATATGTTTGCAAAGGAGGCATGATGGCAGGTGAGCAGTATCGATATTAGCTTGTTGATCAATCGTGCCTGTATCGGTCTGATCGTGCTGATTATGTTTGTGCTTGTTTATTTCAAGCTCGCTTATAAGGGTGATGAGCGTGAACGCAAACAGAAGCACAATACGAAATACACATTGCCTGAAATTATCGCGTACGTCAAACTGGCGCTAAATGAGCTGACTTCGGCTTCCCTGGATGATTTGGGGCTGTCTGAGGAAGAATACAATCGTCGGCTAAACCAGCGTGCCACATTAATCAAATCGCTCAAAGATTGCACGCACGGTGATCTCAATGCCAAAACATTTGTTAAAAGCACGATCTTTGATCTGTTGCTTAAAACGTACGATTTTACTGAGGACAATCTGCATCAGGTCATTCCATTCCATCATCCACTGGCGCTAAGCAGCCAGGAAAAGTTTGATATTATGCTGTATCAATACAAAGCGATGTACGGGTTAAACGGGTTATCCAAACTGCTGGAAGAACATCGTCTGGCAGAGCTAAAGCAGCAATCGGATCATAGCGGCTCTGGTGCGTATGTGATTACGGCGGATGAGATCGATGAGGCATATGATCGGTTTCGCCATGTGCTGCATATTGAAGATAAGCTGCATATTATCGTGCAGCGTGTGTATCAAACGTTCAAAGGTTTTAGTGTCATCGACGAAATTCGCGATATGAAAATTGATGGCGTAAGTGGCGGTGTATCCGGTGTACCGGTAAGTCAGGTGGAATATGATGATGATTTTTATGATTTTACGACGGCGATTAATGAGCACTCGGTGCCGCTTAGCCATGATAGTGTGTGGATTTTTTATCGCGGTAAATCGGTGCATCTAGCGTTTCTGTCTTTTGGTACTGAAGCAGAGCTAAAACGGGTATGCCAGAACATTTATCGCTATAACAATCCTGGGCAATTGTCTGAAGCGAATGGGTTTAAAGTGAATGAGATGAAAGACGGCAGTCGCGTTGTCGTCGTGCGTCCTAACTTTGCGGAATCATGGGCATTTTTTGTCCGTAAATTCGATCCGGCTGCGGCGACGCTTGATCAACTGATTACCGATCGCATAGCGAATTATGAGCTGGTCAGGTCATTGCTTATTTATTTGATGAAAGGTGGGCGGATCGTAGCGGTCACCGGAGCGCAAGGTTCGGGGAAAACGACATTGCTGATGGCGCTAGTCGCTTACATTCATCCTACGTTTACGCTACGTATTCAGGAGATGTCATTTGAGCTTCATTTGCGCAAAATTTATCATCAACGTAATATTTTAACGTTTCGTGAGACAGAGACGGTCACCGGTCAGGCAGGGCTTGATGTGCAAAAGAAAACGGACGGTACAGTTAACATATTGGGCGAGGTGGCAACCGATGAAGTCGCTGCCTGGATGATCCAGATGGCACAGGTGGCGAGCTTGTTTACGATTTTTACACATCATGCCAAAACATTTAAAGACCTTGTGTACTCGCTGCGTAATTCGCTGTTGAAACAAGGCATTTTCAGCAATGAAAAGACGGCGGAGGAACAGGTCGTACGGGTGTTGAATTTTGATGTGCATTTGCGCAGAGATGCGGATGGTGCTCGTTATGTTGAGCGTATTACCGAATGTGTCGTGCTGGATGAAGAAGATTATCCGACCGGATTCCGTCATGCTAAGCGCTCGGATGAGCGGTTTACAGCAATGATGGAAAGCATGACCGCCTATTTTCAACGTTCGACAGGGCGTAAAGTTGGCGAAGGGCGCAACATTATCGAGTACCGGGATGGTAAATATGTGGCGGTTCATCCGATTTCAGCGCTGAATCGACAGCAAATGTTGGGCATGATGGAACCAGCCGATCAGCTTCGTTTTCAGCAATTTATGGCGGAGAATTGGGGTGGCATGATCGTTGGCGCTTCTTAATGTACTGATCTATATTTTGATCGGTTCGGCATTCGGTTTTGTCGTACTGCTAGCTGTTTTCCAGTATGTGCAGCGCAACAATCGGCATAACGGTCAAGCCGAAATGTATAAAACGTATCTCGATTATGTCGGCTCAGGGCGTTCTAAGCGAATTCGCCAATACAATCAATTTTTGCAGCAATCGTATTATGCGTATATGTCTGTACCGTTGTTGCGGACGTACATTATGCGCGTGCGCAAGCGGCTGCAATCGATCCATTCCTATGATGAGTTTTCGATGCGCCGAGAGACGATGAAAGTCGTATTTGTCACACTAGCGATTGTGTCGGCATTTATATTAGCGTTGCTGTTTATGAACAAAGACCTGACGTTTATGTTTATGATCGCATTGACTGCACTGGTGATGAACGGAATGTTAATCGATGCGTTTGTAAATCGGGTCGAAAATCGATTGCTTGTGCAGCTTAAGTCTGTCATGGACGATGTGCGGCATAGTTATCAGCAGCATGGCATGATTGAAGAAGCGCTGCATGATGCGGCGGAAGCGTCCACACATGAGGCTGCTTTGCATGCGAAAAAGGTATATGAAATTTTGGTATCGTCAGAGCCGGAAAAACAATTGCAAAGTTATTATCAAGCGGCGCCTAACCGTTTTTTGAAAGCATTTGCCGGCATTTCATATTTGGTGAAGGAATTTGGGGACAAAACGGTAGCGGATGGTTCGTTATATTTAAGCAATATGGGCAAGTTAACCGGTGAAATTAATTTGGAGCTGCTCAAACGGACGAAGCTTAGTTATTTGCTGAAAGGGTTGACGATGATCTCGATTGCGCCCATTTTGTTTACGAAGCCGATTGAATTATGGGCGAAAAGTAATTTTCCGATTATGGAGCAATTTTATAATAGCAAGTTTGGCTTCTTTTCCAAAATCGTTATTTTTGCGGTCATTTTATTGTCGTATCTTTTGCTAAAAAAACTGCAAGATCAGCAGGAAGGCGTATATCAAGCAAAAGTACGCAAATGGTTATGGGAGCAAAAGCTGCTGGAATTACGCCTGCTCGAATGGCTTGTGATCCGTTTAATGCCTGCCAAGCGTACGACCGCCCATTTGCGCATTCGTACATTGCTTAAAGATGCCAATGCAGGCACACCGCTGGAATGGCATTATTTGCATCGAATCGTGCTGGCGACCATATTGTTAATCGTGATGTTATCTTCGTTGCATACGATGCACAAAATTACGATTCACAACATTTGGACGTCACCAACGCAAACTCAAACGATGTTTGGGCAGTTATCCGCGGATGAACTGGCAAAGGCGCAAGCAATGACGGCGTTTGATACCCGGATGATACAGCGGCTGGCAGGAGTTGATCCGGCACAATGGTCTGAGCGGATTGTGGAGGAGCTGTACGCGGACAATCCGCATCTGGATCGCTTACAGCTTACGGCAACAGTCGATCGGATCGAACATAAATTGCAGGCGCTGCACACGGAATATTTTAAATGGTATGAACTGCTGCTTGCATTTGGGATGGGTTATATCGGCTATCGGATTCCATACTGGATGTTGCTATTTCAGAAAAAAATTCGCTATATCGATATGCAAAATGAAGTGGAACAGTTTCATACGATTATTGCGATGTTGTGCCAGATTGAGCGGATGTCAGTCGATATTATGCTGGAGTGGATGGAGCGATTTTCTACTATTTTCCGAGAACCGCTGCATCGGGCAGTGCTTGATTTTGAAAGCGGTGCAGAGCAAGCGTTGGAAGCGCTCAAGCAAAATGCGCCATTTGTGCCGTTAGCACGCACGATCGATAAGCTCATTTTGTCGGTAGAGCGAATTCCGATTCGTGAGGCGTTTGACGATCTGGAACATGAGCGTAATTACAATTTTGACAAACGCAAACAGGATTATGAGCGCATGATTGAGACCAAATCGGAATGGGGCAGAATGATCGGGTTTGCGCCGATGGCGGCGTTGACGTTTATTTATCTCGTTTTACCGTTTATTTATATGAGTTTTGAGCAGATGGGCGCTTATTATGAGCAGCTTAATCAGCTGTAATACGTGTTCGTTATAGCACTAATATGATTTCCATTCATCATTACAAAGGAGCCTAAACGATGAACAATGCATCAGCAGCTTTAAAAGTAGCCGCAGGACTATTTCTAACGATCGCTTTAATTACGATTGTCGTCGTGCTGTTTATTAGCGCACAGGAAGCGACTAAAACCGCACAAAACAATTTTTCCGGCATTCAAAAAGAGCTTGACCAGACACAGTACGCTGTCTATGACAATACGAATATTTCGGGCAGTCAAGTCGTATCTTCATTGCGCAAATTTAAAGATCAAGCTGGATTTGGTATCAAGGTGATGACTGGTAAAAATCCGACTGGTATTTGGTATTTTAATGAGGTGAATACCGCTTCTTCTGTAGACAGCGTAGAGTATGGAACGGTCAGTTCCAGCAAGCCATCCGGCAGTTTGGCTGATGCGATGGAGCAAATGTCCGGCAATTACATCAATCCGACCGGTACATTCAAAAGCGAAATCGTTCGCGATCGCAGCAATGTAGTGCGCGCGTTGATTTTTAAGCAAAATTAATAGTTCGACTTTAATAGCTCAAACGAAGGCGTATACGCAAACATGGCGTGCTGGGACAGCAACTACTGTGGTACAGAATTAGCTGTATTTAATGTTTTACACAGAAAAATGGAAACAAACGGGCATTAGCCTATCGCTAGTGCCCGTAAATCACCGTACGAAACAGGCGCAAAGTGTGATGAAACGGACTGTCGCTAGTGCCTGTAAATACTCTTTAAAGGAAATGATGGCATGATCGGAATTGGGGAACATGCGCGGTCGGCATTATGGCTTGGAGTGGGAGCGTTGTTATTTATCATTTGTTTGTCGGCAGGCTCCACACTGTTTCAGACGACGGCTACTATTAATGCCAAAATATATACGTTAATCGGCACGACGGACAACAATCAACAAGCGACATTTATGATCGAACAAGAGTACATATGTACCGGAGCCGAAGTTATGCAGACGATCTACAACATTGACGAGCTAGATGCCGCTGTTGAGGTGAATGGGCAACGGTTTGATAACCGTATCGATCCAGATGAGTTAGATGTATCGTCTGTCGATGTCCAACGTATGTATCGCCCAACCTATGTGCGCAATACAAATGGGCAATTGGTGTTGCTGAAATATGATGTAAAGTGAGCAAGGAGGACAATCGGGATGAGCAATGCGATCATGAAAATTTTTGCTGCTTTGTTGGCATTGTTGCTTATGGGCATTTGGCCGCTGTATACGGCGTATAGCTCGCAGGATCACAGTTCTCAGATCGTGGTGTTAAATGCAGTGACCCGATTTGTAGATCGTGTGCGCGATAAAGGATATATTAGTCCGCCTATGATGCAGGCGTTCAAAGATCAATTATTTTTAACTGGCAATACGTATCATATTGAAATGGAGCATCAACATAAGCGATATGATCCGGTTTACGATGATGAAGCGCAATTTCAACATACATATCAAGTGCATTATGAAGGCTATTACAATAATCAGATTGAAGCGCGCTTGTTTCCGGTTGGTAATGATAATGCAAATGATCCAGCGCGCCTATACAAGCTTAATCAAGGTGACTTTTTTAGTGTAACGGTTAAAAATACGAATCGTACGATGGCGACGTTAATGGGCGATCTGCTATTTGGCGGCAGCAATGCACCGAATGAAAAGATCGTCGTGCCGTACGGGGGCATGGTATTGAATGAAGATTATTAATTGGGCGGTCATTTTTGTACTAATTTTGCTGTTTGTGTTTGTAATAAATAGTCTTGATCAGCAAAATAATAGGGTGAATTTGCAATTGCAGATTCGGTATAACAAAGCGGTCGATACGGCAACACAAGATGCGGCAAATGCGCTTATGAACAATACAAGTCAGCCGCAGGAAAGTCAGTACGAATCGACCAAGCAGACTCGTATCAATAAGGAAGCCGCCGCAGATACGTTTTTGCGCACGATGTATTTGAATTTTAATGTCGCTCATGATCATATCGGTCAGCAGGTGCTGAACGGCTATATTCCGGCGCTAATCGTCATTGGCTATGATGGCTATTATATATATCAGTTTGAGTCATATCGCAACGAAGCGGGCGAAACGGAATTTCGCCATGTATGGAGTCCGAAAAAAACGTATACGTACACAGATCAGCAACATAACATCTATGCGTTCACACTGGACGACTATGTAACGATCCGTCTTGCCGCAGACGGCAAATGGTTACACGGCTTTCGCAGTGAATTGCAAGAGCAAGCTCAAATGAAGCTGCTTGATGATGAGCATACTTTTGATGCCATCCGCCGCACGACGATTGTAAATGCGCTCCAAAACGATCTCGCGCACACGATCAATCGCTACAATGCCGATGCCAAGCGCTATGGTGTATCGTATACGTTTACCGTTCCATATATTCCACAACAGGACTGGAACAATACGATTAATGATGCCGGTGTGCTTGCGTTTGTGCAAGGTATTCCGCTCGGCACTCAATATTACAACAACTATGCACTCGGCGGCGCCAAAATCGTAAAGACCGATACGTTCACAGGGATCGTTGCTGAAGGACGCAAATACTATTTTTCGACTCGCTCTTGTCAGTCGCCATATGCAGCCGCAGAAATGTTCACTTCAGCAAAAGAAGCAGCGGAGAAAGGATATTTCCCGCTCGCTTGTACGCGTCGTTATTAAGGCGGCAGACAGATTAAAATATACTTGCCGCATACAATAAGCTTCAATAAGCTCATATTTGTTAACCACCATGAAATTTCACATGTAGCGAGGTCAAAGTACCAGCTTTGACCTTCCATCCAGTGTGTGCTACATAAGCAATTGCAGTGGCTTGTTAACTCTAAGGAATCACGATTAAGTGACACGGTAAATATAAAACATAGGCAATCGTCTGCATTGCAGCCATGTCGATTCATGTATTGTTTTACTTTCCAAGCCAATACGCCAGTATATACAAGCAATAAAGATGAGCCGGATAAAACACATAAAACAGATACTTCATATTTCTGCCTTTAGTGCCGTTATACAGCAGAATCGGAATGGTAGCGAATACCATCATCCATTGGTAATGGTGCAAAAGATCAAAATCGTTTACCCAAGCGATTACAGCGGATACAGCGATCAATGCGAGCAACTGCCATAGCCGTTGCTGGCGTAGTAAATGGAAAAGTACACCGAGTAGAACAAATACGAATCCGCCTTCTACGAGCAATGGGATCGGAATGAACAAACTCATGTTCAGCAACATCAGTAAAAGCGCTGAATTGCCAAACGCTGGATTCCCGAGCAGCAGCATAGTTAAAACGTTAAGTGCTACAGGCAGTAGCAGCGCGCCGATGGCAGCTGTCATTTGAGCATACTGGCGTGTTTTGATCGTTCGTATAAGCCAATCGATCAGTAGCATATACAGTACCGACAAAAATAATGTCCCCAAAATATTGTTAATCAGCACATGCTCGGACGGTAATTGAGACTGAAGTAATCTGCTCATGATCCCCATTAGCACATAACCTACGTACAGATGCAGCAAATATTTCCGTTTGCTGCGTGTGTATCGATATCCTTCTGCACTGGCAAACAGAAAGATGGGAGCAACGATGCGTCCAATCCAGTTGAACCAGATCGGCACATCTGCAGGGAAAAACTGATGAATATGATCAAACACCATCAGCAGTATGCCGATAAGCTTAAGCTGAAAGCTAGTCAGGCGAAAAGGCGCATTGGACAAAGTGAACAATGTGGACATAACAAAACCTCCGAATTCGATAATGGATGTTACCCGTAGAGCGGTAAGATCGACTTTAATTTGAACTGTCGACTACCTGGTCATAGAGAAACATATTTGCTGATTTGCTAAGTTCAGCATATCGAATTCGAAGATTGCTTCCTATCGAAGCAGCTTAAAAACACCTTACAGTTCAGTAAGCTTGCGTTCGGTATGGGTAGAGCGCGTGTCGGCGTATACAGTAGGCTGTTTTTAGTGAAAATCAAGTGTACCTACGTATTTGTAAGCGAGCGCTGATTAGATAGCATATTATAAATTTAGACGATATAAGCTTACTGGACGATCTTCATTTAAACGTAATCGATTTGTGCATCACATCCCATGCGTTTTGACCGATAATGCCGAGGCGCCATATGGCGACGCCTTTAAGTTGGTAGCGTTTGGCAAGACCGATTTTGGTATTGACGCTGCTGGCGTTTTCGCTGCTTAGTGATATGCCGAGAATTAGCTTGCTCGGCTCGGTTTGCTGTAATGCCATCAAAATCGCGTCGTTTACTTTATCGAGTGGTTCCGGGCTTTTTTTGTCAGTGTAGTCATATGCCATAATGATTAGATCGTCTGCCAGTAGACCTAGTTGGTGATAATCGTAACCGGTGTACGAACTGTTAAGTGGATGCAGAGCAAGTGTAAGTTTTAAGCCGGATGCGTGTGCCTGCGCTGCCAGTTTACTAATAAATGCATTGTAGTCACTGCGTGCTTTGGCTTTGTCGCCGCTCCAGCCCAGCCCTTCAAAATCGAGCAAAATGCCTTTGAAACCTTTGGTGGTGGCGGTATCGATCATCGCCTGAATCGTACGATTTTGCAGCTCTTGGTTTTCCAGATTACGCGTCAACTCGCCGTGCCCGTCGACTGCGTACACCATCAAATACGGAGCGGTACCGGTTGCGGCGGTATTTTGAATAATCGTTTCCGGTGTATCGGTTCCAGCCGCTTGCGGCCATTTGTATTCCGTGTTTGTGGTAGAAAACTCGCCGTCGGTTGTAATGCGGCTCCAACCGTAGGCTACCGTATTAAAGTCCGGCACGAGTGTGCGTTCATCGTAAGATGAAATCGCATAGAAACCAAGTGTATATAAGTTTTTGAGCGGTGAGGTGATATTGACTGTGCGTGTCGAAGCGTTCCAATTCACACTTGCTCCAAATTGCTGACTGAAAAAGCTAAGTGGGATCATCGTCGTATCGTTAATCGTTTGTGGAGCGACAGCAAGCGCTACATTATGTCCATTAACGGTTGCGGTTTTGCTATTTAGTTTGAGCACGATGTTGGAGGTGGCTTTGGCAGTAGTCGCTTTGGCGGTAATCGTTTGTGCCGTTTGATTCCAACTTACGTTCACACCGAGCGCTTCGGAAATGGCGCGAAATGGCACTAATGTCGTTCCATTTTTAATTACTGGTTGGACAGGAAAAGGCAGTGCATAGCCGTCCAGCATAATATTGGTGTCTGGCACTGCCGCTGCTGCTATGGGCGCAAAGCTGGCAGGTAGCGTGCTTACCGTGCCTGCGCCAACGAAGAAAGCAAGCGATGCAGTGAGTAACCATTTGTTCATAATAAACCTCCTATGCGATATTGGAATAGTCGAACTACATACAGCTTTTTCCATGCTGACGTTTTTATTTTACCAGAACAACAAACAAAGCGTGATTATACAAATGCTAATATTTATGTCATAATTACTGTTTTCATAAAGAATCACGGATAAAAATAGTTGCAGTTTCGCCTACCTGTTATCCTCTATTTTTTGTCAGTCAAACCAGATTTCTTTTTTGCATACAAATGTAGCTCAAATCAGGTACACTAATAAGGTGTTAAAAGCATATAAAGTGAGATTGAATGAGCGACAATGATGAATCCAATAGTCGGCATTTAAATTTATACACAGATCGGTTATATTAGGATTAGGGTACACAAGTGTTCGGGCATGATTGTTGTAGATGATAACATTCGTTATCAAGACGATTCGTTAGTAAAGATAGCTGTGGTCCCTATCTTTGAACAAGCAGATCGTAATGACAATAGGAATGAAAAGAATGACCCGAAGTATGATAGGAATGAAACCCGCAACCCGTGCTATCTTTCGAAAGGGTATAACCGTACTTCTGGAAAAAGAGCCGTGACGCTGGGCAGCATATAAACAATTGAACACAGTTAATGCGATAATCGTATGGCTAAAGCTACATGTGGAGATACCGCATCCGCAAGCGGTTGACTGCAATTCATTTTAATTTTGAAGCGTATTCCATTTCTTCATTGTAAGCCTGGAACGGCGAAACAGGCATAATCTCCGCAACTAAACATAAAATATAACGTGGTCAATGAACATAGCACGCTGTCTCAATTGAATGTACGATATGCCTAACTTATGATCGTTTGACTATGAGCAGGTACACGCATGTTCAAACTCGACTTTTACTTGAGACAGCTTAATCGTACTTAGATCAAATTAAATTTTATTTTTGGTTACACGACGGTATGGCTATCCTTCAAGACTGAATCGATCTTCAAAATTAAAATTAATCTCGCTCAACGATAGCCTTGTATTTTGTCTGAACCATTACGATGATAGAACAGCTTTGTTTTGAATCACTGCTGCTACTGGAATGAAGTATTTGGTACAATATGGCGGCATGTTGGTGAGTAATGAATGGATTGAGTAAGTTAGGTGGCTATGTTGTTAGCCATCATTATGATAAAAGCATAATGTATTCGGTAATAATTCAGACATCGCGTATGCGCTGAGATTAGGCCGAAGCTTGGGCAATAGTAGCCCGGCTTCGGTCTATTTTTTTTATAAAGGAGGTCGACGATATGGAATCCAAATCCATGTTGTACATTGGTCAGGACCCGATCAATCTCCAACTGGTTCGTTTTCTGCTTAGCAAAAAGTTTCCCCATGTCAAGCTTGTCCAGGCAAGCAGCGGCAATGAAGCCATGTCGATGCTGGCAGCTGATTCGCCTGCACTGGTGCTAGTTGATATTCAGCTTCCGATTAGTGGGGAATACGACATTCCAGAACAGCTCAAGCAGCAAATCGAGCACGAATCAACGCCAATCTGGGCAGTGAGCGGCTGTGTCATGGATCGAGATATTATTTATGCGTATCAATCCGGTTTTGATCGGTATTTTACGAAGCCGCTTCATCTGCTTAGTTTTACTCACCATCTGCGTCGGGAACTGGGCGGATGAACAGTACAATCGGCACAATCGGTGCCCATTGCAGTAATGCGCTACCTGTACCGCTCAATCCCCAACGATCAATTAAGAAGTCCAACTCTTTGACATATGGAGTGTATAAATCATTGAATGCAAAAAGTATAATTACACAAGCAACCAGCTATACTACTAAATTATTACGAAATCGCTTTGGTAAAGGGCCGGAGTCGGTATCGATTCATTTGTGCAAAAATTGCGTAGTCTTTCATTTGAAAAACTTTATTAGTCCTGTAGAAAAGTTTTTGATCAGTCAGGAGGAGGAGCAGGCTTTTCGGTACACACGAGACCTGATGATGAAATCATTACTGCCGGAATTGCGAAGCTTTTTGCAACATCAACTGCATATGGATGTGATTGACTGGTATTATGACTGGGGGCTGTATCATGCATCCGGTGTTATTGTAGCGCTTCTCGGCCCGGAAACGATGGCAGCTGCTGATTACAAACATAAGCAGGCGATCCAGCAGCAGATTATACAGACGACCCGTGCGCTGCAAAAGCCGCCTGAATATATTGATTCCTGGTGGATTAATGCGCGGATGTTGTTTGTTTTCCGGCGTGGTACGACGATTTTGCTGGAAAAGGAATTTATTACGCTCGGCTATGAGCCGATGCTGCGCTTGACGAAAGATAAGTTGGAAAAAAGATTGCTGCAAAAACATACCGGTATCGAACAAATCGTAGGCAAGAAAATTGCTGACTTGTATGTGGATTGGAATTTTGAGAAAGATCATAGTATGATCATTTATTTGTTTGAAGATCATGTGGCAACAGAGACGATAAGACAAGAGGGATAACGGTCATAACTGCAATTACCTATGCACAGGTAGATTGATGATCGCCATATAGGGCAGGCAAGTCGTCAGTGCATGAATCGAGATCAATTTAAGTTTTGAAATAGGTTTTAGTTTTTAACTACAACGATATTGGCGTGTAATTAAAGCTATAATTTAATTTTGGCTATGTAGTAATATATTGAACGCTTTCCATATTCATTTTTTGCCTTCTCATTTAGGTGTATATAAATCAGTGCTTGAAGTAACTGGGCAATATACAGTTTTTACGATCGACGTACTGGTAGCTTGCCTCATTTTCATGATGATTTAGCATCTTTATGAGTTTTAATAAATCAATCCAAACAAGCTATCGATTCCCATCATTGGATGAGGACAAGTTAGTAAATTGACCGAGATGAATTTGATTTTTGAAGCTGGATCAAGCTCTTATTTATAAATGTTTACGTACACAATCAAAATTGAAATTTAACTTGGTCGTCATAGTGTCTTGACCAGCTTCAATATAATGTACGTTTGACGCTATCTTATCGAAAATACATCTGTATTATGCGGTATAATCCTTTTTACTGTATGACATTCAACTGCACATTTAGCTTGGTCAGTGTATTAGGCGGTGTTTTCAAACCCTTATTGTTATCAGTTTAGCGTTCGAATTGGTCGCATTTCAAGTGAGTTGAGCTGCATATACAATCGTAATCTAATGAAAAAGTAGTCTAATGAAAAAAACGTATCGAACTGCCTATAAAACAGCTGGAAGATAGCTGCTAGTAGTTTGTCTCAGATACATTCAAGGTATATCGATCTCATCATGACTTGACCACAAACGCATTTAAGTACATGTAAACCTGATTTTCATTTGAGACAGCCTACTAGCATGTTGGTTAGTAATGAATGGATTGAGTAGCTTGTCTCAAGTACATGTACAGTTTGTCGAGCTAACCATCGCTTGGTGCTGAATCGATTAAGGTACGTTCAAACATCATTTTTAATTAAGGCAGCCTACCAGTTAACCTTAATATCGTCAATTGTATGTTAGTAGGGTATAGTAACTATGAACAGCAAGATGCTACACATAATCCTTTATTTCAGCATGAGACACACAAGATGATAATTTATTACAGATGGTGGTGTACTCGTTTTGAAACATAGCGAAATGATCAGCCTTTCGACTTCGTATGTAACCAAATTGCTTCGCAGTCGCTTTGGAAAAGGGCCACAATCGGTCAAAATTGTAATATCAGCACGTTGTATTGTGTTTCAGCTCCGACATTTTATTAGCCCGGTTGAGGACTTCTTGCTCGTACATGATGAGGAGGAAACATTTCGATATACACGTGAACTGATTATGAATGCAGTGTTACAAGACTTGCAACAATTTTTACAGCAACAAATTGGATTGCAGGTTGTGAATATGTACTATGATTGGGGTGTACATAATGCTTCCGGCGTAATTGTAGGAATGCTGGAGATGGATGCGGATGATCAGGTGCCTGATTATGAAGGCAAGCAGACTTTTGAGCGGAAATTGTCGGATGTATTAGAGGAGATGCAGAAACGTCCGCAGCAACTTGATTCTTGGTGGGTCGATCCATCGATACTATGCATTTATCGTTGCGGCATTACGAAGCTAATCGAACTGGAACTGATTGAGCTAGGGCACCAAGATTTGCTTAAAAAAGCTAAACGTCGTTTGGAAAAGCGAGTGATTGCCCAAACGCTCAATACGCAAAAGCTGCTCGGCAAATCGCCTTATGAGTTGTATCTGGATTGGGATTTTGATAGGGACGATGGAATCATTTTGTATACGTTTGATTAAGTGATGGTGACGCTTTGAGCATGTGGGAAGTTCATGATGATCGCTTTATTATGAACACATTGAAATGTGTTTGAACCTGATTTTTGCTGGACACAATTTACTCTACTATTAGACGAATATGCACAGACGGATCAAAGACGAATCGCAAAAGGCAGTGTGGCATGTTCCACACCGCCTTTTTACAATGATCATGCTATAAACGCTACGTATAACTGGTAGCTTGTCTCAAGTACATGTACAGTTTGTCGAGCTAACCATCGCTTGGTACTGAATCGATTAAGGTGCGTTTAAACACAATTTTCATGTGAGGTAGCCCACTATTACCTTGTCTCACATACATTCAGGGTATGTCTTTTTCATCATCGCTTAATCATGAACGTACCTTAACTTATTCATCATCAAGCAATGGTTGGATAGACAAACCGTAAATTTAATCGATACAAGCAATTAGTAGGATGTCTCAAATTTATTCAGGGATTGCGTTCGTCTGAATCCTGCACGGTTCAAGCAGGGTTCAGATGGGCGCAACCTTACATCTTCTTGAGACAAGTCATTAGTCGGCTAACCGCGCTAAATGCGGAGTTTAATGTCGTATAATTTGGAGAAGTTCATAGTGTGATACAGGTATACGTTCATACGATGGAGTCGATCAGACAGCACATTTAAGCTGGGCAAGCTATTAGTATTTTGACCAAGATTAATCTGAGTGTTAAAGCTGCAGCAAGCGCTTATTTATAACTATGTTAGTACACAGTCAAAGTTGAAATTTAACTTGGTCGTTGTAGTAGGATTCAACTAACTAGGATTGAAACTACATAACTTAAACGAATGGCTTAGGGCTGGAGCCGAAACGGTTATCTCCGCGTGTACCTTCCAAACACATAAATACGAACAGTGTGATCGGCCCGACAACAGGAACGAAAAAGAACCATATCCATCCTCCGCTGCGATTTGTATCATGCAGACGGCGGATCGTTACGCTCAATCCAGGCAGAAGTACAGCTAACGAGTACAGCCCAGTCAGTAAATTGTTCAAGCTCAGCATATAATCGAGCAAATACAATGCGAGCGTGATCGGAATCGAGATCAGCACGTACATCCAGTATTCCATCCGTCTTGCACGACCTTTGAAATTAACATAATTTCTCAAAACTTTTACATACCAGTTCATCTGCGTTTCCTCCTATACATTATGTAGTAAAAACAATACATATATAACATATACATATGGAAAAACGAATGTTTAATTATGCTTTTCTGACTTTCATTACCAAAAAAAAGTAGCTTCTTAAAAAAATCAGTTATTTAGTCCTAGCTGTTGCCTGTACACGTATACAAAGCAACCGGAACAGATTTTTGCCCGGCTAGTACGGAAGACATCTAACTGACACTAACGCCCCAAAAACAAGCGCTAACTGTAGTCTGTTTCGTTTGCAATTAACGCTGGTCAAAGCTTATTTTCGTGATACAATACTTAAAGTCTATAAATGACCATGTGAACTAGGAAGGATCGTACAACTATGAAACAACCCCCGTTTATTGCCGTTGAAGGCCCGATTGGTGCCGGTAAAACAACGCTATCCACGATGTTGTCGCAGGAGCTTAGACTGCCGCTTTTAAAAGAAATCGTGGAGGAAAATCCATTCCTCGGCAAATTTTATGACAATATTGACGAATGGAGTTTTCAACTGGAAATGTTTTTCCTCTGTAATCGGTACAAACAATTGGAAGACACAGGCATCCAATATATTGCCAACAATCAGCCGGTCATTGCCGATTATCATATCTATAAAAATATGATTTTTGCTCAGCGTACATTAAAAGGTGTCAAACGGGATAAATATCGTCAAATTTATCATCTGTTAACCGATGATTTGCCCAAGCCGGATGTGATCATTTATATTCGTGCCAGTCTGGATACGTTGCTGCGCCGGATCGCCAAACGGCAGCGTTCGTTTGAGCAGGCGATGGATACGGCGTATTTGGAACAGCTTATTATCGATTACGATGAGGCGATGGCAGCGATTGCGGAGCGTGAGCCGGAAACGACGTTAATTACGATCGACGGTGACAGCATTGATTTTGTGGAAAATAAGGAGCAGTTCGCTAACATTGCTGCCCGCTTAAAGGAGATTATGCATGAACGAATACAACATACCTGAAAATGCGTTAATTACGATTGCCGGAACGGTCGGTGTCGGTAAATCAACACTTACTTCGACGTTGGCAGAACGTTTGCAGTTTAAAACATCGCTTGAAAAAGTAGATCATAATCCGTATTTGGAAAAGTTTTATCATGATTTTGAGCGGTGGAGTTTCCATTTGCAAATTTATTTTTTGGCGGAGCGTTTTAAGGAACAAAAACAGATTTTTGAAGCGGGCGGCGGCTTTGTGCAAGATCGTTCAATTTATGAAGATACAGGCATTTTTGCGCGTATGCATGCCGATAAAGGGACGATGTCGAGCACCGACTATGAGACGTATACAAGTCTGTTTGAAGCGATGGTGATGACGCCATATTTTCCGCATCCGGATGTGCTCGTTTATTTGGAAGGCAGTTTGCCCTCAATTTTGACGCGTATCCAGCTACGTGGACGGCAGATGGAGATCGATACCGATCGTTCGTACTGGGAGCAAATGCATGAGCGTTACGCAAACTGGATCAATGAATTTACGGCTTGCCCGGTGCTGCGCCTGAATATCGACGAATACGATGTTCATGATCCGGCTTCGATGGATGAAATTTTGCGCCAGATTAGCGCGGTAATCGCGGCATCGCGTGCGGAGAAGCAGCTTCCTATTTCGCGCTAATTCGCCTTAATATAGTTGGTTTGATGAAGTGAGCTGTATGTACATCGTAATCTAGTAGCTTGTATAGGTGTAGATTAAGATTGCCGTCGGATTTTACAATTCGATATATACATGGGTGAGCGAATAGGCATTAAGGCAGGAGTTGATCTTGCTTGTGCTTGTTCGCTTCTTTTGTTTATATGAAAGGTATTGTAGTAGTATGGATGTAGATTTGTTTTCCTGATCTGCTTGTGCCGGTACAAGTTTGGATGTGAAGCGGCGTGGAATCGATCATTTTTGAAAGCGTATACTGAAAAGGAATATACATCTCCACGTTATCGCCAATCTATACTATGTTTGAGAAAAACACCGGTAGACTGTCTTAAATAAAAATTGTGTCTAACCGTACCTAAATCGATTCAGCACCAAGCGATGGTTAGATCGACAAACTGTAAATGTATTTCAGACAAGCTGCTAGTAGGCTGTCTCAAATGGAAATTTTGTTTGAACGTACCTTCACCTATTCATCATCAAGCAATGGTTAGATCGACAAACCGTAAATGTATTTGAGACAAGCTACTAGTACTATGACCGCTTTCGATTTATAGTTTGATGTTGCACAGCTTCCCTCTATTCATCAGGACAGGCAGTAGAATTAAAATCAATATGCTATGCAGTCAAAGTACTAGCTACCGGAAAAGATCGATTTTATTAAATGCCCATTGGATGGAGGCGATGATGTGGAACGTTTAGTCGATATTCGCTGGCAGCAGTGTGCGCCGGAGTTGGAACGTTTGCTAGCGGGGGAAGGGAATTGTGAGATCGAACGATTGGTGCCGGGTTTTGAAGCGCAAGTATTCAAGCTGTCTGCCAGAGGGCAGCAGTATGTGCTGAAGCGCTGGAATGCGGAATCACAGCCGGATATTCGGCTTCAATATGAGCTGTTATCGATGCTCCATAGACAGCAGCTTGCTGTACCTACTGTCTACGGATATGGTTTCTGTCATGAACAAGCGGTGTTGCTTACGAGTTATAACGGTGCACCGATTCGCAAAATTACGACACCACAGCTATCATTGCTGGCACGTGAGCTGGCACGGTTGCATCAGATTAGTTCAGATACGATGCAAGGAGTGACGATTCCGACGTATGAGCGCAGCCGTTATTTTTACGTTGGTATTGACGATTATGAGGAGCTGGCACAGGCGCTGGATGAGCTGGTGCATCGCATTGTGTGGCGGGAGCGTTCGATTGTGCATGCGGATTATCATTTGGGCAATATCGTATATGATGGGGAGCGTTATACGACTATTGATTGGACGAATATGCAGCAGGAAGATGCCCGGCTTGATGTGGCGTGGGCGCTGTTAATGTTGGAGTTGTACGTATCGGCACGGTATGAACGTGTGTTTCGGCAAGCGTATTTGGAAATCTGTCCGCAGGCGAGCGAGCAGTTGGAATGGTTTACCGCGCTTGCTTTTGTACGCTGGCTGATGCAGTACGAAAAAGGACATACACCGAAGCTACCCGCCGCACGTAAACGGGCGCAAGCGCTGCTACAGCGCAATGAATGGTTGCAGCAGCAGGCGGAGTTGCTGCCGGGTTGGAGTAGGTTGCGTTAATAGGATAGAGCGGACTTTCGGCTGAGTCGTATCGTTGCATATTTCAATGAGTTCACTTTGTATAAGGAAAAAAGTGGGCTGTGATCTGTACTTTATTTGACGTACAAGCCGTATCGATGATCACAATATGATCCATACTCCCGCTATACACATACACGATGACATGACATTGATCAACAGAAAGACGGAGGCGATATGATGAACACATTTGATCCGCTGTACTACCCTTATGCATCCCGGCGCAATACCGTATATGCACATCACGGTATGGTGGCGACTTCACAGTCGCTAGCTGCACAAGCTGGACTCGATATATTAAAAAAAGGCGGTAATGCGGTCGATGCGGCGATTGCGACTGCCGCTTGCCTGACGGTGGTAGAGCCGACGTCCAATGGCATTGGTGGTGATGCGTTTGCGCTCGTGTGGATGAAGGATGAACTGCATGGTCTGAATGCGAATGGCGCTGCACCGCAAGCGATCTCGATTGAAGCGGTACGGGCGGCAGGGCACGAAGTCATGCCGACCTATGGCTGGACACCGGTGACCGTGCCAGGTGCACCGGCAGCATGGGGGGAATTGTCGCGTCGGTTTGGACGGTTGCCGTTGACGGAGGTGCTTGCGCCAGCGATCGACTATGCGGAGCAAGGCTTTCCGATCTCGCCAACACTTGGTTACTATTGGGAACTGACATTCCGGCGTTTTCGGGACATGTTAACAGGTGCAGCGTATCAAGGTTGGTTTGATACGTTTGCACCGCATGGACGTGCGCCACGGATTGGTGAACTATGGCGTTCGCCTGGACATGCAGCGACATTGCGCAGCATTGCGGACAGCGGTGCAGCTTCTTTTTATACGGGTGAGCTGGCGGAGCAGATCGATGCCCATTCGCAGCAATATGGCGGCTATTTGCGTAAAGATGATCTGGCAGCTTTTCAGCCTGAATGGGTAAAACCGATTTCGGTCGATTATCATGGTTATGAAGTATGGGAAATTCCGCCTGCCGGTCAGGGCTTGATCGCATTGATGGCGTTGAATATTTTAAAAGGGTATTCGTTTACTGAGCGCGATACGGTGGATACGCATCATCGGCAATGGGAAGCGATGAAACTTGCTTTTACGGATGGGCTAAAATACATTACACAGGAAGATAAAATGACCGTGCATACAGCGGATTTGTTGTCCGAACGCTATGCGGCAGCGCGGCGCGCATTGATCGGCAACGAAGCGTTGCAGCCGGAGCCGGGTAAGCCGCTTGCCGGCGGTACAGTCTATTTGGCAACGGCTGATCAAGAAGGTAATATGGTGTCGTATATTCAAAGCAATTATATGGGTTTTGGCTCCGGTATTGTCATTCCGGGAACAGGCATCAGTATGCAAAATCGCGGTCATTCTTTTTCGCTGGATGCACAGCATGACAATCGGCTGGAACCAGGCAAAAAGACGTATCATACGATCATTCCGGGCTTTCTGACCCGCAATGGACGTGCGGTCGGCCCGTTTGGTGTGATGGGTGGATTTATGCAGCCGCAAGGACATGTGCAGATGGTGATGAATATGATCGATTTTGGCTTAAATCCGCAGGCGGCGCTTGATGCACCGCGTTGGCAATGGTTGGAAGGCAAAGTGGTAGAGGTGGAGCCGGGTTTTCCGGATCATCTTGCCGAAAGTTTAATGCGCAAAGGGCATATCGTGCGTCGTGCAGTGACATCAGGCGGCTTCGGTCGCGGGCAAATTATCGTACGCGATGAGGCGACCGGTGCACTGATCGGCGGTACAGACGGACGCACAGATGGAGCGATTGCTGCATGGTGAGTAGTGAACATCGCTGTAAACGTAAGCACGTAAGCCAAGCAGATCGTGTGCAGCAGACGTATAAACAGACATGTAGCCGCGGCAGGCGCGCAGCGGTTTACTAGTAAGCCAAACTGAGCTGCTAGGGCAAAATAAACAGACCAATAACATAGTGGCAGACGTATGCTTGCCGATGTAGTGTACACATTTCAGCTATACACATAAATGAGGTGTGCCTACTTAGCAGTTATGTTTGGCAAGTAAGGAATGAAATGCAAACACAGTCAAGATGCTGCTTCTTTCTGATGTTTACTCATCCAGTTTTCCAATTGTTTGGCAAGCCATAATCCGGCACCGAGGAAGCAGACAACAGGCAATAACAGCCACGGATGCTCGATATAGTTGTCCAGATCAGAGCCGATATACGATACGGCAAAGATCATGACTGCGCGTCCTGTTGCTGAGGCGATGAGAAACGAACGCAGCGAAATGCCGCTCAATCCGGCAGCAGCATGCATAACGGTAAACGGTCCGAACGGGAGCAGGCTAAACAGAAACAAATACCAGAATCCGTTTTTTTCGATCCAGCCGAGGCTTTTACGCATACTTTTACGGGCGGCAATACGCTGGATCAATGACCAGTGTGACAGTTTGCGCACAAGTATAAATACAGTCATAATGCCTAGCATTACACCGATCCATGAGCAAATAAAGCCGTACCATAATCCGTTAGCGGCGGCATTCATGCCGATCACAGCAAGCGTTGGCAGCGGGGGGATGAATGACAGCAGAAATGCCATAATCATACTAATTAGCGGCCCGAAGGAACGGTAGCTTTCTACCCAATCCGCCATGTCGAGATGGGCTGCCACTACCCCTGTTGTAAATAAAATCATATCCATAGCGGTCTGCTCCTTTTTATAATGTATAGGCATATTACCCGCTAGAGACCGCTATGACAGCAGGCAAAGGACATCGATTTTGCTGCACATGTTGTGTCAATGGATACGAGCCGCTGGCGAGCATCGCTGCTTGATCTTGACTACATAATGCACCTGCCGCATCCTTCGTGCCAAGCGAATTTGGCTAAAAACAGCGCTTGTGGCAATGAGTACCGCACCGCGTGTAGCAGGCGATGTTCCCGTTCCGAAAGTATATGCAAGCCAAATTCCGCTTTGGTCAGCAGCAGTGCAGCGCTAATACAGCTGATCCAGCTAATAGAGCGATTCAATGCAAAAGGAGCAGCTCAACGAGTCTGCTCCTTTTGACTGAAAAAAGCTTCAATTTTGCGGCTGATCACTAGACAGATGACGATAAACAGGATGACGAGTGCGATATACCACGGTTTTTCCCAGTATACAGCGAGATCGGCACCGATAAAAGAGACGGCAAACACCATTAGCCCACGACCGAACAAGATCGCGATCAAAAAAGAGCGAAAACGTATACCGCTCAACCCGGCAGCCATATTAAGCAATGTAAACGGCCCGACCGGGAACAGACTGAGCAGAAATACATACGTAAAGCCATTATCTCTAATCCAACGCCGCGTGCGCTCCACACGCGGTTTGTTCACGATGCGTGCAAGCAGACGATGTTCGGACAGCTTGCGAATAAGTAGAAAGGCTGTCAGCGAACCCGTAACGATACCGATATACGAATACAAAAAGCCGAGCCATAACCCGTATACGGCAGCATTGACGCCAAGCACGACAATCGTAGGCATCGGTGGAATAAATGATTTGAGAAACGGAATCAACATGCTAATTAGCGGCCCAAGTGACCGATATTCGTTCATCCACCGTTTCAGATTTTCCTCGTTTATATAAGATAGCCATTCCGAAACTGAAAGCTCCATTCGTTGTCGTACTCCTTCGTTAAATAAGGTTAAGCTTGCGGGCGCAGCTATAGTACATGTTGTGTACAATTGCTTTTATTATAGCCGATTTGACGTTTGCGTAAGCAGAGCAGTGTGGGCGAAGTGAAGGCATTTTGGTAATTTTGGTTATGTTATGAACAATGGCAGCAACTATGCTATAAAAAATGAATAGTTGATGAGCAAGTACCGCGCACTATGTATAGTGTTATGTCGTTATAGATCGATGTAAAACTTTGTTGCTGTTGGCTCTGCTATGCCTTTGCACAAAGCGTCGGCAATCGTTGTTTCATCCGACTGCCATTCTCAACCTGTTCAATAACAGGTATACTAGTTTCAATAAGCAGGAGTCAGTGCCCGATGAAGTGAGCAGGTGCAGGCGAAGCATGCTTTTCATGTACATATTAAGATGAGGCGATTGGTTATTACTCGCCTCATCCGCTTGTAACTGTCGGAGCGGCTGTTCATGACGTTGCAGCATAAGGTAGTCGAGCCAACAACATATCAGCATCGTTTTGCTCGTTCTATCCGCTTAGTTGTTGAAGCAAGCAGCTTAATGAAGTGTGCTTGAACTCATTTACAAATTATTGTTGAAAAGGAGCTTGTTCTATGACGAACGAATGTAAATCTGTGATCGTAAAACACGTTGTCATCGGTGAAGGTGCGCCTAAAGTGTGTGTACCGTTGGTTGGCAGGACGACTGAACAATTGCAGGAGGAAGCACGCTTTTTGCAAACCGCTGATTTGGATGTGGTGGAATGGCGGGTAGATTTTTTTGAGCATGTGCATCAGATCGAGCGTGTGCGTGCAGCACTGTTGGAAATTAGGGCGTATTTGCCATCGGTTCCGCTTATTTTTACCTTTCGGACGGCGCGTGAAGGTGGAGAATGCGAGATGGCGATCGATGAATATGTGCAGTTAAATCAGGCGCTGGCATCTTCCGGCCAAGTCGATCTGATCGATGTGGAATTGTTTAGTGGTGATGAACATGTGCGTGCGATTGTGGACAAAGCGCATCAGCATCATACGCCGGTCATTATTTCCAATCATGATTTTGAAGCGACGCCGCCAAAAGAGGAGATGATTGCGCGTTTGCGCAAGGCGCAAGAGCTGGGCGGCGATCTGTTGAAATTGGCTGCGATGCCGCAATCGCCTGCCGATGTGCTTGCTTTGATGGAAGCGACGTATACGATGAAGGAACAGTATGCCGAGCGTCCGCTCATTACGATGTCGATGTCCGGCCAAGGAGTAATTAGTCGACTGGCTGGTGAACTGTTTGGCTCTGCACTTACATTTGGGGCGGCAAAACGCGCGTCAGCTCCGGGTCAAATTCCGGTTTCAGAGTTGCGTAGCGTACTGAATTTGCTCCATAATCAGTTGTAGTTGTAGTTGTAGTTGTAGTTGTAGTTGTAGTTGTAGTTGTAGTTGTAGTTGTAGTTGTAGTTGTAGTTGTAGTTGTAGTTGTAGTTGTAGTTGTAGTTGTAGTTGTAGTTGTAGTTGTACGTAAATGTCTTATACTTTTATACCGTATCCTCCACAACCATACTGTGGAGGATTTTCCTTATATCGACATGTATAATACAAATAAAGACGATGTGGAAGGAAGGATGAACGGAAATAAAGGCATAGATACGGAATCGTTAATCATATTCATTTAGTTAAGAGAGGAGATTCGTCTATGTATATCGTATCTTCACATCGACATATATGTTCAGCCGCCGAATTGGACGGTATAGAACAACAGTATCAGGTGAAGTTGCCGGAAGGATATGGTCAATTTTTACAGCAATACGGTCAGGGGACGTATTGTGATTGGTTTCATGTGAATATGCCTGATGCTGAACGGTTACAGCAATTTGCTGAATATGGACTATGGGAGCACGAACAAGATAGTCCGATTACGGCAACTCAGCTTAGAGATTGTGTTGTCATTGCAAGCACAGTGGATGGCGATATGTTGGCATTGCATAGCGATGTGAAAGGTGGATTGTGGTTACCGCGTCATTCGGAGCAGATTATGGCTGTATCGTGGCAGGAGTTGTCGTGGCAAGCGTTTATGAATGGGGAGCTGCAACGTTTGTATACAGGTGCTCCTACATCGTTGGAGCGACAATGTTATTTTGAACCGTGGAATGGACGGCAGCAGCATGAATTTGTGATGCTACAGCCACAATATGCTGCTGTGCATGTCGCGGCGGGGTCTGAGCTCACCCTTGAGCACAAGCAGGCTTATTTGCGCAATGTTGCAGCACAGATTGCCGAGCACTATGTGCCGGCATTACGACTGGAAAATCCGTATTGGGGCAAATTATTTTACCGCGAGCTGGAAGGGTATGTTCGTTTTAATTATGCGTATGGGAATGAAGTGGCTTTATTTTATGAGCCAGTGAGCGAACATGGTGATGGACAAGCGCAAGCTGGAAAGACGTTTATGGAAATCATGCGCGAGCAGTTGAAATTGTGGGGAATTTATTAAATAAAACTTTTAAAATGGGAACAAGTGTTCTATAATGTAGTTATATGATTTGGTGAATCGTTAAACGAACCGCTGGAAAGCTAGGTTGATCATCATGTTGTACAGCTTAACAACAGCGATATTCAGCGGTACGTCGACGAAATATTCGTTAATTGCCAAAAGCTGCTTTGAATTTAGCATTGCCTGTGTCACCTCAATCGGATTTGTCTTATAACGATTATGATGCGTATGTTCGATCCACTCGATATGTTGCATAGTAGATAAAGCTGCAAGCGGATATTTATATTCAGGCTGATTGTAAAAGATACACTATGAACAGCTAGTTATAACTGCATAGCCTGATCGTTGACCTATTCGTCTGTAGCCTCATTCTATTACTAATAAAGGAGGCTTTATCTGATGGCACTTGAAATAGATAATCAGTACATAGACAGTCTTGCTCCAAATGTAGCCGCAGCGAAAAATGGCCGTAGCTTACTGCAAAAAAAGAAGTTGGTAGCGTTATACCGCACCGCTGACGAGACGCTCATTTTCGGTGAATGTGCGGGTAGCGGAAAAAGCAATTATGAGTGCTCCGTCGATTTTGTGCAGCAGGACAAACCCGTCTCTCGCTGTACGTGCCCAAGTCGACAGTTCCCGTGCAAACACGCACTGGCGCTTATGTATGCTTATGTTGCAGGCGAGACATTTGCCGAGGCACCTCTACCAGATGAGATTGCTAGCAAACGTGAAAAAATGGAAAAACGCGAGGAAAAAAAGGAAGAACGACAGCAAGTAACACCAGCGGAATCGACGCGCAAAAAGACGGCTAGCCAAACTGCGCTCAAAAAGAAAATAAAGGCACAGCTGGATGGGCTTGATCTGCTGGAAAAATTTACGCTAACGCTTATTCGTAGCGGGCTAGGCACAGTTGACACCAAAGTTGTGAAAACGATTAACGAACATGTGAAACAGATGGGCAATTATTATCTAACAGGTGCGCAAAATGAATTGCGCCGTCTAGCGTTACTTATGGCAGACAAATCCGATCCTGAGCAGCGCTATACGGCGGAAGTGGAGCAATTATGCCGTATTCAGGCATTGGTGCAAAAGGGAAGAACCCACTTGCAGGCACGTTTAGAAGATTCGGAATTGGCTCTTGATACCGAATCTGCGATCGAGGAATGGTTAGGACATACATGGCAGCTTGCCGAGCTGGAACAATATGGTCGAAAACAAACGGACGGTGAGCTAGTACAGCTTGCGTTTGTCAGTTATGACGATGCCGGGCGACAGGAGTTTGTCGATCTCGGTTATTGGATTGAGCCGGGGAAAGATACGATCTGGCGTACGTTTCATTATCGTCCTTATCGTGCGGTCAAACATTTGCGTGAAGAAGATAGCTATACAGGTTCGGTACAGCCGATGGAATGGTATCGTTATCCGGGCGATTTGAATCCGCGTATTCGTTGGGAAAATGGCGTTTTGCATCCATTGCGTCCTGATCAGCTGGTCAACATTCGTCAGTACGCCAAGCGCGATTATACCGATGTGATCAAAACCGTCAAAAATCAACTTAAAAACCCGCTTGCTAATACTCATCCAGCGCTGCTGCTGCATGTGAAGTCCACCTGGAAAGGGGACAATGGCGAATTGTACATTACGGATGAACAGGATCAGCAGATTGTGTTGGGCGATGTGCGGGAGCAAGGGCTGCCGATTCCGGCAACGACTGCGCTTCTCGCTTATGTGGAACAGCATCATTTGCGAGATGCGGTATGGCTCGGTCTGTTTGAACATCGTGTCGATACTGGACAGTTAGTATTTCAGCCGCTATCGATAGTCGGTGAGCATGAAATCATTCGCTTGCTTTATTAGTTGCTCTATTCATTGGATAAAAACGTAAGCGACATGAACATAGGTCAAATGCAGATTGGAACGTTCGGATAGGGAAGACGTCGATAAGCTAAAGTAGTGTCGGATAAAGACCCAAATTGCTGTTTTATTTGTAGCGGTAGCTGATCGATCAGTGAAGTGAATCGAAACGATAGTTAACGATACGGTAATGTATAAGGAGGAATGAGCATGAGTACAGCATTGCTACAAGAAGTGTATCAAGAAGCTCGCCGTTTATATGTGGCAGGCAGTGAGCTGGCAACGGATGATTTCAGATTGAATCGCTTGCTGCCCAAGTTACAGCAACTAGGTGAGCGTTCGCCGGTGTTTAAACGTATCGGTGATGGGGTTGCCGCTTTAGTCGCTGGGACATCTTCGACTGGAGACGATGCAGATTCGGCAGCGCAATTGCAGCGGTTGACATTGCTTGTGTTAGCGGTGCTACGTACGCAAGGCAATACGACAAGCGAGGCGGAAGGAGCTGTACCGCTGTCTAATGATGCGACCGCACTGCGTACCCGGCTTACATACCGCCAGCTTGCTCCGGTGCAGCAGGCATTGACTACGACCGGCAGCGGACGACTGGAAATTGTGGAGCATGCGTGGAAAGAAGGTTATTTTGACGATTTACGCCTGTTGCCACTTGCGATGTCTGCGCTAGCTGATCCGTATACGGAAATTGCAGAGCTGGCGATGAACCGTATCGTGCCGGGTTATGGCGAGACGATTTTGCCATATTTGCTAAATGATTTTGATCCGCAAGGCGGCAAGCTGGACGTGCGTAAAATGAAGGCAATTCAGCTTATTGCCGGTGCCACGCATGCGGATTTTTACTACCGTATTGCCGAAACGGGCAAAGGGGATATGAAAGCGGCGGCGATTGCTGGTTTGGCAGGCGTGGAGCACTATACGCCATCATTACTGGAATGGAGTAATGATAAGAAAAAAGAAGTGCGTGCCGCTGTGTATGAAGCGCTGGCGCAAAGCAATTCGCCCCAGGCGCAAAATATGCTGTATACGAATTTTACGGAATCAAGCCGTGATGTGGAGATGGTCGTACAGGCGCTATGTAAAGCGATGCAGCCGGAACTGGCGGAGCGTCTGCATGCTGCGGCATGGGAGGCATTAAAGCTGGTCGCTTCACAACCGCTAGATGATGCTACAAGGGAACGTTACACGGCGCAATTACAAGCGTATTTTCACGTATGGCAGCAGTATGACCGGGATGCACTGCTTGACATGTATCGGTTTGTAGTGCGACATCCTGAGCCATTTGAAAATATGGTTTTATCAGGCGACAGTTATTATAAAACGACATTGCTCCGGCCCCCTGCATATGAGCTGGCACATCTGGGCAATGACGAAGATGTAGAGCTGCTGTATGCGCTGCAAGATCGTTATCCGCACTATATTATTGCAGCAACGATCGCTGCATATCGTTTTCGTTCGCCAGTGGAAATGTATGAGCGTTTTAGCAAAGGGCTTGGTGCGGGGAGCGTCCGTGGAGGGCGGAGTGCGACACCAAACAGCAAACGCATGTTCGAGTGGATGGAAGAACAATTGGTCGCTCGTCATGATGAGGAAGTCGAACTGTTGTATATCGATGGTGAGTTTCATCGCTATCCACTATGGTTTCATGTGCCATTGTCGTTGGAACAACTGCAACAACGCTGGGACCCGCGTTGGTTGAACATTGCCTTGGCGCATCGCCAGGAGTTGCTTGTAGCTGCGTTAGCAAGACCGGGTGCTACAGAAGCGGAGGAGATATTGCGACAAGCGTTAGTGGAACGCGGCAATTTCAGTCATCAGAATACAGGGTTATATTTCCGAGCATTGGATCGTATAGGCATAACACTGGACGATATGCGGGAGCTATTCTGGGATATGATGGAATCGCCAAAAGGCGGCGCTTCGAGTACAATCGATCCGTTTATTATGCGGTTGATCTGTCGCTTTCCAGCTCAAGATATCGAGCGGTTGGAGCAGCTCATTCCTGATAGTGATGTGAAAAGTGCGGGCAAGTTGCGCTATGCAGCTGCCTCGCAAATGCGAGCGGTCATTAACCAAATGAAGGAGATGAAGGCATGAGCAATGTGGAAGCATGGAATCAAGTATTGAGACAGCCGGCAGAACAGTTATATGCGCATGAACTGGAAGCGTTAAAAAAGGTGGATAAAGGGCATATTCCCCCTGGCTGGTACATGTCACCACAGTCGGTGCTCACCTTCATTACTGGCGGTAAAGCAGGTAAAGTCGATATTACACCTAAATATATCGGTAACCGTCGTTTGGTAGAAATGGCGATTGCAACACTTGTTACCGATCGTGCATTGCTATTAATCGGTGAACCGGGCACAGCCAAATCATGGCTATCGGAAAATTTGGCGGCTGCCATTTATGGGCATTCCGGGCTTGTTGTTCAAGGCACGGCGGGAACAAGTGAAGAACATGTGCGTTATTCGTGGAACTATGCGATGTTGCTTGCGAATGGACCGACGCAACAGGCATTGGTGCAAAGCCCGATTATGCGTGCGATGGAAGCGGGTGGGATCGCCCGGTTTGAGGAAATTTCGCGCTGTGCATCTGAAGTGCAAGATGCGTTAATTTCTATTTTGTCGGAAAAGACGATCTCGGTGCCGGAGCTTGGCAAAGAAATGCAAGCACGCAAAGGTTTTTCGATTATCGCCACCGCCAATACACGCGACCGTGGTGTGAACGAAATGTCGGCTGCGCTCAAACGCCGTTTTAATATTATCGTCTTGCCCGCACCGGACAGTCTGGAAACGGAAGTTGAAATTGTGAAAAAGCGTGTCGCTGAGATTGCATCTGCTTATGAGTTACAGGCGGCGATTCCGACCGATGAAGCGTTACATAAAGTAGTGACTATTTTTAGAGAGCTGCGTCAAGGAATGACACTGGATCGCAAAGATAAAGTGAAGTCACCAGCAGGCGTTATTTCTACAGCCGAAGCGATCTCGCTGTTAACGAACAGTATGTCGCTGGCAGCAAGCTTTGGTGGCGGTGAAATGACGGATGAAGACTTGGCAGCCGGTCTACAGGGGGCGATCGTCAAAGATGATGATAAAGATCGGATCGTCTGGCAAGAATATCTTGATCATGTGATGAAAAAACGCGGTGCAGAATGGCGCGGATTGTATCATGCATGTAAGGAGCTAAACGGATGAAGACGTTGCCAATAGCGGATGTGCACGTATTTGGTGTGCGCCACCTGTCCCCGGGTGGCGCTTACCATCTGCTGCACACGCTAGATCGCATACGTCCAACCGCTGTACTGATCGAAGGCCCGGCAGATGCAACGGCTGAAATTCGGCATCTTGTAGCAAAAGGGACTAAACCGCCGGTAGCGATACTGGCATTTACGGATGAGTTGCCCGTACGCACGGCAATGTGGCCGCTCGCTTCGTATTCACCGGAATACCAGGCGATGCAATGGGCGGTAAAGCATGGAGCGGAAGCGGTGTTTATCGATCTTCCGTCATCGATTATGATCGCGCTGGAACAACAGTATGATCAACAACTAAAGCGTGACAAAGGCAATGGAAATCCCGATAATTTGGATGCTGATGCTGATGCTGATGCTGATGCTGATGCTGATGCTGATGCTGATGCTGATGCTGATGCTGATGCTGATGCTGATGCTGATGCTGATGCTGATGCTGATGCTGACAATGTATCTGTTACGCAGCCTATACATGCTGGCATAGAGCCGTTAGCGGACGATGAACTATGGACGGCTAGCGGTAATGGCGAGCAGTTGCTAGAACAACCTGTCGCAACACGGGCACAATTGCAAGCGGATATGATCGACTCGAACGATCATCCGCTAGATTCGATGTACGAACGGATTGCCGAACTTTCCGGTGAATCGGATTATGATGCCTACTGGGAGCGGTATTATGAGCATCCACTAGGTGTAGATCAGTATGCCCATTCGATCGCTTTATTTTCAAAAGAGCTGCGTCTTTGGTCAGAACATGATGAGCGTCCGTTCGCTCGGCGTGCCTTTGCGTATCATGCGGTGCGGGAAGCCTATATGCGGCGGCGAATTGTGGAAACGATTCAAGCGGGGCATGAGCCAGAACGGATCGTCGTTGTATGCGGTTCTTACCATGCGTCTGCGCTAAATGTGAGCGCTGCATTGCCGCCGATGCATGATGATGAGCTTGCACAGCTGCCGCAGCGTTCAACCCGGCTTACATTGATGCCGTATTCGTATTATCGTCTGTCTTCGCTGTCCGGTTATGGTGCAGGTAACGATGCACCGCATTATTATGAGCTAATGTGGCGGATGATGCAAAAGGATACATTGCACGAATTGCCGCATCATTATTTATCCGGCGTTGCTCGTGAGCTGCGGCAGCAAGGTACGTATCGTTCGACTGCTGAAGTGATTGAGGCGGTACGTATGGCGAAGTCGCTTGCATCGCTGCGCGGTAGCATCCAGCCGATACTTGCTGATTTGCAAGATGCTGCGCGCACATTGCTAGGTCAAGGTGATTTGTCGGTAGTAGCGGAGCCGCTAACTCGGCTAAATATCGGTACAGCGATCGGTGAACTTGCCGAAGGGGTGAGCCAGACGCCGATTCAGGAAGACCTCAATCGCTTGCTCAAACAGCTTAAATTAACACGTTACAAAACAGCGGTCGCGTCCGAGTTGGCATTGGATTTGCGCGAAAATCGCCGCGCCAGTTCCGAAGCTTCGGCGTATCTTGATTTGCGCCGTTCGTTTCTACTGCATCGTTTGCGTTTGCTTGGCATCGAGTTTGCGCGGGAACAAGGTACCCGCCAGGAACAAGCGACTTGGGCAGAGCATTGGACGTTGCAGTGGTCGCCTGAAGTTGAAATTCAAGTCATTGAATCGACATTATTAGGCGAAACGGTTGAGATTGCTGCTGGCTATCGTTTTCAGCAACGATTGGAGCAATGTAACACACTGGCAGAAGCGTCAAAGCTGATCGCGATTGCTGTGCGTAGCGGTATGATTGCACAGCTTGAGCCTGCCAGACGGGTGTTGCAGCAATTGGCTGTAGATAATCGGGATGTGCTGCAAATATCGTCTGCGGCAGGTGAATTGTCGCGTATGATCCGGTATGGTGATGTGCGGCGGGTGGATACATCGCCACTTGTACCGTTGCTGGAACAGCTCTTTTTCCGGGGCTGCCTGTTTTTGACAGATAACTGTAATTGCAAAGATGAAGTCGCTACCGCCATGATGGGAGCGATTCACGAACTAAATGTGATCGGTCAGGAGCATGATGAAGCGGTTGATGGGGAGCTATGGCTGCAACAACTCGGTGAGCTAATGCGGCGTGATGATCTGAATGCGCGTTTGTCCGGTTTTGCCTGTGCGATGCTAATGGAGCGGTCGGCAATTGGTCATCATGATATCGCTGCCGAGATGTCGCGCCGTTTATCGCCAGGGGTGCCGGCAGAGCTAGGCGCAGGCTGGTTTGAAGGATTGTCCGGTCGCAATCGGTATATGCTTCTATCCCGTTTAAGTTTGTGGCAACAGCTTAGTGAATATATGGATGGGCTGGAAGATGAGCATTTTATGCGTGCACTCGTATTTTTACGTCGTGCGTTTAGTACGTTTTCGGCTGCGGAAAAAGCGCAGGTAGCCGAACTGCTCGGTGAAGTATGGGGTGTTCATGCTGAACAGGTAGCCGAATTGTTAACTGGCGAGCTGGAGCAAAAGGAAGAACAGATGCTCGATAATCTGAATGAATTTGATTTTGATGATTTTTAATTGGACAAGCGTAGCGGATCAAGTTTTGCCGGGAAGGAGTGGAGTTGATCGATGAAGCGGAATAGTTATGCATGGCATAGCCATCCAATGGGCAATCGTCTTTATTTATCGCCAGATGATGGTCATATCGGAGGAGGTTCAACGGGTGATGAACATATGCCGTCTGTGCAGCAATCGTCCAATGATACAGGATCAGCAGCTCCATCGGTACGTTCATTGCCATTACAGCCACAAGCCGCTGCCAAGACAGCAGCGCAGTCTCCAGCGTCGGCGGCGAAGCGTTTTGCGCGCTGGCGTTTAATTCTCGGCGCAGCTGCCGAGCAGGAGTTGAGCGGGTTACAGCAATCCGCCTATCCAGGGGAATGTCTGTTGTCTGATGATGAGCGGGTGATGGATGAGGCGTTAGCTGCAATCTATGATGAGACCGACGGGGCAGGTCATACAGGACAGTCTGGTGGCAGACGTACGACAAGCGGCAGAGGAGCGGGCAGCGGTGCTTCGGCGCCGGTATTATCACGTTGGCTCGGGGATGTGCGGACATTTTTCCCGGATGATGTCGTATCGATTATTCAGCAGGATGCGATGGAGCGTAAAGGCTGGAAAGAATTGCTGTTTGAGCCGGAAGTGTTGGCGCGTGTGAAGCCGGATATTGCGATGGTCGGTACGTTGATGGCACTGAAAGGCAAAATTCCCGAACGGACGAAGGAGACGGCGCGCCAACTTATTCAGGCGGTTGTTGATGATTTGAAGCAACGGCTGGAAAGCAATTTGCGCCGTGCGGTTACAGGGGCGCTCAATCGTCGTCAGCATTCCCCATTGCCCTCGCTGAGCGGGATCGATTGGAAACGTACAATTCAGCGCAATCTTAAACATTATGATCAGGAGCATAAGCGTATCATTCCGGAAAAGTTTTATTATTTTGATCGGGCGCAGCGCAGTAATGAATGGAAAGTCATTATCGATATCGACCAGAGCGGTTCGATGGCAGATTCGATCATTTGGGCATCGGTCGTAGCGGCGATCTTTGCCAGTTTGCCGTCGCTCGATACGAGAGTGGTCGCGTTTGATACGTCGGTCGTTGATCTGACCGAGCAATGTAACAATGATCCGGTCGATATGCTGTTTGGCATTCAACTTGGCGGCGGAACCGATATCGATAAATCGGTCGCGTATTGCCAGCAATTTATCGAAGAACCGAAAAAAACGCTGTTTATTTTAATTTCTGACTTGTATGAGGGCGGCAACCAAAATCGGCTAGTGCGGCGGATGCGGGAAATGCGCGAGTCGGGGGTGAAGACGCTCTGTTTACTAGCATTATCCGATGATGGCAAACCTTTTTATGATGCAGGTGTCGCGAAGCGTTTTACCCGTGATGGTACGCCGAGTTTTGCTTGCACACCGAATGTACTGCCTGCACTTGTAGAAGGCGCACTAAAAAATCAAAATCTGTCTGAGCTCGTACAGCGGCTAGGTATAAAGCTGGACAGCTAAGCTGCTTTTGTTTACGAATGCGCCAAATCGTGTAACCAATGGGTAGAGCTGCTTTTCGCGGACTGATCGGTTCCCGGCAAAGCACAGCATGAACTACACTTTGGAAACGATGAAGGAGGCAGCATTATGTACCCGGATTTGGCAGGCAAAACGGTTATTGTTACCGGCGCGGCAACCGGTATCGGTCAGGCGATTGCGCTTCGTTTTGGACAGGAACAGGCGAATGTGGTGATCAATTACCATAGCAATCATGACGGTGTAGAGGAAACGATTGCCCGAATTCAAGAAGCAGGCGGTCAAGCGATCGATGTGCAGGGCGATATGTCGAGCGAAGAAGATGCGCAGCGTATCGTGCAGACGGCGCATGATACGTTTGGCAGCATGGATATTATGATTAACAATGCTGGGATGGAAAATGAAGTGCCTTCGCATGAGCTGTCATTGGACGATTGGAACAAAGTCATTAATGTCAATCTGACCGGTGCCTTTCTTGGCAGCCGTGAGGCGCTTCGTTATATGCTCAAACATCAAGTGAAGGGCAGCATTATTAATATGTCGAGTGTGCATGAGCTTATTCCGTGGCCGCATTTTGTCCATTACACCGCTAGTAAAGGTGGCGTGAAAATGATGACTCAGACGCTGGCGATGGAATATGCACCGCATGGTATACGGGTCAACGGCATTGCACCAGGTGCGATCAATACGCCGATTAATGCGGAAAAGTTCGAAGACCCCGAGCAAAAAGAAGCGGTGACCAAGCTGATTCCGATGGGTTATATCGGTGAGCCGGAAGAAATTGCCGCTGTCGCTGCCTGGCTGGCATCATCGGAAGCAAGCTATGTGACTGGTATTACGTTATTCGCTGACGGCGGGATGACCAAATATCCTTCCTTTCAAGGTGGAAACGGCTAAAACGGGGGTGGTATGCATGATTCAGCGTGAAACCCAGATACAAGATCAAGGTCATCCTATAACCGGTTCAACCGTTAACAAACAGGATGATCCAGCGATTGTATGGTATCCCGAGCCGGACGATGTGCTAGATCATCCGGCGCTATCTTGCTATTTTCTGCCGCTTGTTTCTTTTACACAGGAGCATTTGCAAACTGGGCAGTCTTATCGGATTCATCTATTTGGCATCGAAGGACTGCCTTGTGTCGCACCGAGTCGTTATGGAGAGCCACATGTGTGGGGCTTTGCTTATAATGGTGGCAAATATCGCTGGCTTGGTGATCCGGCGGTATTTGGCGGTATTAATGTGTCTGAAGTGTACGCATGGTTATTGCAAGACTTTGACCGTAACTGTGAATATTATATGCATGAACGGATGAGTGCTGCCGATTATGTGACAGGTGCACAAACGGCGCTAAATAGCATTGCGAACTTTGATGCGCAGCAATATGCTCACAGTGTGTACAGTTATATGTACACACGTATCCATTATCAACGTACCGGGCAATTCCGACATATGGATGAGCTAACTGGCAATCCGCTTTCTTTTACAGGATTGCGCTCAGAGCGCTGGTTGCTCGATCGGCTGGAAGCACAGCAACTGGGCAGCTCGATTTTGGCTCGTTTTACACCGGTCGAGCGCAATCGCTATAAATTGGAACCAGCGATGATTGTAGGTGGGACAGAACGTTTTCATTTTATAGATAGCAGTCAAGGAGCTGTGGTGGCGGCGCTACATGCAGAACGCCGGCATGTGTATTTGTTGCAATAAGTGCACGCACGTGCATGTAATGAACATAGTAGCTTGACTAGCTTACATGTGCTGTCTGCTCGATTCCATCCTATGAACATCTATCTAGATCAGACAATGAACTTTTCTAGTACATTGACCGGGATGAATTTGAGTATTGAATCTGTTTTAAGGTCGTATTGATCAGGAATTCAGTACACAGCCCAAATTAACATTTAACTTGGTCAAGCTGCTAGTAGGCTGTCTCAAGTGGAAATTGTGTTTGAACGTACCTTAACCGATTCATCATCAAGCAATGGTTAGATCGACAAGCTATAAATGTATTTGAGACAAGCTACTAGGTACGTTTAAACTTAATTTTTACTTGAGATAAACGGACAGGTATATATGTGTATAACGGAAAGTTTCTTTTTGCAGCGGCAGTGCTCGTTTGGATTTAACTCGTTTGGATTTAACTCGTTTGGATTTAAAAGGATGAAGTGGAACGCTTATGAGTGATTGTATGATGATGCGTTTAGCCATCATAAACTGTTCTTTTAAAAAATGATCGGTAAACAGAAACAAGTATTCGTGCTTGTAGCAGTAGCTGTACATTCATCTTTTGCCCGAGTCTGTCAATTATCGATTCTGTTTACATGTAGCATCGATCTAGACTGCTGCCCAAATTGCGAAAATACTCGTATTGCGCTCCAAAAAGCATCGTCAAGGGATAGATGTTATTGTGGCGGTTATGCTATGATGGTGCTGAGGTGAGTTTATTGACGACAGAACAAAATCAACCATCGTCCACATCGGAAGACGTTGCCGCGAAAAAGCAAAGCCAAGCTGAAATGGCAAAACGTCTGTTAGCTCAAAAAAAGCAAAACAGTCAGGGCAAAGGCGCTAACAGTCAGCAATCGACCGGCACGAAATCGCTGAAAAGCCAGATGACCAAAAAAGTAAACAATCAACGCAAAAAGATGGGAACGTAATTGTTCGTTTCAATCTGCGTTTGCCGGATGATGTATTCGGATAAGCTGTACACTTAAGTACATGCAGTAAACTTAAGTACATGTAGTACACACAGACCCTTTGCAGCGCTCGATGAGCCGGAAGGGTCTTTTTCTCTGTTCACTTGGTTTGTCATGGTATGATGATAAAATAAGCAGCGTACGCATCTTTACATCTTATCTACCCTATATAAACGATCTGTCACTAAAGCAGACGATAATGGAAGCGGGGAATTATACAGCATGAAAAATATACTGATTACCGGCTACCGGGCGCATGAGTTGAATATTTTTAACCAAAAGCATGACGGGATTCCGTATATTCGGCAGGCGATTCGCAGCAAGTTGATTCCGTTGCTGGAGGAAGGGCTTGAATGGGTCATTACACCAGGGCAATATGGAGTTGATCTATGGGCATGCGAAGAAGCGATCGAGCTGAAAAAGGAGTATCCACATTTACGGGTATCGATTTTGTCGGCATTTGCCAGCCCGGAGGAACGATGGAGTGACGATAAGAAGGAGTATTATGAAGGTGTTTTAAAGCAAATTGATTTTCATGGTGTAGTTAGCAATCGTTCGTATGAAGGCATTTGGCAGTTTAAGGCGCGAGATGAGCTGTTGTTTCGTAAAACGGATGGGTTAGTGCTCGTATATGATGAAGATGCTGGTGAAGGCAGTCCGCGTTTTTTCAAGCAGGAAGCGTTGCGCAGACAGCAGGAGAATGGGTATCGATACATTAGCATTAGTTCGGAAGATATCCAAACGCTGGCGGACGAGCAGCGGATGGAGCAGCAATGGGAAGAACCGGAGCAAGGTGGAAGCGAAGGTGGAGACGAGTTTGGCGCAGATGGTGTAGCGGTACGAGAAGGAATAGAATGATCGGTATTACTGTAAGTAAGATCGGCACTGAATTCAGACATTGCTTGCGGGAGCACGGTGAGCAGCATCGGTATGATTGTGTGGGATCGGCACTGCGTGTCGCTATAATGTGGTGGATGCAGCAATTGACCGAAGCGCTGACGCCGTAGTTGTCTGTTTGTAAAATGATAGCTTGTAGCTTCGAGATACTTGGCAAATATTTGGCGAGCATAGCTGGCTGTTCATACCGAGCAAGCCAGCCGAGATTGTGGATAGTATGACAGAATGTGTGGGTAGGTAAAGTGCAGATCGTGATCACATAGCAGAAGATCATGAACATATAGCAGATCGTGACCACATAGCAGGAGATCATGATCATATAGCAGCTTGTGACTGTATAGCAGGCAGATCGTGGCTACATAACAGATCGTGACCACAAGTACATACAAAATTACTATCGACGGACACGATTTGTTCAATTTTAAAATACATTCAGGCTGAAGCGAGAAAGACTTAAGCCTCTTAAATACATTGTTATAAAAATTACAGCGGCAATAAAATAACTAAAAGTAAAAAAGTAAGGTGACAAATATTACATCCTCTCTCCCTATGCAGCATTATACTAAACCCATAAAAGATTCCAATTTTAGATATCAAAGATTGTGAAATATGTTACTTGAACATAAGATGCGTAAAAGTACAGTCACACCTTCAATCGCTAGCCGTCGCGGTTGGTGTAACTTGCGACACATGTACGTACAGATGCAGCCGTACGTTTGATACAGCGCAAGCTGCAATATAGACTAATGAATACAACGGAGGAATTGCTATGACAGCAACACGCGAACGACTTGTTCTGATCGGTAATGGTATGGCTGGAGTAGCGACATTGGAACAGATGATCAAGTTAGGCGGTAATTACGATATTACGGTGATCGGCAGCGAGCCGCATCCGAATTATAACCGAATTATGCTCTCTTATGTGCTGGAAGGCAGTCTTACGATCGATGATATCGTGCTGAACAGCCTGGAATGGTATAGCGCCAATAATATTACACTGCATACCGGCACAACTGTGACTGCAATTGACCCGCAGCAGCAGATCGTCATAGCGGATAATGGTTTGCATATTCCATACGATAAGGTTATCATCGCGACCGGTTCCAGTTCGCTGATTTTGCCGATTCCGGGGCATGACAAACAAGGTGTAGTCGGTTTTCGCGATATTGCCGATTGTCAGCACATGTTGGAAGCGGCGGCGCATTACCGTAAGGCAGCCGTGATCGGTGGCGGGCTGCTCGGTTTGGAAGCGGCAAAAGGGCTGGCAAGTCTCGGCATGGACGTAACCGTTGTACATTTGATGAATGATCTGATGGAACGTCAGCTCGATTCGATTGCCGCAAGTATGCTGAAAAAGGAGCTGGAAACGCACGGTATTCGCTTCCGCATGGGCGCGCAAACGTCCGCGTTGCTGGGCGGTGAACGGGTGGAAAAGCTGCTGTTCCAAGATGGTAGCGAGCTGGCAGCCGATTTTGTAGTGATGGCAGCCGGTATTCGTCCGAATATCGCGGTCGCTCGTGCTAGCGGCATCGAAACTGGACGTGGCATCATCGTTAACGATGATATGCAAACTTCGCTGGAACATGTATACGCGGTCGGTGAATGTGTAGAACATCGCGGCATATGTTATGGGCTGGTCGCGCCATTGTTTGAGCAAGCGCTTGTGCTGGCACGGCATATTTGCGGGTTGGAAACAAAGCCATATGAAGGCTCGACCGTATCGACTAAACTAAAAATTTCCGATGTTGATGTATTTTCGGCAGGTGTTTTTATCGAAAATGAGCAGCAATCGGTCATTACAGCGCGCGACGATTGGAAAAAAACGTACAAAAAGATCATTTTGGACAACAACCGCATCGTCGGTGCGGTACTGTTTGGCGATATTAATGATGCAGCCGAACTGCAAAAGCTGATTCGTCAGCAAGCGCCGATGACCGATGAATTATACGCAACACTGATAGGAACAGGTAGTTGCAGCCATAGCCAAACGAAGCCAACGGTTGCAGCGATGGCGGATGATGAGATTGTATGTGGTTGTAACGGTGTGACCAAGCTTGATATCGTGCAGGCAATTCAGGAAAAAGGTTTAACGAGCGTTGATGAAATTAAAGCATGCACCGGAGCGACACGTTCGTGTGGTGGTTGTAAGCCGGTCGTAGAGCAAATTTTGCAATTTGTGCTTGGCGATGGGACGGCGGTCGCTTCCAGTCAAGGCATGTGTACATGTACGAAGCTCGGTCGTGATGAAGTGGTGGCAGCGATTCGCGATCAAAGGCTGAAAACGATCAAAGAAGTGATGCATGTGCTAGAATGGAGCCAACCGGAAGGCTGTTCGAAATGCCGTCCGGCGATCAACTACTATCTCGGTATGATTCATTCGAACGTATATCAAGATGAAAAAGAATCGCGTTTTGTTAACGAGCGCATGAACGCTAATATCCAAAAAGACGGTACTTATACCGTCGTGCCACGCATGTACGGCGGCGTGACCACACCGGAACACTTGCAAAAAATCGCTGATGTAGCGGTAAAATATAACGTCAAAGCGGTCAAAATGACCGGCGGTCAGCGGATCGACTTAATCGGTGTCCAAAAACAAGACCTGCCGCTCGTCTGGGCAGAGCTGGATATGCCGTCCGGTTACGCTTACGCCAAATCGCTGCGTACTGTTAAAACTTGTGTTGGCGCGCAATTTTGTCGCTTTGGCACACAGGATTCGATGGGAATGGGTGCTGCGTTGGAACAGCGGTTTGAACGTCTTGATTTCCCTGCCAAATTCAAAATGGCGGTCAATGGCTGTCCGCGTAATTGTGCGGAATCGTGCACCAAAGATATCGGCATCGTCGGCAACGATGGCGGTTGGGAAATTTTTATCGGTGGCAATGGTGGTATTAAAGCACGTCTGGCAGATTCGTTTGGCAAAGTCAAAACCGATCAAGAGCTGATCGATCTGTGTGGAGCGATTATCCAATATTATCGCGAAACCGGTAAATATTTGGAGCGTACGTCGGAATGGGTGGAACGGATGGGGCTGGAGCAAATTAAAGCCGCGATTTTGGACGATGCCGACCAGCGCAAGCAATTGATCAAACGTGTCGAAATCGCGCTGGCACAAGTGGAAGACCCTTGGCAAAAAATGCTGCATGATGAACCGACACGTACCGCTCTGTTTGGCACAAAAGCAAATGTGTAACAAAGTAGGTCAAAGACATATATGCAGATGTGTGGGCAGACGTATCGTATACAGGAACATAGACACAAGCATAGGAATGAGAAAGGAGGAGCGACAATGACGATGACACAGACATTTTACAAAGCAGGGATGCTGGATGAGTTTTTAAGTCGAATTGGGCGTGTATTAGTCGTAGACGGACAGGAGATTGCCGTGTTCCGCACCTCGGATAATGCTGTGTTTGCACTGGAAAATCGCAATCCCCATCCAAAAGGCGGCACGATTGCCGAAGGGATCGTTTCCGGACATATTTTGTATGATCCGCTGTACGATTGGCAGATCGATCTTGCGACGGGTAAAGTGCAGGCACCGGATGAAGGTCAAGTGCGTACATTTCCGGTTAAATTGGAGCAAGGTGCGGTGTGGATTGGACTTTGATATGGACGGTTAGTAGGCTGACCGCGCTAAATGTACAGTTTAAAGTCGTATAGCTTAGCGAAGTTTACCGTATGATGTAGGTATATGTTCATACGATAGAGTCGATCGGACAATATATTTAAGCGGGTCAAACTAGGTGGTGTCTTCAAACTGTCATCCTTGTCAGTTTATCGGTCGAATGGGTCACGCTTCAAGTGAGTTGAGCTGCTTATACGACAATAATCTAATGAAAAAACGCATCAAACTGCTTATAAAGAAGTTTGAAGACACGTTCTAGTACGTTGACCAAGTTCAATGTTCATTTGGATTGTGTACTGAAATGCTGATCCATGCGACCTTAAAACAGATTCAATACTCAAATTAATCTCGGTCAAGGTACTAGTCATTTGTATCAAATACATTTACAGTTTGTCGATCTAACCATTGCTTGATGATGAATAAGTTAAGGTACGTTCAAACAAAATTTCCATTTGAGACAGACTACTAGTGACTTATCTCAGGAAGATGTAAGGTTGCGTCCATCTGAATCCTGCTTGAACCGTGCAAGGTTCAGATGGACGCAATCCTTGGATAGATTTGAGACAAGCTACTAGTTATCATTTTGATACAGATACAGATACAGATACAGATACAGATACAGATACAGATACAGATACAGATACAGATACAGATACAGATACAGATACAGATACAGGTACAGATACAGGTACAGGTAAAGAATAGCTATAGACGCAAGCTGTATTGCCTTATAAAAGGCAGGGCGGTTTGCGTCTTTTTGTATGATGATCAGCGTATGACGGTATGTTTGCCTACGACATTCGCAAAAATTAGTGACACAGAAACTTCATTTGCTTATAATGTAGCAGAAGTGGCACATATAACAGATATGGAAAAATAGTAATACAATAACTAAGTGCCACCGTACAAAAGCTGCGGCGCAACAGACAGATTGCATTTACAATGGAACCTCATCGGTCCGGGTTGAGGCGGAGGAGGGAGCAACGATGATTACGCTGGAAAGCGTGAGTAAATATTTTGGCTCTGCCGGGATGGGGCAGGCGGCAGTGCAAGCGGTCGATCTGCACATTGCCGCAGGCGGCATTCATGGCATTGTCGGCAGCAGTGGAGCAGGCAAATCGACGCTGCTGCGTATGATCAATATGTTGGAACGTCCAGATGCAGGGCGTGTAATTGTAGACGGCACCGAGCTGACCGCCTTGCCGGAACGTAAATTGCGGCAGATACGGCAGCAAATCGGCATGATTTTTCAGCAGTTTAATCTAGTACACAATCGCACCGCTGGCGGCAATGTGGCGGCACCGCTTGAACTTGCCGGGATGAAAGGAATAGCACGTAAGCAGCGAATTAGCGAATGTTTGGCACAGGTCGGTTTGTTGGAACGGTTGCATGCTTATCCGGCAGAGCTAAGCGGTGGACAGCGCCAGCGTGTGGCGATTGCGCGTGCGCTCGCTAACCGTCCGCAAATACTACTTTGTGATGAACCGACATCTGCGCTTGACCCGGCAACAACCGCTGGTATTTTGGAGCTGTTAACACAGATCAATGCGCAGCTTGGCGTGACGATTGTGATTGTGACCCACGAAATGGATGTTGTCAAAAGTATCTGTCATACCGTCTCGGTCATGGAGCGAGGTAGCATCACGCAGAGCTATGCACGGGCAGAGCACGGTTTTGCGCCTGCGCCGGATTATACGCTATCGTATCGTGAGCAATTGCTTGGCAAGCAGACTGGACAAGCAATGTCGGGCAGTGCTGGGCGGTCTAACGATTCGGAATGTCCGGAAAGTCAGCACAGTCAAAAAAGTTATCATCATCAAAAAAGTCATGCCATTCAGCATCAACAAGCACTACACTTTAACACAGCACCAGCACCAGCACCAGCACCAGCACCAGCACCAGCACCAGCACCAGCACCAGCACCAGCACCAGCACCAGCACCAGCACCAGCACCAGCACCAGCACCAGCACCAGCACCAGCACCAGCACCAGCATACAAACAGCAGCTAAACAGCAAACAGCAGCAGGACGGTGAGCGGAAATGAGCGGATCGCGAACATTTGGTGAGATGATGGAGCGTTATCAACATGAAATATGGCGGGCGATTGGCGAAACGTTTACGATGGTCGGCATTTCACTCGCTGCGGCAGTGCTAATCGGTCTGCCGCTCGGCACACTGCTATATTTGACCAAAAAAGGGCAGCTGTACGAGCAACCGCTATTCGCTAGTGTGCTCAATACGTTAGTAAATGTAGTGCGTTCGTTTCCATTTTTGCTGCTGGTCGTGTTTTTAATTCCGTTTACGAGGTTGGTGGTGGGCACATCGATCGGGACGGAAGCGGCGTCTGTGCCGCTGTCGATCATCGCGATCGCTTATTATTCGCGTCTGGTGGAGCAGGCATTGCTTGATATACCACGCGGCATTGTAGAATCGGCACGCGCGATGGGGGCGTCACCGCTGCAAATCGTATGTAAATTTTTGTTTGTAGAGGCGCGTTCGGGCTTGGTGCTTGGCTTGACTACATCAGCGATTAGCTTTATTTCGTATTCCACTGTCGTTGGCATCGTCGGTGGCGGTGGAATTGGCGATTTTGCGATCCGTTACGGGTATCAGCGTTTCGAGACTGATGTGATGATCTATATGATTGTGCTGATGATTATACTCGTGCAAGCTGTGCAATTTACCGGCAGCTGGCTGGCACGGTTATTGGATAAACGTTGACACTAACGATACTGTAGTTGGCATCGTTATTTTGGAAACAGAGGCTTGAATACAGATTGAACATTAGAGCTATAGTAGGCTGTCTCAAATGGAAATCAAGTTTTAACGTCCTTCAACCTATTAGACTGTCTCAAATGGAAATTTTGTTTGAACGTACCTTAACCGATTCATCATCAAGCAATGGTTAGATCGACAAACTGTAAATGTATATGATACAAGCTACTATGCCTGATCAAGCGATGATAAGATGGACAGACTGTAAATGTACTCAACACAAGCTAATAGTTTCATGCCATACGAGCAATATGATTGTTCGTGTGAACGTGTAGACGGGCAATATGATGAACGGCGATCTGTTGCAGTTTTGCTTTTATAAGTATGGCTCTGAATACAACTGAACTTAATTAATGGAGGAACACTATGAAAAATAAAAATGGATTATATATCGTATTGATCGCGCTGACATTGCTGCTAGCAGCATGTGGAAGCAAAACCGGTTCTGATTCAAGCGCCACTACAAGCTCCAACGATTCAGCAGCGACAACGAACGAAACGACACTCAAGGTGGCAAGTCTAATCCCACCGATGACCGATATGCTTGATATCGTCAAACCATTGCTCAAAAAAGATGGCATCAACCTCGAAGTTGTCGTACTGTCAGACAATGTGCAACCTAACGATGCATTGGCACACCAAGAAGTAGATGCGAATTTTTTCCAGCATGTGCCATATATGAACCAGTACAATGCTAGCAAAGGCGCTAATTTGGTTGCGATCCAGCCTGTATACAATGCGATCTATGGCGCCTATTCCAAAACGTACAAAAACATAAATGATCTGCCAGATGGCGCAGTTATCGCGATTGCCAACGATCCATCCAACATCGGTCGTTCCTTGCAAATGCTGGCGCAAGCAGGCATGATCAAACTAAAAGACGGCGTTGGCATGAACGCAACCCAAGCGGATATTACATCTAACCCGAAACATTACCAGTTCAAAGAAGTCGATCTGCTTATGCTTGCCCGGATGTATGATGAAGCCGATCTCGTTGCGATGACACCAGCCTATGCCAAACCGCTGAATTTGACGCCGGTAAAAGATGCACTGGTGACCGAAAAAGCAGACTCAACATTTGCGATCACGCTTGTCGCCCGCGCGGATAATAAAGACGCTGAACCGATCCAGAAGTTAAAGCAGCATTTGGCTGGGCCGGAAGTGAAGCAGTTTTTGCAGGACAATTATGCCGATATCGCTGTGCCTGCCTTTTAAAATAACAATGGAACAGCCAGGTTGCCATATATTCGGTGAGCTGGCTATTTTTTTGGCAGAGCGATGGAATAGGCATGTATCGATTGTAATGTATTTGATTGTAATGTATTGATCGTCATGTATCGATAATACTGTTTAGGATCGTTTTGCCTGTTATATAACAACAGGCTACGGCATTGGCATCGTAAAATGCTTCGCTAAGCTGGCTTGCCGTATTGCATTTGCGACACATACATGGTGTACTTCTTTTACATAAGTATTGCATCTAGTTTGTATAACGATGAAATGGCAGCGGTAAGATAAAAGGTGGAGTATTGCAGTTTTGCAGGAAGGTGGAATGAATACGATGCATCATACAGAAGCAACGCAGAAATTTGAAGCTTTTGTGCAGCAATTGACCGCAGCATGGCAACGTGAAATGGACGAACCGCTACAGCAGTGGAATGTGCCGCCGCATTTGTCTGCTAAGGTGAATGAGGATGGGACATTAAACGATTTTTTTGGTTATACGACGGTCATTCCGTTATCTGTGCAAGATCGGGCAAGCTGTGAGCAGGCGCAAGCGCTGCTGTTGGAACGGCTTGGCGATTATTTGGTGCCGCTGTTGCCAGAAACGTTTCATATGACGATTCATGCGCTTGCTAATGAGCGCAATACCGCTGGTGGCGCAGACGCGGTACAGCAGTGGATGCAGGCAAACGAACAGCAGATACATGATACATTTACCGTCATTGCCGAACGCTCGGCAGGGCGCAAAATTGCGATGCGTGCGCTTGGTGTCAGCACAAGTAACAACGATGTGATCAGCATTCGCTATGTGCCGGAAGCGGAGGAAGATTATCAACTGTTGCTAGATATTTATAATCGAATTGCCAAACTGTCACCGGAGCAGAGTTCGTATCGTCCGCATGTGTCGCTCGTTTATTTTAAGCTGCAACCATTAGGACAGGAGCAGATTGCCCGGTTGTATAAGACGATGGACGAAATGAATCGTACGCTGTCACTTGATGTCGTGTTGGAAGTGGATCGGTTAGCTGTGCAATCGCATGATCATATGAACCGATTTCCGACATTGTATACGATCGCTGATTTGCAAAAGGAGGATCATGACTAAGCAAACAGCGAACGATTTTCCTGCAAATGTCGCTCGTGTATGTCTACACATTGGTTACGTTCGATCTAAAGCATTCCAAACGCCGCTCCGCACGCATAAATAAAAGCCGCTATCCCTGTTCCGTAAGGACAGGCGATAGCGGCTTGTTCAACTCCGCGTTCAACTCCGCGTTCAACTCCGCGTTCAACTCCGCGTTCAACTCCGCGTTCAACTCCGCGTTCAACTCCGCGTTCAACTCCGCGTTCAACTCCGCGTTCAACTCCGCGTTCAACTCCGCGTTCAACTCCGCGTTCAACTCCGCGTTCAACTCCGCGTTCAACTATCCCGTACGGGCACAATCACTTCGCGCTGACGGCGTTTGCGCTTATTGCCTGCACCAAGTTTCCACTCCGATATGACCACACCGATCAGCACCAATGCCGCTCCAACATAACCTTTAAGCGACATCACTTCATGTTGAAACCAGTATGCAAACAGCGCAGCAAATACCGGTTCCAATGAAAAGATCAGCCCGGTGCGGGTCGGGGTTGTATATTTCTGCGCGATCGGTTGCACGACAAAACCAAATGCGCTGCACACTACGCTTAATGCCAGCACAGCGATCCAGCCAGCATTCGTATGTGGCAGTGCAGGCGTTTCGAAGCTCAGCGAAAAGATGAAGCCGTATAGCCCGGCAAAGCCAAGCTGCATAATGCCCAAATTCAGTGTACTTCGTGTCAAACGTGCCGCTGCGCCGGTAAGCAAAATATAACCGGCATAACAGAGCGCCGCCAATATGCAGAGCGCATCACCTGGATGAATGGCAAGCTGTCCGTTTAACGTCAGCAGTCCGATCCCAAGTACCGCGCATAATACGCCGATCATCTGTTTGCCTGCCAGTGCACGCCGAAATAGTATCCAATACAAGATCGGCACAAAAATAACGGTCAAACTAACCAAAAAGCCCGCATTGGACGTAGAGGTCGTCTGTAGCCCGAACATAATAAACGCAAACACACCAAACAGGCACAGTCCAAGCAGCGCGCCGTAACCGGTCGTGCGCCAGTCCAGCTGCCGTAACTGGCGAAAGAAGATTAGAGCTGTCAATATAAATGCCAATCCAAAACGCAGTGCGATCAGATTATAGGGGCTAAGCGAGTCCATGCCCATTTTCATAAATAAGTACGAGGAGCCCCAGCAGAGCGTGACCGTGAAAATTAGCAGGTCGGCTCGTGATTGTTTCATGTGTAATCCATCCTTTGCTGTCGCATCCGATCCACCGCTGCCGCTCTGCTCCGGATACATACTGGTAACGGGATCATTAGATCAGTATAGTATATTACAGATACAAGCATATTGAATGTTTGTAATGGAATACATGAAGAAATGTAATGCATCAAACTATAGTATAGACTTAGTTGAATTTTATGTTTGGCTATGCGCTCGTCTTGCTATTGTTCAACATTTAAACCGGCAGCGAAATTGAAATGAATCTAGGTGGAGAGGATCGCATAAACAATATGATCCAAAAGAGGGCACACCAAAACATCCGCCAATCCAGCGTTTACCGATAAAAGGAGTGTACCAAGTTTGAATATTCATAAATACGAAGTGCTGCTTAAAGTCGTCGAGTTGGGCAGTCTAACACGAGCAGCGGAAGTGCTCGGTTTTACCCAATCCGGGGTTAGTCATATTATTCATAGCTTAGAGCGCGAATTTGGCTTTCCGCTTTTGCTGCGCGATCGTTCCGGGGTGCGTTTGACGACGAATGGCGAGCGTGTGTTGGCGCCGCTACGCGAAACGGTCAATTGGAATGAGCAGCTAAAGCAGGTCGTTTCATCGATCCACGGGCTGACGTCCGGGGTGATTCGAATCGGTACGTTTACGAGCGTGTCGGTACATTGGCTGCCAGGTATGATCAAACATTTTCAAAGCGATTATCCGGGTATTAGCTTTCGGCTCGTTGAAGGCGATTATGAGCAGATTGAAGATCGACTTGCTGCTGGCGAGATCGATTGCGGTTTTATGACATTGCCGGCAAGGGGCAACTTTGACATTTTGCCGCTGCGTCAAGATCGAATGCTTGTCATCGTGCCGCCGGATCATCCGCTGCGGCATGCTGCGCATTTTCCGTTGGAACGGTTGGCAGAGGAAGCGTTTATTATGCCACGTGAAGGCTCGGATTATGATGTGCGGCGTGTGCTGGAACATACCGGCATTACGCCGGATGTGCATTTTGTGCTGGGCGATGATTATGCGATTATCGCGATGGTCGAAAATGGGTTAGGCATTAGCATTTTGCCAGAACTGGTGCTGCAAGGGCGTGATCATAATGCCGGTATGCTGGAACTGGAACAGCCTGCTTTTCGCTCGCTCGGGCTTGCCGTCCATTCGTTGTCCAAAGCGTCTCCGGCGACCCGGCGTTTTGTGCAATACGTTGGCGCATGGGTACAACCGGAAGCAGAGTAGTCGCTTGTTTGGCGTAAAATAAGTATGTCTGTTGTACTGCTCAGTACAACGTTGCAAAGGCAAGTCGGATCGAGCGCACGAAATAGCTCGTCCATGTATACGACAGGCGCAATGGCAATCATTTATATATGAATCACACAATCAATTTGCAAAAATACGTTATTATACGCATCGTTTCGATGTTGGCACTATAATACGGAGCTTCCATTTCCGACTGTTCGACTGTGTTTATTTGCTCGTAAACTATGTTATAATGAAGTCCGAATTCCAATGTAAGCGTTATTTCAAAAGAGGCAGTTAAAGACGACCTGCCGCTTACATAGTTGTACACATGATGGGCGTTGCAGGTTATGTATTGATCAAAAACGTATTTTGCAGGAGGTATAACGATGGCTCTTGGTACAAGCATGATCATGCGTTTACAGATGGACAAAAAACAGGTGAGCTTTGGTGAGGTAGCCGGCGCGATTGGGGAAGCTGGCGGCGATGTAGTAGCGATCGACGTGATCCATGCCAGCTCGGAGAGCACAACACGCGACCTGACGATCAATTTGCCGGAAAATGTACGCGAAAGCATGCTGCAAACAGTCGGCGCATTGCCGGGAGTCAAAGTCGTCAACGTATCGGATCGCACCTTTCTGGCGCATCTGGGCGGCAAGATTGAAGTACAGCCCAAATCACCGGTCAAAAACCGCGAAGATTTGTCGCATGTGTATACACCTGGCGTAGCCAAAGTGTGTATGGCGATTCATGAAGATCGGCAAAAAGCATTTTCATTGACCGTAAAGCGGAATATGGTGGCAGTCGTCTCCGATGGCACCGCTGTGCTCGGACTGGGCGATATCGGCCCTGAAGCGGCGATGCCGGTCATGGAAGGTAAAGCGATGCTGTTCAAACAGTTTGGCGAAGTGGATGCGTTCCCAATTTGTCTCAATACAAAAGATACGGAAGAAATTATTCAGGCGGTCAAATGGATGGCACCTGCATTTGGCGGTATCAATTTGGAAGATATTAGCTCGCCACGCTGTTTTGAAATCGAGCGCAGACTAAGTGAGGAACTGGATATTCCGGTATTCCATGACGATCAGCATGGGACGGCGGTTGTTGTGCTTGCCGGTCTGTTAAATGCGCTGCGCATCGTAGGCAAGCCACTGGAAACAGCCAAAATCGTCGTGCTTGGCATTGGTGCTGCCGGAGCGGCATGCGTACGGATGCTGTTATCGGCAGGTGCGCAAAATCTGATCGCTGTTGATAAAGAAGGCGCTCTCGTACGTGATGAGCAATATGCGCATGACATGTGGAACTGGATTGCGGCGAACAGCAACCCACAGCAAGAGCGTGGCAGTTTGAGCGATGTGATCCGTGATGCGGATGTGTTCGTGGGCGTCTCCCGTCCGGGTCTGCTGACGGTTGAGCATTTGCATACGATGGCGGATGATCGGATCGTCTTTGCAATGGCGAATCCTGATCCAGAGATCGATCCGGAAGTGGCGGAACCACATGTGCGTGTATTGGCGACCGGACGTAGCGATTATCCGAACCAGATTAACAATGTGCTGTGCTTCCCAGGTATTTTCCGCGGTGCACTTGATTGCCGGGCGTCCACGATCAATGAGGAAATGAAAGTCGCTGCCGCACGTGCGATCGCATCGGTTGTGAAGGAAGATGAGCTGAACGAACTGTACATCATCCCCGGTGTGTTTAATGAACAAGTCGTGCAAGAAGTACGCCGCGGCGTAGTTGAAGCGGCGATCAAGACGGGTGTCGCACGCCGTATTCCGCCTGAGTTCCGATGATTGCATCGCATGTCGGTGCAATCATCGCATTGATGGGGACGGTAGATCGAGACAGTATAAAGCAACTGTATCCATATCGTATGGAACGGTAGATTAGGACAATTTAAAATACCTAAATCGATATCGTAAAACGACCTGGCGGTTCATATTACCGTCGGGTCGTTTTGTGATTAAAAATGTATAGAGTTGCTCAAATGATACGTTACTGCATGCGGAGCTGCACCGCTTGGCGATTCAGAAGTAAAATAAAGCGTATTGCCTGTCCGCTTATGAAATGTGAGACGATCTTCATTATTTTTTGATACATAACATAGCTGCTCGGTTTTTGCGCTAATCGTATTATGATAACTGCTCGTTGGTGCCGTCTTTGCTTAGGGTGCGGTGAGTGGGGGCAGCAATAATGTGGCGGACAGTAGCAGTGAGATACAGGATTTCGTGATCATCCGATAACATCAGTTCCTTTCCGTAAAAAGGGCATAGGAGCGTGCCGCCGTGACTGTATTTATAGCGTTGTCTGCATTAGTATGGACAAAAGAGCATGTATAAAATCTCAAAATACGGAAAATGATCAATCCATTAAAATTATTCACTCGAACTCCGAATATTCATCCGGCACCTTATGATCGGTAGCGGAAGCCCAAATAAATTTCAGACAAAGGAGCCTACAATCATGGACAGCAAACGTTCGGAATTCACTAATATTCATACAAACCTGCACATGATACTACCGAATATGCATATGACACTGCCACAACAGCTAGCGACAAATGCGTCTATTACGTCCACAACTGGTCATAAAGCGGATATTCATGCTGCCGCTTGCCAGCCTGTACAGCCATCAACCGAGGAAACAGTGCCGCCACTTTCGGTCAGCGCAAGTTTGTATACGAGTAGGCTCGCCCATACGAGCGCTCGTCCGCAATTTTATGCCTATTATTATAAACAGTGGCAACGATACGAAATGGATTATCATCAACATCGCTCCACCGAAATTATGTATATGATCGCCGGCAATTGCCGTATCGAACTATTGCCGCCAGCAACCGATGGAGCTGTTTCTGAGACGACGCAGGCGAAGGGAACAGTGGATCGGGCTGTTTCTGAGACAACGCAGATGAAGGAAGCAATAGATGGAACTGTTTCTGAAACGACGCAGATGAAGGAAGCAGTGGATAGAGCTGTTCATGTAGCAGGTCAAGCTGCTCATGGCAAAATGCAGACGAAGACAGCAGTAGATGAAGCGACTCAACGGATGACAAAGGCGGAAGTCATCGAGCTGCAACGCGGTCAGTTTATATTGATTGATGCTGAAGTGCCACATCGTCTAATCGTAGGGGAGCAGCCGTGCCGGATGCTTAATTTGGAGTTTGGGCTGCGGCTGGATGAGTCGGATATATCGACATTATCACCGCCTGCAACGACTATTTTGCAACAGCTCGCCCGCCAGGAAGACGATCTAGCAGCGATGATTGGTCAGCCGCAGCGTTATAGCGTGCTGTCCGATCCGGAAGAAGTTTATTATACGCTCAAATCGCTTGTGCTGGAACTGGATCAACGGGGCGGCACATCGATGCTAAGCGAACTATTATTTGCCCAGCTGCTCGTACGCATTGCCCGCTTGTGGCGCGAACATGAGCAAAGTCGATCTTCCCAAAGCGAACGTTATGTGCGACAAAGCATAGAGTTTATGCGGCAAAATTACGATCGCAGCATTCGGATGGAGCAGATTGCGGCAGCGGTTAATGTGCATCCAGGCTATTTGCACCGTGTATTCCGCAAGCATATGGACACGACTCCGACCGAATATTTAAACACATTGCGGATGGAAAAAGCGATGATGTTGCTCGGCAGCACCGATATTCCGATCGCTGAAATCGCTGATTATGTCGGCGTAACGAGTCGGCAATATTTTCATCTATTGTTTAAAAAGCATACGGGACAGACACCTGCCGACTATCGTAAAACGATGGAACACACCCAATGGAGTGACTCGTGAACGGATGGAAAGTAACAATGAAAAAGCAAGTTTAAATATGTTCATGATAAAGCATCATAAGGTAGACTGATCCTAAAATTAATAGGGACAAGACATTATTAATGATTAACAGTTATAGTTTGCAATGACACTGCAAGCACTGATCTTGTATCCGTGCTTTTTTGATCTATGTTTAGCGACTATTTTTTGTTCAGGTTAGGATTTTGGACAGCTATCCGGCAAACTGGTGATGATATTGGTAACGCTTTAATCATGAGGGCAGTTACAATAAAATCAATCAAACCGCTGCCTGATCGGTTTGGAATTGTACTGTTATGCCAGTTGTTTGGACTAGCATAAAAACAGTAACCGTTCAGATCAGGGGAATAGGATCGAACCTGCCAACAGCAAACAACAACGGTGTCATGTATAGCAGGCAGATGAGCATATTATACGAGCGGTAATATGACGATGAATGATGGAGGATGCTAAATATGTCATTTAAAGTAACGTTTGTCGGAGCGGGAAGTATCGGTTTTACACGTGGGTTGTTGCGTGATCTGCTAGCTGTGCCGGAGTTTGCCGGAATTGAGGTCGCCTTTACCGATATTGCGCCGCATAATCTGGATATGGTTACCCGTTTATGTCAGCGCGATATTACGGAAAATGGGCTGGACATTACGATTCAATCGACGACCGATCGACGTGAGGCGTTGAAGGATGCGCGCTATGTTATTTGTACATTTCGTGTAGGTGGGTTAGAAGCATTTGCGACCGATGTTGATATTCCGCTGAAATACGGTGTCGATCAGTGCGTAGGGGATACGCTGTCGGCAGGTGGCATTATGTACGGTCAGCGTGGTATTGCCGAAATATTAAACGTATGCCGTGACATTCGTGAAGTCGCTGCGCCGGATGTGCTGTTGCTGAACTATTCCAATCCGATGGCGATGCTGACATGGGCGTGTAATCAGTATGGCGGTGTGCGTACGGTTGGATTATGTCACGGTGTACAGCACGGTCATGAGCAAATTGCCGACGTGTACGGTCTGGATAAACAGGACGTGGATATTATTTGCGCTGGTATTAACCACCAAACATGGTATATCCAAGCATCACATAAAGGTCGTGATTTGACCAAAGGGCTGCTGGAAGCGTTTGAAAAGCACCCTGAATATGGCCGCACTGAGAAAGTACGGATCGATATGCTGCGTCGCTTCGGTTATTATAGCACCGAATCGAATGGTCATTTAAGCGAGTATGTGCCGTGGTATCGCAAACGTCCGCAAGAAATTGTCGACTGGATCGATATGAATAGCTGGATTAACGGGGAAACAGGCGGTTATTTGCGTGTATGTACCGAAGGACGTAACTGGTTTGAAACCGATTTTCCAAACTGGATGAAGGAGGAACCAAAGCGTTTTGTGGCGGAAGAACGCAGCCAAGAGCATGGTTCGTACATTATTGAAGGGTTGGAGACAGGACGTGTGTATCGCGGTCATTTTAATATGGTCAATCGCGGTGTAATTACGAATTTGCCGGATGATGCGATTATCGAGGCACCGGGTTATGTAGATCGTAACGGCATTTCGATGCCACATGTGGGCGCATTGCCGCTCGGTCCTGCCGCCGTCTGCAATGTGAGCATCTCCGTCCAGCGGCTTGCGGTTGAAGCTGCCGTACATGGTGATGACCAACTGTTGCGTCAAGCATTTATGATGGACCCGCTCGTCGGAGCGGTATGCAATCCGCCGGAAATTTGGCAAATGGTAGACGAAATGCTCGTAGCAGGTGAAGCATGGTTGCCGCAATATGCCGAAGCGATTGCAGCCGCCAAACAGCGTTTGCAATCCGACACATTGCTGCCAACTCGCGAATATACCGGCAATACACGTCTTAAAGTGAAAAGCATCGAAGAAATGCAGCAAGATCGCGAAGCTGCCAGCCGCAACGCCGGTGAAGCGGATAAAGGCAAAGAGCGCGCGCAAATCAAGCAGTAACAGCAGTAAAAGCGTTCAACACAATGAACGCAGTTAAATAGGTTTATTGGAAAATAGTTAGTTGCATTTAACAGCCTGTTTGAAGCGAGCGGCAAACGGGCTTGTTTTGCAAATTTTGTCTTCCCTACACTATCCAATAATCTCTAGTACATTGACCGAGATTAATTTTGAATTTGGTTCAAGCGCTGGATCGTAAGGATTCCAGTATACTATCAAAATTAGCATTTAACATAGTCGATATACTATAGTCTATCTTTACCTAATCACTCTTACTAAATAGGTGCCCTATTCGCTTACCAACAGGCGAGTAGGACACCTATTTATCGTGCCAGCGCAAATATATAATACAATCAAGCACAATTGTGCTATACACAGTCGATCTCAACCTTTACGCTTGATAAGTGGGCATTATGGTGAAATAGAAGTGAAGGTAAATAATATGTATACGGCAGGCGAACGGATGTAGCCATTTATACTAATGGTGGCTATATGTTTGTAATGATGTGCTGTACATAAACGTTTTGCATCCGTGCACCGCTTGTCTGCTCAATGCTCGCACAACATGAAATTCGACAGGAGGTTATACAATATGTCTCAACCGCATGAACGTAAGTTAAACTGGGGAGTGGTCGGCACTGGTGGCATCTCCAACAAATTTATCGCTGATCTGCCGTTTACGAGCAATGGTGTCGCTTATGCAGCCAGCTCGCGCAGTATGGACAGCGCAGCAGCTTTTGTACAAAAATACAATATGAGCCGCGCCTATGACAACTATGAACAGATGCTGGCAGACCCGGAGCTTGATGCCGTCTATGTGGGCACACCGCATCCGTTACATAAAGACAATGTGCTGAAGGCGCTGCATGCCGGCAAGCATGTACTGTGTGAAAAGCCATTTACGATCAATGCGGATGAACTGGAACAAATGATCACACTTGCCCGCGCTAAGAAGTTGTTTCTAATGGAAGGCATGTGGACGCGCTTTTTGCCGCCATTGCTTAAAGTGCGCGAATGGATTCGTGATGGGCGGATCGGTGAAGTGTTGCTGACCAAAGCGGAATTTGGCTTCCGTATGCCTTGGGAGCCGGAACATCGCCTGTTAAACCCGGAACTGGGCGGCGGTGCGCTGCTCGATACAGGCATTTATCCGGTATCGTTTGCTTCGATGGTCTTCGGCGCACAGCCGGAAACGATTTTGAGCACTGCACATATGGGCGAAACAGGTGTGGACGAGCAATTTTCGATCATTCTCGGTTACTCTGGTGGACGTACTGCAACGCTAAACGGCTCGATTCGTCTATTGCTGCCAAATGAAGCATATATTCATGGCACCGCAGGCTACATCCATATCCCCCAATTTCTATTTAGCCGCGAAGCATCTTTGTTCGTGGATGGAGAAAAAATCGAAACATTTACCGATGATCGTGAATGCGAAGGTTACGCCTTTGAAGCGGAGGAAGCAGGACGCCTTATTTTGGAAGGTAAACTGGAAAGCGATATAATGCCACTCGACGAATCATTGGCAATTATGCGCATTCTCGATCAATTACGCGCACAATGGGGCTTTAAGTATTCATGGGAATAAAATGTACGATGAACAGCACCGTTATATGCTCAATCCAGCCGGTGTTTTAAGTATTCGTGGGAATAAAATGTACTGGATTTTAAGTATTTTAAGTATTTTAAGGCAGTCTGCTTTTAAGCGGACTGCCTTTTTGCCGTCGCTCCATCGGAATCCGTACCCTTAGTCCTTCCCAACGTGGTGTCTGACCTCCCACATCTGTATGCCCAAAAAATATGTCTATTTTTTGATAGAAGCCGCCTAAATCGGTTGATATACATAGTAGACTCTGTATAGTTTAACATTGCTCTAACTTCATTTTACAAAGGACAGCATAGGATAAAGGCATAAAACAGCGATCAAGCTGCCAAACGCAAATGCTAATCGCTGCGCCAGAGCAAACGATCTATCCAGCAGGCGAGCAAACGATTATGTAGAGCGAGGTGTATCGACATGACATTAGTAAACAACACAATGTACAAATGGATTAGCTGGCTGCTTGTATTGGCAGCGGTAGCGGTGTATGTAGCTTTTCATACGCGAGGAGCAGTATGGTCTGGTATGGTCTTATTGACCGCCGGCATTGTTATCGGGTTGCTCACGCTTCCGCGCACACAACGCATTTCATTTACGATGTTTTATGTGGTGGCGGTGCCGATCATTTATTTTATTCGCGCCTTTATGTAAGCGTATGAATTGGAATTTTTTAAATGATAATTGTTCTCATTTCAAAATAAAGATGCTATACTATTCCCGTACAGAAGCAGCGCTGAATGAACAGTCCGATGCAAATGACTGTTCATTCAGCGCTGCTGTGCGCCTAAGCCGGAGCGACTGTCCGGGGCAAGCAGCACGATAACCGCCCGCATAAACATTAGTTTGGCGTGGCGGCAGACGAGGGGGAAATACATATGCTACGTCGCTTTTTTGCTTATTACAGACCGTATAAACGGCTGTTTATGATCGATTTTGGCTGTGCGGTGATCGCTGGGCTGTTGGAGCTTGCGTTTCCAATCGCGGTGCAGCGAGTGATTGATGATCTGCTGCCGGGAGGGGATTGGACGATCATTTTGTGGGCATGTGCCGGTTTGTTTGGCATTTTCCTGATTAGCTCGGTATTGCAATATATCGTGACTTACTGGGGACATAAGCTCGGCATTAATATCGAAACCGATATGCGCAAAAAGCTGTTTGATCATATTCAGCGGCTGCCGTTTCGCTTTTTCGATAATGCCAAAACCGGTCATCTTGTGTCGCGCATGACGAGCGATTTGATGGATATCGGGGAGATTGCTCATCACGGGCCAGAAGATTTGTTTATCGCGATTATGACGCTGATCGGCGCGTTTGTTTTGATGGCAAATTTGAATTTGGAGCTGGCGATTCTGACGTTTATCGTCATTCCGTTTATGATCTATTTGTCGATCTTTTTTGGTAGCCAAATGTCGCGTACATTCCGCAAAATGTTTAGCGATATTGCCAATTTCAATGCGCGTGTCGAAAACAATGTCGGCGGGATGAGAGTTGTGCAGGCTTTTGCTAATGAAGATCATGAAATGGCGCAATTTGCCGTAGACAATGGACATTTTCGTCGTACAAAGCTAATCGCTTACCGGATTATGGCGTGGAACTCATCGATCAGTTATATTTTGATGCGGTTTGTATCGTTATTTGTGCTCGTATGTGGAACTTGGTTTGTGCTCAAGCATGGGATGAGCTATGGCGATTTTGTTGCGTTTGTGTTGTTGTCCAATGTGTTTCTAGCACCGATTAAGCAACTGAACTCCGTCATTGATACGTATCCAAAAGGCATCGCCGGATTTCGCCGTTATGAGGAATTGTTGAATACCGATACCGAAATTCACGATCTGCCTGATGCGGTGCCTGCGCCGCCGCTCAAAGGGGAGATTCGCTATCGCCGCGTATCGTTTGGCTATGAAGGTAAGGAGCCGATTTTGAACGAAATCGATCTGGAGATTACGGCAGGTGAGACGGTAGCGCTGGTCGGGCCATCGGGAGCGGGCAAAACGACATTGTGCAGTTTGCTGCCGCGTTTTTACGATATTCAGAGCGGTGAAATTACGATTGATGGACTCGATATTCGCCGGATGACATTATCGTCTTTACGTACGCAGATTGGAATTGTACAGCAGGATGTGTTCCTGTTTGATGGCACGATTCGCGAAAATATCGCGTATGGCAAGCTGGATGCAACCGAAGACGAAATTTGGCAAGCAGCGCGCCGTGCCCAACTGGAAACATTGATCCAATCGTACCCGGAAGGGCTGGATACGGTTATCGGTGAACGCGGTGTTAAATTGTCCGGCGGACAGAAACAGCGTCTATCGATCGCACGTATGTTTCTAAAAAACCCGCCGATTCTTATTTTGGATGAAGCGACCTCAGCACTTGATACCGAAACCGAAGCGGCGATCCAGCAATCATTGAATGAGCTGGCGGTTGGGCGCACGACGTTAATTATCGCGCACCGCCTAGCTACGATCAAAAACGCCGACCGTATCATCGTCGTCACGCCGGAAGGCATCGCCGAGCAAGGCGCACATGATGAATTGATCGAAGCTGGCGGCGCCTATGCTCGTTTGCATGCAGCGCAGTTTGGGGCATGAAGTGCAAAGTATAATATAGCCAGCACGTTGTAACCGTGTATGTATAATAGAATGCCTGTTAGTTTTGAGCCTCCTGTAAGGGGGCTTTATTTTTTACGCTGTTTCGATGCTTGCGTATTTGAATAGGTATGAGCTGGAGGAAAGTGATATCCGTCATCATAAGCTAACTCTGACATTTTGCGAACAGTAACTTTTGTAAAAGGGTTAGATTTTCCGACACGAAAAGAGAGCGGAATATAAAAAGTGGAACTGGGATCGTCTTTATGCATTTTTCGAATACGGAACTCACACAACTTATTGCTTAATGGACTCCGAAAATAAAAACTCGCTTGCGTCATATCATTTGGTCGTGCTAAATGAAGGTGAGGAGTATGGATCATTTGATAAATAAACGGTAAACAAAGCATACGTAGCTCATCATCTTCAAAAGCTCCTTTATTTACAGCGAGCAGATTCTCAAACGTAACAGCGCCGTTTTTTAAATCTAATAATCCCTTATGCCCACTTGAAACGCCTTCAAAGTGGTGGACACCAAGCAGATGCGGTAGATGATTCGGCTCAAAGCGAAGACGAATCTCTTTAAGTTTATTAGCAATTTCAAAGTGGAATTGTCGTCTGGCTAGATAAGTTATGTAAAATTCAGTTATCGTTTGTAAAGATAACTCACCGCGTACAGGTATATGATCAAGGGTCAGTAAGCGTTCAGCAGTTAATGGCAGCAACGTTCAGTCTCCTAATATAAAGAAAAGACCTTGATATCCTCAAGGTCTTTTCACAGTGTAAGTTGGCAACGGCAGAGACCTTCTCTCTGCGGGATCAACCAAGCCAGTAACACGTTCATATTCCCAACGTATTGCTGTAGTATGCAGCGATACTTTAATTATTTTCCATCTTGTTTGTGTAAGATGCCGCCCGGCGCGGTATGCGAAGTGCCAACAATCGACCCGCTCAAAAGCAGATCACATTCACATAAGGTATCATTATTCAAGCTAACGATACATAGTTATTTTAGCGTAATCTTAGATGGAATTCAAATGAATTTGTTAGTATTCAGTTGTTATCCATCTTTTTTTGAACATAAAATTATACCCGTCTCTGCCGCTCACCGTGGCAAATGCTGCAAAAAATTACGATGCGCAAATCCCCGCACCTGATCCTCGCTATAATGCTTCAGCAGCTCATTAATCACATTTTGCGCTTGTCCGGCATGTTCCAGTTCATGCACATGATAAGCGATGCCGTCAAAATCCGAGCCAAGTCCGATATGTTGCACACCGCCCAGCGCACAGAAATGATCGATATGCCGCAGCAGATCAGCGATGTGTACCTGTTCTTGTTCGCTAATAAAATAAGGGCAGTACACGACGTGAATCATCGCATCCCGCTGGAACATCGCTTGTGCTTGCTCATCGGTCAGATTGCGCGGATGATCGAAGATCGCGCGTGCGTTGGAATGCGAGGCAAATGGATACTTTGCGGCTTCCAGTACGTCCCAGAACGCACGTTCACATAGATGGCTCACATCGGTCAGCATCCGCTTGCGGTTGAACATGGCGACCAGTTCCCGTCCAAACGCAGTCAACCCCGCACCGCGTTGTTCCAACGCGCCATCAGCCGCCAAATTGGCAAAATTCCACGTTAGCCCGACCGAGCGTACACCGAGCTGATACAATAGGTTCATCTTTTTCAGATCATTGCCGATCGGATCGACACCTTCGAGTGTTAGCAGTGCCCCGATCTGTCCGGGCTGTAAGGCAGCGATGTCCGACCAGTCGGTAATATGTACCATCTGCGGATGTTTGCCGAGCACCTCGTCATAGAAATAATGGACTTGTTCCAATGCATTTTGAAAACGAAGCGGATCAGGCAGCTCCGGGTCTACAAAAATCGCAAAGCCTTGCATACGCACCTTACCCGCCTGTAACCGGGTATAGTTCGTATCCAACTCCGGTGCATCCGTATAGCTAAGTTTGCCTTGTGACTCGGTAATTTTGTACAGCGCATCACAATGAAGATCGATAATATGCATCGTTAACGACTCCTTTCGATAGACAGTTGCTTCTATGTATCAACGGCAATAAAATTACTTTACATCATACGCCAGCCAAACGATAAAGTACAGGTGAGTGATGGGTAATCATACAGAAGACAATGAGTATCAACCCGCAATGCCTGTCCGCAACGAGCCATTCACGATAGGGTAGACAGGCTGTGATAGATCACAAGATTGAGGTGCAAAATGAGGAAAAAGATAGATCGTATTCGCTCATTTATGCGGGCATGGTTGGATCGTGATCACGATCAGCGCATCAAATGGGCGGAAGTGTATTTGGCGCTTGGCGGTATTGTTCACCGCGCATTAGTTGAAGCACCGCGCAGACGGGCGGCGGCGCAACGTCAGCACGAGGATATACCGGTGTCACGAATGCGGGAGATTCCACTGTTGCCTGGAGATATACTATATACGCCCAGCTCAGAATCGACTTATTATGCCGGGCATATGGGCATAATCGGCACGGATGGGCGTGTATACCATGTACATCCATTTGGCCCGGTCTTTGCTGATACGGTGGAATGGTATGTCAAACGGTTTTACAGCGGCGATCGCTTTATCGTATTTCGTGCGCTGCGTGCAGAAGTTGGAACGGAAGCAGCGGCATGGGCGGAGCAGCATGTGCGGCAAGTACAGGCGTATCGTCTGCATACCGATATGGATCATATCGAGCACAATTATTGCTCCAAATTTATCGATCAGGCGTACCGCTTCACATCCGGCACGGACATTTGGGGCAAAGGCAAGCGCAAACTGCGACACGGTTACCTGTACCCATTTCGTATCGTCAAATCCAAACAGTTGCAGGTGTTAGGCACGTATTTCCGTGAATAGATAAATAAAAAAGGTGCACCGGAAGCAGCGTTTTGCTGTCTTTGGTGCACCTTTTGCTTCGGATGAGCTAGAGCGTGTATGCTTCAACGCAATAGTTTGCGTACACGCTCTAGCATCTAACTTGCCGCTAATTACCGTAATATGATCATGCTAATAGGCTGACTTAAGCACAACAAGACCGTAATAAGCAGCATACGCCAGTACTTTGACCAGCTTACATTCAATAGTTGATTGCCGACAGCTTATGCAAAATACAATGGCATGGTAGCATGAGAACATCGCTGCTTTGCAACATGAAACGGCATATTTAACGCAGTCAGCCTACTGCGTATACTACGCTAACTTTACAAAAAAGCTACCTGATTTTTGCCTAGTTCTTTGGCTTGCATTAACGCTTCTTCACCGCGCAAAATCAGATCGGTCGGGTGTACAAGCGGATCGGGTTGCAGCATTACGCCGCCTACACTGACGGTAATAAAATCGCTGCTGGACGAAGTGCCGGTCGGGATTTGCAGCGCTACTACACTGCTGCGAATATCTTCCGCCAGTTGCACAACGCCATCTTTATTCATACCGCGAACTTGCAACATAAATGTACCGCCACTAAAGCGCGCGATTTCAGCGTTGCAGCGAGCACTGGTTACGCTAAGCACGTCCGCTACCCATTGTACGCACAGATCGCCGCCATTTAAGCCATGAATCGCATTGTATTCACGCAGATCGTCGATATCGATTAACAATAGCGACATTAACTGTTCTTCCTGAATCGCCATATGCCAATTATCCATTAGCTTTTTCTCAAATGCCGTTCGGTTCGGCATATCGGTCAGCGAATCGGTCGCCATATAATTTTGCAACTGATTGCTCATCACACTGTATGCTTCCGATAACCCTATATCCTGCGTGGATTCACGCGCAATAATCATCACTGAAGGTTTACCGCCATAGCTAATTGCGGCGAGCGTAATTTCAAGCTTGAGCGAGTCGTTAGCTGTATTTTTGAACCAGGCATTGTTGGAGATCATATGGATTAGATTTTGTTCCAATTGATTCAAATAATGAATCATATCGTTTTTGAAATCATCCTGTACAAATTGCAGAAAATCCATCCCGATTAGTTCATCACTTATGTCCATCCCGAGCAATACCGCTGCCTCATGATTACAATAAATGATTTTGCGCTGAGTCAATGTGAAAAAAGCAACCGGTGACATTTCCATCAATTGAATGTACCGCTGTTCGTTCCGGCGCAATGTACGGGCATCTTGCAATGCCTGTTCTTCCAGTTCACGCAGCTGATTTTCCGTTTGCCGATGGACGATCGCTTTCAGTTCCGGCAAAATATTCAGCTCTTTGGGCTGCCACGGCATCGAGGTCGATTGTACAACTTGCCGCCATTTTTCAAACGATTTGCGCGGCGACAACCGGACGCCGTCATTTTCTTGAATTACCGCTTTGGCGGGATCGCCTGCCCATTCTACAACTTGCAGCACTTCCGGTCGGAACCAGATAATATAGTTTTGCAAACCAGGCGAAATCGCCAAATACAATGCGCCTGATGCTTTCGCTTTGTATGCTTTGGCTGGTTCGTATTCCAGACTGAGTCTGGAACTGGAATAAATGTAATCGCGCGAACGGCTGCCCATCCAGCCTGCCAGCTCGCGCACTTGTCCCGGTTCCGGTGTATCACCGTATAATAGCAGCTTGTCTTGATAGCTAACCGCAGCACCGGATGCGCTCATGAGCGCTAGCAAGCTATGCTCCTCATCATGAAGCTGCTCGGCAACACGAATCGAATTCATCGTGCCGGTGAAAATGCTGGCGATGCGCAAAGCGGTTTTGCGCAATTGGCGCTCGGATTCATAATCGTCAAGCTGCTGGCGTTGATACAGCTCATTGGAGAAAAACGCACCGAGGAAATTACACAGATTACGTTTGCGATGCGAGATGTATTTGGGTGAATAATGGTGACACGTAATGAGTCCCCATAGTTGATTGTTATGGATTAGCGAGATCGTCATCGTCGCACCAACGCCCATATTGTGCAAATATTCGATATGCAGTGGCGATACACTGCGTAGCACAGACAAGCTTAAGTTGAGCGGTTTGCCAGTCAGCGGCTGTGTTGTTGGAACAATGTCTACTGGCGTATAATTTACATCCACAATCAGACGCAGCCAGTTGCGCAAATATAGCTCGCGCGCCTGCTTTGGAATGTCGGAGGCTGGATAATGATGTCCTAGAAATGGCTCCAATTCCGCTTGCTTTGCTTCAGCGATCACTTTACCGTTCCATTGACTGTCAAATTCGTACACCATAACCCGATCATAACCGAGCATCTCACGAATTTGGTCTGCGGCAGCTTGACTCGCTTCAGCACGATTTGTCGTCTGTTTGACACGACCAAAAAAAGTCTGAATCCATTCAAATTCATTGCTGATCATCGACTCGTCTTCTGCCGGGCATTCCAGTTCGATAATAATCAAGCCTTCGCTTTCATGCAAAACCGCATAAAATTCGACTCGTTCACCGTTCACGTCTACATGGATTTCAATATATTGAAGATCAGATGTCGCTTCGGCTGACAGATCACCGCTCATTAACGTAAACAATTGTTCTTCGCCAATGATCGTTCCTAGCGGTTGCCCTAGCAGTTCTGTTGAGGGACGTCCGAGCAATTGATCGGTATTTGTGCTGCATTGCACAATTTTGTGCTCGCTGTCACGAGTGACGGCAAACAATACGCCATGTGGCTGAATCCGTCCGGGAATATGGATCGGCTCCTTATCACAATTGGTCAAATCGATCGGCTCGCTCGTAATGAAATTTCCATCCGTTAGCAGTGTACGATTAAGGCGCTGGTTGTTGTTGCTAGCATCAGACATAGCGGACTGTCCTCCATTCTCGTGTTGTACCGTACATTATGCATTAATCCATTGCTGCAACAAACGGAAAGTGTCCCGTGCGGAATAAACAATCTCCTGCCGGCTTGGATCGGAATCGCCCCATTTGAGCACAAGCTCACGGAAGCTAAGCCATTGATCCCGTGTGTGCTGTCCGTATCCGTTAAAATAAGAAATGCCTGCTTCCGGCTCAACGGGCAGGAATTTCATCAATTGCTTCGTAATAATCTGACCGCCAAGCGTAGAACCCTCGATCACATAAAAGCAGCCGATTAGCCGCTCTGCTGTCGAAATATCCGGCAGCTCGGTGCACAGTGGTAGCTCGGACAGTTGCTGCGTGGTCAGTCCGAGATGAAGCAAATCACGCTCCAACAACGCTGTTTTGCCGCGCATATTCATATCCAAGCCAAGCTGCTGGGGCAAACCGGAATGAAGGGCACGCTGTTCCAACGGCTGCAAAAAGCCATAAAAAAGCTGCAAATAGTTCGTATATTGCGGCAATGTCATCGTTTTGTCCATCATCGAACGGGCATAGCTGTTATTTTCAATCTGTTGATGGGCATCTGCGGTATCGATGCGCAGACGTTCCAAAATGTTGGTGCTCATCATTCATCCATCCTTTACTGATCGAGGTTGTTATGTTCATATATACCACCGGAGCAGGAGCGAAAAGCATGTGCATGCCTGTTATGTCCTTTTGTTTACCGTCCGCAAGCAATCCGCTGGTCATTATGTCACTGTTGATTTTTTTGGAAAATAATAGAAAACAGTATACGAGTTGTCGCTGGCACATCATAATGCTAGACTTTAGATTACGAATATAAGTTCGTAAATGACAAAAAGGCAGGATTCTATTTTATCATGCAAATAGAGCTAAATCATAGTGAAGTTTTAAAAGATACGATTCGGCAATTAAGCACAAAACAGCATAATTCCATCGAAATTGGATAAAAATAGTACGCACTATAGGCTGTGTAGCAGAACGTACCATATAATGAAAGTAAACGCAAATAGCTTATAGCCACAGCCGATCAACAAGCAAATAGGCATGTAAATGAAAGCGAGCCAAGCGCGCTTGGGCAATGTACAGTTGCCGCTGCAAACGTATTGCACAAAAAACACATCCTTCCGCATTTCGCAGGGAAGAATGTGTTTATTTGTTCCATCAATGTTGTACAGCTTTAGCTTGTCGTCCACGTACAAGTAGCAGGAACAGCAATACCGCCAGCAATTCAGCGCCGAAAATAACGATGCTCATCGGAATAGCGGTCGTACCGCTACCGAGCCCGACGAGCGGTGAAGCGAGCGCGCCAAGCGTCAGTGGTAGCAGACCAAGCAGTGCCGAAGCGCTGCCTGCCGAATTACCTTGATTTTGCATTGCCAGCGAGGTCGACATAGCACCGCCCGAGCCGACGCAAGCAACGATCAAAAATAACATGCTGGCGATCGCGAACAGTCCACCACCTGCCATCGCGATGATCAGTAGCGCCAGCGAAGCGGAAAAGGCAATACCGAGACTTAGCTTCAGCAACCGATATTCACCAAAGCGTCTGGACAATCTGCCAGCCAGCTGTGAGAATAAAATAATACCAAATCCGTTTAGCGCAAAAAACAAACTAAAACCTTGTGCTGAAACGCCGAAAATATCTTGAATGACAAATGGCGACCCGGCGATATACGCAAACATCGCTGCCATTACAAATGCCTGTGACAACGCAAACCCGATAAAGCTACGATCACCGATCAGCCGGGCGAATGTACGCAATGTTGTACTTAGTCCGCCGGTCGCTTTGCGATCCGCCGGCAATGTTTCCGGCAGTCCGAACCAAACGGAGACGAGCATAATCGCGCCAATCGCCGCCAGCACGACAAACACACCTTGCCACGGCACGACTTTTAGCAGCAAGCCACCGATGACAGGAGCAGCAATCGGTGCGACACCGTTGATTAGCATGAGTAGGGAAAAGAAGCGGGTTAGCTCATGACCGGAATACAGATCGCGCACGATCGCACGCGAAATGACGATGCCGGCAGCTCCGGTCACCCCTTGAATGAAACGAAGCAAAATCAGCACCCAAATATTGTCTGTTAACGCGCATAATAATGAAGAAATCGCATATAAAACAAGCGAAATGAGCAGTGGCATCCGACGACCTTTTACATCGCTAAGTGGCCCAACAACGAGTTGCCCGAAAGCAAGCCCGAGCAAACAAGCGGTCAGACTAAGCTGGGCGAGTGAAGCATTCGTATGCAAATGATCCGCAAGTGTTGGTAGCGCAGGCAGGTACATATCGATCGATAATGGCGCAAACGCCGACAGGGAACCGAGGATTAACGCGATGCCAAGACGGCGTGAACGGGTCAGTGACGATGCGGATAATGTACGTTTGGATAAAAGCTTATTGGACATAGCTATATTCATTTCCTTTCTGCCATTGTGCAGCACAATCCGGCGCTGCAACTCATTTTTGCACATGGTCTAGTGTAAACGATTATGTTCAACCGATAAAGCAAAGATTTCAGCGCTATACATTTCATGCTATAATAAATCCCAATGATTTATATATCCCGAATGACAATATAATTGAGGAAGGTAGGTCAAGCATCTTGTCTACAAAAGCTAAGCAACCGAAGCCCGAATGGATCAAAATCAAGATGACCAACAACGAAAACTATCAGGAAATTAAAAGCATGATGCGTTCCAAAACATTGCATACCGTATGTGAGGAAGCACGCTGCCCGAACATCTATGAGTGCTGGGCGAACCGTACCGCAACCTTTATGATACTAGGCGACATTTGTACGCGTGCATGTCGTTTCTGTGCGGTAAATACGGGGATGCCAACGGAGCTTGATTTGCAGGAACCAGAACGGGTAGCGGAAGCGGCTGAACAGATGGGCCTGAATCATTGTGTCATTACGAGCGTGGCTCGCGATGATCTGAAAGATGGCGGAGCGACGATTTTCGCTGAGACGATCCGTGCGATGCGCCGCCGCCTGCCGCTGTGCAGTGTGGAAGTGCTCATCCCTGACTTTATGGGCGATATCGAATCGCTGCAAATCGTTATGGACGCGAAGCCGGATATTTTGAACCATAATATTGAAACCGTTGAACGGATGTCCGATCGCGTCAGAGCGAGAGCCAAATATCCGCGTTCAATGGAACTGCTGCGCAATTCCAAAACGCTGCAACCGAACATTCCGACCAAATCGAGCATTATGCTTGGTGTTGGTGAGGAGTGGGATGAAATTTTACAAGCAATGGATGACCTGCGTGCCGTGGATTGCGATATTTTGACATTAGGGCAATATTTACAGCCAAGTCCGAAGCATTTGAATGTCGTGAAATATTACACACCGGAACAATTTGCAATTCTGAAGGAAGAAGGCTTGAAGCGCGGATTTAGCCACGTTGAATCCGGCCCGCTCGTTCGCAGCTCCTACCATGCGCATGAACAGGTGAAATCCGCATCCAAGTCGAAGGAGACTTCGACCGTTTAATTGCTGAAAGGCGGGAAGACCTTGATTCATATTGGCGGCAAAACGTATGAACTGATCAAAGAACACCGGAATGGCTGGAACCAGGAAATTTTCCGTGAACGCTATAGTGAGGTGCTTGATCGGTATGATTATATTCTTGGAGACTGGGGCTACAACCAGCTTCGTCTCAAAGGCTTTTATCGGGACGGTCATCCGAAAGCGGCAAAGGACAGCTCATTGTCCAGCATGACCGAATACATTAATGAATATTGCAATTTTGGCTGCGCCTACTTTGTTTTGCAAAAGACAAAGGACGGCCCAGCCGAACCGAAACCGAGCGAAAACGGCGAGCGCGACAAGCCGCAACGCTCCAGCCGCAATCACAATAAACGTGATCGCCAGGACAAAGGCAACGCTGGTAACAAGCAGCAAGGCGGCAAGCAACAGGCTGCCATACAGTCAAATGGCAATGTGCCTGCGGTTGTATCCGAATCCGCTGCGCCAACCAAGTCAAAGCAACAATCATCTGCAACTTCATCAGCACCAAATCATGCAGTTGAAGCTGCTAAACGTGAACCGTCTAAACCAGAAGTAGCTCCGAAAGTGGAGGTTGCCAAAGTGGAGAGTGCTCCGCCAGCAGAAGCTATTACAGCGGGAACAGCTCCCAAAGCGGAATCTATCCAACCTGAAGCTGTCCGAGCAGACGTTTCCAAAGCCGAAGTGTCCAAATCGGAAACGATTCGCACGGAAGCCGTTAAAACCGCAGCGTCGGAGACGGCAGTGTCAAAAACCGAAGCTACCGAAGCAGCATCTGCTAAAACTGTCGATTCATCCAATTCACAATCAAATAGCTAACTAGAAAAAGCCCTCATCCGATCAGCGGCAGTGTTGAAATACACTTCAAAGATCGGGAGGGCTTTTTCTAGTTGCGGTTAGTCCAAACATTTCAATCTGCCAAGCTGGCTACAATCAGCCAAGAAACGATTGCCGTACCCGGTTCCAGAACGGATACGGACGGTAGCGCGCAAAGCTTACGCGCACATTGGACACCTGACAGCGAATCGAGATCAGATCGTCAAGCGGAATGTTCAGATGATCGATCGTTAGTTGCAATCGCTGCGGTTTACGTGAATGAATATCACAGTGATGGTGCTTAGGCAGCATCATCGATGAGCCGAGTGTACGGTAAACCCGATTGTTGATCGAGGCGATTTCGGCAATTTGCAATGCTTCAATCGTCGGATGTACCATCGCGCCGCCAAGCGCTTTGTTGTACGCGGTGCTGCCGGACGGGGTTGAAATGCAGATGCCGTCGCCACGGAACATCTCGAAAATCTCGTCATTAATGTCGACCTGGGCGACAATCGTAGTGCCGTCCAGACCTTTTAATGTAAATTCATTCAATGCGGTATAACGGGATACACCGCTTTTCGCTTGAATTTCCAGATCGACTAGCGGATATTTGACAATTTTCGGATTGTTTTCGTCATTGTCTTCCATCTCGCCTGCCATAAATTTGACCAATTCCTCTAGCTCATCGGCTTTCCAGTCTGCATAAAAGCCTAGATGACCGGTATGAATACCGACAAAGGCGAGGTCGGGAATATGGTCGATAAACGTATGAAAAGCGTGCAACATCGTGCCGTCGCCACCGATGGATACGACGATCTCCGGCGATTGTGCATCCAGCTCGAAGCCATAATCAGCGGCTAGCTTATGAAACCGTTCACTCAGTTCGATCGATAATTGATCTCCGCGATCCAGTACATAGTATCTCAAGTTAGGAAAGCTCCTTTATCCAGAATCGTTAACCTGCTCCCTTTTGATGATAATCAATTCTTTCGGGGAAAACAATCTTTTTGCCTGTGATTGCTGCTTGAGGTGCTGCTGACATCGTATGATAGCTCGCTTATGTCCAGAGTTATGTCTACGAAACATAAACGCAATAATAGCTTATTTTGTAAAGAGCCTGTAATCTAATTGTAAAAGAAAACGCTTACAAAAATGGTTCTATTTTCGGCAAAATATGATAAAATAAAGCCAGAAGCAATCGTCGGAAGTCAAGCAATACATTCAAAACACATTTGGGAATTGGAGTGATCATGATGGGTGTTAGTATTATTTCCGGACTTCTGGTATGTGGTTTTGTCTATGTCATCCGATCCTCTTTTGCGCAGCCGGGGGAAGAAGACGGCAGCATGTACTGAGCATTACCGATGCTAAGCGGATCGATGTCCGTGACGCTGTGATGGTAGCAGTCAGCCGAATGAAATAAGTAGCATTTTCTTACGTTGATCCGAAGTTGATATTATAGAACGAATACCGCATATTGCTATTTGCATGAGGCTAATCGTGAAAAGCTGTTCCTGTCGTCTACATTCGGACGAGGAACAGTTTTTTTGTTGTGAATAGTGAGCAACACCGCTGTAACCAACTTGAGCGATCTGTAGCAAAAAGGATAACAGACGTATGTCAAAATACTGCATCTTTTATTAACACAGCTATCTAAAATTCAGCAACTAGCGAGGCATAACCAGTATAACTATGGTATACTTTCTCCAATGACGTAAGGAAAGTTGGCGATTTCAGTTGAACTATCGTGCATCTCTGTATGAATTGCTCGGCGGTGACGAAGGTGTTCGTCGTCTAGTCGAAGCGTTTTATCCGAAAGTGCAACAAGACCCGTTAATTGGGCCGTTGTTTCCGGAAAATATTGATCCTGTTATGGAAAAGCAGTATATGTTTTTGTCGCAATTTTTCGGGGGACCTTCGCTTTTCTCCGATCAGTACGGTCATCCGATGATGCGTGCACGTCATATGCCGTTTCCGATTACTCACGAAAAAGCGGACGCTTGGCTTGCTTGCATGAATGAAGCATTGATCGAAGTTGGCGTGGAAGATGAGTTGCGTTTATTTGTAATTGAGCGGCTATCCGGTCCGGCTCATCATTTTGTAAATACCGATTAAATGCCGATTCGTCCGGCTTGATAATTTTATAGTGGGGGAAGAATGCCAGATGGAAGATTCTATACAGTTAGAGCCGCTGTATCAGATTAAAGTAAACTGTCCACAGTGTGAGGAGGATTTTCAGACGAGTCGGGTGCGGCAAAGTCTGAAACGTGTATCGCGCAGGGACTCGGATTTTTGCGCCTATTACCATCATGAAAATCCTGATTTTTATGTGGTGCGTGTTTGCCCGCATTGCGGGTTTGCCTCGACCGAAAATTCGATGGCAAAGCTAAGCACACTGCATAAACAAAAGTATATGAATGAAATCGGGCGTCGTGTGACCAAGCGTGATATGGGCGGTCATCGGAGCCGTGAACAGGCGCTGGAGTCGTACAAGCTTGCCTTGATGTGCGCACAGACGATAGGGGATCGTGAGCGGATCATTGCCAGCTTTTTGCATCATATTGCTTGGTTGTATCGCTATAGCGGGGAAGTGGAGCAAGAACAGCGTTTTCTGCGTTATTGTATGGAATCGTATATTCGTGTATTTGAGTTGGAAAGTGTAGGCGGCAGCGATGCGCGTTTAATGTTTCTGATCGGTGAGCTGCATCGCCGTCTCGGTGAATTTAATCCAGCGGTCAAATGGTTCGGGCGTGTCATTAACGATCAGCGCATTACCGACTCAGCGATGATTCGCGCTTCGCGTGAGCAATGGACGGTATTACGTGAGCAAATGTTGGCGAAAAACCAGGAACTGCCTGACGAGATGAAATGAGATAAGTAAGCAATCAAGCTTGTCGTTAAAAGGGGTATCAGACGATATAGGCGCAGTGTCGGTCACCTTTTTGTCTAATAAAATGACGAGATAGACGGCTTGAAAACACTGCCTAATTTACGGTTATGTTTATGGCGGAATTTAAAACCATGTTGAATAACATAATGACGATGCTGCTGTTCAGATTGTTTGCTTATTCAGCGCTATACTTGTCTCCATCACAAACAAAAACAGGCTTGAACACTCCATCCGAGCGTTCAAGCCTGTTTAATGTGGTGAGCCTAAAAGCGAATCGTGACAACTAGCATCTGTGACGATCAGCCCATCGTAATGTCGATGTTTATGCTATTTTTTGGGAATCATAGATCATGTTGTATTTTCGTCATACTATACTAAAGCTTCCGTATTCAGATCAGCGCCAAGTTCGCTTATCGCAACACCGCATCGGTCAGCAAATAATCGCTGTCACTATCGAGCAATGTGACGCGATTGCTGCAACAAGGGAAGACGAGCAGCTTTTTTTTGCCATTGTGAATAGTGGCAAGCTCCTTAGGACGAAGCGGCAGCAGCACATTGCCGGTTCCGCAAAAAGGGCATTCTTGCACATACACATCGTTCATCACAATATCGTAAGGCCAAGCCTGGTTAAACGGAATCATTCGGACGCGCCGTCCTTTGGTTGTTCTTTAGCCAGCTCAGCAAGTTTTTGCATCAAAATATGCTGGGGCATATGCATCAGCTGTTCCAGCGGAATATTTAGTTTTTCGGACAGCTTGAGAGCTGTATCAGCCGAGATTTGCAGTGGGCGCATGTCAGACTCCCTCCTCATTACCAAATTAGTCTTGAATTAGAGTATACTATAGTTATAAACGATTGGCGATGTACGATATTGCCAGCGCTGTACATTTACCCGGAAAGGTGTTGTTGATCATCATGAATCATCCACTGAATCAAACCTGGAATTTGGAAACGATCTTTGCCGGTGGCTCGACATCGGAGGAGCTACATACGTATTTGCAACAGGTTACTAGCGATATCGCTACGCTGACTGAACGCTTAAAAGGATTGTCCGCACCGGAGACGGCGACACAGACGTACGATTTTGACGAGCTGCTCGATCGTTTGCAAGATGTGCGTATTCGTTTGCGGGAAGCGGGTGCTTTTGCCGGTTGTTTGACAGCGCAAGATCAGAGCGACAAGCAGGCGCTACGTTTGTCTGCATCACTGTCCGATTTGTCAGCGAAACTACAAGGGTTGTTCGTTCAGTTTCAAAGTTTGCTGCTGAATACGAGTGATGATGTGTTTCAACGTTGGATGCAGCGTCCTGAAGTGGCGCCAGTATCGTTTTACTTGAGCGAAATTCGTGCGCTGGCACGCGAAAAAATGTCGCCGGAGCTAGAAAGTCTAGTGCTTGGACTAGCTGTTGATGGCTATCATGGCTGGAGCGACTTTTATGATACGATCGTTAGCCATGTTCGCATTCCGTTCCAGCAAGATGGTGAGACGGTCATGCTATCTGCCGGGCAAGCTGCCAACAAGATGAGTGATACGAATCGCGACGTACGCGAGGGCATGTTCCGCAAATGGGAAGAAGCGTGGACAGGGGTAGAAGACTTTTGCGCGGATACGCTAAATCATATCGCTGGCTTCCGCTTGAAACTGTACGATAATCGTGGCTGGGACAGCGTGCTGAAAGAGCCGCTGGCAATCAACCGTATGTCCGAGCAGACGCTGCAAACGATGTGGGATGTGATCGTACAAAATAAACCGGTCTTTGTATCGTATCTAGAGCGTAAAGCGCAAGTACTCGGGGTGGAACGGTTAAGCTGGAACGATGTCGATGCCCCGCTCGGTACGGTCGATAGCCAGGTAAGTTATGATGATGCCGCAGAGCTGATCGTTGAGCAATTCCGCAAGTTTAATCCGGAGATGGCGGACTTTGCGGTCAAAGCGTTTCAGCAGCGCTGGATTGAAGCGGAGGATCGTGCAGGCAAGCGTCCAGGTGGATTTTGCACATCATTGCCGCGCAGTAAAGAAACGCGTATTTTCATGACTTATAGCGGTACGGCATCCAATGTATCGACGCTTGCGCATGAACTCGGGCATGGTTATCACCAGCATGTGATGAACGATTTGCCTGCCTTTAGTCAGCAGTATGCGATGAATGTAGCTGAAACAGCATCGACATTTGCCGAAATGATCGTAGCCGATTCGCTCGTCAAAGAAGCTTCCACTGCCGAGGAGAAACTTTCATTGCTGGAAGATAAAATTCAGCGTAGCATTGCCTTTTTTATGAATATTCATGCTCGTTTCTTGTTTGAAACACGCTTTTATGAGCAGCGTCGTGCCGGGATGGTCGGTAGTGAGCAATTAAATGAACTGATGGAACAAGCGCAACGAGAGGCGTTCTGTGATACGCTGTCATCGTATCATCCACATTTTTGGGCGTCCAAGCTGCATTTTTATAAAACCGCTGTCCCGTTCTACAATTTCCCGTATACATTTGGCTATCTATTCAGTACCGGCATCTATGCGCTGGCGCAACAGGAAGGTACGGGTTTTGCCGCAAAATATGATGCATTGCTGTACGATACCGGACGGATGACAGTGGAACAACTGGCGCAAAAACATCTGGGCGTTGATCTGACTCAGCCGGAATTTTGGCAGGGAGCTGTTGATGTGAGCATTGCGGATGTGAAGCTGTTTTTGGAAATGACGGAGCAGTATGCGCGTCCGTAAAGGATGGTATATCATCGATCGGGTAGGTTGATTGTGCAAGTTGATTGGGGAAGTTGGAGTCGGGTTAGTTGTGTGGTGGACTTGTATTCATGCTAGTACTCTGACCGTTTTAAATATATAGTTTGATACTGCACAGATTCCCTTTATAAATAAGGATATGCAGCAAATTGAAATCTAATATTGAAAGCAGTCAAGGTACTAGTAGGCTGTCTCAAATGAAAATTATGTTTAAATGTACCTAAATCGATTCAGCACCAAGCGATGGTTAGATAAACAAACTGTAAATGTATTTGAGACAAGCTACTAGTACGCTGTCTCAATTAAAAATCAGGTTCGCACATACCTAAACGTGTTCATTGTCAAGTAATTATGAACTAGGCATACCGTGAATTTATCTGCGACAAGCTACTAGTATAGCTTGTTATCGCCTTCTTTATGAACAGATTTAGGCAAATCCAATGCTCATTAGTCGATGTTGAAGCGATTGAAGTCAATCGCTCTAAGCCAATCGGAAGCGAGACAGGAAGGCGTGAACGCGCCTTCCTTTTTTTTATGGGAATAACTTAAAAAAGTGTCTTCTATCTTGTGATAACGCTTTAATATTAACAACAGAGAGTTTGATAGCTACAGTTTTTTATTAAATAAAGCATCCTATATTATATAATGTTATACAATTTATTTTACAAATAAAATTAATAAATTTGCGCATTTATGCAAATTGAATATTGTGAGATGAACGTAAACAGCGTAAAGAAAAAGGAATGTAACAACGGATAATAGCATAGAATATTGTCGAATTATAGGTATAAATACCTATTTATAAAGAAGTGTATTGCTAGATGTTTATAATCACCATATAATGAGTCTGAAGTCCCTATTTTACATGATTTACAGAGAAAGGAAGGGGAACAAATGCCTAAAAATGATTTGCTCTCGTTAGCCAGGCAAATGGATATCGTCTTTAAGGAATTGGAGAAAGAGCTAGCTCACCTTGATTCAGGCACGGTGTTTGTGCAAATACGTAATAACATGATCGGTAAATTCGGCATTCGTCATAATCCGATCAGCGGACGTAACGGAGAATGGGCAGGGCAGGAGGAACGATTGACGGTAATGCAGATCAAATCATTCCGTCAGATGGCAATTGAATCGCTAAAATTCAAACAGCATTGGACACATGGCGAAATCAGCTATGAATTTGCCGTTCGCAAAAGTTTGATTGTGGTCGACACTGTCATCGAATCCAACTACAACATGGCAAATCATATGATTCGATATCCGAAAACTACATACAGCGAAGCGAATGCAGAATGATCGTATCCGCAGTTGACAGATGGAGGCAGTGAATTACACTTGGAGCAACAGAGCAACAGAGCAACAGAGCAACAGAGCAACAGAGCAACAGAGCAACAGAGCAACAGAGCAACAGAGCAACAGAGCAACAGAGCAACAGAGCAACAGAGCAACAGAGCAACAGAGCAACAGAGCAACAGAGCGATTGAGGAAAAAGTAAATCCGTCTATATTACAGCCATCTTTTATGCGAAACGAAGCATGTTGCAGCAAAGCTCCATATCGTCTTTCATCCAAGCAGGTATTATGTTTTATGCCATTTTAGCTTATTTTGTTATATTTTATTATTGTGGCTTTGTAGCAAGCTATATTATCGATGTACTGCATGGAAGTATGGAGCAAAATAGCGACTACCCTTAGAGGATAGTCGCTATTTTTGGATGCTGCTATTGGATGCTGCTATTGGATGCTGTCCAATGAGCTCGGCTGATCGGTTTTGTTTATCGGTACGTTATTACAATATCGTCGATTTTTCGATCACATCGAGCTGCAAACTAAGCTCAACCGGTACGCCTGGCTCAAGCTCAATCAAGCCGGTAAATTCGCGCGGATGGGTAGAATTAGGCGCATCCGGCAAACAAGTGTACGGCTCGATGCACAGAAATTGATCGCTTTCGCCCTTTGTATACAACACCCAGTATTTAAAATAATCCGGGTCGGCGGAATAGCGCAATCCATAGCCGTCATCACGTTTCAGCTCGGCGCTGACCGGGCGTTTGTCACCGATGCGCAGCAAATTGTCCCAGTTGCGGTTAGCCATATTCATGCCGCTATTCAGCTCCTCCCATTCGTGCAGCGGCACGACTTCGCCGGTCGGAATTTGTTCTTCATCTTGCAAAAGCTGGTCGCTGACCGGCAATTTTAGCGTCCAGCGCGACGGCTCACCATCCAGCAAAAACCATGTATGTAGGCCAAAGCCGAATGGAGCGGAATGTTCGCCCAAATTCGTAATTTTGAGACGCTGCATAAGCGAAGTGCCTTGTAGCTGCAAACTCATTTCCAGTTTGAGCGGTATCGGATACTGGCGCATCCAATTCGGATCATTCGCAGTGAGCAGCTCGGTAACGATTTGGCAGCCGGTTTCGTTCTCATCGATATCGGCTACACGCCAAGGCTGAATACGATGCAAGCCATGAATATGATTGTCATGCGCTGTATTTTGATCAAATTGGTAGTCGATGCCATCATATGCAAAATGACCGCGCCGAATGCGTCCTGGCGGCATAAGCATCGGCATACCAAAATGGTAAGGCTTTTGCATATAAAAGTCTTTGTCGCTTTCTTCAGGACGGCGCAGTATATCGCGATTTTCCTGCAAATCGCGAATGCCGATCACATTGTTGCCCAGTTTGGGCAGCAGTGTCACTTCGAGCTGCTTGCTTTTTAAAATATACGTTTCATATCCGCTCCAGCTTCCTTTACTTACTGTCATTGCGTTGCCCCCCCTGATTATCCAATCCAATTGCGGTACAATATAGTTAGTATGTATCATACCAGATATTCACTGAAAATGGCGATTTCACATTTGACATTCATGCAGTTAGGGATTAATATAGGCTCAAGTTTACAGCTGTATCATATGGTGAACACAATGACAGAGAGTAGTAGACATGGACAGCCTTTTGCAGAAAGCCGGTGGATGATGCGAACCGGTGAAGATGCTGTGTCGAATGGACTCTGGAGTGCTGTGCAGAAACGGAGCTCGCTTTGGCGGGTCGTCTATAGTATGCAGGTCGGCAGCCCGCCGTTAACGGGAACTAGAGATCAGACGAATCGTCCGCCAGGCTGTTTGTAGCGCGATGTCACCGAGCTTTGGTGTACGGTATCGTGCGTGCAATCGGCATGATCGATTCCAGCGGTGCGCATCTTGGCTGTATGATGACAGTGCTAATCGTTTGTCATAAACGATGCTGCATCGGCACAGCGCTAGACGCATAGAGCAGGAGCGGAAGTCGGCAACTTAAGCGCCGAACCGTCTGATAAATAAGGGTGGTACCACGGTCACACGTCCCTTTTGGGGAGTGGCCTTTTTTGCGTTCAATTGTAGTCGTAATGATATGAAATCAGGAGGAATGTATGATGAAAACTGTACTATCCGGCATTCAGCCGAGTGGCTTGCTGACGATCGGCAACTATATCGGTGCGATTCAAAACTTTGTGCAATTGCAAAATGAATACAATTGCTTTTTTATGGTCGTTGATCTGCATGCGATTACCGTGCCGCAAGAGCCGGAAGCGCTGCGCGAAGCGTCTGAATCGGTAGCCGCATTATATTTGGCGGCAGGGCTTGATCCGAACAAAGCGAGCATTTTCCTGCAATCCCATGTGCCACAGCACGCTGAACTAGGCTGGATTATGACGACGCTGGCGTCGATGGGCGAGTTGGAACGGATGACCCAGTTTAAGGACAAATCGGCAGGTAAAGAAAATGTCGGTGCGGGTCTGTTTGTATATCCGGCGCTGATGGCAGCGGATATTTTGCTCTACAATGCCGATTTGGTGCCGGTAGGCGATGATCAGAAGCAGCATTTGGAATTGACACGCGATTTGGCAGCCCGTTTTAATCATCGGTTTGGCGACTATTTTACACAGCCTGATCCATTTATTCCGGAAGTGGGCGCGCGTATTATGTCGCTTGATGATGGCACGAAAAAGATGAGCAAAAGCAATCCAAACACAGGCAGTTATATCGCGCTGCTTGATCCGCCGGATGTCATTCGCAAAAAACTAAGCCGTGCGACAACCGATTCGGGCCGTGAAGTGCAATATGATCCGGCAAACAAACCGGAAGTGAGCAATCTGATGACGATTTATTCGCAATTTTCGGGAATGACACTTGCCGAGGTGGCAAACAAGTTTGAAGGTCAAATGTACGGGGCATTTAAAAAAGATTTGGCTGAAGTGGTCGTTGCTGGTCTTGAGCCGTTGCAGCAGCGTTATCATCATATTCGCGAATCCGGCGAAGTCCGTCACATTCTCCGCCAAGGTGCGCTCAACGCACAAGCCGCAGCGGAGAAAACATTGTCGGACGTAAAACAGCGGATGGGTTTTCTGCCCGCTTCATTTTAAGCGATAATCGCTTCGATCCAAGCGTGCAAAGCAGCATGTTAAGCGATACAAACAGCGATTAGGCGGTGTTGCCGTGACGTCGGTTGTGGCGCGCCTTGATGACAAAGCCCCAGCCGATGTTGGCGATGGCAAGCACACCAAGCAATACGGCGAGCCAGGCGGAATACGAGATCGCAATCGCACACAGCAACAGCAGCAAAATGGACGAAACGGCAAACCAGGCGGAAAGGATTTTACTCATTGGAATCTGTGCCTCCTGAATGAGAACGGCGGTAAGGGCAAGCGCGTTATTCACTGCCCTGCCGCTGTTCGGATCGGTTAGAATGAAAATGAACGTAAACGATTGGTGAACATAGTTTGATGTTGCCTGTCATACACCATTTGTACATGATTATGATCGATCGTACGATAATGCTGCATCATAAACGATAACAGGGGCGATGTAAGCGTGCAGCATCGCTCCTGTTTCTATTTTGCCCGACATCGGTTAACGGGTCAAGCGAGATTGTCTACGAAAGCGCATAGGTGGGAATGGATCAAGTGGGATGCATGTACGTGTACGTTAGTTCATTTACATCATCATTGTATTATAGGGCATCTGTATACAAACGACGCAAATCAAGTATAATTAGCTATGTCGTAGTGATAATGATTATCAATCGTACGGGGAAAGGAAGCGGCAGTCGTTGGTGCATACATACAACCGAACACTACAGTTAACAGGCTGGTTTGTCGTCGCAGCTGCCGGGCTGCTGCTGTCTGTCTTTTTTGCTGTTTCGTATGGAGCCAAAGAATTGACACTAATGGCAGTCTGGTCGGCGGTATTTCATTATGATGCTGCGTCTACGGCAGATCAGATCATTTATAATTTGCGCTTGCCGCGTGTGCTTGGTGCGGTATTGACCGGGATGGCGTTTGCAGTAGCGGGGGCGATGATGCAAGGGGTGACACGCAATCCGATGGCGGATACGGGCGTTTTGGGCATTAATGCAGGCTCGTCGCTTGTAGTGGCGCTTAGTTTTGCCTTTTTGCCAGCATTGTCGTATACCGGGTTGATGGTATTGTCATTTGTCGGCGCTGCACTCGCTACATTGCTAATCGTATTGCTTGGCGCGGCGACGCCTGGCGGTCTCAGCTCAATGAAGCTGACCGTGGCAGGGGCGATTATCGCCGCGATGCTGCATTCGCTTAGTACCGGTGTAGCGCTGTATTATGACTTAAGCCAGGATTTGGCGTTCTGGTATGCAGGCGGTTTAGGCGGGATTGACTGGCATCAGCTTAAGTTGCTGGCACCGGTCATTATACTGACGATTTTGTGGGCGATCATGCTAGGCAGACCGATTACGTTTTTATCGCTTGGTGAGGAATCGGCGGTCAATCTAGGTGTACGTGTGCGCCTAGTCAAACTGTTGGCGCTGACAGCTGTTGTCATTTTGGCAGGTGTATCGGTATCGGCAGCCGGGGCGATTAGCTTTATCGGGCTCGTTGTGCCGCATATTGCAAGGCGGTTAGTCGGTGTTGATTATCGGATCGTGATTCCGTTTTCGGCATTGCTGGGGGCGATATTGCTCGTCTGGGCAGACCTTGCTTCCCGCATCGTACAGCCGCCGCGCGAGTTTGCCATCGGGGCGATGGTTGCGCTTGTAGGTGTTCCTTTTTTCCTTATGCTGGCGCGCCGTGAAGGGAGGGAGCTATGATAGATATCGGTCGTGTACAGGCTGGCAAAATACGTCGTGCCTGGCTAGTCAGTTTGCTGCTACTTGGTGTGGCGGTTATCGTCATGCTGATCAGTCTGAATACAGGCACGATTCGATTATCGCCACTGCGTGTAGGTTATACATTGCTCGGTCTAGGTACACGTCAGGAACAATTGATTTTGTTTGATTACCGGTTGCCACGTATTTTAATTACGATGCTGGCAGGGATCGGGATCGGAGTGGCGGGGGCTGTGCTGCAAGGCACGTCACGCAATTCGCTTGCCGATCCGGGCGTGCTCGGCATTCACGCCGGAGCAGGGTTTGGGCTGATCGTATACGTTTCTTTTTTTCGTACATTGGAAGGTTCATCCGCGCTGTGGATTCCGGTATTTACGTTTATCGGTGGGGTGCTAGCAGCAACGCTCATTTTTGTGATGGCGTATGATCGACGGCGTGGACTGTTACCGATTCGGCTCATTTTGGTCGGAATTGCGGTGGCGTCGGGTATTAGCGCGATCACGCTGCTGTTGTCGCTGCGCTTGGATGAGGATACGTACACATTTACGGCGACATGGCTTGCTGGCAGTGTGTGGGCACGCGATTGGATCGATGTATGGGCACTGCTGCCGTGGATTGTGCTGCTCGTGCCGTGGGTATATTGGCGTTCACCTAGACTCGATCTGTTTGCGCTTGGGGATGAATTGGCGCTCGGTGTAGGTGGACATGTGAATCGCAGTCGGTTGGAGTTGATGCTGCTTGCGGTTGCGCTATCTTGTGCCAGTGTAGCAATGGTCGGTTCGATCGGCTTTATCGGGCTAGCCGCGCCACATATTGCGCGCCGTTTGACCGGAGCGAAGCATCAATATTTTTTGCCGGCTGCCGGCTTAATCGGTTTGGTCATACTATTAGGAGCAGATACGATTGGACGCTCTATTTTTCAGCCGAATTTTATTCCGGCAGGGGTTGTCGTATCGGCAATCGGGGGGCCGTACTTTTTGTATTTGCTGCTCAAAAGTCGTTTTTGAATGCTGAACCGTTTAACAGAACCGTTCGGACAGGTAGCCGAATGGTGAAGTGGCTTGGCGATTATTTGCCAGTATGTCGACCATCTGCAAGTATTTATAGCAGTGATAAATAACAGATTATAGCGAAGTTGCACTAAAACGGTGCGCTTGTGAAGGAGTAGAAACATGTTAAAACGATTAACGACAGTGATGATCATTAGCCTGCTCGTGGTGCTGCTTGCAGCCTGCGGTCAGCAAAGCGGGGCGACAACAACATCTGCGGAAGGGCAGACGAACAGTAAGGTGAAAACGGTCAATGGTGTAATTACACATACGGCAGATGCCCGTATCGCATCGATGTCGATTCATATTACGAACGATTTGCTGGCACTCGGCATTCAGCCTGCCGGATCGGTCATCGGTGGCGATGTAAAAGATTTCCTGCCGCATGTGGCGGATCGTTTGCAAGGTACAACTAAGCTGGGCGTAGTGACCGACCCGGATATGGAAGCATTGCTCGCTTTGCAGCCGGATGTGATCTATATCGATAAATCCCAGTCCGGCAAAGACCTTGCCAAATTCGAAGCGATTGCGCCGACGATTGTGATCGATATGGATCAAGGCACATGGCAAGATCAATTGAAGCAGATTGCAAGTCATATCGGACTGGAAGACAAAGCCGATCAATTTATTAAGCAATATACCGCCAAAGCGGATGAAGTGAGCAAACTGATCCATCAGAAGCTGGGCGATAATGCGAAAGTGATGGCGATTCGCGCCACCGCGAAGGAACTGCGTGTGATGAGCACCGGTCGTCCGGTCGGGCCGATTTTGTACGATGATCTGAAGTTGCAAGCGCCGGCAGGTGTGCAACAAATCCCAGCAACCGAGCCGTTTGCCGTGATCTCCAAAGAAGTATTGCCTGATTATGATGCCGATGCGATCTTCGTCATCATTAGCAAAGGCAAACAGGCAAAAGCGACATTTGACGAGCTGGAGCAAAATCCGGTTTGGCAAAATTTAAAAGCCGTTAAAGCGAAGCATGTGTACGTATTGGACGGTCAAAAATGGCTGGATTATTCCGCACTCGGTCATAGCATGGCGCTGGATGATGCACAGCAACTATTTTCCAAATAATCAGTAAATGAAAAAGACTGACTTCCGAGCCTGCTTGTTGTAAGCGGCGGACAGTCAGTCTTTTGATTTATAAAACGTCATATAACTCGAACTTCGCGAATATTGGAAATGACACATGTACATAAATCGTGTAATTCGCATCGGCGAAGGAGATCATTTTATTTTCGATCAGAGCAACTAGGCAAACGCATCCATTAATGATTCATGCTAGCTCATATGCAAACCAATCCGCTCGTTCATTTTATCCGGGCTAAGCCAGCCGACATACGAATCGAGCGTATTAAAATCGCGATCCATTACTACGACGGCGACAAATGGATATTGACGGCGATGGCGATAACGCACATCCGCCCAGCGTACGACATAACCGGTCGATGTCTGTTCCACTTCCGAAATCGTATACGATGAGAAATACAGCAATGCGCGAATATCGCGATGCTTGCGCGACGCTTCGATCGCCGGATGCTCCATCGAACGAACGGAATCGATCCAGATTAGCTTATCCGGGCTATACCAGCCGATGCGATAGCTGCCGTCTTGTTTGGCGTGCACGACATGCCAGCGGCGTAGTGAAATGGTCGGAATCAGCACATAATGCCCATCCGGTGCAGATGAACGTCCATCCTCGATGTCCATCCGCTCCACTTTACGTGTCAAATACGAGTGCGTTAACGTGCGCCATATATAGTAGACAGCAATCATACTGTACAATGTAATAAAAATCGGTGCGGTTGGCACCAAACCCGTCATCCATAGCAACAATGCAGCAATATGCGTACTAAAAATAAACGGATCAAAAATATTAATAATATTCCACGAAATCCACTTCTCGCTAAACGGACGTACCGCCTGTGTACCGTACGTATTGAATAGATCGGTAAACACATGCAGCACGACCGCAATCGCTGTCCATAACAAAATATGCCAGAAGCCTTCGCGATGGAGCAGCAGTGAAGTGCCGCTGCCGATCAACGCAATCCATAGCGCCATAAATGGCAAAGAATGCGTTATGCCACGATGATTGCGTACATAAGTAGCATTATCTTTCAGACGTAAAACGGTATCAAAATCCGGTGCCTGCGACCCGATAATCGTAGCGACCATAACAGCAATCGCTAGCCCGGGGTCAGCAGCAACAACAGGGTCGACATAAGCCAGTCCAGCAAGTCCAAATCCCATAGCAAAATGGGTGGCAGTATCCATTGGTTGTTCTCTCCTTACGTTATTCCAAAATAAGCATGCAGTTTATTAAAGTTGCTTCTATGCCGTAGCAGCGAGCGCGATTGATAACACGCCGCTTTACATGTGCATTCACTCATCACAAATCATTTGTATCTATCGTATGCAGCGATATGCTCACATAAATAGCTTATACGACATTGACGCACACAACTATACGCATGTAGTTTACCATAACCAGCTAACTAAAACGTGAAACGCGTATGAAATGTGTAGCTTGTCAAATAATTGTCATTATCATGCCTATTCACCTGCGCAATCACTAAGACTTTTACGTACAGATATGCTAAAGTTTATGGAGCGATTTTGTGTGTACCGCTTTGTTCACTTGGCAACCTCGCATTTGTGGGCGCTTGGCATTCGCCATGTTGAGCAATGCCACGTCGCAGGCTATCCGCTTTTAACAGTTGTTAACTGTATCCAACGCATTAAATATTAGATGCTGCTGTAAATTACGCTGCTGATTGCCGTACCGCTGCTCCTATATGCATACGGCTATACCGGGCTAATCTATACTCGCATCGATATTAGTATCGTTCATATGGCTCAGCATGGCAATCGCAGACTTCCAAAAGCAAGCTACCGACAACTGGACAAAAAACGCTTTCATTTTCTCAATCAACGATTTAACATTTAGCTTCATCTTGATGATCGCTACCGTGCATCGTTAAATGACTGATCAAATCGCCTGAGGCAAGCCTCTTTTTCATAAGACGAAATATTTCCAAATTGGAATTAATCAACTTACTAACTCATTTCCACCCTTAGCATTTTTAAATGCTACATCCCCCAACGTGTTCGCAAACTGTCATGCTGCAAGCAGCACGTAGCGGAGTAGTGTCTGCCCCACAGCACACCAAGTTTGCCTACGCCCTCACCAATCATAAGGGCAGCGATGGATAAATGATATATTCCTCCAACCCCGCCTTTTCGAGCTGTGCAGTCACATATTCATCCGGTGTACCTTCTACACCTGCATAACCGCGCCGTGTATACAGATGGGTCGCATCCGGAAACGCATCGCTTAACACCGCCCGTATTTTGCGGCCGGAAGAATCATTGTCCATAAACAGATACACATCATCCCGCCCGACCTGTTTGCGCAATTTTTCTAGCTTTTGTGAATTTAACGTGCCAAATGTGCACCAAATTTCCACTTCCGGCTGCAAGAGCCGGCGCAGCTTACTACGATCATTTTTGCCTTCTACGATAATATGAAGCAAGGGGATCACCTCTGTATGTGTATTGTAATAGAAGGGCGCGAGCGATGCAAAAGACGATAGCATAGCGACTGCTGACATAATCGCTATACTTCGAGTATAATTCGGTTATACGATAGACTGGCTTGCCGTAACAGGCACATAGATAGCCTGTAACGCCCCTGTGAAAGCGATCGTCTATATTGCTTATTGAACCGGATGAGTCTGCTTGAAACAGGGCAGGCTTGAAACGGATCGTCACCAAACGGATCGTTACCAAATGGAAAGTTGGAGGTGCAGCAGATGGACTGGCAAGTATGGAGTGAATTTTTTAGGCAAAATTGGCTGATCATTCTGGTTGCCCTGATTATATTGTTTCTCGTGATCAATCTGGTCAAAACGGTGATCCGCTGGTTAATTGTGATCGTAATTGTGATTGCGGTCTGCGTTTATAGTGGTGTATCGTTTAATCAGATTCAGCAGACGGTTACGAATGTGACCGACCAGACCGTAGGAGCATTGCGTGATCAGGCGCTAAACGTCATGAAAGATGAGGCAAAAGATGCGCGTTTTGTCCAGAATGCCGATGGAACGTATACGATCAAATCGGATAATATCGAGCTTAAAGGGAAGCCTGGTGGGGACAAAGTGAGCGTTACGTTCCGTGGTGTACCGCTAGGTGAGTGGGATATCAATGATACCATTCAGTCGGTCATTACACAGGCGAAGCGCAATACGGCTGCTGGACGTTAAAGCTTCGGATAGCTCGCAATAGCGGGGAGTGTAAAGAAGGAGGACATGAATGGAAGTTAAGGATATCGCAGCCTGGTTTGACAGTAGTCTGGTGTCCTGTTTGTTATATCTAATTATATTAATTTCAGTATGGCAAGGCATGCGCAGCGGAGCGAGCCGTTCGGCAGGACGACTGTTCTCATGGGCAGGACGCACATTGCTGACGATATTGGCACTTGCACTTGCCTGCCCATTCGCGCTGTTTGCTTCGCCTTATGTCAAAACATGGGCAGAGCGGGTGTCTAATTCCGTACCGGATGGAACGATGCCGTGGTGGCGTGAAATGTATTATTCCGCCGTATATTTGATCTCCGAATTTTCGTTGTTGCGATTTGCGGTCGTATTTATGCTTAGCTATGTCGTCGCCAGTATCGTATTTTCGCTGCTCGCGGCATTGTTGTTGCCGGAACGATGGCGGGCAGGCTATGTACCGACTGAAGCGCGTCGTTCCTCCTCGCTTAGCCGAATCGTCGGTGGGCTGATTGGTTTGCTTAACGGCTTGCTGCGCAGTGCGGTTGTGATCGTCGTGCTGTTTATTATCGTTAGTCTGTATCCGAACAATAAACTGACTTCTTATGTAGAAGCGTCGAAGCTGTACGATGGTACGGTCAAGTCGGTTGTGCAACCGCTGACCGGCTCATTTATTAAAGAGCAATTGCCGGTATTTACAAGCGCTGCCCTGCAAGAGCTGACCGGCATTTTTCAGCGTAAATACGATGTGGTCGATCGCAGCATTCCGGCGAATATCGAGCAGGCGGCTACCGAAATTGTCGGCAAGACGACAAATACGGAACAGAAAGCGCGTTTGCTGTATGAATGGGTTGGCTCCAGAATCAGTTATGATTACGGCAAAGTTGACGATTATGAGCAGCGCGGCGTATGGCATGAGCAGACGCCGGAAGATACATTTGAAACACGTAAAGGTGTATGTATCGATTATGCCCGTCTGTATGCGGTGATGGCGCGTTCGCAAGGTATCGATGTACGCGTTGTGACCGGGTTAGGATATAACGGTCAAGGCGGCTATGGGCCACATGCGTGGAATCAGGTGTATTTGCCTAACTCAAAACAATGGATTCCGCTTGATCCGACATGGGCTTCGGCGGGGAATTGGTTTAATCCGCCCAAGTTTGCTGAAACGCATATTGAACAAAGCGTATTGTAAGCGAGCGTATGCGCTAAAGCTAAGCTTATGACCGAAATTAAAAGTTAGTAATAAAATACTGTAAGGCAGCGTAATGAAGAAACGAATCGGTTTGATCGCCAATCGCTTTGAACCGATTCGCAAAATTTCTCAATGCCTATAACGGTGTGATATTATAGTTGTGTTGGCGTTGTCCTGTCCACATGAAATAGCGGGTTGGTTTGACCTGCTACAAACGAAACACATATTGAACGATTCAGGCATCATCATGCAATGCCGCAAGAGAAGGGAAAAGGTCAAGCAATGAAAAAATCGGGTATTGATGAGTCGTCCAAGCGCGAACTCAGAAATCAGCGTCAATTCTCTATCCGTCTAAATGTCTTCTTTTTTGCCACGTTTCTCGTATTTACTGTGCTGATTGTCCGGCTGGCGATTTTGCAGTTTGTCGAGGGGCCGACACTTCGTGAGAAGGAAGCGAGCATTTCCACCAAAAGTACGCCGATTCCGCCGATTCGTGGAAATATTTTGGATGCTTCCGGTAAGGCGCGTCTCGCTTATTCGACTTCTTCGCAATCACTTTATTTTACGATGACCAAAAACTATGCATTACCGCAAAACAAACCGGAATTGTATGAAATTGTCGGTAAACTCAAAAAAGTATTTAATGAATACGGTGATCCGAACGAAAAAATGACTGCCGATCAGATCATCAAAGCGATGGACATCAACTCCAAAGTCCAGTTCGGTTATACACCGCGCAGAATTAAAAAGAATTTGACCAATGCCGAGATCGCGCATTTTCTTGAGCATAAGGATGAGTTCAAAGGCATCGAGGTTGTTGAGGAAAGTGTGCGTCATTATGATCCCGATCAAGTAGCGACACAAACCGTCGGTTATTTGCGTCAGTTCAGCGGTGTAAGCACGACGATGGATCATTATATTAATAAATCAAGAGTGACCGAGGCAGGCGAGAAGTACTTGCCAACCGAGTATGTCGGTGTGGACGGAATCGAGTATGCGTATCAAGATGCACTGCGCGGCAAAAACGGTCTGAAAACGACACCGGTCAACGCGTTAAACCGTCCGATCGGACGCTCGGAATTAACCGCTCCCGAAAAAGGCGATAACGTCTGGCTGACGATCGATAAAAACTTGCAGATGGTTACGCAAAAAGCGATTACCGATCAGCTTGCGTACTTGCATTCCTATCGTAGCGGCAGCGCCTACGCGCCCAATGCGCAAACCGGTTATGCGGTAGCGATGGACGTGCAGACTGGCGGTGTGTTAGCGATGGCAAGTATGCCGGATTACGATACAAATGTTTGGGAAAATATGACGTCGGATAAATACCAGGATATTCAGTATCGCATCGCTAACGGCACGATTAAGGAAGTGTACCGTCAAGGGCATGCGTCTTCGATGGTATTGATGGGTTCGGTCATCAAGCCGTTGACCGTATTGATCGGCTTAAATGAAGGCTTGATTACACCCTATACTCATTATCAAGATATCGGTTATGCGGAGTTTGGTAAGGAAGGGCATGAAACTAAAATACGCAACGCAGGCAGTCATGCTTACGGTAATTTGACGCCAGCAGAAGCGATTCACCATTCCTCTAACACATTTATGATCGATGAAGTCGGTTTGCCGTTATATCGCAAATATGCGGCAGATTCGGTTAACGTTTGGGATAAATACATGAAGGAATTCGGATTGGGCGTATCGACCAAAAGCGGCTTGCCTGGTGAAAGTGCAGGTGCCGGCGAGTATATGGACATTAAGGCTGCCGGTAGTACACAGGCAGCGATGGCATTTGCCTCGTTCGGTCAGCAAGGAAAATATACAACATTACAGCTTGCCCAATATGTCACGACACTTGCGAATCGCGGTAAACGTTTGAAACCGCAGCTAGTGAGCAAAATTACCGATACCGAAGGCAATGTGGTCAAGCAGTTTAAACCACAGGTCGTCAATACGATCGATTTCCCGCAACAATATTGGGATACTGTGCTTGGCGGTATGCGAACCGATGTGCCTGCATTTAAGGATTCACCGTACACGGTTGCCCGTAAAACAGGTACATCTGAGCAATCAATCTACGGTCATACGGTCGATAACGGCGTATTTATCGCCTTTGCACCGCGTGAAAATCCGAAGATTGCGATTGCGGTCGTTATTCCAGAAGGCGGATTTGGTGCACAGAGTGCGGCGCCGATCGCGCGTAAAGTTTTCGACGCGTATGATCAGGAGTTTGGCATGGATGGCGTACCGAAAAAGCAGGCGGATACAAGCAAAACGACCGAGCAAACGGACAGCACGAGCACACAGTAATAAACGATGATCGACACCGAAATCGAGCTAGAGCAAAGGCAATCGATTATAGGAAGCAGGCGAACTCGCCTGCTTCTTTTTTGTGCTATTTTCCTTTGATCTTTCACATTTATAAGCGAGTGGGGTTGGAAATGGAGGGTAATATGGAAAGAGGGTAATCGTTTCGTTTGGTTCCGCTGCGACGGTATGCTAAAATGAAGAAACGACTACATATTTTGGAATCGTTACCGTTCATAATAGGGAATTAATAGAGCATAAACGAGTAGCTGCATTAACGTTGCAGCAACAATGCACGATCATGCAGGGGGGTTGTCCAGTCGATGAAAAAATGGAATTCGACCGAAGCGGAGGAATTTGAAGAAAGTAACCGACGTCAGTTTTCGATCCGGTTGAATATTTTTTTCTTTGCTACATTTTTGATTTTTAGTGTGCTTGTTGTGCGTTTGGCGATTTTGCAGTTTGTGGAAGCGCCAACATTGACGGAAGCCGAGTCAAGCGTTGTGAACAATGAGACACCGATTTTGCCGAGTCGCGGTACGATCTTCGACGCATCCGGCACTAAAGTGGCGTATTCGCTGTCTACGCAATCGCTTTATTTTACGCTTAACAAAGATTATCGCCGCCCCGACAATCAGGCTGAATTTATGCAAATTGTTGGCAATCTGAAGCAGGTGTTCAACACGTATGGCGATCCGAATAAAAAAATGACCGCCGATCAGATCATTGCAGCGATGGACATCGAATATAAGAAAAACTACGGCTATACACCGCGCCGCATTAAACGCGATTTGAGCAATAAAGAAATCGCTTATTTTCTAGAGCACAAAGATCGATACAAAGGGATTGAAGTGCGCGAAGAAAGCTTGCGTGAATATAGCCCAGATCGGGTTGCCGTGCAAACGGTTGGTTATTTGAAAGGCTTTTCTGGCGTTAGCGCAACGATGAACAAATACAAAAATCGCGCGCGTCTAAGCGGTGTAGCAGAGCGTTATATGGATACCGAGCTAGTCGGTGTCGATGGGCTGGAATACACATTCCAAGATGAATTGCGCGGCAAAAACGGCGTACGCAGCACGCCGATTAATGCGTTAAACCGGGTAGACGGTCGTGCCGAACTGACACCGCCGCAGAAAGGCTATAATCTGTGGATGACGATCGACCAAAATGTGCAGCTTGCCGCGCAGGAAGCGATTACCGATCAGATTGCGTTCCTACGTTCATATCGTAGTGGCAATGCATACGCACGCAATGCACTAACCGGCTATGCGGTGGCGATGGAAGTGGAAACCGGCAATGTAGTCGCGATGGCAAGCATGCCGAATTACGATCCGAATATTTGGTCACAATCGCCAACGAGCGAGCAGCTCAAAGCGATTGAGCCGTACTACCCAAACGGTACAATCCGTGAAATTTACAACGGCAAGCGCGCTTCTTCACTTGTGCTGATGGGTTCGGTCATTAAGCCGCTTACTGTACTGATTGGCATGAAGGAAGGATTTTTCGGGCCATATTCCGGATATTATGACCGTGGTTATGCCGAGTTCGGACGTGCAGGCTATGAAACAAAAGTACGGAACGCGCTCGGTGAAGTGCTTGGATCGCTGACGCCATCGACCGCGATTCAGAAATCATCCAACGCATTTATGATCGATCGTATCGGCAAACCGCTGTATAGCAAATACGGTAACGAATCGGTTAACGTATGGGATCGTTATATGAAGGAGTTTGGACTTGGCGTATCGACCAAAAGTGGGCTACCTTATGAAAGTGAAGGGCGCGGTGAGTATACGAATATTAAAGCGGCAGGTAGTGCACAGGCGGCGATGGCGTATGCTTCATTTGGACAGCAAGGTCGTTATACGACATTGCAGCTTGCCCAGTATGTGACGACGATTGCCAATCGCGGCGAACGGTTAAAGCCGCATTTTGTGAGCAAAATTACCGATGCGCAAGGCAATACGGTCAAATCGTTTAAACGCGAAGTGATCGATACGATTAACTTCCCGGCAGAAGACTGGAATGTAGTCATCAACGGGATGCGCAGTAAGGTTGCCGTCTTGGAAGGTTATCGTTATGATGTAGCGCGCAAAACAGGTACATCCCAGCAATCTGTATATGGCAAAATTGTCGATAACGGTGTATTTATCGCCTTTGCGCCACGTCAAAATCCGAAGCTAGCAGTTGCGGTTGTCATTCCGGAAGGCGGCTTCGGTTCCCGTAGTGCCGCACCGGTTGCGATTAAAATTTTGGACGCCTATGATCAGCAATACGGTCTGGACGGCGTGCCGAAAAAGAAGCAAGCTACCACAGACACAACGGACGCACAGACGGCGCAATAATACGATACAATGATCGATTGCAGTAGTAGCTTGACCGCCTTAAATAGGTAGTTTGATCGTGCAGAGCAGCGACGTTGTTAGGCTACGCTTCCAATGTATTTTTCATAACATGTAGTGAATTAGACATTGAATTTAAGCGTACCTTGACCGCGTTAAATGTTAAATCTGCTGCATATCCTTATGGATAGCGGGAATGTGTGCGACATCAAACGATATCGAAAGCGGTCACAGTAGTAGAGTGTCTCCATTAAAAATTATCCTAATCTGTCCATCTTCAAATGATGATGAGAGACATATACTTTGAATTTATTTGAGACAAGAGACAAGCGAGTAGTAGCGAAGTATACATGCACAATAATGAGTAGAAATGAACAGTGCCATAATGTATAATTCAAGCCTTTTGTTTTGGGGCAGCGAGCGAATACGCTTAGATTGCCCCAAACAAAAGGCTTTTTGGTATGCTCACATGCTATGTTTAAAATTACATTATTGTGTTTTCTTTCCCTACACCTTAAAATTTGCACAAAGGAAACAAATATAGCCTTTGCTAAAAAATAGTCATCGGAGAAAGTTTAGGTGATAGTGATGAGACGAGCTTAAATTCAATGTCTGGCTGACTACATCTTACGAAAAATACATTGGAATCGTAGCCTAACAACATCGCTGCTATGCAATAGCAAACTGTCTATTTAATGCGGTCAGCCTACTAGTAGGCTGTCTCAAATGGAAATTGTGTTTAAACGTCCCTAAATCGATTCAGCACCAAGCCATTGTTGGATCGACAAATTGTAAATGTATTCGAGACAAGCTACTAGTACGCTGTCTCAAATAAAAATCAGGTTCACACATACCTAAACGTGTTCATTGTCAAGCAATTATGAACTAGGCATACCGTAAATATATTTGAGACAAGTTATTAGTAGACTGTCTCAAATGGAAATTGTGTTTAAACGTACCTAAATCGATTCAGTATCAAGCCATTGTTAGATCGACAAACTGTAGATGTATTTAAGACAAGGTACTAGGGCGTGTCTTCAAACTACTTTACAGCGTTCGATACGGGTAATTTGCGTCAGATTAAGGTGTACAGGGTCTTATTTCTAACCTTTGTGAACAATAAATAATACGTAGGACGGTTTGAAGACACCACCTAGCTTGTCTATCGCCCTATTAGAAAGGAGCACAATATCATGATAACTATTCAACATGTTCTATCTGCCTGCAAGCGGGTTTTGGATCGATATAAACATACCCACTTTCTCTATGTACGTAGCGATATTACCATCGCCGGACTGTTCATGCTGCTAATTTTGCCAGGCTGTACAGGTGAACAAGCTGCCGGGCAATCCGATGCGCAGCGCTTGCACATCACCGCTACCACCGGCATGATCGCTGATGCAGCAGAGCAAATCGGCGGTTCGTATGTGCATGTGACCGGTTTGATGGGACCGGGCGTCGATCCGCATACGTACAAAGCATCCCAAGGCGATATTCGTAAACTGGATGATGCTGAGCTGGTGTTATATAACGGTCTGCATCTGGAAGGCAGTATGACGAAGATTTTGGCTAAAATGAGCCGCTCGCGGCACGTTGTTGCCGTCACTGACCGAATCGATCGTGCGGCGCTGCGGCAAAGCGATGAATATGCGAATGAGCATGATCCGCACATCTGGTTTGATGTGAGTTTGTGGAGTCAAGCGGTAGAGCGCATCCGTGATGCGATGATCGAAGCTGATCCGCAGCATGCAGCGATATATCGCAGCAATGCGAACGCTTATATACAGCAACTTCAGCAATTGCATCGCCATGTACAACAGCAGATTGCGACTATACCAGAGCCAAGTCGGGTGCTCGTCACCGCGCATGACGCATTTGGTTATTACGGCGCCGCCTACGGGCTGGAAGTGCGCGGATTACAAGGGTTAAGCACCGCCTCCGAGTACGGTTCGCGCGATGTGGCACAGCTGCGCAATATGCTTATACAGCGGCAAATTAAAGCTGTATTCGCGGAGAGCAGCATTCCTGCACGCGCAATGGAAGCGGTGATCGCCGGAGCAGCTGAGCAAGGACACACGGTGACGCTAGGTGGACAATTGTATTCCGATGCGCTTGGCAAACAAGGCGGCGCAGCAGACACGTATATCGATATGGTGAAGCATAATACGCATACGATTGTGCAGGCGCTGCGTTAACGCCGTATGGATGGTCGATGTATTGCGGTTAGTAGGCTGTCTCAAGTAAAAATTTTGTTTGAACGTACGTTAACCGATTCATCATCAAGCGATGGTTAGATCGACAAACTGTAGATTCATTTAAGACAAGCTACTAGGCTGAAGCTAGCACGCAGACCAAGTTAAATTTCAATTTTAATTATGTACTTGAATCCGTATCCATAAGAGCTTGAGCCAGCTTCAACACTCAACTTAATCTCGGTCAAATAATTAGTAATTGCGCAGACAACAAATAACGAACCGGATTTTAAGACAGTCCAGCAGTTTGTCTTAAATCAAAGTTAAGTGTGAACGTATCTAGGCGTATTTATGATCAAGTGAGAACATCCATTTATGTGAGACAAGTTACTAGACATCCGAATGGTATGTTCTATTTTGAATGGAGACAACGCAGTAGACATTATGTTGTTCTCTATTATCCATCATGAGTACAGTTGTCAGCGATGCCACTGTACAAAGTATACCGCCCCATGATCCGATACTGTGCCGCTTCATATTCAGAGTAACAAACAGCAACAAGTTTGCCGACTACGAAGCTATTTTATACCTTCATGTCCAGCCATATTTTATAAACAGGGAGGAACAGTCAATGAAATCACCTATCATCGTTAATCATTCGCTTGATCCACAACATATCCAGCAACAGGAAGCGGCACAATATGATCACAAACGCTCTGGCAACCGTCACCAACCGTCCGTTTCAACATCGATACAACAGTCGGACAGCCCACTTCATGTGCAAGGGTTGACGGTTACGTATCAACAGCAGCCGGTTGTGCAGCAGGTATCGTTTTCGCTGGCAGCAGGGCGATTGATTGGATTGCTGGGACCGAATGGAGCTGGGAAATCGACGTTGCTAAAAGCGATTCTCGGTTTGATCCCGTCGTTGGCGGGAGAGGTGAGCGTGTTTGGCAAACCCTATGCTAGCCAGCGGCGACGGATCGGTTATGTGCCGCAACGTGAATCGGTCGATTGGGATTTTCCGACCGATGCGCTGGATGTAGTGTTGATGGGCACATACGGACGGCTCGGTCTGTTCCGTCGACCAGGTAAACGAGAGCGGCAGACGGCGCTACATTGTCTCGATCAAGTCGGTATGGCGGATTATGCAGGACGGCAAATTAGCCAGCTATCTGGCGGGCAGCAGCAACGTGTGTTTCTGGCACGAGCGCTTGCGCAGCAGGCGGATTTGTATTTGATGGATGAGCCGTTTGCCGGCGTGGATGCGCTAACCGAAAAAGCGATCATTACACTGTTGGAACAAATGAAACGGGATGGCAAAACGGTGCTTGTGGTGCATCATGATCTGTCGACCGTACAGGCGTATTTTGATGATGTATTGCTGCTCAATCGTCAGCTAATCGCGGCGGGTGCGGTGGAGCAAACGTTTACGCCAGAACTGCTGCAACAGACGTATGGCGGCAAAATGGCGTTTTTGCAAACAACAGATGAGCAGGCAGAAGGCATTTGGCTGGCTAGTAAATAAGCAATCGCTCGGGATGAACATTTAGGTGCGGCATGATGAAGCGACATAGGAGGCGCTGTCATAAGCACATCAAACGATACTGTTGTATGACGACAACAATTAACGAATCCTACAAAACAGGAGGACAGATCATGGATGCACTATGGATGTTATGGACAGACCCCAATATGCGCTGGATCGTCATTGGTTGTATGTTGCTCGGTCTGAGCAGCGGCTTGATCGGCTGTTATATGCTGCTGCAAAAGCGCAGTTTGATCGGTGATGCGCTTGCCCATGCAGCATTACCGGGCATTTGTATCGCTTTTATGCTAACTGGTGTGAAATCGACGACAGGCTTTGTGCTCGGTGCGCTCGTTGCCGGAGCGATTGCGACATGGGGCATTCGCTGGATTACGAATTATTCGCGCATTAAACAGGATGCGGCGATGGGCATTGTATTATCGCTATTTTTTGGCATCGGGGTCATGCTGTTGACCCGGATTCAGCATAGCGGTGCAGGCGGGCAAAGTGGGCTGGACAAATTTCTGTTCGGTCAGGCGGCGTCGATGATGCGTGCGGATGTGTATATGCTGGCAGGGATTAGTATATTGCTGCTCGTATTATGTGTGCTGCTGTACAAGCCGTTCAAGCTGATTAGCTTTGATCCCGGCTTTGCGCGCGGGCTAGGCTGGCAGGTAGCACGGCTGGAACAATTGATGTTATTGCTGGCAGTGCTCGTCGTCGTAGCGGGCATCCAGGCGGTCGGTGTCGTGCTGATGTCGGCGCTGTTGATCACACCGGCGGTCGCGGCGCGGTATTGGACGAATAAGCTGTATGTGATGTTACTGTTGGCGGGGATGTTTGGCGCTGTGAGCGGGCTAAGCGGTACATTTTGGAGCGGTATGCTAACCGGTTTACCGACCGGGCCGGTGACGGTATTGTCGGCTACATTACTGTTTGCGTTATCAGCACTGTTTGCCCCACAGCGCGGCTGGATCGGCAAACGATGGCGTCAACGGCGGGCACGTCGTGCGTGGACACAAGGAGGAGCGACTCATGAGCAGTGATTTCTGGATCGTATTAACGGCGATATTGATGTCTGCTAGCTGCGGTCTACTCGGCTGCTTTTTGATTTTGCGCAAACTGGCATTAATCGGTGATGCGATCAGTCATGCGGTATTGCCTGGCATCGCGATCGCCTTTTTGTTTAGCGGTGGACGTGATTCGGTGGCGATGATGATCGGAGCGACGTTGCTCGGCTTGCTGTCTGTTTTTCTTATTCAGTGGCTGCGTAGTTCGGGAGTGCAATCCGATGCGTCGATCGGTATTATTTTTACGGCATTGTTTGCGATTGGCGTCATTATCGTCAGTTTGAATGCGCGTAATATCGATCTTGATCTGGATTGTGTATTGTTCGGTGAGATTGCGTATGTGCAGTGGGATACGTGGACATGGAACGGAATGGAGATGGGCCCGCGTTCGGTCTGGATGCTCGGGTTTGCATTGTTCGTTGTAGTGACGCTGATTATGCTATTTTATAAGCAATTTAAGCTGACTGCGTTTGATCCGGCGCTGGCGGCGGCATGCGGTATTCCGGTTATGCTATTTCATTATATGCTGATGGGGCTTGTCTCGATGACATCGGTCGCTTCGTTTGAAAGTGTAGGGGCGATTCTCGTTGTCGGGATGTTGATCATTCCGGCGGCGACCGCTTATTTGTTAACCGATCAGCTGGGTAGGATGCTGTTGTACAGCGTCATTGCCGGTGTGGCAAGCTCGCTGCTCGGTTATAGTGCAGCTTATGTGCTAAACGCATCGATTGGCGGCAGTATCGTTACGGTCGCAGGTGGGCTGTTCGTGCTCACTTTTCTGCTGTCTCCACGTCATGGTTTGCTGTTGCGTAAATGGCGTCAACGCCGCTTGGCAGCATAATACAGTAGCTTAAAACTTGATCTACAGTTTACAAAAACTTTTGAGAGGCTAAAGAATAGTATGCTACACTTATGCTCATATGCCAAATACGCTGGCATTGCTGTAAGATAAGTCTGTTATCGCTCATGCTGCTCGTTATACTTATGCTATTCATAATGTTTATGCTATTCGTTAAGTTGTATCGTGCTCATCATACTTTGACCGAGATTGATTTAAATTTTGAAGCTGTTTCAAGCGCTTATGGATAGATTTATAGAGATTTCAGTACTCAATCCAAATTTAAATTGAACTTGGGTGGCGTAATATACTAATTGCCTGCGGTCAAAACGAATACAATCAATCATGCGCTGTGCCAACAGTATAGAACAGTGTACAGAGGAGCGAATACGAGCAATAGCATCGATTGGCAATGCTCATGCGTTAGGTCGAGCCAAGGTGGAGATACGTTGATCCGGGCATTGAACCCGGACGGATGGAGGAGAATCAATACAATGACAACTCGTAAATACAAGCTGCTTGCACTTGATATGGATGGAACACTGCTCAATGATAATCACGAAATTTCGCTAGAAACGAGCAAATGGATTCATAAAGCGATGGATGAAGGCATTCACGTATGCCTGTCAACCGGACGCGCTGCTAGCAGTGCATTGCCGTATGGACAAGAGCTTGGATTAGAGACGCCAATGGTAACGGTAAACGGCAGTGAAGTATGGAAATCGCCGCGCGAGCTGTATCGCCGTACACTGCTCGATCCTGCCGCTGTGCGTCGTATGCATGAACTGGCAATGGAAAAAGAAGTCTGGTTCTGGGCGTATGCGGTCGAGCGTCTGTACAATCGCGATCATTGGCTGGCAGACGAGCAAGCGTTGGAAAACGTGGAATGGCTGAAATTTGGCTATAACACTAAAGATAATGAGCTACGCCATGACATTTTGATGGAATTGCAACAGATGGGCGGACTGGAAATTTCCAATTCTTCGCCCGAAAACTTGGAAATTAACCCGCTTGGCATTAACAAAGCGACAGGTATCGCTGAAGTGTGCAAGCTGCTCCATATCGATATGTCAGAGGTCGTTGCCGTCGGTGACAGCCTAAACGATCTAGCTGTTATTCAGGCGGTCGGTCTAGGTGTGGCGATGGGCAATGCGCAACAACCGGTAAAACAGGAAGCAGACCTTGTCGTCGCTAGCAACAATGATGACGGTATCGTTGAAGTCATTCGCGATCATATTCTCGTTTAAATCCGCTCATTGATAGTCCAGCCAAGCTATAGCACAATATTCAATGCTGAATAATCAATGCTGAATCGCTGCTGGAAAATAGAACTGTCTGTCAGTGATATGAAACTGTCAGTAACGTCAAACAGCCGCGAGGAGCGACAACTATAATCGGTACCGAACGCAACACCCGTATCTATTTCAATCCACGCTCCTGCGCGAGCAACGACGCAGGTAGGAATGTGATTACTTTTCCTGATGGGTTATTTCGATCCATGCTCCTGCGCGACGGGCTACAAGTGATGATGATCACTTATCCACACCGCGTTTTTTGAAACGAATGTGTCACCTGTACAGTATATAGGTATACAAATATTACATCTTACGCTAGAGATGAACATTCGTGGAGTGCGGTATGCACCGATGACAAGGAGAGACAGTGATGCTGGAAATTGTAGGTTGGACGCTCGTCATTGCGCTGTTTATAATCGGGATGGTCGGCACGGTATATCCGGTGCTTCCGTCTGTGGTGGCGATTTATTTTGCGTTTTTTGTGTACGGATGGTTTTTCTCGTTTGCTGAATTTAACGTCTGGTTTTGGATTATTGAGACGTTGATCGTCGTTGTATTGCTCGCTGCCGATTATTTAGTCGGTGCGTATGGGACGCGTAAATTTGGCGGCTCCAGATTAGCGGTTATTTTATCGGTTATCGGGTTGATCGTCGGCCCGTTTGTAATTCCTGCCTTCGGGTTGATTCTCGGCCCGTTGATCGGTGCGGTCGCTGCCGAGCTGATTCAAGGACGTGATGTGAATAGTGCGCTACGTGTCGGCTGGGGAACAGTACTTGGACTGTTTGCGAGTGCGGTCGTCAAAATTATTTTGCAACTGGCGATGATCGGAATTTGGGTCATCTGGATCGTGATCTATTGAGCACTAGCCTTTTTGCATGTCGCATTGCGAAGCGCACCGATCCATGTCTATAATAGAAATGCTGACATAAAAACATGACCGGAAGGCCAATCAGCCTTCCGGTTTTTTGGCATGATCCGCTTGGATGGGCGGGATGAGATGTACATACGGTTTAACATAACTGTACCGTGCTAATTGTACACTGCTAATTCGTTTATGATCCATGAAGTGCGAGAGAAGGGGAACTATTTTGTCCAAAAGTGAATCATTTATTAAAGGTACGATTATTCTGGCTGCCGCTGCGCTCGTCGCACGCGTACTAGGCCTTGTCCAGCGGGTGCCGCTGGAGCATATGCTCGGATTTTCAGGTGACGCTTCCTTTACGCTGGCAAACAATGTGTATTTGATGCTGCTCGCAGTAGCTACCGCAGGCATTCCAAGCACACTCAGCAAAATGGTATCCGAGCGTTATGCGCTAGGACGTCCGCATGAAGCGAAACGCATTTATTATGCAGCGCTGCTGTTTGGCGGTGCAGCAGGCATTGTGATGACCGTATTGATGTATGTCGGCGCTCCGTATTATGCCGCCCTCGCCAAAGAACCTGCGGCTGCACTGGCGTTACAAGCGATTGCGCCGTCGTTATTGCTGTTTCCGGCGATTGCGATGATGCGCGGCTATTTCCAGGGGCGTAATATGATGTCAGCAGGCGGCATTTCACAAATTATCGAGCAGTTTGCCCGCGTATTGACAGCGATCGTGCTAGCGTATGTGTTGCTGCGTATCGGATATGGCGATACCGAAGTGGCGGCAGGCGCTTCATTTGGTAGTGTGCTTGGCAGTGTAGGCGCTTTTCTAGTGATGGTCTATTATACGTTCAAGCTGCGCAAACAAGATGCGGCAAATCGGATATTGACCGAGCGTACCGGCGCGGAACCGGTCATTCCGCTGCGCCAAATTTACGGTGATATTTTTAAATTATCGATTCCGATCGTTATTTCTTCGCTGACGATTCCGGCGGTAAACTTTATCGACGGCACGCTGATCAAGCCGCTGCTAATCGGCAATGTCGGTGATGCGGCAGCGACGGCGGCGCTCGGTATTCTCGGTACACGCGCGCAAAGTATTGCCGGTATCCCGCCTATTTTGGCAATCGCGCTCAGTACGTCGCTTATTCCGGTCATCTCGGCGGCATATGCGCGCAAGGAAGAAGATAATTTGAAACGTCAGGTTTCGCTAGCATTGCGTATCTCGGTGCTGACGGGCATTCCGATCGTGCTGATGCTCACGACGGCGGCATATTCGATCAACGGGCTGCTGTTCACGAACACCGAAGGGGCAGGCATTATCGGGCTGCTGACGCTCGGTACGATTTTTCAAATTACGATGATGACGACCAACTCGATGCTGATCGGCATTAACAAAGTGAATTTGTCGATGGTGCATGTGTTGTGCGGAATCGCCGTCAAATTGTTGCTCAGTGTGCTGCTGGCACCGTTTCTTGGCATTTATGGCATTATCGTCGCGACAGGGCTATGTTTTCTGCTCATTACGATGCTTAATTTGCGCTCGCTGCGTCAGGTCGTATCGTTTTCGATTCTTGGCAACCGCTGGTTGGGCTTTATGATCACAAGCTTCGTACTGACCGTAGCTGGGCTGCTGTGCAATCAGGCAGGCGTCGCACTAACGGAATGGATGAATCATAGGGTTGCATTTTTTATCGGTTGTTGTATGGTAGGAATAGCGACACTGGTCATTTATCCGGTATTGCTCGTCTTGCTGCGTGTCGTACGCGCGGAAGAATTGTCTTCCTATCCAGGCCCACTGCGTAAGCTGCTTAGCCCATTGATGCGACTACAGCGTGGCAGAGCAGCTTGACCTTGAGCTATTGTACACGTTTTGATTTCAGCGTTAACTGTTCCATTGGGCGGTTAACCGTGCTAAGCGGGCATTTTCATTTATAAAAAGGAGGAACATGATATGCAATCTATCCATACAAGCGACAGCTTCCATACGGTGATTGCCGCACCGGAGTTAACGATCGCTGTGTTTAAAGCGGACTGGTGCGGAGACTGTAAATACATCGATCCATTTATGCCAGAGGTCGAGCAGCAGTACAGCGACCGTCTGCGTTTAGTAGAGGTGGATGTGGACGGTGTTGGCGATGTGAGCCAAGAACAGAACATTATGGGCATTCCAAGCTTTGTCGCGTATGCAAATGGCAAGGAATTGATCCGTTTTGTCAATAAAGCACGCAAATCACGCCAAGAGATTGAACAGTTTCTCGATCGTGCGGTAGAGGTGTACAAAGCGCTCAATGCGCAGGCGGCGGAATAAGCAGGGAGGAGAATGATCTTTGAGCGATTCAGAGATCATTCTTTTTTATTTTAAATAATTATAATAAATTCATGTTTAATCATTGTTATCGGTCGTTAGAATGGATTTTATATTTTTAATATTAAAATAAGATAAGTTCTTAAAATATTTCTCATCGTTCGACAAATCTAATTTCTATTTATTTGAAAATATGATCTATATATCCTATGAATTTTATGGAAGTGAAACAATAGATACAGAAATAAGAATGGTAGTTTGCTACTATGTGAAGATATATAGTTAACAAGTATACTGAGTATATCGTATTTGGCCAATTAACGAAATATAATAAACTAGGGATGATAATTAGATAATGAGAAAATTTAAATTGATTTCTAATCTTTTTTTAGCTTTCTTGTTTGTTTTAACACTTTCATTTAGTCAAGTAGCAAGTGCGAATATGAAAACTCAAGATACAGCTTCAAGTACTTACCAAACGACGCCTAACAACAGTTTAATATCAACAGTATCACAAGGTGTATATAGCAGTGGACCTTCCATAGGTATTGATGCTATAACTACCGAGTATTATCCGGGTACATCTGTTGCAATTCGTGCTGGAGATGTGTTAGTTTCAAACAATACCAGTTCTAATGGATTAACTGGTCATGCTGGTATTGTGGTCAATGATCAAGGAAGTGTAGCAACTATAAATGGATATAATAAATTTCTAACTTTAGAAGGTATCACAACATGGAAGTCTAAAAATACAAATACTAAAGTTATGAGGTATTCTAATTCTGGTGCTGCAACCCAAGCAGGAAATTGGGCAAAATCTTATATTAACAATTACAAGAGCCAAGTAACTTATGGTTTAATCAACACAATTGGTGTATATGAAAAAGAAACATATTGTTCTAAAATTGTTTGGGATGCTTATTATTTCGGCGCGAATATTTCTATTGATGGTCACACCCCATTTTGGAATGGAATATACGGACCATATCATTTGTTAAATGAAGCCAATTTTCGTCAAGTAGCTTCTTGGGGAAATAATTTTTAAATAAACAAAACAAGGCAACTAGAACTTAGTTGCCTTGTTTTGTTATTGAATACGGAGGAGATTTTTTTGAGAAAAAAAGTGATTGTTACAGCAGTGGTGACTATTATAACTATTAGTTTAGTGTTCATTGTTTATTTCTTTTTAAATGGTAATCCAATAAAAAAAGAGCAAGCTGAAGCTCAAGTTGAAAACTATTTAATTAATGTTAAAAAATATGACTCGCATGAAATTTTGAGTATTCGAGGAACATACTCTCTCGTGTCAGATCAAGCTCCATATGGAGCGAATGTATCGTTCTCCGATGAACCTCAAGTTATATATTCATATGCTATTTTTAAAGATGGGAAAATAATACAAGATGGTTATAATGGCGATTCACATAAACATTATGATGGCATAGATCAAAATTAGTTTACATTCTAAATAGATCAACGATTTGTCACAAACCGGATGGTAGCAATGGCGCTGGATTCGATATAATAAATAGTGACTTCACTTGAACGTCACTACTAATTTAATAGCGGGTGATTTTAATTATGGCACGTAAGCCACTAATAACGATTCAGCATTTGAAATGGTTAAGCTATATAACCTGTTTGGCGATGTTTCTGGCAACGATGGGCGGTTTGGTCGTCACCAAAACCGAGTCAGGAATGGGTTGCGGTGCCGAGTGGCCACTTTGTCATGGTGAGTTTATACCGGCACATACGATCGCTTCTCTGATCGAATATACCCACCGTTTAGTCAGCGGTTTTGCAGGTTTAATGGCGTTATTCGCTTTTATCGGTTTTATCTTTTTCAACAAAAATAAAGAGCTTCGTCTGTATGCAGTATTGACGTTTTTCTTCGTCATTTTGCAAGCGATTATGGGCGCATTGGCTGTTAAATTTTCGCAGTCTTCTCCTATTATGGCGCTGCATTTCGGCTTCTCCATGATCGCTTTTTCAAGCGCAATGCTCATGGCATTTACCGCACGAAGACTGCATAAATACCAGCGTACTCATACACATGAAAGCCAACCACCAGTCAGCAAACGTTTCCGCAATCTGACGTGGTTTTCGACCATTTTCACGTATATCGTCGTGTACACCGGTGCATTTGTTACCCATACCGATTCACGTGGCGGTTGTTCTGGCTTCCCGCTTTGTAACGGTGCCGTCATTCCCGAACTGTCCGGCGGCGTCGGCGTAGCTTTCCTGCACCGCGTAGCCGCACTGGCACTCGTAATCGTAATCGCTATTCTCGCTCATTATGCCTACCGTTACCATCCGAACAATCCAAGCATCCGCAAAATGGGCATCATCGCTGTGATATTCATCGTGCTACAATTTGTGAGCGGCGCTGTAAACATTTTTACAATGGACATTCCAGAAGTATATTTCTTTGCCACAATGGCACATACACTACTTATCCAATTCCTGTTCGGCATTCTCTGCTACATGAGCCTGCGCACATGGCAACTTAGCCGCAACTCCTACGTAGCCGCCGACGCCGAGCAACAACAATCCGGCAAACGAGGTGTACCTGTAACACATTAATTGCTCGTCTGCGATGCAAGCCATTTTCATGTTATACGATTTATTTCCTATAGAATGCCTGCCAACGCTTAAACACGTTGACAGGCGTTTTGTTATATTGTAACTATAAATGTTTTATATTTTCAGCAATACATCGATGAAAAATAACAAGTTCATGTTGTATTATTCGCCTATACGATTTTATGCAGAATTGAGAGCACCCTAATATGACGACCGCTTTCAATATATAATTTGGTAGTCTACAGTTGCCCATTATAATAAGGATATCTAGCGGATTAAAAATAATATTAAAAGCAGTCAAGATACTATTCTTTAAATAAAATGGTTTAAAACCTGCCGCCCCAACACATCATTCGCTACAAGCCCAAGCAATCCACACTTCCTCCCATAATGATTATTTGTTGAATTTCGCCAAAAAAGCGAACTTTACACTTTACAAAAATTATGAAGTTCACTATACTGATTAAAGATTTTCATTCGATGTTTTCATATTTTCTTATCGAGAGTGGTGGAGGGACTGGCCCGATGAAGCCCGGCAACCGATTTTGAAAATGGCAATTTGCTTTTTTTCAAAATGACATGGTGCTAAATCCTACAAAATGACGGCTGTCCAGCAATGCACAGTTCGTAGTTTTGGCAGATGAGAAGGCAATATCTTACGGATAGAGAGCCCTTTTCTGCAGAAAATGGGCTCTTTTTGTATAGAAAGAGAACCGGTTGAAAATAGGCAGAACGAAATCGCATTAAGACCGACAACCGGGAGGAGGACCTCAAGCTTGATTCGTCTTGAACATGTGACCAAAGTATATGGTAAAGGTAAAAATGCCACTCCAGCATTAAGCGAGCTGAATCTGTCGATTGAAAAAGGTGAGATTTTCGGTGTGATCGGACATTCCGGCGCTGGTAAAAGTACGCTTATTCGCTGTATTAATCTGCTAGAACGCCCAACTTCAGGGCAAATTTGGATGGACGATGTCGATTTAACCAAGCTAGGCAAAGGAGCTTTACAAGCACGCCGTCGCAAAATAGGGATGATTTTTCAGCATTTTAATCTACTGTCATCGGCAACCGTCTACGATAACATCGCCTTTCCGCTGCGCCTTGCCAAAACGGCGGAGAAAAACATCCGCGCCAGAGTGGAGGAGCTGCTGAAACTGGTCGGGCTGGAAGCGCATGCGTCCAAATATCCGGCACAGCTGTCCGGCGGTCAGAAGCAGCGCGTCGGCATCGCCCGCGCACTGTCGAGCGACCCGGATGTACTGCTCTGTGATGAAGCGACATCGGCGCTTGATCCGCAGACGACCGATTCGATCTTAAAACTGCTGCTTGATATTAATCAGCGTTTTAACTTGACGATCGTACTGATCACCCATGAAATGAATGTGATTCAGAGCATTTGTGACCGGGTTGCCGTCATTCATCAAGGTGGCATCGTCGAGCAAGGCGCAGTCGCCGAAGTGTTCCTAAAGCCGCAGCATCCGATCACCCGCGATTTTATTACGCGTGAATCGAGTCATAGCGAGTTGCTGGAAACGGTGCTTGCCGCATCGCATAGCGAGTCCTCGCTAGCAGCCAAAATTTCGTTTCTGGGCGGCAAAACGTATGAATCGATTATGTCGCGTACCGTACGCGAAACCGGGGTTGATTTTGCCATTTTGCAAGGAACGATTTCCACACTGAAAAGCGTACCGTACGGTCAATTGATCGTTCGCTTTGACGGAGCGCCAGATGCGATCCAGCAAACGCTGCACAAGTTGCAAGCAGAAGGCTTGAATGTGGAGGTGATGGAATCGTGAGCAATTTTGGTGAACTGGATTTTTCACAAATTGATTGGAGTGAATTTGGCACCGCAACGATCGAAACGCTGGAAATGATCGGTGCATCCGGACTGTTTACATTGCTGATCGGATTGCCGCTTGGCGTAATGCTGTTTATGACTTCACGTTCGACGTCATCGCTGCTCAAAGGCATCTATTCGGTCATTTCAGTCATCGTTAACATTTTGCGTTCGGTACCGTTTATTATTTTGATCGTGGCGCTGTTGCCGTTGACCGATCTGCTCGTTGGCACAACGATCGGTGTGCTCGGAACGATCCCGCCGCTGGTGATCGCTGCCGCTCCATTTTTCGCACGTTTGGTCGAAACGGCATTGCGTGAAGTCGATCGTGGTGTGATTGAAGCTGCCTATGCGATGGGCGCGTCGACCGGACAGGTCATTGGGCGCGTATTGCTGCGTGAAGCGATGCCAGGATTGCTAGCAGGTCTGACCGTAACGGTCGTTGCACTCGTATCCAATACCGCGATGGCAGGCATGATCGGTGCAGGCGGACTCGGTACACTGGCGATCAATTATGGTTATTATCGCTATGATATGGGCGTTATGCTCGTCGCGGTCGTATTGATGGTTGTAATCGTACAGGCGCTACAAATGCTGGGCGATCGCCTGGTCATTCATTTTTCACGTCGATAATCCAGTTATCAGGTAGGAATAATGCGTTTATGAAACTTTTATCATAAAAAAACAGATACGAAAAGGGGAACTTTCAATGAAAAAATGGTTGCTTGCACTCGTTAGCATTATGCTCATCGCGGTTGTCGCTGCTTGCGGCAATAAAGCGGATAACTCCAACACGGCTTCCGGCACGAATGGTAGCGGCAATGAAGCTGTTACACTGCGCGTCGGCGCAACGGCTGTACCGCACGCTGAAATTTTGAACCATCTGAAACCTGAACTGGCAAAAGAAGGCGTTAACTTGGACGTCGTTGAATTTACAGACTATATCCAGCCGAACGTACAATTGAACGACAAAAAGCTGGATGCGAACTACTTCCAAACAAAGCCGTACCTGGATGAGCAAAATAAATCCCGTGGTATGAATCTCGTTACTGTACAAGCTGTACACATTGAGCCATTTGGCGGTTATTCCAAAAAGTACACGTCGATCGATCAGCTTCCACAGGGCGCAACGATCGCGATTCCAAACGAAGTATCCAACGGCGCACGCGCACTGATCCTGCTGGCAAATAACGGCTTGATCGAGCTGAAAGACAAAACAAACATCACATCGACAACCAAAGACATCACATCCAATCCGAAAAACTTGCAATTCAAAGAGATGGATGCAGCGATGCTCACGCGTCAACTGGATCAAGTCGATATGGCGATGATTAATATGAACTATGTACTGGAAGCCAAAATCGATCCAAAATCCGCATTGATCGTAGAAAACAGCAGCGCACCGTATGCGAACTACCTTGTCGCTCGTGAAGATAACAAAGATTCGGAAGCGATCCAGAAGCTGGCTAAAGCGCTGACTTCCGATGATACCAAAAAATTCATCGAAGAACAGTACAAAGGCGCCGTTATCCCGGCATTTTAAAATAGCGTCACGATACGCTGTACAAGCAAGAGCATCCTGCCAGATAGGCAAGGATGCTCTTTTGTTTTGTCCGCTGACTCATCGCGATAAATTCCCCGCATAGTGGCATACTGAAATGGCTGCTTATCACATTCAGACACATACTTCAGCAAAGCGGGCTTTTGTCACTTCCGCCAGCTCGTCCAGCGCAAGCTCCATCTGCATACCGATCTTACCGGCGCTGACGATCATCTGTTCCAGCATTTCGGCGCGCTGATCGATAAAAGTAGGGTACAGCTTTTTCATCCCGACTGGCGAGCAGCCACCGCGAATATAACCGGTATGGGCAAGTAGCTCCTTTACCGGCAACATATCCAGCTTTTTCTCATTGGCAGCACGTGCCGCTTTTTTCAAATCAAGTTCTTCCGCAACTGGAATGACAAAAATATGCAGCCCATTTTTACCGCGTGTGACAAGCGTTTTATGTACGATTGGAGCAGGTTTCCCAATTTTCTCAGCAACAGCCGTGCCATGCACCTGCCCATCTTCAGGATCATATTCATACACATTGTAATGAATATGTTCTTTATCCAAAATGCGCAACGCATTCGTTTTTGTTATACTCATGCTCTATTGTCCTTTCTGTCTGTATTTCGATATACTTGGAAAGTAAAAGTATTGTCCATATCATACAGGGTAAATTCGCTAGAACTTAAACGCGCTTATATGATTCATAACGTACCATTTCTGTTCCTAATGTACTGCAAATCCCCCAAAGTTTCAAACAGGTTCAAGACCGGGTACATATTTTGGTAGCTAACCTGTTTATCGTTTCAAACGATGATTGTATAACTATGATTCCAATCATCTGAAAACATCCATTTGGCACATCCAGCCTTATGAAAGTACAATAAGGAGGCACATCTGTGGAACGAAAAATCGCCCTAATTACCGGAAGTGCCAAAGGTCTCGGCAAAATGACCGCACTCACCCTTGCCAGTCAAGGACATCATATCGCCTTAAACTATGTACACAGCAAACAAGAGGCAGCGCAGCTACAGCAGCAAATTACGGCGCTCGGTGTGCAGTGCATCGCTGTACAAGCGAATGTATCACAAGCAACGGAGATCGATCATCTGATCGATGAGGTGGAGCATCGATTAGGCACGGTCGACATTTTAGTTAACAATGCCGGGCCGTTTATTCGGGAGCGCCGGTTATTTGTCGATTATGAGCGCGCTGACATTATGGACATGTTACAAGGCAATCTGATCGGCACGATGTTGCTCGATCACCGTGTATTGCCAGGTATGAGAGCGCGTAAATGGGGACGGATTGTTCATTTTGGTTTTGGGCATGCGGCGGAATCACGGGCATGGCCGCATCGTGCGGTCTATGCTGCCGCCAAAGTAGGACTGGTGTCTTTTACGAAAACGCTTGCGGTCGAAGAAGCTGCCAGCGGCATTACTGTGAACATGATCTGTCCTGGTGATATACGCGGCGACAACAAAGAGAAGCGTATCGAAGAAGTGCTTGGCATGATCGATGGAGAGACACCGCGTGGACGACCGGGCAGCGGCGAAGATATCGCGCGTGTAATCGCCTACTTGTGCGACGACGACTCCGACTTTATTACCGGCAATATTATGGACATTTCCGGCGGGCTTGACCCGATCCGTCCGTATGTAAAATAACGAAATTAGTATGATACCAAAAAGAGGATGTCACCCGTCCCGCGACCGGGAAGGCGACATCCTCTTTGTTTTGGCTGATTGCCTATGAATTAACGCATGAAAAGGGACAGATTAGAATACCTGTACAACCTCTTCCACACCTTCAACTTCTTCGAAAAGGGCGCGTTCAATACCGGCTTTCAGTGTGATGGTAGAGCTTGGGCAACTACCGCATGCACCCATCAGCTTCAGTTTGACAATCCCATCTTCAACGTCTACCAGTTCCACGTCACCGCCATCGCGTTGCAGGAATGGACGCAGTTTATCCAAAACTTCAAGTACTTCATCATACATTTGTGTTTGTACGCTATCACTCATATTGTTCAACTCCTTTCGTAAGTATATTATAATATAAAAGTAAACCAATTTCAGCAATTGCGCCATTGATTTTTATACTCATTTCAAATTAATTTTAAAAATAGACATATTGGCGCATCGATATTATGTACCGGGCAACCGGAACAATACAGATTGGAGTGTTAAATCATGATGAGACCGATCATCGAATTTTGTCAGAGCAATATGCATCATGGCACCGGTCGCATCTTGAAGGAGTTGGAGAGCAACCCTGATTATGATGTGATTGAATACGGCTGTCTCGGCAATTGCGGACAATGTTATGCGATGCCGTATGCGATGGTCAACGGCGAAATTATCGCGGCTGACGATGTAGATGAGCTTCGTGAGCAAATTCAGGCAAAGATCGATGAAGCCGATGCATGGGCAAATCTTGATCTGGATTAAGTGTAATGCGTGTTCGCACAGGCAGACCGATCAATAACTAGACGATCTACACGATCACTTGATCTATTTGCTGTGATATAACGCGTTAATGATAAAAAGCCTTCTGTTTTTGTAAGCAAGCTTAGGGTTGAGTCCCTAGCTTGTCATACGACAGAAGGCTTTTTTGTTCGTAATACGCTACATTATGGATTGTATATCCGAATGGATGATCCGTATTTACATTCACACGGTTTGTCATAAGTGGAATCGCAACTGGATACGTACAGTACATAAACCGACTCCGCTTGCGGCAGCTCGCCTATTTTGCAACCAATATTAACCGAAATGGTGTTTGGACATCCAGAGCACGCCACTTTTCAGCAAGCGTGGTACGCGTCCAGTGACCGAGTTTTTGCCACGGAAACCAAAGCCGATGCCTGAACCGAATCCGTCGTGTTTACCGAGCGAGCCTAATGTGCCTTTTAATTTGAGCGGCTGTACTTTTGGTGTTTCATTTTTCCAGCCAGCAACGACCACATTAGCAATTTGCTCTGCTTGTGCCTGGGCAGCCTGTGCGCTAGCGGCAAACGGCAGTGAGGCACAGTCACCGCAGACGAACACTTCTGGACGACCTGGAATCCGATACAGCTCATCCAAAATGACCCGACCAGAGTTATCCTGATTGACATTCAGCTCATCGATTAGCGGGACTGGACGAATGCCGGCAGTCCAAATCGTAATGTCGGCGGCAATACGTTCTTCCGGTCCGTTATATACACAGTCCGGCTCGACGCGGCTAATGTTAATTTTGTTGCGCAGCTCCACATCATGCTCACGGAACCATGCTTCTACATATTTGGACAATCGTGCCGGAGAGGAGGAGAGCAGACGCTCACCACGATCAAGAATGCGCACATGCAAATCCTCACGGCTTTCGCGAATTTCGGCAGCGATCTCAATCCCGCTCAAACCGCCACCGACGACATTAATCGTCGAGCCTGGTGGCAAATTGTTCACACGACGGTACGTTTCGCGTGTTGCTTCAAACGTCTGAATTGTGCATGTATATTCCTGTGCACCGGGTACGCCGTGAAAATTATCGGTACAGCCGAGCGCGATTACAAGCTGGTCATATTCCAGTGTCGTCTCATCCGCAAATTCGATCACTTTCTCATCGAGCTTTACATTGCTCACTTCACCATGACGAATCGTTAGCTTGGAATGCGACGGGTATTTGACCCGTAGCTCCACGTCCGACGATGTGCCCGCTGCAAGTGCGTAATATTCGGTTTTTAAGCCTTGGAAAGGCATACGATCGATCATAATAATTTGTGTATCGGCTGGGATTTTCTGATCAAGCAGTTCGTGCAGCAATGTGGTGCCGCCGTATCCGCCACCTAGAATGACAAAGTTTTTCATAATATCTTCTCCCTTATATGCAGTGTAGGTAACAAGGAATGCCAGAGTCATTCCCGAATAGCAATAACATAGTTGGAAACGATTATGATGTATACTGGCATCATCCGGTACAGAGGCGACTGGCAGAGACCGGGTGAAGCCGGATCGGCCTGGAGCTTACGACGGACGGTATGTACCGCATCAGAAGGCAGGCGGATAAACAGGCTTTACTTGCAGAGAGCGCATGTTTATGATGTCTCGTCCATAAAGTAAAGCCTGATATAGGATAACATGCAAAGCAGTACGGGCGCACAGTAGCGGCGGCAGTTCGAATAACTGTCGCCGTTCCGCTTATTCGTATACTTTGATTTCGTTATAGAACGTATCTCGTTCAACCGGAATGCGGCCAGCGCCTTTGACGAGCCATATAAGCTCTTTACGGGTTAAGCCTTCCGGTGTGAGTGCGCCGGCAGCGTGACTGATTTTCTCCTTCAGAATCGTACCGTGTACGTCTGAAGCGCCAAATGCTAGCGCCATTTGAGTCAGCTGGGTGCCGATGTTAATAAAGTACGCTTTAATATGATCGATATTGTCAAGCATCAGGCGACTAATCGCAATCGTTTTGAGGTCTTCATAAGCGGAGTTGCGACGCATAATGCTGGCGTTTTTGCTTTTTGGTTGCATCGACAGCGGGATAAACACTTGGAAGCCATTCGTTTCATCTTGCAACTCACGAATTTGGATCATATGCTGGACACGATCTTCATACGTTTCAATCGAGCCGTACAGCATCGTCGTATGCGTACGCATACCAAGCTCGTGTGCGGTACGATGGACTTCCAGATAACGATCGACATTCGCTTTGTTAACACGCATCTTTTTACGATATTCGTCGGACAAAATTTCCGCACCGCCGCCTGTCAGTGACTGCAATCCAGCTTCACGCAGTTGTACAAGCACTTCCCGTATGCTCAAGCCGCTAATACGAGTGAAGAAGTCGATCTCAGCTGCCGTATATGCTTTGAGCGTCACATCCGGGAACGCTTCATTCAGCGCTTTGAGCGAATCGATATAATATTGGAATGGCACATGATTGTTGTGACCGCCGACGATATGGAACTCACGCACACCCGGATGGATATGCTGCTGCACGTAATCGACCATTTCCGGCCCGCTCAGCGTGTAGGAACCTTCTTCGCCTTCGTCTTTACGGAAGTTACAAAATGCGCAATGCGCTTCACAAACATTCGTAAAATAAAGGCTCATATTTTCGATAAAATAAACCTTTTTGCCATTCTTGCGCAAGTTGGCTTCATTGGCAAGCTGACCAATCGTCAAAATATCATCACTTTCATATAAATAAACGCCATCTTCAAGCGACAAACGTTTACTGGAACGCACCTTGTGAATAATTTCCGCCATGCGTGTGTCCGTATGCGGGGTAATAATGGTGGACATGCTGGATTCCTCCTGTTCTCCTTGACGCTTCGAGCTTACTTCTGTATGTGGTATCCCAATCTGATAAGACACTCTTGTCCTGTCTTACACCAATTTGACCCGATTGAATACTAGCTGAATTGCAGTGGGCATCGTTTCATCTGTGATTCGTTGCAGTTTTCGACATCGATCCGGATCATTTAAAATGATGCCCATTATTCAATATACAACAATATACATAAGAAGTCATGCGAATTAACAATAAATGTGAAAAAAGTTACAACGATAAATAAGGCTAAAAATGCAATTGTTTATGATAGAAATTCGACATTTCATGTCATTGTTCACTTACCCATTATAAACCTCTCCTGTGACACGGGCAACACAATTGCTTAAAAAATGAGGTATTTTCCTTTGTTTTCAAGCCTTGAGCCCATTTCGCTGTAGGAGTATAATGGAAAGGGAAAAGGAGGGGATCGAAATGATTACCATTAGTGAAGCAGCAGCTACACGGATGAAAGACATTATGGCTGCGCAGGATGTTCCCGGTCTGTTTGTACGCGTAGGTGTAAGTGCGGGCGGATGCAGCGGATTTTCATATGCAATGGGGTTTGACAGCGAGGAATCCGATCAGGATGTATATATGACGATTCAAGATATGAAAGTAGTTGTGCTGAAGGATGATATGAAGTATTTGAACGGTCTGGAAATCGATTACGAGGAATCCGGTCTGTCAGGTGGATTTACGATTCATAATCCGAATGCGATCGTAACATGCGGTTGCGGATCGTCTTTTCGTACCCGTGAAGAAGATGAATCGCTGGCACAGCCGTGCGAGGATTAAACGGTTACGTTTGAGCTTATCATAAATCGTCCAAAAGCGCAGTTTATAGTGGCATATCGCCCATAGCTGCGCTTTTTGGCGCGATTATTTATTTACAAATATCGTCTGTTCCCGTTGGTAAAACGTAAGGTCTCCTTCTTCATTGCGCAAAGCTATGTAGTCCGGGCCGATTCGTTCGATGATACCATGCTCGACGCTAAAACCGGGCTGCCAGGCATACACACGCGATTGAAACAATGCTGCTGCGAAGAAATGGGCGTTAGTCGTTAATTTCCGTTCTGTACTTCCGTTCATGTGTGCCTCCTTAACGGGATATCGTATCCTATACTTGCTTATTACTTACTATTTTAAAAGAAATCATACCTAAATTACAAATGTGCACGAATCGTTTCCAAACTATGCTCTCTAACCGCTACATAACGAAAGCTTACCGGCTATCGTCATCTAGCGGTTACGATTGTACTGAAATACGTTAGCGATGACGCAAACGATGATGACTATACGTTTGCTCGTTAAGCTGGCTGCTTAACGGGAACGTACAGCATAAGCGATCCCGTTTGTCACATCGAGTGCATTCAATTGACCGCCATACACAGCGCCGCCATCAATACCGATAATCCGATTCACTCCATAATAAATATCATAGCGCGTCTGATCCTTGTACAGATAAAAGGTTGGCGTATGACCAAACACGACGAATGTGTCGCCATCATATTCGTTGTGGAACGCTTCCCTAATCCAAATGAGCTGTCGTCTGGAGCACTCGGATACCGGTTTGCCCGGTTCAACGCCTGCATGTACAAACAGATAGCCGTTCGTCTCGTAATACAGTTTTAGGCTGCGAATAAACTCTAGATGCCGCTCCAGCGTCTCGCAATGAAGATCAGGCAGTTGAAAGTCTTCACCGGACAGTGTGATTAATTGCTCGGCAGTAAAACCGTAGCTTTGCAGCGTGGCGAGACCGCCGTTTATTTTGAGCCAGCGATTCCAGTCCGCTTCACGTCCGCTCGTGAGCGCATTAAGCATCAAATCTTCATGGTTGCCAAGCAGTGCAATCGCACCGCCCTCTACTAGCTGTATGACACGCTCGATCGTTTCCCTTGCATCCTGTCCACGATCTACATAGTCGCCTAATAGCACCAGTTGATCATGATCAGGCGTATAGCCGATTTTGTCCAGCAGCCGATTTAGCAAATCGACTTCGCCATGAATATCGCTGATCGCCAGAGTACGTCGTTTCATGGAAGGTCCCTCCTTCAGCGTGAACCGTTACGGTGTTTGATGTGTTTTGCTTATCATATCATATTTGTATGATGTCATCTGCACACAACGAAAAACCACCGGTTCGCAGCGTGGCGATCCGGTGGCTAAGGTGACTCGATATGTTGTTTTGCAATCTATGTGGTACTGTACAATGTTCAGGCAACGCTGTTCGCCATAAACGAAATCAGCGCTTAAGAACCGGAAGATTGAGACGAGGAAGACGAGCTGGACGAGCTGGATGTTCCGGTTTTAGCGGACGATGAGCTGGAAGTGTTCGATTTAGGAACTGGAGGTGCATCTGTGCGCGGTGCCGGTGGAGCAGGTGGAGCATCTGCACCTGGTACCGGTGGTGCTACAGGTGTACCGTCTGCGTTCAGTGCAGGTGGATCATGCACTTCGATTTCCTTCACCGTTTTTGTGTTTTTCTCCAGAATGATATCCACATGGTCGCCTACTTGCACATCGGACAAGGAAATGTCGGTTTCAGTTCTGTCTTTGCCTGGACCGCCGCTAACTTTTTCGATTTCTGTGGAGCTATTGATTGTAAAGCTGAGCGTTTCACCGTACGTATTTTTGGAAACAGAACCGTTATTGGAATAGGTACTGGATGTTACCGTACCACTTTTGCTTGTTGTTGTACTCGTCAGACCGAGAGGACCAGCGCCAGGTGCAGGAGGGGCAGGTGGTGTTTCGATCGTGATCGTATTGCCGCTTACTGCTGCAACCTTACCGTGAGCGCGATCATAATTCGCATACTTATCCGCCGGAGGTGCATCTGCACCCAGCTCGGGTGGAGCTGGAGGAGCATCTGGTGGAGCAGGCAGCTCGCCATTAGCTGGTGGAGCCGGAGGCGCTGGAGGCTGAGCCGGTGCACCGTTGCTGTTTGTTGTTGCCTGACTGTTTTGTCCATTCGAGCTTTTCGCGGTCGTACTTTGTTTCGTTGTACTTCCAGTCGTTGTCTCATCACTTGCGTCAGCAAATACATGTGTCGATGCAGTTATCGTTCCCGCCAGTAAGATCGCCGAGAAAGCAGTGCCGGAAAGCACTTTCCATGTGTTTTTCATAGTAATATTCCTCCTTTGATAATTGCCTGTGCTGAACAAGTCGTGTTTGCCTGTTCGATTGCAAGTGTAGCCAGCGAATATGAACTCTATATGAACAACTATTTAAAAAATTGGATTTTTACGCGCATCAACACCGTTGTATACGCCGTAAACCCGCACGGCTATGCGGGATTCAAAGAAAATAAAAAAACGAGTGAATTTTTAAAATACGCTGTAAAATGAGTTGCAATGATAGTTTGCAGATGGATGGAACAAACGCGATATCCCACTAACCTTTGGCAATCGAGTCGGAGACTGTTTTGCAAATGATATGGAACATAGCGGAGTGTTCAAGCAATCAGATAAGCGCGAAAATGATTTATAATGTGGCGATGATCTAAGTGTGATCTGAACTGTTTTTATAATTAGCACACAAACGCCAAAAAAGCTGCCCCGTTAGTAGACAGGACAGCTTTCGATTGATTGAATAGACAGGGCAGACGATCATCACAGGCAACTTTAAGGCACAAACAATGTTCAGTCTGTTTGAAACATCGTTACATCGCGACTGTACAGGCTTTTCGTTCCGGATTGCAGATTGCGTACACGTACATACTTGCTTGTATAAGCTTCCACATAGCCGCGCCCGATCTCACAATACACGCCAGCAGCATCTTCTTGCCAGACGGTAATGAGGTTACCGGACAAGCCGGCGGTAAAAAAATGGATGTCTTCAGTCAACGTATGTTTTTTGTTCGATTTCATGGAGGAGCCCCTTCCTATATTTAAAACCGCTATCACCCAGCGGAATTGTTCCGGTAAAGATTATACTCCATGCGTATCTATCTGGCGATAGCTTTTTGAACAAAAAAATGAAAAAGTCTATAAATTTTCATCTTCATTCCGGTGTAAGCGGTCATTTGCTTGTACAGCCTATAAGTAACCGTAGCGCATCGCTTGCACAATGAGCGCGATTATTGCCAGATGTGCAGGGTAAAACGCTCGCCATAGCCATGCCGGTGCACGTGGCAACCGTAGCTGTGGCGACGATTGCTGTACGGCGATCAGCAGCGTAGCCACAATGCTAAAGCTTTGCAGCGAGCTGTTAAAGCCGCCAAGCTGAAACATTATATTAAGTATAAAATGCAGCAGCACCGCCCAATAGCCTGGCGCATAGCGGAAAATAACAATGAGCGCGATACCATATGCCCCATAATCCGTATGCAACACTTCAGCGCCCAAGGCGACCGCTAACGCCAGCAAAATAGAGAGCGGCAACCATTTATGCGGTATGCGATCCAATGCCATCATCAGCAGCAGTCCGAGCAGCAAAGTGAACACGACATTCAGATTGGAAATGTTGAACGCATACATAAACGGAAACTGTGATAGCACCGCGATTAGCAATAACCGTACAGTGTACTTTTGCACATTACGGGTGCGCTGGTAGCCGACAACGAGCAAATAACAATAGATCGGAAAAGCGATTCGTCCGATGATGCGCAAATAACGATCATCACTAAAAAAGGCATATCCGAGATGGTCGATCAGCATCGTGATCATAGCAATCCATTGCAATAGGCTGCACCTCCAATGTGCTCATTCAGGCAAAATTAAGCAAAATTCCACGAATCGCCAGCGAAATGACGAGCACGCCAAACACGATAAAACCGATGCCCGCACCTTTTCGCGCTTCTTTTACAAATTTTCTACCTAGCACGATCATCATCACACCGATGACGAGCAAGATTAGCGAGATAATAAAACGTAACGCAAAATATACACCAATACTCAAAAATGTAGCCTCCTTTTGAAATAAACGATTCCAAACGCCGTTGTCAAGCAGTATACGCCTGTTCGCGGTCGATCAAATCAGCTGATAGGAATGTAAAATCAATCCATTTGCAGCGGTTTCGCGTACTTCTTTTTACTATACGCTAAAAGTGCGACTCTTTAACGCATAAAAGTTGAACAATTTGGCAACTTCGATAGTGTTTGTATTACTTCAAGCATGAATGGATGCGAAATTGCTCGTAGAGTATAACGGTTTGCTTACATACTGTAGCGTCTGTAACTAGCGTGCACGCATATCAAAAAGCATCCGAGCTGCTGGTCACATGGGATCATACAGCCCGGATGCGCCGGGTTTAACCGTTATGCTGCTTCACTCGCCGTCTAGAGCGGCGGCATGCAGCACTTGTTCCACTAGGAAAGTAAGGCTACATTTTTAAATTACTACTATGCCCAGGCGACAGCTTGGCATCAGGATCAACATATACTTTGGCATTGTTGATCGCTGTTGGCGCTTCACCAAAGCCGACCGCAATTAGCTTCAGCTTGCCCGGATACGTCGTAATATCGCCTGCGGCGAAAATGCCTTCAACATTCGTTTCCATCCGGGAATCGACGACGATGGAATTTTTCTCGATCTGAATGCCCCATTCAGCGATTGGACCGAGTGAGGAGAGGAAGCCGAAGTTGATGATTACATCGTCCACTTCGATTTCCTGTGTTGCTTTAGTTTTCACATCGGTCAGCGTGACACGCTCGATCTGCTCGCCGCCATGCAGCTCGGTAATTTCGGTCGGTGTAACAATTTTGACGCTGGACGCGAGCAGGTTTTCGACACTATGCTCATGGGCGCGGAATTTATCACGACGATGAATAAGCGTCACTTCGGTTGCGATTGGCTCTAGCATTAATGCCCAATCTACCGCCGAATCGCCGCCACCGCTAATCAGTACTTTTCTGCCGGCAAAACGGCTTAAGTCGTTCACAAAATAGTGCAAATTTTGCTTCTCATACTGAGCCGCATTGTCCAGTTCGAGACGACGCGGTTCAAAGGCGCCTACACCAGCAGTAATAATGACCGCTTTGCCTTCATGTACGCCTTTGTCTGTCGTCACAACAAAATGACGATCGCCCTTTTTCTCGACATTCAGCACTTTTTGTTCCAGCAAAATATCGGTATCAAAATGATTCATCTGCTGATGCAAATTGTTCACGAGTTCCTGAGCCGTCACTTTTGGAAACCCGGCTACATCATAAATGTATTTTTCAGGATACAGCGCGGCAAGTTGCCCGCCCAGCTGTGGCATACTTTCAATCAGTTTTACGGACGCCTGACGCATACCGCCATAAAAAGCGGCAAACATGCCCGCAGGTCCTCCGCCAATAATAATAATATCGGTACGTTCTCCGGTGGTTGTAGATGTCACCGTGTACACCTCCAAAGTATGATGGTTGCAATATGCAAGCAGCGTAATCGCGAACATGCGGTATTGTCTTAAGTGCAGCGTATTCCATTACATAGCCTGACATTACAGATGTAGCGCCAGTATTCATTATACGTGTAGGTAATTATATTTTCAAAGTAAGAAAATTTGGAGAAAAGGTGAAGATTGGTGGTGGACAAATATAATGGTGACTTGCTGATTAGTAATACTCTGAATTGGCTGTAGGGCAAAGGTGTGCATATGTATAAAGTGGTTGATCATTCAGTCGTTTTAATTGGTGAAGTGTATCGACAAAGTATTGAAGCAGGCTTTGAAGGGTATACGGCGTTTGTTTCCAAATCCGATAAGATCGACTATTATATCCAGCGAATTGGCGCTTCTCAAATGGGAAATACGACAAAAATGTAGATCGACTCGGTTGCTGCCAACAGGCTGCTCGGATTATACTTTTACTAAAGGAAATGATCGTATGACAAGAGATGTTCAGATCATAATCCAAGGTGATCCAAAGACAGTGCGTGTGAAAACAAGCAAAGCGCTCATAAATAACAGACGTAATGTCTTGTCTGGCGTTAAAGGAACGCATGTAAACGGTACTGCTCGTTCCGGTGTTTATGCTATTCCTCCATCCAACGATAAGATGCATGAGATTCGATCGTTTATGCGTGAAGTGATATCGAACAAGCATCGTTAATCGAATTTATTTCGTGAGACTGTCTATAGGACAGTCTTTTTTTATACGTCTTTCTTGGTTACTAGCATCGTGGGAGCATGGGCAATGACGATATAACATGGTTGTATTTTGCCTCTATCTACGTATTTTAGACCTAGCGTATTAAACTGCTTGTACAATTATGAGCCAAATCTGTCTGCAAATTCGATGTTTCACTACCCTGTAAGCGTTTTATAAAATTAGAAGGACAACTACCTACTACTAACTGTGCAATAAACGTAGTTTAAAGTTCATTTTTCTCTTGATCTTTTGTACATTTATCGCTATCATTTCAGTTGTGTCGATAATGTTTGTGACAGAAAACGAACATTTTTTTTGGAAAAACCAAAATTTTTTTGAAAAGACTAGCAATAAAGGTTACAATGTTATGTGATCTATCACATAGACACTTTGTTGCGGCGCACACATTCGTTCGTTGTTGTGTATATTTTCACAATAGTAACAAGCGCCGATTGAACCGGAATACAGCCTGTACTTCGCTGATTTCCGGGGGTTTGCAAACCGGTATCCGAAGTATGGTTAATAAGGATTAGATATGTTTTACCTTATGCCTGACGGCGACTCGCCGTTGCCGGTGAGCGTTCGTGATTGAAGCAGCATCTATTTAAATTCGGCATTTTTAATGCTTAATTGAACAAAACTGGAAGGGGAAAAACGACATGAGTAGCATTCCAAAAATCGTCATTCTCGGCGCCGGCTATGGCGGCATTATGACAGCACAACGTCTTCAAAAAGAACTGAACTATAATGAGGCTGACGTAACGCTCGTTAACCGTCACGACTATCATTATTTCACTACCCACCTGCATATGCCAGCAGCAGGTACAGATGCACTGGATAACGCACAAGTATCAATTTCCAAACTGGTCGACGAGTTCAAAATCGACCTCGTTAAATCGAACATTCAAAAAATCGTACCAGAGGAGAAAAAGGTCATTTTGGAGGACGGTACACTGTCCTACGATTACCTCGTAATCTCGCTCGGTGGCGAACCGGAAACATTCGGCATCCCAGGTATGATGGAAAATGCAATGATGATCCGCAGCATCAACTCTGTTCGCAAAATTCGCGAGCATATCGAAGGTCAATTCGCAGCATACAAACAAGATCAGAAGCCTGAACGTCTGAGCTTTGTTGTAGGTGGCGCTGGTTTTACCGGGATTGAGTTTGTTGCTGAACTGGCAGATCGTATTCCTGAACTGTGCCGCAAGCACGGGATCGATCGTTCGCTCGTCAAAATTTACAATGTTGAAGCAGCTCCAACTGCATTGCCAGGTTTCGACCCTGAGCTGGTTGAGTATGCGATGAACGTTCTGAAAAATAAAGGCGTTACATTCAAAATCGGTATTGCGATCAAAGAATGTCAGCCTGATGGCGTTATCGTCGGCGACGATCTGGAAAAAATCCCTGCCAATACCGTTGTATGGACAGGTGGTATCCGTGGTAACCGTCTCGTGGAAGAAGCTGGCTTTGAAAATATGCGCGGTCGCGTAAAAATCGACGAATTCCTGCGTGCACCAGGTCACGAAGACATCTATATCATCGGTGACAGCGCGCTGATGTTCAACCCTGAAGGTCGCCCATACCCTCCAACTGCACAGATCGCTATGCAGCAAGGACCGGTTGTAGCACAAAACATTTTGGCGTCCATCCGTGGTCATGAGCCGAAGAAATTCGTCTTCCATAACAAAGGTACAGTTGCATCGCTTGGTAAAGGCGAAGCGGTTGGTATCGTTGGTGATAGAAAGCTGAAAGGCTTTGTAGCTGCGCAGCTGAAAAAAGTAATCGATATCCGTTGGCTGTTCATCATCGGCGGCGTATCGCTTGCTCTGAAAAAAGGTAAATTCCTGTAAGATGAGACATTGCAGCGTTCAGGTGCGCGGTCTGCTCACACGTGATGAGCTGGATCGTTATAATGGCTTAATGGAAGTTGGCGGATTTTTGGAAGATAGCGGTCGGTATGATCTGGCTTATATCGTTCAAAAGGAAGTGGACATTCTAATCCTGCCGGCGATTGAGCGGCTTAAGGATAAAAGTCGCACACGCGACCGGGAGGAGCAGGAATATTTGTCTTCCCGTGAGCAGGACAATTCTTCAGCTGCTATCGATTAAGAGCGCAGATGGAGAAAGGCAAGCTCTCTGACTGATCGGCTCGTTGATGCAGCAGATTCAGATCATAGAAGATCAAGCTTAGCGGTAGAAGATCAAGCTTATCATCTGGAATGAAAATAGGCGCTCCGAATGGATATTCATTCGGAGCGCCTATTTGTATTGGAGCGAGGCGTGCATAATGCTGGCAGCGAGCAGACGTTACATTGGGGTTAGCTGATCAAGGGGCGGGTCAATGTATAGTCGGAAATCGCTCCGCTTAAGCGGAACGGCGAGTCGTCGTATAGGTCTGCTCCGCGTCGGAAGCGGGTGTGCTCTCGTTTGTAGATGTTATCGCTGCATCCGTAGTTTCCTCATCCACTTTAAATTGGCTCATTTCCTGAAGCAGCATATTGGCACTGACGGTCAGATGTTGGGACGAATCGGAGATGCTGACGATCGATTCGGATTGTTCCATCGTAGACGAGGCAGCTTGTTCGGTAGCGGCTGCGCTTTGTTCGGCAACGGCAGCCAGTCCGGTAATTACATCGGAGACACGTGCCGCATCGCTCTGTACATTGTCGATGCCGGATAATACGAGCGAGATGCGTGATATAATACCATCGACCGAGTGATGAATTTCTTCAAATGAGTGGCGCGTATCTTCCATTGAGTTTTGCTGATGTTCGTTCGTTTCGCGGAACGAAGTGAGTACTTCAGAACTTTGTTTGCCTGCTTCCTGTAATTCAAGCAGCAGGCGGTTAATGTCTTCCGCCGAGCGTGCCGATTGATCGGCAAGCTTTTGCACTTCGCTGGCGACGACGGCGAACCCGCGTCCATGCTCACCGGCGCGTGCTGCTTCGATGGACGCATTCAATGACAATAAATTCGTCTGGCTGCTAATTTCACGGATAGCTTGTGTAATCGTTGCAATTTCATCCAGCTTTTGAATGAGCATCGCATTGGACGCTTCCACACGATAGGTTGCCTGCTGGCTTGCTTGTGCTAGTCCGTTCTGACGGGTAATCGCGTCCGTACCGCGTGTCATCGCTTCATTTACTTGATCGATCATACCGGAAGCTGCACCAGCATGGCTCGATACGTGTTCCAATGATGATGTCATCTCCGCTACAAGTGCTGCGCCGCCTTGAATCGACTCCGCTTGTTCATTGGCACCACGCGCGATTTCTTCGATGACGGTCGAGATTTGACGGGCGATATCGCCGGAATTAGCGGCATGTTTGTACATTTCAACTGAAGCATCATTGACGTTGGCGGCAGAGTGAGAGACGGTGGCAATCAGTTTGCGTAATGATGAAGACATCGTATTAAAAGCAGTGCCAAGCTGGGCGATTTCATCTTTGCCACGCACATTCATATGTACGGTCAAATCGCCTTCAGCTAGGCGCTGTGCATTTTGCTTAAGCTGGCTCAACGGCTTCACGATCCGAGTGGCGATTAGCGTTGCCAGTACGATACAAACGATCGTTAGTGCAATCAAAATGATAGCAATTTTGTTGCGCAGTGTCACATACTGAGCCAATGCATATTTTTCGGAGATGGAAGTGGCAATCGTCCAACCGCTATTCGGCAACTTTTGAAAATAAAGCAATTGCGGATCACCATTATAAACATAAGTGAGTTGTCCAGACCGGTTAGCGAGTATATCGGCGGCAATTGCGCTGTAATCGCTTTGCTTGCCGAGTAGCTTGTTTAACAAATTAGGATTAGGATGAGCAAGCACAGTTCCGTTATTGTCTAGCAAAAAGCTGAAACCGCCTGGTGTTTTGATTTGATTAATATATTTGGTAATCGTCGTCAGATGAATGTCTGCGCCAAGAATACCGGCAAAATTGCCATTCTCATCTGTCATCGGCATCGTGATCGGTACGGAGTATTTATTCGTACTTGGATCAAGATAGGGATCATTAATGTTCAGCTTGTTGGCGGCTTTGCCGCTAATGTACCACGGACGCTGGAACAGATCATAACCTGCATACGGCACCCAGCCGCTGCCGTCAATGAGTCGTTTTCCTTTTGCCAAACCCATATACAGATCGGAAATATTGCCGTCGTTCAGTTCGCTTTTGTATACAGATAGCTGTTTAGTTGTGACTTCATCCAATGGAATATTGTCCTGAATAAAGGCGCCCATCGTTTCCAGCACTTTGCTGTTCGTATTGATCCAGCCTTCAGTTTGAACGACAGCTGTTTGCACGGTACTTTGCAACTCGTTATGTACCGCTTCAAATGCTTGATCTTTAATGGCATACAAGGCAACAACGCCTACTGGCACCGCGAGCAGTACCGCCACACAGACGACGAGTACAATCAATTTCATTTTTAACGACATCGTATTCCCCCTTTACGTTCTCGTTCCCATTCGTAGCGCAAATGATTCGCGCTGTACGATTGAATTGGAAAACTAACTTGCTTTTTATATCGTCTGGATTAAATTGAAATATTATCTTTTTCGACAATTTTCATAAGGAATAATAGTAAAATTATTTCATTTTAGTACGTAAATGGTCTGTCTACAATGAGTACGCTTATAAGTTCAAAGTTATACGAATATTAAACTATTAGAAGGGCTATTTAGAAAACGGTTTGATTGAAGAAATTGACAGGGAAGTGTGGAAGATTATAAATAAAACTGTATCTGCATTCGTTCATTCTGAAAGTAACGCCGCTGACCGAATCCGGTTGTAACGTAAAAGGAGAAATGATCTGTGCAGCTCGGCAAATATACACCTGTTTGCAGATCGTACTCGATACGTTAGCCGGCGAAGCTGTGGCATTTTTATTGGTAGCAGTGCATTTATCGAGAAGCGGATTTAGCGTTTACGTTTGCCTGCCTGTTCGTGGGGATGAACGATCGCTATCAAACGTATGCGGAAACGGTAATAGTAGTGTTGCGCAGAAATAACGGCAAACAGCCAGCATCCGTATGAAAACGGAATGCTGGCTGATGAAACAATCGGAGCGGTTTTTGCGGCTACATTATAGCTTTAACATCTCGTCGAATTTTTCGCTGTTGAGCAGGCTGCCGACGTAGAAAGCGCCAAATTCGCCAAAGCGTGCGCTCGCTTCGTCAAAGCGCATTTCATATACGAGCTTTTTGAACTGAAGTGCATCGTCTGCGAACAGTGTAACGCCCCATTCCCAGTCGTCCAAACCGACCGAACCGGTAATAATCTGTTTGACTTTACCTGCATAGCTGCGTCCGATCAGACCGTGGCTGCGAATCATTTCACGGCGTTCTTCCATCGGTAGCATATACCAGTTGTCCGACAGATTGCGTGTTTTGTTCATCGGATAAAAACAAATGTAACGCGAACCCGGTAAAGCAGGCTTCAGTCGTGCCACCACATGTGGATTTTGCATTGGGTCTTCGTCGCTATTGCCAGCCATATAGCTGCTCAGCTCGACGACACTGACGTACGAATACGCTTTTTGCGTAAAGCGAGCGAATGTCGTTTTGGCAAATTCCACTTCGATCGCGTTCAGGTCTTCCAGCGTCTCGCGCAGATGCATCATAACAAAATCGGCTTTTTGTCCGACAATATTGTAAGTAGCTGTGCTGCCGGTTCCGGCTTCGTTCACGCTGTTCCACTCATCCAGCAGTACGTTCAGTTCTTCCAGAGCGACCGCTCGTTCTTCATCATCGGCAGCTTTCCAGGCTGTCCAGTCCATCGTACGGAAGTCATGCAGGGCATACCAGCCCTCCAGTGTAGCTACTGCTTCGTTCATAATTATGAATCACTCCTGTACGTAATATAAATATCCGGCAAGCCGGAGTCTTGCTTGTATTATTAAAAAAAGCGTTTGTCATTGCTGATCAGCATGCTTGCGCAAACCGTCGTCTTGCTCGTCAATAGCAGATCATAATGGAACCGATCACGCTTATGCTGACTTTTTTATTGTACCGCAAGCACCTAGACAGGGCAATTGACTTCACACTCTGTTCATGGTTGCTTCATCCGAATTGTTCATCCGCTGCAACGATTTGAGCGGCATTCGTGAGCTAACGAAGCACAAAAAAATGGGCGATCTGGCGTAAGGTGGCAAACGATGGATGCTCAGCAAGAGCGGTGCGGATTGAGTCGGAAATTTGAACTTCTTTTTCCGCTTGAACGAAACGGATTTGTGGTAGAATAGAATTCCGCATATTGGGCGCAAGCAAAAAAGGGGGCGAATTATGCGCATCAAAAATTTGCTTCATTTTACAGAAAATCATCGCTACTGCGTATACCGCGAGTTTGGACTTGGTCATTTGGACGAGCGGATGTTAAGTCTTGTCTACCAGCCGTTGACCGGTGCGTTTGCGATCAGTTTGTATCGGCTGCTATGTGAGCAGGTAGATGCACGCCGTGTTGGTTATTCGGCTGTGGAGCAGCAGCGCGGATTGTTCCTTACACTCGGTTTGGAGCCGGGCGAACGCGGACGCAAGCAACTGATGGAACAGGCTTCACTGCTGGAAGCGGTCGGTCTGTTGCAGACGAGTCGTGTCTATTTTCCGGAGCAGGATGATTATATATATGAATACGAGTTGCAGCCACCGTTGGCGCCGGGCGAGTTTTTTCGTACCCAGCATTTGACATTGCTGCTGCGTGATAAGGTTGGTAAGTTTGCGGTGCTGGCGCTGCGGGAGCAGTTTTTTGCCGTACAGCCGGAGGAATGGGAACATCCGTCGGTACAGCGGGAAAATATTTCGCAGCCGTTTTATGATATTTTCGAGCTAAACACGCATGTGATCGATTATGAGCTGGAGCAGGCGTTAACCGAAGTGAGCGCACAGCCGCGCGGTCGCCAGCCGAAGGTGAGCGAGGAAGATTTGATTAATTACGCCGATATTATTCGTTATTTTCCGCGTGGTTCACGCAATCGTCAATATGTGGAGCAGCTTCGCTTTCAGCCGGAGCAGATGAACATACTGAGCTATATTGCGTACAAATATAAGCTAGACATTCAGGACATTTGCCGTATGCTGGATGAGGACGGTGTGTTTACAACTAGCGGTGAGCTGGCGGAGGAAGAAATTCAGCGGCGGGCGAATTTGCAATTCCGGCAAGGCAAAAAGCGTACCGAGGAGCGGCAGATTTATGAAGCAAAAGTCGTTTCCTTACGTAAGCAGCAAGAAGCGGAGCACAAAGCCGCATCTGCAACCGGCGATGAAGCGGTATCCGATACGCCGGTGGAACATGCGGTCGAGATGGAATTTTTCCTTGATGTGCCGCGTCAGTTTACCGGCAAATGCGATACGAGTCAGTACAATATGATGCTGCGCAATCAGCCGTATACACGGGTACTGGAAATGTTTTATCCAGGCAGTGTGCCGAACAGCATTCACGACATTTTCGAGCATATCGATATTAATTATAAGCTGCCTGAAGAAGTGATGAATGTGCTCATTCATTATTTGCTGGCGGTGAAAATGTCGCAGCCCGGCGAGCGCCTAAGCAGCAAATTCGTCGACTGGATCGTAACCAATATGCTGAATCAGCAGGTGAATACGTACGAAAAAGCGGTGCGTTATGTGCGCGAGCAGCAGAAGCTGGATCAGCAGCTGAACGATCCAGCACAAGGGCGTACAGCAGCAGGTGCCGGCGGCAAACGCGGCAATCGTACGTACAATCGCAATGCCCGTTCAAAGCCGGAAATTCCGATTGTGGAAAATACAAAAGGACAGGCGTCCGGCATTTCCGAAGATGAGTTGGCAGAAGTGATGCGGCTCGCGGAACAATTGCAATCCGGCAAACCAAGCGTATAAATTTGTCCATTTATGATCGTAATATTGCCACAATGTATGTTAAATAAAGGGAGGAGCCAACCACCATGGAATCCATCGGTGATCTGCTGCGGCAGATGAAAAATTCCCGGTTTCGGGAACAATCGGATAAAATTGCCGCACAGCTACTAGGTGATCCGCTGGTGCTGGAACTGCGCAGCAAGCATCCCGAGCTAACCGATCGGGAGCTGCTGACCAATCTGAGCAAGCTATATCAGTATATTGGTGACCGGCGTCATTGCGACAATTGTCCGGGGCTGGATCGTTGTCCGAATGACTTTCAAGGGCATTACACCAATCTGGTCGTCCAGCCTTCTGAGGAAGGCACACGGCTGCATGAGCGCAAAACGCCATGTCAAAAGCAACGGGTGAGACAGCATGAGCTACAGGTGCGTGAGCGTATCCAGAGCTTTTATGTCGATGACCGTGCGCTGAATGAAGGCTATAATGCGATGGAAATCGTAGCGAAAGATATGGAGCGTGTACCGGCGGTCAAACAAATTTTCAATTATATTAATGGAGTGAAACAAGACGGTCTGTCTGCCAAAGGGCTGTATTTGGTCGGGCATTTTGGCACGGGCAAAACGTTTTTAATGTCTTATATGCTGCATGAACTCGCCAAAGTAGGTTATACTGGCGTGATCGTATATATGCCGGAGTTTGTCGAAGATTTGAAATCGATGATACAAGATAACAACCGTTTTAAACAAACGATCGAGATGATGAAAAACACCGACCTGCTCGTATTTGACGATATCGGGGCGGAAAATTTAAACCCGTGGGTACGTGATCATGTGCTTGGTGCAATTCTAAATTATCGGATGGAGCGCAAGCCGACATTTTATACGTCCAATTATTCGATGGAAGCATTGCTGCAACATTTAAGCTTCACAAACAAAGACGGTGAGGAACGATACAAAGGCGAGCGTCTGCTCAACCGGATCGCTCCATTTGTCGATGTGGTCAGTGTAAGCGGGGAAAATAAACGCGGCGGGTTGGACGGCATTTGAGTAGATGGATGAAGAAATGAATGTATGCAAATTTGCCCGCTGCTCCATCGCAATCCATTGTATCCATTCGGTATACTGGTATCGCGTAAATGGAGCAGCTTGAGCCGAATCAATTGAGTACTGATGTCAGATGTTAATGGCATAGGCATAGTGCCAAGCAAGCGGCAATAGGATGACGCCAATGATGAGTTTCTGATGAAAAGCATTCCTTTTTTACAAGAAATGATTATAATAGAAACAGTCAGAACAGAAGTTGATTCCAAAACGGAAAATACTTACTAAATTAAAGTTAGATATGAAAGATTTGTATTTATTGTTTCGGAATTTGCTGTTCTGTGTTATAATATGGTTGTAATGACCTCATTCGTTGTTAAATAATGAATAATTCAAATAAATGTATCTGAGGAGGCTATTTCCATGGCAATCGTTAACGTATCTGATCAAACGTTCGCAAATGAAGTAGAAGAACAAGGCACTGTACTGGTAGACTTCTGGGCACCTTGGTGCGGCCCTTGTAAAATGCTTGCTCCAATTTTGGACGAGCTGGCAACTGAAGTTGGCGACAGCGTAAAAATCGCCAAAGTTAATGTGGATGAAAACCCTGAATCGGCTTCCCGTTTCGGCGTGATGAGCATTCCGACGATGATCTTTTTCAAAGACGGTCAACCGGTTGATAAAGTGGTTGGTCTGAACTCTAAAGATTCCTTGAAATCGATCCTGGCAAAACATCAATAATTCATTGTGTATATGATGAAATACAGCTTGTCGCCTCACCGTTTAAGTGGAGCAGGGCAGGCAAACGAAACCTTCGGCTTGTAGCCGGAGGTTTTTGTTGTTATTAGGGTAGGGTAATGGATTCGAAAGGGGATTTTAGTTTATAATAGAACATATGTTGCCGTTCTTATTTGAACGGTAACGATCTAGAAAGGAGAGCGCTATGGATTCGCATATCGAAACGATCCGGGAGCAGGAGCTGGCGATGGACAATATTCGCAATAAGCTCGCGTTGCTGCCCGATCTGCCCGGCTGCTATTTGATGAAAAACAGACAAGGAACGATCATTTATGTCGGCAAAGCCAAAGTGCTCAAAAACCGTGTACGTTCTTATTTTTCAGGTAGCCATGATGGCAAAACACAGCGATTGGTCGCGGATATTCGCGATTTTGAATATATTGTAACCGGCAGCAATATGGAAGCACTCATTTTGGAATGTAATTTGATCAAAACGCATCAGCCCAAATACAATGTGCTGTTAAAAGATGATAAAACATTCCCATATATCAAAATTACGAATGAGGAGCATCCGCGTTTGGAAGTGACGCGGCGTGTGCTGAAAGATAAAGCGAAATATTTTGGCCCGTATCCGAATGCGTTTGCCGCGCAGCAAACGAAAAAGCTGCTTGATCGGATGTACCCGCTACGCAAATGCAAAGTGATGCCCAAAGAAGTGTGCTTGTACTATCATATGGGGCAATGTCTTGCGCCTTGTGAATATGAAGTGCCGGAAAAGTCGTATGAAGATATCCGGCAGGAAATTACCCGTTTTTTGAGCGGTGGACATGAAGAAATCAAAAACGATTTGCAACGTAAAATGGAGGAAGCGGCGGAAGATTTGTATTTTGAACGGGCAAAGGAATTACGTGATCAAATTCGCCATATCGACGCGCTGATGGAAAAGCAGAAAATTACGATGGCAGATGCCAAAGACCGCGATATTTTTGGCTTTGCCGTCGACAAAGGCTGGATGTGTGTCCAAATTTTGTATGTGCGTCAAGGTAAAATGATCGAGCGGCATGCGTCGGTATTTCCGTTTTATGGGGAACCGTACAATGATTTTATGTCGTATGTGACCCAGTATTATAGCGAAAATCCAGCGATGCCACAGGAAATTATGTTGCCTGCAGAGGAGACGGTGGTCGAGCTGGATCATAGTGAGCAAGCGCTCGCCGCTGCTGAGCAGGAAGGGCTGACGATGCCCGATGTGGGCGGTAATGATGATGAAGCAGGTACAGCGGAGGCAGCAACGTCCGTCATGCGTGTTGCCGAGACGAATGCGACATATGATGTTGCGTCAGTTGCATCAACCGTTTCGGCAGCGGAGATGGCTACGCGGATTCGTTTGCAGCGTGTGAATGCCGAACAGCTTGCGGCGGCGGATGTAGAGGACGAAGGGGAGCAGGTAGACGACGCGGATGTTGTTACTAGTGCAGACGATGTGCAGACCGTAGATGACGCTACAGCAACCAAAGAATCACATGATGCGGTCAGCAGTGCGGCATTGTTACAACAATGGCTAAGTGTAAAAGTGCTCATTCCGCGCCGTGGTCTGAAACGGCAGTTAGTAACGATGGCGCAGGACAATGCGCGTGTATCGCTGGATGAGAAATTCCGGTTGATCGAACGTGATGAAGAACGTACGTCCAAAGCTGCTGAAAATCTCGGTCAGGCGATCGGATTGCAAAATTTGCATCGGGTTGAAGCATTTGATAACTCGAACATTCAAGGTACGAATCCGGTGTCCGCGATGGTCGTATTTGTAGATGGCAAGCCAGCACGTAAAGAATACCGTAAATACAAAGTTCGTACCGTTGAAGGTGCCGATGATTATGGCACGATGCGTGAAGTGATTCGCCGCCGCTATGAGCGTGTACTCAAAGAAAATTTGGAAATGCCTGATTTGATCGTCGTCGATGGCGGTAAAGGTCAAATTTCGGCGGCGATCGATGTGCTGGAAAATGAACTGGGACTGTATATTCCAGTCTGCGGTCTCGTCAAAGATGCGAAGCACCGTACCGCACAGTTAATGATTGGCGATCCGCCGGAGCCGGTGCGGTTGGCACGGGACAGCCAGGAGTTTTATTTACTGCAACGGATTCAGGATGAAGTGCATCGCTTTGCGATTACGTTCCATCGCGAGCAACGCGCCAAATCGATGATCGTATCTCAATTGGATAGCATTCCCGGTATTGGGGAAAAGCGCCGCAAGCAATTGCTAAAACATTTCGGCTCGGTGAAAAAAATTCGTGAAGCAAGTGTAGAAGATTTCCGTCCATTGTCGATCGGAGATAAGTTGGCACAGACGATTTTGGAAGCATTGCGTGAGGAATAGGAGTAGTTTACAGAGCGACTAAATCCGATCACAATGAAGTGCTGCCCAACGCAGGAGCAGATCGTCCACATAGGTTACAGAGCAGCTGAATACGATCACAATGGCGTACCTACCTGTCAAGCGACAGGTCAGTACGCCATTGTTGTTTATGATCGTCATTGCAACGGATTGTTAGCTGAATGTGCTGCCATTGGTGTTGCTGATCGTGACCAGACTGGCGATGATTCTGTTCCAGTATGTTTGTCTGGTCATATTGTTGATCGTATCGTTATTTGCCTGATTGCTGCATGTACGTCCACGAGGGCGCATTTGGCAATGAACGAGCTGTACATTTGTTATAATCGCTCGCATGCCTGCGATTATGCCGATTGTTTCACTTGATTATTCTCGTTTGTAAATCCGTATCATAATGTAGCATCGTATTGAAAATAGCAAATACAGGCTCTGGCAATGCAAATGAGATCGGTTCACGTTGGATGAGCTTGTTGTACTCGCTACATATATTTTCTACCACTGCTTCTTGCTCCGCATCTAGCACTGCTGCAAGCTGATACGAAAACGTAAGATGAAACGGATAATGGTCATGATCAGCATGGCGTATACGTGTCGCTTGTGCCAATCGTTCACGATAATCGGCAATGCGCTGCGCATCAGCTGTAGTAGCTGGTTCTAATCGAATGCTGGCGGAATGACATGCTTGCACACGCATCTGAATCGGCTCCGGTTTGGCGATGCCGGCAACAATCGATTGTAATATGCGATCGATTTCTGTAAATGAAGCATCGTTCGGCAACAGAGGCGACCAGAGTGCTGTACCGCGATCGATTTCACGGCATAATTTTAAGACGGTCATATGAAACGAATTATACGGCAAAAAAGCATATACATGTGCAATGCTTGATTCACGAAAGCGCTGGCTCACTTGTTTTGCCAGCCGATAGACGGCAAACCGATCGTCATGGATAAAACTAATGACCGTATTGCCTGGGTAATATTGGGCTTGTCCGTGCTGGTCAAACTTGTAGCTTGCTTCGTCTTGCATAGATAAGCACTCCTTAGCGATTATAAATGGTGCAGTAATTACACAACATCACAATTGTTGCTACGGCAGGTATTCATTCGATTTTGCATTGTTGTTTAGATAGATCACGAAAAGGTGTTAAAAGGAGCGAAACGATGTTCATTCGATTTGCATTGTTGTTTAGCCAAGCGAATGGGAACAGCCGCCAACGATAGTTTGCCCGATCATCTGTAGGATGATGTTTAACGCCGCTGTTGGCGATACACTAACACAATCGCGGTCGTGGACACGATCATAATCAACACCGAATACACAAAGCTTAACATCTGCGCCTGCGGAGCCGCTTCCGGATTGGTCGCTGCATTCAGCACAACACCAAGCGGTTGATACAGTGGATGAAATAAAAACACAGACAGATCATATTCCGCCAGCAAACCGATAAAATTCAGCAAAAACACGGACAGCACGAGCGGCAGCAACATCGGAAATACGACTTTCCAATACATCCGCCATGAAGAAGCACCTAGATTTTGGGCGGCATCTTCCAATGTGCGATCGATGCTGGCATAAGCGGCTTTGATCATACGGAGCGTATACGGTGTGACCAAAATCATATAGCCGATTAATAAAATAAACACCGTTCCTGTCAGCACCATACCGCCGACAAGTGGATTGGAGCGATTGAATGTCATTAACAAACCGAGCGCAATCAATGTAGACGGCAGAAACCACGGAATTTGCAGCAGAAATTCCAGCCCGCCTGTCCAGCGATTGGCATGTTTGGTAAGCAGTCTGCCGATACATAACATCAGCAACACAATGAGCAAGCTTGCTGTTGCCGCATATACTATACTCGTAAATAACGGCTGCACACCGGCGACCGATTGAAATACCGCCTCATAATTGGCGAGCGAAAAATGCTGTATCTGTATACTACCTGCATACAGATCGGTGACCGGCATAAAAGAGAAACAAAATACAGCTACTAGCGGCACCGTCTGCATGAGCGCGATCAAATGCGCGATGATCGTCATCGTAATGCGGATGAATGGCGAGCGAATCGTCTGTTTGCTCAAATTCGTTTTCACTTTGGAGACGGACAAATAATATCCCTTTTTTTCAATCCGAATCGAAATTAGCAATACAGTCACCGTCATACAGCCAAGCAAAATCGCCAGCACTGCCGCATAATTACGGGTCGTTAATGTTTGCGCAAATGAATAAATAAGCGTATTGATCGTTTCAAAGTTTGTACCGCCAAGCACCTGCGGCGTCGCCAGCGCCGATATGCCGGTAATAAACGCAATAATTGATGCAGCAAGCAAAGCAGGCTTCAGACACGGCAGCACTATTTTTATTAAAATGCGTACTTTGCTCACACCGAGATTGCGTGCCGCTTCAATCGTCTGGTTATCGACCGAACGCAATGAATTACGCACAAACAGTATATAATTGGACGTACCGGCAAAGGTGAGCTCGATCAATACCGCCCAGAAGCCTTGAAACCATGTCGCAGGCAAACCGGGCAGCAATGCGGTCACAAAGCCTTGACTGCCATATAAAAAATTGTACGCCATGACGAGTACCATGCCGTTGCAAATCAGCGGGGAATGATACGCAATCGTTAACCAGCGGCTGCCTTTAATATAGAAATAGTCGAGCACCAAAATTTGAAACAGACCGAGCAGCGCCACCGTAATCGCTAGACTACAACCAAGCAGCAGCGAATGGCTTAAGCTGTTCATCGCTCGTGCTGATGCGAGAATATTCATCATCGGCTGTATGTTAAACTGTGCTTGCGGCATCAGTGTCGTGCGAATCAATTCCAAATTCGGATAGATGAGAAAGGTGAAAATAGCCCAGAGCAATGCGATCATCACCCCGATATAAGCGACCTGTTTTTTAAGACGATAACGGATCAACATCTCGTGCATCATCAAGCTCCATTCCGAAAAAAATAAGATCGTGTTTGCCGATATATAGCCGCTTATTATCGCCACGCTGCATCGTTTGATCGACCCCGTTCGATATGCTGCTAAGCGGCTCGCCTGCCACTTTAAAGATGCGTTTTACATGCAATCCGTAAAATTCCTCACTCTCGAACTGAGCATCCAGCACATAATAATCGTCCAGCACCGCTGCGGCAATATGCTGTTTAATATGCTCTGAGCGCACATATACCCGTTGCTGAGGCTGAACATTAAAATCGGCATTGCATTCGCTTAGTTTGGTAAGTATGGATGGCTGAAGCCGATTCGCCTCCCCGATAAAATCGACCACAAATTCGGACGTCGGCTGATAATAAATATCGTACGGCGTACCGACCTGTTCAATGGCACCTTCATTAAATACCGCGATACGATCGGACAGCGTAAGCGCTTCTTCCTGATCATGGGTCACATAAATCATCGTAACGCCGGATGCAGCCTGGATACGTTTTAATTCGCTGCGTAACTTTTTACGCAGTTTGGCATCCAGATTGGAGAGCGGTTCATCGAGTACGATAATATCTGGCTTAAGCGCCAGCGTGCGTGCAATCGCGACCCGCTGCTGTTGACCGCCGGACAGCTCGGTCACCTGTTTGCGCAACTGTTCAGCGGTTAAATTGACCATTTGTGCGACCTGTTCTAGCCGGGCACGAATGCGATCTTTAGACCATTTATGCTCTTTTAAGCCAAAAATAATATTTTCTTGCACAGTCATCGTTGGGAATAACGCGTAATTTTGAAATACCATGCCGATATTGCGTTCTTCCACCGGCAAATAGGTAATATCGTTGCCGTTCACCTGAATGCTGCCTTTTGTTGGCGTAATAAAGCCGGTGATCGCTTTCAATGTGGTCGTTTTGCCACAACCGGATGGACCCAAAAAGGTAAAAAACTCACCTTTTTGAATGTCCAGCGACAAATTTTGAATGATCGCTTTATGATTGAAATGAATTTCAAGCCCGTTTAGCCGAATCATACGCTCGCCTCCACTCCGATGTCATTTTATATATTCCAGTTGAATTTTGGCGACCCATTGATCCATCATCGAGTTGATGTCAGTCCAGTTCGCTTGCTCTGGTTTGGACTTTTTCATAATTTGTTGCATAAACGGGTCGATTTGCGCTTGTGCCTGTCGGTTGACGACGATACTGCCGTATTTGGCGGCATAATCGGCCATCATGCGGGCACTGCCGAGCCAGTTGGCAAAACGAATCGATTCTTCCATCACCGCAGCATTGCTGTTTTTGACGACACCGAGCTGATTCGTATTGGTCGGCTCGCCGGTTGTGCTGTAAATAATGAGCGGCTGCATATGGTATGTGTCGATAAATGATTTGAGACCGGAAGCGTAAATATAAGTGATCGGAACTTTGCCATCGACTAGATTTTGCAAGTCTTTTTCGCCTTTTGGTGTCTGATAGCCATATTGAAAATATTGCTTGATCGCATCCCAGCCTGCTTGTGATACGCCAAGCTCGCCTTTGGGGTCAACATATTGGGCGAGAATGCCGCCGATGATTGCGCGATTGGTCGTACCGCTAAAGTCGGTCGGTACGGCATATTTGCCGTGATATTGCGGTTTTTGCCATAAATCTTGGTAGCTGGTCGGCGCGGTTGCGGTCGTATACAACTTTGGATTGGCGATGAGCAGTTTGGGCTGTAGCTCATACGACCAACCATAACCGTTATCGGCTTGCGTATCGGTCAATTGATCTGACCAGCTCGGTGTCCATTTTACGAGTGCTCCGGCATTGCTCATCGACTTGAACATCGTATCGGATGGACCCCAGACGACATTTAAGGTAGGATTGTTCACTTCGCCAATGACACGTGCCGTCAGATCACCGCCGCCGAGACCGACCAGTTTAATATTAAATCCGGCTTGCCGGGCGGCATCGGCTAGCCATTGATCCCGTCCATTGCCGGTATTGTTAGTGGCAACGACGATCTGTTGACCGCTCGGTTTTTGCGCTAGAATCGATTGGATGTCCAAAACAGGCTGCTCGCTCGCGGCGCTGGCATCGGCAGCCGTATTGCTCGTTGTTGCGGTAGAGCCGGATGGAGTGCTGCATGCCGTTAATGTAACGGGAATGAGCAGCGTAATAATGCTGAGTAAAAGCCTGAATTTGCATTTAAATATCGTTGCTTTCATAGACAATCTTCCTTTCAAATTTGGAATCGAATATACGTACGATCGTCAAAGCTATCGGACTGTGGTGTCATACCTTTGGTGGAACGATAATGTTTATAGCACATCGGATCATGCCGGAGTTGTGCTTGCAAATACGCTTCGGTTTGCGCCAACGTCGATTCGATACGTGGATAACCGTCACTTGCCAAAATGATTTCATGTGCCCCATCATCCAGTTGAAACACACGCAGCAAACGCTCCGGAATCGGCTGTCCGTTTAGCACCGCATAGCCATAATCGGGGATATCTCGATTAGCAAACAGGCACGCTTGCTGAATCCACGGTAAAATAAATGCTCTACCCGGATCATCAACAGTGGGTACCAGTTCGGGTTGCCATTCATGGAGCGTCAAAATTAAACTGCGCATGTCGGACAAAATCGTATCGCTCTGTTTTGGATTGGCATAATACTGCCCATCAATTTGCAGCTGGCAATCGCCAATTAGCCAAATTTGCCGGTAATAATGAGAATAGATCGCTGCTACTGCCTGAAATGGTTGTTCATGATGAAGATGGGGATCAGCAATCGTATGCCATTTTGTTAAAAAATCGTTGTTAACAGAATTAATAAACTGATGAACCGTCGTAGTGGCAGTTAATTGCTGCATATGTTGGCGCACTAGCTCCATCGCGATTCTGCCGGTTGTTTTACCGTCATAACGAAGCGGCACCTTGCTCGTTACACCATCGATGACAGCGATAAAATGATCGGTGACAACAAGCGCATCTTCATTGGCGGTATGCTTATGTTTGCTTATACTAACCTGCTCGAGAATGTGAATAGGATCGCTCCTTTCCGGTCGTGACCTTGTTTTGTTCCGCATCTGTATTGTAGCGCTGACACCGCGCAAAGGGCATGGTCAAAGCGCTTTGAAATATTGCAATTTGTCTTTGGCTGCTGCCGGATTATGCATCATGCAACAAATGGTTGAGATCGAAATAGTTGAATTAATTAAAAGTTTACGTTTGACTTCATTGCAGTTTACGAATGAACAGCATACTTGGAAGTACAATGAATCGTTACAGATGGAGGATATCATGAGCCAAAAAATGATGCCGACAACGTATGCTACCAAGCCAAGCATGGAGCAGCGAGATTACCAAATACATTACAATCGCGACACCGCCCTTAGCCAATTGAAAAGTCGATTTAAACGCCATACTCATCAGCATTATGAGTTGTATTTTTTAATATCCGGCACTGTGCACTATCATGTGGAGGAACGCAGTTTTGCGCTACGATCAGGGGATGTGATGTTGATCCGTCCAGGTCAGCAACATTATGCTGAACTGATTCGATCAGATGATCCGTATGAGCGCTATGTATTGTGGCTGCATCCATCTTATTTGGAACAGATTTCGACCGCATCGACCGATTTGCAACTTGCGTTTCAAAACATTAATTTTTACGACAGTCATTTGAGTTTAAGCAGCGATCGGATTGTACTGCTTAGCAATTTGCTGCATCATATTTGGGAGCAGTCGCAATCACAGGAATATGGCGCCGATATGTTGGCACGCATTTATATGCATGAATTGCTCATTATGGTCGCACGTGCCAAATTGAACAATCAATGGAGCTACCGCCCCAAACATTTGAACAATGAGAAATTGCTAGTCGAGACGCTTGATTATATTCATGAGCATATTTATGAACCGATTACAGTACAGCAGATGGCACAGCAATTGTTCGTAAGCCGTTCTTTTTTGTCGAAAATGTTTACGGAAAATATGAACATATCGATCCACAAATATATCGTGCAAAAAAAGCTGCATCTTGCCAAACAAGAGCTGTTGTCCGGGCAATCGATTCATATCATTTGCGAACGATTCAGTTTTGGCGATTACAGCACATTTTATCGAGCATTTCAGCGTGAGTTTGGCATGTCGCCGCGTATGTATATGCAGGTGTTGAAGGAGGAGCAATTGTCACAAGTATAGCCGAGAAGCAAGTGATAGGAGAGCGGGGAAGTGAGTTTGAACATGTCCGCTAGTACATTGATCGTAATTTATTAGTAAGTTGAAGCCGCTCCAATCACAAATCATACGCTACAACGAAACAGACCCTATCCACGAAGATGAGGTCTGTTTCGTTGTAGCGTATGTTGTATCGTATCGTATCGTTATGATTGCGATGTAGCTTGATGGCCTATCTGTTTGTTATAAAACGAACTGTCCGTTTCATCCTATACCTATCTAGCATCTAGCACGTACCCTATAGCAGGCAACCGTCCGTACTTTTACTGCGATTCATTTACCACAACAACCGTCTATGGCTGTCCATCGGTTGAATCTGGATCACGTTTCGTCAGTGACGGTGCTGTCGGGTTACTTTTGCTTTCAGATTCCGCCGCTTTTGGCTCCGTTTTGGCAGCAGGAGCCGGTGGTGCTGCCAGCTTCGATTCCTGATACAGGCTAAAGCGTGATGGATCATTCGGCAATTCACCTGGTGCGGCTCCATCTGGACGATAATACGGATGACTAGCATCTGGCATCACGCCTATTGACGGCACAAATGGCTGCTGCGGTGCAGGTGGTACATAAGGCGGATAAGCATTATCCACGCCTTTGTCCCGAGCGTACAAATAAATAATATACGCGACGATCGCTGGCAATGCGATATATAAGATAGCAATCGCAATATTAGCCCAGCCGCCCAGCGACATCAGACTCAATGACATTAAAATCGTATCGAACATCACATGGGCAAATACGACAGCGATAAAGCCATATCGCACAAATACGAAACTAAATAGCAAGCCGATAATGAGCAGTTCGATCGGACGCGAGTAAACCGGATAGATCGGATACAGCGTATGACCGAGCGCCCAAATAATCGATGTGATCGCTGCTGCTACAAACGTATTGCGCACTAGCTTTTTCAACATGATGATGCCGAATAGACGGTATACGCCTTCTTCACCGATCCCTGCCATCCAGGCGAGCAGCGGGAACAGGGCAGGCACAACCATATTGTACGGTGAACTGGAATCATCGGTAGCCGAAAAGACGCCAAATGCCGGTTCCATCACCATATAAATGATCGATTGCACGCCGAGCAAAATGAGCGCGAACAAATAACCGACCGCTGCGCTATGCAGCACGTATTTGCCATAGCCAAGCTCACGGGAGCGCGGCCACATATTCAGTCCGCGTTCACGCCACATGCCATCACCGCCGACAAGTGAGAAGTATAGCAGGATCGCCATCATCACATTCAGGAGAAGCTGCAAGCCAACGAGGAATAGCAGCGTAAGATTGCCTGCCCAGCCGGATTGTCCATATTGGCGTTCAAGATAAGGCAACATATTGAACACACTGATCATCGAGACGGCAGTGTACATACACGTCAACACAATGCCTCGTTTAAACGAAGTATGTTTGCGTTTGAGTGAAGCGAATACGATTGCTAGCACGCCTAGTACGATGGTGAACAGACCGTATCCAAGAAAGGTAAGCCATGTCGCCAGTCGGGTTTGTGATTCGATATAGTTTGTATAGCTGGCTGGAGGTGTGACTTTAGGTGTAATCGCAGCGACTTGATCATTTTCAAAAATCAATTTGACATGCAGTGTAGATGCGCCCAATTTGGCATCAGGCACAATATAGTCCAGACCAGACTCGTCGTCGGTCGTTTGCAGTTTCAGCTTGGACAGATCGTAGCCGAGCTTGCTTAGTAGCGGACTTGCCAGCTGCTCCTTGTCTGCCAGTGACAGTGAGCCATCATCCGATTGTATATTGAGATTGTTGCCAGACTGGGTAGGACGGATATGAAAGCCAACGACATTGCCGTTATTCATATGTACATCTATATCTGCCGCATAGTTAGAATCTTGATAATGAACGCGAAATACATCATAAGGAGCCCATTTCTCGATGTTACTTGCATATTCGGCGTTTAGTTTGTCGCGAGCGATATAGCCGCTCAGTTCGGCATCGGTCACATAAGTAACCGTTGGCTGGGTAGCAAGTGCAGCCCGATCTTGTTCGTCCAATGGCAGGCTCGCTTTGAACGCATCGGCGCTCTCAATCGCTTGCTGTTCCGTAATCGATGCCGTTTGCTGCGCTTCTAGTGTATCCGAGGCAGTAAGCGGAAATACCTGGGTGAACAGAAAGATGACCAGTGCGATAACGGCAAGTAGACCGAGCCATTTATAATTCGGTTTGAGTTGTACAGGTTTGCCTATAGGATTCATAATTGCCTCCTTATCTTCTATATAATATGGGCTTGTGCAGACACGGATATTGCAAGTGTAACGTAATCACCCCCCCTTTGCAAAAGCGAGGTGTGCCGCGAATAAATCGATATAGTAGGCATCGAATGGCGTGATTTAACAGGCAACAATACGGACAGCAACCATGATCCGATTGTTATTCATTAAACGACTTGGGCACCGTTTCAATCCAAACCCTATTCAGCTTTTTATTCGGGCGGCCATTGCTCATTTTCCAGCACTGGCGGATTGTCTTCCACCCGTATATTTGCATCACGGATCATCGGTTTGCGACTTTTAAACCCTGCGGTTGTATCGGCAATCCATTGCCTTGCCGCCGTGCCCAGCTCAGCCGCTTCATTATAAATCAGACAAGTCGTCCGGCGCGTCTGCTCCAGCTCAGGGATATGCAGTGATACGAGTTCATTGCTCGACAATAGCTGTTCACCGATATACGAGCGCGGTAACAATGCAGCCGCCATACAGATCGGCAACAGCCGTACGATCGCTTCAAAGGAATCGATTTCCATTCGCAGATCAGGCATAACCATATAGCGATGGAACACATCGTCGATCAGCTTGCGATACCAGGTGCCTTTGGAAAACATAATCATCGGCAACCCTTGCAAATGCTGCATACTAGGCTGCTTTTTGTCGGCTAACGGATGTGCTTTCGGTACGACCAATTCCAAATGATCGTCAAACAGTGGCACACAGACGAGTCCAGACTCATGAATCGAGGAGGCGACGATGCCGATATCGGCTTTTTTGTCACGAATGTCATTGACAATTTCATGGGTTTTGCCAGTAATTAGCTTTACTTCGGCATAGGGATGCTTTTCGGTAAAGCTGCGCACAAGCGGTGGCATCGTCGTTTGCAACGTCGTTAAACTAGCGCCGAACGTAACGGTTGTCTGCTCCTCGGATTTATAGCGATTCAAACTTTGCAAAAAGCGTAACTGCTGCTGCCGCTGCTCTAGCGCAAACGTATAAGTCAGCCTGCCGATTGCGGTCAGCTCTAGCCGTTTGCCGTTACGATTAAACAGCGCCACACCAAGCTGTTCCTCTAATTTGGCAATTTTACGCGATAACGCCGGCTGAGACAGATTGAGCAAACGGGACGCTTGATTCAGGCTCGATTGCTCCACTACGACCGCAAACACATCTAAATCTTCGATCATGAGACGAAAAGCTCCTCTCTTATGCAAAAAAGTTATAACAATTAATAATTATATTGCAATTCCATTATAAGACAATTTAGAGTAACATAAAAAGTGACACAACTTGTTCACAACATCTGTTCTGTGACGATCCTTCAAACAAAGCGCATAGTAAACGCAATTATCGGGATTTCTGGCAGGTATGAACAGGTTGCAATGCTGCGGAAGATGGGGAACTTCCTAATGCAAGAATGGACGTAGGTCCGAATTTTTCGTTCGTTCAAGTTTAGGTGGCATAATTAATATTTGTCACAATGAAAACGCTCTTAATTATGAAAGGGGAACGTCATTCATGAAAGGCTTCTACGCCAGAAGGCTGCACTCGTTGCTCGGGATCATTCCGCTTGGTCTGTTTTTCATTGAGCACATGATCACCAACTTTTCTGCTTATGAAGGAGGAAAGGAATCATTTGACCAGGGCGTTGCCTTTTTGAACGGTTTGCCGCTCGTGCTGTTTTTGGAGATTGTGTTTATCTTCTTGCCGTTACTGTACCACGGCATCTATGGTCTGTATATCGCATACCAGGCTAAACCGAACACCAATCACTTTGGCAATGAGCGTAACTGGCGTTATACGCTACAGCGTGTAACCGGTGTGATCACATTTGTTTATGTCGCATGGCACGTCTATGATACGCGCTTTCAAGTTGCGCTTGGCAATATCACACATGAACAGCTCGGCGGGGTTATGCACAATATTATGACCAATCCGGTCACATTTGTATTGTATGCCATCGGTGTTGTATCGGCATCGTTCCACTTCTCTAATGGACTTTGGTCCTTCCTCGTCACATGGGGAATTACAGTTGGTCCGCGTGCGCAGCGTGTGTCCAGCTATATTTGCATGACCATCTTCGTCATTGTGGCGGTAATGTTCATTCTGTCCATGGTAGCCTTCCGCAATATGGAGTTCCAGGACCCGACTGTTGCATTTGAAAGTATTCGTGCGTTTGTAGCATAAATTCACGGTGTGGCACGATTCATCATCCGTTGCCGGATCGTGAACGTGTCCCCGGAGCAAGCAGGTTAAAGGGGAGGGTAATTTCTTATGGCAACATCCAATATCATTATCGTGGGCGGCGGCCTTGCTGGTCTGATGGCTACGGTCAAAGCGGCAGAAGCTGGCGTTCATGTTCATCTATTCTCACTCGTACCTGTTAAGCGCTCGCACTCCGTATGTGCGCAGGGCGGCATCAACGGTGCGGTTAATACAAAAGGGGAAGGCGATTCGCCGTGGCTGCATTTTGATGATACGGTCTATGGCGGTGACTTCCTCGCCAACCAGCCGCCGGTCAAAGCGATGTGTGATGCTGCACCAGGCATCATTCACCTGATGGACCGGATGGGCGTTATGTTCAACCGGACGCCTGAAGGTCTGCTCGACTTCCGTCGTTTTGGCGGTACGAAACATCACCGGACGGCATTTGCCGGCGCAACGACTGGACAACAGCTGTTGTACGCACTCGATGAGCAAGCGCGTCGCTGGGAAACCGCCGGTCTTGTCACCAAATATGAGAACTGGGAGTTCCTCGGTGCAATTGTCGATGACGAAGGCATCTGTCGCGGCGTCACCGCGCAAAACTTGCGTTCGATGGAAATCGCCAGCTTTGCGGCAGATGCGGTTATTCTTGCCAGCGGCGGTCCTGGTATTATTTTCGGTAAAACGACCAACTCGGTTATTAATACCGGTACAGCAGCAAGTGCGGTATACCAGCAAGGCGTTAACTATGCTAATGGCGAGTTTATCCAAATTCACCCGACTGCGATTCCAGGCGACGACAAGCTGCGTCTAATGTCCGAATCGGCGCGTGGTGAAGGTGGACGCATTTGGACGTACAAAGACGGCAAGCCGTGGTACTTCCTCGAAGAAAAATATCCGGCGTACGGTAACCTCGTGCCACGTGATATCGCGACCCGCGAAATCTTCGATGTGTGTGTGAATCAAAAGCTGGGCGTCAATGCTGAAAACATGGTTTATCTCGATCTGTCTCACAAAGACCCGAAAGAGCTGGACGTGAAACTGGGCGGCATTATCGAAATCTATGAGAAATTCATGGGCGATGATCCGCGCAAAATTCCGATGAAAATCTTCCCTGCGGTTCACTATTCGATGGGCGGCATGTGGGTCGATTACAACCAGATGACCAATATCCCGGGTCTGTTTGCAGCCGGTGAGTGTGAGTACCAGTACCACGGTGCCAACCGTCTGGGCGCGAACTCGCTGCTGTCAGCAATTTACGGCGGTATGGTTGCCGGGCCAAAGGCAGTCGAATACGTAAAAGGACTCAAAAAATCCGCTGCCGACCTGCCACAATCGGTATTCGATCAGGCACGCAAGCAGCATGAAGACAAATATGAGCGTCTGCTCGGTATGGATGGCAATGAAAACGCCTATGTGATCCACCGTGAGCTGGGCGAGTGGATGACCGACAATATGACGGTCGTTCGTTATAACGATAAATTGCAAGCAACGATCAACAAAATCAAGGAATTGAAACAACGCTACACGAAAATCGATGTGAACGATGCTTCCCGTTGGACAAACCAGGGCGTGGCGTTTACCCGTCAATTGTGGAATATGCTGGAGCTTGCCGAAGCGATGACGCTGGGCGCGCTGCTGCGTGATGAAAGCCGTGGTGCACATTACAAGCCGGACTTCCCGAATCGTAATGACGAAGACTTCCTGAAAACGACGGTAGCGACATGGACAGCGGACGGTCCGAAAATTTCGTACGACGAAGTTGATGTATCGCTGATTCCACCTCGTGTACGTGACTATTCCAAAAGTTGATTGATTGCACTGTGATTGACTTTGATTTTAAATTTGCGGTCTGTTGCCTGCCGGTAGTCAGACCGTTGCACTCGATTGGTTAGCAGGCAAGCATATAGCCTATGAAATGAAGGGGGCATTACCGATGGCGGAAGCAGTTTCAACCGGAAACCCTGCCGTACAGCAGACAGCCAAAAAAGTGAAGTTTGTGATTACCCGTCAAGATAAGCCGGAAGGCGCATCGTATACGGAGGAATTTGAAATTCCGTATCGTCCGGGTATGAACGTCATTAGCGCATTGATGGAAATTCAACGGAATCCACGCAACAGCAGCGGTAAAGACACTGCACCTGTATGTTGGGAATCGAACTGTTTGGAGGAAGTGTGCGGTGCCTGCTCGATGGTAATCAACGGCAAGCCACGTCAAGCGTGTTCTTCTTTGGTGGACAAACTGGAGCAGCCGATCACGGTAGCACCGATGAAAACATTCCCGGTTGTGCGTGACCTCGTGATCGATCGCAGCCGTATGTTTAACGCATTGAAAAAGGTAAAAGCATGGATTCCAATTGACGGTACGTACGATCTCGGCCCAGGTCCACGGATGGCGGAAACGAAGCGTCAATGGGCATATGAGCTGTCCAAATGTATGACATGTGGCGTATGTCTCGAAGCGTGCCCGAACGTAAACGAGAAAACCGACTTTATCGGCCCTGCACCGTTGTCTCAAGTACGTCTGTTCAATGCTCACCCGACAGGTGAGATGAACAAAGAGGAGCGTCTGGATGCGATTATGGGCGAAGGCGGTATCGAAGCTTGCGGTAACTCGCAAAACTGTGTACGTTCGTGTCCGAAAGGCATTCCGCTCACTACATCGATCGCTGACCTGAACAAAGAAACGAATAAGCGTATGTTTAAACGCTGGTTGACGGTATAATCGTAATCAACCGGCACGATGTTGTACGATAAATGGATTCGGTACTTGCGGTAAGTCTGAAACTATGAAAACTAAGGCGGGTTGCGCATCTTACGATGCCGCCCGCTTTTTGTTATCTAACGAGTAAGTGTACGTTTGAGTACGTATATGATCTTAATCTCATCACGGAGGACGCAATATGATTACGGAAAGACCGATCAGTTTTACACAGCTCAAAACCGAATTGGCTGCACTTGGTGTAGAAGCAGGCATGAGCATTATGCTCCATTCTTCATTGAAAAGTATTGGCGGCTGGATTCCCGGTGGTGCGGAAACGGTTATTCTTGCCTTGGAGGACGTGCTAGGAGCGGAAGGTACACTAATGATGCCGACGCAGACGTCTCAGCTTACCGACCCAAAGCTATGGCGTTATCCGCCCGCTGATCCGCGCTGGTGGGATTTAATCCGCGAAAGTATGCCACCGTATGATCCTGATTTTACCGTGACGACGGGTATGGGCGTGATCGCTGAAACATTCCGCAAGCAGCGCGGCGTTCGGCGCAGCAATCATCCGCATGTATCGTTTGCGGTATGGGGCAAATATGCGGAGGTATGGACGGCGGATCATGAGCTGGATTACGGGCTAGGCAACGGTTCACCATTACAGCGTCTGTATGATGCGAACGGGTATGTGCTTATGCTTGGTACGGAATATGTGACTAATACATCGATCCATCTGGCGGAATATCATGCCGAATGGAACGGTAAACAGACGATTATGATAGATGCGCCAATCATGACGGACAAGGGTAAACAATGGGTGCGTTTTCGCGATTTAAATTTTGATTCGGATGATTTTGACGATATCGGTGCTGATTTGGAAGCGGATTGTCCGCATCTCGTTGTCAGTGGCAAAATCGGCAATGCGACTGCACGGCTGATTTCCCAGCCTGCACTGGTCGATTATGCGTCCGGCTGGTTGGAAACGAATCGCTAAGGCTATATAAATAGAAACAGGCAAGCATCGCCGGTAAGATAGCGATCGGCAAAAGAGGCTGTCTGTGCTAGTTTTTACATACGCCGGTATGTGGGAAGATGATGATTGCCGTGCCGGTACGTGATTGCCGTTTATGTTCATTCATTGTTATAGGATTTTACTTTTATGCGCCAAAGGAGGCATTTGCTTATGATCTGGAGAGAAAGAGAGCAATCTTTTATTATGATTCGTCAGCATGACCATGCCCGTGTATCCGGGGAGTTTTCCAGACGTCTGCATGCCGGACCAACGGTTGATGAGAAACGCTGGGAGGAAGTGCTGCTCGGCTGTGAGCAGCATGATCGCGGCTGGATTCCGCTCGATCGGATTCCACTCTGGAACGATGCCAAAGCACGTCCATTCTCGTTTCTTGATTTTCCGGAGCCGGCAAAGCTCGTTTTTTACCGCTATGGTATCGATGAGATGGAGGAAATGAGCCCGTATGCGGCAATGCTGGCGAGTCTGCATTATTGTGCGCTGATCGATCATTATGGTGCGGAAGACCCGTTTTGCCAGGCATTTTTGCAAGCGGAGCAGCAGCGTCAGGAACGGATTAAGGCGCTGACGTCGCCGGGTGAGGAGGAGCTTCGCTTCCACCGCGCCGTATTGGAGCTATGCGATGATGTATCATTGTACGCCTGTCTGAATGAGCCTGGAGTGGACAAAGCACATGAACTGGAATGGTGGCGCGATGGTTTTGAGGTTGGCAAAAAACTGGAAGCAGCTAACTATGCGACGATTATGCCACAATGGCTCGATGAACGGTATGTAGAGCTTGATCCATTTCCGTTCCAGCAACCGGTGGAAGTGACAATCGTGTATCGCGAAGTGTCCAAAACAGCGATTGCCCAGCAGGGATTGGCGGATGCGTATGAAGCTTCCGCAGAGCAATTGCAACGGATTGTGTTCAAAGGCAAGTCGTTGGTATGATCGATCAGCGGCATAAGTTAGTTCGGAGCGTCTGCACGAGCGGTTGCAGCTAGGTGTAGTTGCGCAAATCAAATCGATAAATGAAGTCTGCAAATGTATAAAACTGTGGTCATGATGACACCGCTTGATCGAACTGGCTGCGCACACTGAAGTACTCGTAATATGCTCTCCATCGTGTACATGCTATCGGAAACGCCATTCGTTGCGTGCATAAGCGCGGTATATTTGACGCAGGCAATCTTCTTGCGCCAAAATAGTCAATACATATATCGCATATCGCAGCCAGAATAGGCTACAGGAGCCGGTGTGCACGACTGACCGATACGACAATTTCTATCGCAATCATTAGGGCAAAGCAATGTGCTCTTGCGCGCCGTTTCCAACAAAGACGGCAATTTAAAACCCGGTATGCTGGTGAATAGTCAGCTTGATCGGAACTATGGAATGAATTGATGGTTGCCCCGATAGCTAGCAGATTAATTGTCGCTCGGTCAGGAAACGGAGGGAACGTACCTGAAGCATTACGATGAAACACAATCTACGAATTATGATACGAATCGCAGTATGAATCGCAATCTGAATCACGATATGAATCACGATATGAATCACGATACAGATAAACTCACATCACTAGCATTCGCCCATCAACCGAACAAACCGGATCATCGCCAAAAACGTAGTTTAACCCGCCGTCAGTTTCTAAAAGGCAGCGCTCTTGCCGGAGCGGTAATTGGCGCTGGTGGACTCGGATACACGTGGATGGGTGAACCGAATTGGCTGGAAAAGGTGCGAATTTCGCTGGAATTGCCTAATCTGCCAGCAAGTTTGAATGGGATGCGGCTCGTGCAATTTAGCGATATGCATTTGGGGATGGGCAAAAATGCTAATGATCTGGAGCAACTGGTCGATGCGATTATAAGCGAACAGCCGGATATGATCTGTTTTACAGGCGATATGGTCGATGAGCATCCTGCTGACCTTATGCCTGGTGTGGGCGCTTTACAGCGTCTACAAGCACCGCTGGGCAAATATGCAATTCTCGGTAATCATGATTATTTAGATGATGTCGTAGCGGTTACGAATTTATTGAAACAGGGTGGATTTGACGTGTTGATTAATGAGCATCGGTTGCTGCGCCGTACGGATGGTGTGCTGGCGCTTGCCGGGCTGGATGATCAGTTGCTCGGCAATCCGGATGTACAAAAGGCGGCGCGTGGCATGCCGGATGATGCTTGTCGCATTTTGCTTATGCATGAGCCGGATTATGCAGATCGTGTGCCAGAGGAGTTGAAATTTCGTTTGCAGCTGTCTGGGCACAGTCATGGCGGGCAAATTCGATTGCCATTGCTTGGTGCAGTCATTACACCTAAAGGTTCACGCAAATACATTATGGGCGGTTATCGTGCAGGCAAAGACGGACATTTGCCGCTGTATGTGAATCGGGGCATCGGCATGTCGCAGCTGCCGGTACGGTTTATGTGCCGACCGGAGTTGACTATTTTTACGCTATATCGTGCGTAACAGTCGTAAGGCACTGCTGCAAGTTGGCGACATACAATTAGTGTATTGACCGAGATTAATTTTACATCGGCTGGAAGTGCTGAATTATAGCAAAGCAAGCACACAATAAAACTAATCGTTACTATCGTTTAGGCTGTAGTATTTTGACTGTGCTAACTGTGAAGTTAGATGTTGAAATTTAACTTGGTCAAATTAGTACAATATATCGCTAAAAGATTAGATTTACATGTGCCTCAACCTGTTCATAGTCAAGCGATCAGGACGTGCACATATGTTGAGAAAATAACACAATCGATTAGGATACGAATACCGGCAAACGGTCAAGACGGGGGATATTTCATGGAACGCATTGCACTTGTATCTGATATTCATGGCAATTATCCGGCATGGCAGGCGGTGTTGGACGATATCGACAGCCGCGGAATCAAGCGAATTTTTTGCCTCGGTGATCTCGTCGGCAAAGGGCCGGATTCGATTCGTATTACCGACAGCGTGCGCGAGCGCTGTGAGGTCGTACTACGCGGTAATTGGGAGGAACTGATCACACGGATGAGCGAGCGTGATGAGCTGTTCAGCTGGCACACAAGACGCTTAGGTGACGAGCGGATAGCTTATCTCGATTCGTTGCCGTTACGCTATGATTTGACGCTAAGTGGACGATTAATCTCGCTTGTGCATGCCTCGCCGGAAAGTGTATTCCAGCGTGTGCAGCCGTGGGATGCGATGGAAGCAAGATTGGGCATGTTTACTACCGTTGAACAGGACAGTCCATTTGCGGCGATCAGCAGCCCGTTTCACGGTCGTTTGCCTGATCTGGTCGGTTATGGTGATATCCATAATGCGTATATGCAGCATCTGGATGGGCATGTGCTGTTTAATGTAGGCAGTATCGGTAATCCGTTGGATGGCAAAGGCGCTTCTTATGTTATTCTGGAAGGGGAAGCGGAGGCGGCAACACTCGCTCCGTATTCATTGCAATTTATCCGTATTCCATATGATGTGGAGCAGGCGGTGCAAGATGCACAGCATGCCGGAATTCCGGCGCTTGATTTTTATATCAAAGAACTGCGCACCGGTATTTACCGGGGATTGCAGACGTAAGCGACTGGAGGAGTAGCCATGCTGAACAAAGAGAATTTAAAAAAAGAAATGCCCGAGCTAACGACCGAACGTCTTACATTGCGTCGGCTGACGGCAGATCATATTGAACGCTGGTGGGAGTGCATTAGCGATCCGCAAGTGATCACCTATTTGTACGGTTCGCCGGAGATGAAAGAATACCAACCGTTGCAACCGGATCGGCTCGGACGGCGTGTCGAAGAAGCGTTTCGCAGTATGAGTTCGATCCATTTTGCGATTATGTCCCCGGCGGGGGATAAGATGTACGGGGTGTGCTCGTTTCAGCGCTGGGATGAGCGTGCGGCACGGGCAGAGATCGGGTTTGCGCTTTGTAAACGATTTTGGGGCAAAGGCTACGCTACCGAGGCAGTTGGCAGATTGATTGCTTTTGGCTTTCAGCAAATGGGACTTTCTTATATCGTCGGTCGTTGTCATATCGAAAATGAACTATCGATTCGCGTACTGGAAAAAAGCGGGATGCGGCAGCAACCTCCTTCCAATTCCGGCATTCGCAGCTACTGGCAGGAGATGGGCATCATCGTGTATTCGGTAGCGAACAGCGAGTTTGAATTGCGTAAAGAGCGGGCGGCGATACATGCACAATTGCTAGAGCATGGTGGGGAATCGTTTTCGCCATGACTGTTCAGCGCTGGTTCACTAGCCCTGCAGGAATTATAATCAGCTCGGTAGCCGCGACGATGCTGTGGGGCAGTGCATTGCCTTTTATCAAATTAAGTTATCATCATTTGCATATCGGCTCTAATGATCTGTTCGCCCAGTGGTTGTTTGCGGGATATCGCTTTGTATTGGCGGGATTGCTATTAATGGTGCTAGCGCGTCTGTTACAGCGTAAAGGTATAACGCCGAGTCGTGTGCCGATCTCAGCGCTCACGGTACTGGCACTGCTGCAAACGTTTTTGCAATATGTGTTTGTGTATGCGGCACTTGGGCAAGGGTCAGGGATGACGATGTCGATCATTTCCGGCTCGGTCTCGCTGTTTCAATTGCTCGCTGTACGCTGGATGATGAAAACGGAACAATTGTCGGTGCGCAAATGGCTCGGTTTGCTGCTTGGATTTGGCGGCATTGCTGTGATGGGTATGGCATCTGGCAATCAGCTACATATTACGTTTGGACTGGCAGAGCTGCTCATGCTGTTGTCGGCGTTGTCCGGCGGCGTAGGCAATGTGCTGGCACGCCGTGAGGCAGCGGTGGAGCCGGTCATCAGTCTGACCGGTCGGCAGATGTTTTGGGGCGGAATGGGTCTCGTTATGATCGGCTGCGCGTCTGGCAATCCGTTTCCGTTTGTCTGGGATGGAATCGGTCTGCTCATGCTATTGTATTTATCACTGCTATCGGCGGGAGCATTTGCGCTCTGGAATACAGTGATGAAATACAATGAGGTCGGTCGTGTATCGATGTATTTGTTTTTGACGCCGCCGTTTGGAGTAATCCTGTCTGCGGTATGGCTTGGCGAACGCGCTTCGCTCTGGTCACTCGTTGCATTGGCGCTTGTGACCGCCAGTATCGTGCTTGTTAACCGCGGCGGACGTGCAGCACAGTCTACAACAGGGGAGCGATCCGCACACAAACAAGTATAGTTCGTTATATGTACAACATTGCGCAGCATTCGGCAGTGATTGTTATGTAATTGCAACATAGCTGCAATATAATCCTAACAAGCTTGCTTTATGATACATAGCAAGACCCCCTTTTTGATACATGTAAAAGGACCTGTCCCTTGTGGGCAGGTTCTCTTTTTGTTTGGTTGTGTGGAGCACGTATGTACAAGAAAAAGACAAGCTGAGTTTTTAGTGTTTCATAAGGTTCCTTTACATTGTATAATTGGAATTTCAACTTTTGATTTATATTACCAAGCACAAGTGGAACAATATTTAAATCATTTAAATCTTCCTGTGAATATAAGAAAAGATTGGTATTATTAGAGGTGGTGATGAAGTGATAGAATATAAACAAGGTAATTTGCTCCAAGCAGACCTGGAGGCTTTAATAAATACAGTCAACTGTGTCGGTGTTATGGGTAAAGGAATTGCGCTTCAATTTAAGCAGACTTTTCCAGAAAACTTCAAGCAATATGAGAAAGCGTGTAAATTGGGAAAAGTTGTAATTGGAGAAATGTTTGTTGTTTCGCTTGACTCTATTGTTAACCCTAGATATATTATCAATTTTCCTACAAAAGCTCATTGGAAAGAAAAGTCGAAATTATCTTATATTGAATCAGGACTTGAAAATTTGATAAAAACGATCAAAAAGTATGAAATAAAATCAATAGCTGTGCCCCCACTAGGTTGTGGAAATGGAGGATTGGATTGGAAAGTTGTGCAGCCGCTTATTGAATCGGCTGCTAATCAGCTTCCTGATGTTCATTTTGTTATTTATCCTCCTACTGGAAGTCCGAATCCAGATGAGATCATAGTACGAACGAGTACGCCTAAATTAACTAGGTCAAGATCATTGCTTATTCTGTTAATGAGTATGTATGAGAAACCCGGTTATAAATTATCTTTGCTAGAAATACAAAAATTAGCCTATTTTTTACAAGAATGTGGAGAAACGCTTCGCTTAAATTTTGTAAAGGCACAATATGGACCTTATGCTGAAAATTTGAATCATGTGCTGCAAAGATTAGAAGGGCACTATATACGAGGTTATGGAGATCGAAATAGAGAATCTCAAATTTATATTTTGTCTAATGCAATTCAAGAAGTTGAAGGTTTTATAAGCGAGTATGGCGATAATAAAATAAATGAGCTACTTGATGCAGTAAATAAAATAATCGAAGGTTTTGAAACGCCTTACGGATTAGAATTATTAGCTACTACGGATTGGATTATAAAACATAACGAGCAAGCAAAATCGGATATGGACTATACAGTGAGTTTATTCAAGTCTTGGAATAAAAGAAAAGAAAAGCTTTTTAGCGAGAAACATATACAGATAGCTTGGAAGAATTTGGTTGATTTAAGTATTCATTAATATGGTGTTTATTAGTTTTTAGTGAAAATTAAAGGCAATGTACTTTATTAAATAAGGTATACAGTTAAAATGAATATTAAACCAAACAGCGATTATATTGCATATGAATTGTGCAATATAGTCGCTATTTGGTTTTTTAAAGGGAAATGATTTGACAGTTTAATATGAATTTAAAGGCTACAGAGCTGCCTTAGCTGAGAAATATTTCTGTTATACCCATACCTATATCCATTCTACAACGCTACAACCTGGCGTTGCTGCTGCTTATAATACACCCACTCTGTATAACCGATCTCACGCAGCTTATTTGCCACCAGTTCAAAGTCATCGCCCACACGCTGAGCGACATGGGAATCCGAACCAAACGAGATGTCGACACCAAAATGGAAAGCGCGTTCCAGCATCGGATCGACTGGATGCCATAGCCCGCACAGTTTGATTTTGCCAGAAGTGTTCACTTCGATCGCTACACCGGAAGTGGCGATTGTGCGCAGCATATCGTCCAGCGCATCAGGAGCTTCGATCGCGGTAAATTCGGGATAATTACTTTTCATCGCGTCAATATGACCCAAAATATGAAACATACCACTTTTGGCGGATTGGGCGATCAGGCGGAAATATTCCGTTTTGACTGCAACTTTCTCCTGCTCGCTTAGCCCGTTCCAGCGCGTCGGATCGAATATACTGTAACCGCCGCTAAAATGCACAGAACCGATAATATAATCAAATGGATATGGAGCCAGTGCATCTTTATACAGCTGGGCATGATGCGGAAAATAATCCGATTCGATACCAAGCAGCACATCGATTTTGCCCGCGTATTCCCGTTTTAAATCAAGCACTTCCTGCACGTAGGCAGCAAGCTGACTTTTGCCCATCGCGGTGTTCGGAAACGCTTGGTCTTCGTCAAAGCCAAAATAAGGCGTATGATCGGAAATGCCAATCACTTGCAAGCCTGCCTGAATGCCTGCTTCAATATAATCGCGAATATCGCCATCCGCATGTCCGCAGCGATAATGGTGGGTATGAAGATCAAATTTCATCGGTTCGCTCCTTTTACTTGGTTTCTAGTTATCGTCATCGTCACTTGTGTTTCTGGATATAGCGATCATTGTATTAGGGCGTACACGTCCTAGTAGTTTGTCTCAAATTTATTCAGGGATTGCGTTCGTCTGAATGCTGCACGGTTCAAGCAGGGTTCAGATGGACGCAACCTTATATCTTCTTGAGACAAGTCACTAGTAGCTTGTCTCGAATACATTTACAGTTTGTCGATCCAACAATCGCTTGGTGCTGAATCGATTTAGGGATGTTTAAACATAATTTTCATTTGAGACAACCTACTAGTAGCTTATTTTGCGCTAGTTCAGAGCATGTGAAAGCCCTGATTGCTTAATGATAAGCCAGTGTAGCTACATTCAAACCTGATTGGTGATGGAGGCAGATTGTTTAGCAGCTTGCTTCGGATACAGTATACAATTCGTATAGCCTGCATCATATATCGTATCGGTTTAGCCGTCTGCCTCATTCCGGACTGAGAAAATGATCAGCAGGCATCCCTTTCAGATCATCGAGAAACTGACGCATCGCTGAGTTCAAATAACGTCCAGATTTATAAATCAAGCCGACCGGATGGCTGACTTCAAATTCGGGCATCGGAATCATAACGAGTGTGCCATGTCGCAGCTCGCTCGAAATGGACTGGCGCGAAATGATAGCAGCGCCCAAATCAATCTCCACCATCCGCTTCACTTCCTCGCTGCTCGACAGCTCCATAATAATTTCCGGCACGACGCGATGTCGCTTAAATACTTCATCAACAAATCGCCGTCCAACCGTATCGGGAGAAAGCATAATTAGCGGCAAATGCTGCAAATCTTGAATCGTCGCCATCCGTGTGCGTGCTAGCGGATGCTGCGGTGACACGACCAGCTCAAACATATCATAATATAAAATAGACGTTTCCAAATTCGGATTACGCTCGATCAAGTAACCGATTCCAACATCGACCATGCCATGCTCGACACTGTTATAAATTTGCGAGGAAGGCATCGAATGAATCATCGTTTTAATCAGTGGAAATTGATTTTGAAAATATGCCAGCACTCTGGGCAAAATCTGAATCGCGATCGAAGTCGTCGTACCAAGCAGAATGCGCCCTTGCGGGGTTTCATCCAGATCAGCCAGGCGCTGTTTTAATTGCTCAACCACCGATAAAATCTGTTCGGCGTGCTCCAGAAATACCGTCCCCTGGTCAGTCAGCGTTACCGGTTGGTTGCGGTTCACAAGCACCGTTTTGAACTCATCCTCCAAACTTTTGATCTGGGCGGATACCGCAGGCTGGGTGAGATTGAGCAGTTCACCTGCCTTTCGGAAGCTCATGGTGCGCGAAATGGTCAATAATGTTTCCAGTTGACTGATATTCATGAGTTCCTCCTTATGTACACCTATTCATAAATTATAGTGGATTGCCGAAAAAGCAGCAATGCGGCTGAAAATGCATTTCTGCATTTTCGCGAGTTTTCGTAACTTTTTGGAAGGGAGAACGGAAACTTTTTACAAAAAAAACGATTAGTTTTGAGCAATTTAGTGAACAATGATCTACATAAAATCGTTACATTATCCGATAATAGTAAAAAGTCGTCAAATGGACCTACAACATTTGATAAAATAAGCATCTTTATACCTATGAATAATAAAGGGCAATTGTTCCAACATCTGATCCATAAAAAAATTTAAATATTTTGGTATATGGTTTGTTTTTGGATGAATTGTCCTAGGTTATAAGGTATAATGAATCTACTAATTATAGGTCATAAGTTTCAGTTAAAATATTAACCCATTAGTGGAGGGGAGTATTAAAGTATGAAGGCGGAAGTAATTAATCCTTTTTTGGAAGCAGCGAGACTCGTAATTGGACAGGTTGTGCAGGTCTCTCCTTCTACCGGTAACCTCGGTATCAAGGATATCGAACTGGTGGATGATCATATTTGGATTCAAATTGGCATGACCGGACAGATGAGCGGAGATATCATTTTTGGGATTCATGAAAGTGTAGCACTGCGGATGGTGTCTGCGATGATGGGCGGATTTGTATTAACTGAAATGGACGAAATGGGTCAAAGCGCCATTTCCGAACTGGGCAATATGATTAGCGGTAATGCAAGTACAATTCTGTCTAATCAAGGCGTAACAGTGGATATTACGCCCCCAAAGGTGATGAAAACGAGCTCAGTTACAGGCTTTATGTCTACTAAAGCATTGACTATTCCACTCATTATGGATGGAATTGGCGAATTGGATATTCAGGTAATGGTATCCTAATTTTCACTTACTGATGGCAACGATTTGCTGACCGGCACGATACGATGGTCACAAGTCAGCCCTGCTTACATGGCGTTGACCGGATCATTTATTATATGATACAAAAAAGCTGTTTCCAGCCGCAGATGGCGTGGAGACAGCTTTTTTATATGGAAACGAGCGCGATCATGCTGGATATCATCAGCATGATCACCTAAAATGAAACTAGACTGGGGGGCTTATGGTGACACTTGCTAATAAAATCGTACTCATTACCGGTGCATCCAGTGGAATCGGTGCACGAACGGCTGAAATGCTCGTACGTCAAGGAGCGATTCCGATCCTGACCGCACGCTCGCAGCCGAAGCTGGAACAGCTTTCACAGCAATTACAAGGTCAGCATCGTATGTTCAACATGGATGTTCAACAACAGGAACAGATCGAGCATGTCGTCGCCCAAATAGTGGACGAATACGGACGGATCGATATTTTACTAAACAATGCCGGTTACGGACAGTTTACGTCTATATTGGACACCGATGTGCAGGCATACGAGCAGATGATGGATGTAAACTATATGGGCACCGTACGCTGTACCCGCACCGTGCTGCCGCATATGCTAAAGGCAGGGCAAGGACAGATTATTAATGTCGCTTCCATGGCAGGCAAATTCGCAACTGCCCAATCGACCGCCTATACGGCAACTAAATTTGCGGTGCTCGGTTTTACCAATTCACTGCGCCAAGAGCTGCGCGGTACGGGGATTACCGTATCGGCGATAAACCCGGGCCCGGTCAACACCGCCTTTTTCGAACGAGCCGATCCATCCGGTACATACGTCAGCAATGTGAGCGGATTTATGCTATCCACGGATAAAGTATGCCATGAACTGATACGGATGATGAAAAGACGGCGTGAGGAAGTCGATTTGCCACGTTATGCAGGTGTGGCGGTGCGTTTGTATCAGCTATGCCCGCGTTTGATTGATCGACTGACGTATTCTTTTTTTGATCGGAAGTAATGCGGGAATTGTTATTGAACAGTGCCAAACCGAAACCGGTTTAATTGGGGTTTATAAATGCCCGTCACAACCACCAAATCAAAAGATTAGTGCAGTCGCGTGCGCATAGGAAGTGAATACTGATATAATGATACATGCTGCAATGGCACAGACATGCCGTACGTCAACAGATGCGGACAATTGTGACGATGACGCCATATTATGGATATATAAAGGATGAATACAATGGACACAAATACGAATTTTATTGGGCTTGGTCTAAGTGAAAGTTTGAATGACGCGCTATCCCGATACGGAATTACGACACCTTCGCCGGTACAGGCGGAGACGATTCCGCTGATGCTGGCAGGGCGCGATGTATTGGCACAATCGCAAACCGGTAGCGGTAAAACGCTAGCGTATTTGCTGCCGATTTTACAACGTATCGAGCCGGAGCAAAAGGAGCTGCAAGCGCTCATACTGGCGCCGACACAGGAGTTGGCGATGCAAATCGTGCGCGAATGTGAGCGTTATGGAGAAGACCGTGGCATCACTTCACTCGGTCTGATCGGCGGTGCGGCGATCAAACGTCAGATTGAAAAGTTAAGACGCCACCCGCATATCGCGGTCGGCACACCGGGGCGGATTAATGAGCTGATCAATTTGCGTAAGTTGAAAATGCATCAGACGAATGTAATCGTCGTGGATGAAGTCGATCAAGTGCTCGGTCTAGGCGGAGGCACCGATGTACAACGTATTATTAAAAGCGCACGTCGTGATCGTCAGCTCGTGTTTCTGTCTGCGACCGTCAACGAAGAAATTCATCAAATCGCCAATCGCGAAATGAACGAGCATGCCATCGTCGGCATCGAGCCAGGGCAACATACGGCAGCGGCGATTGAACATGTATATTTTGTAACAGAAGAACGCGATAAACTCGATATGTTGCGCCGTGTGCTACGTCATTACAAAGCGAAGCGAGCGATCGTGTTTGTCAATCAAACCGAGCAGATTGCCGAGGTACAATCGAAGCTGGACTATATGGGTTTCAAAGCAGGCGCTATTTATGGTGATGCCGACAAAGTGACCCGCAGTACGATGCTGGCGCAGTTCCGCTCCGGTAAGCTGGAAGTGCTTGTAGCGACCGATATTGCTGCCCGCGGGTTGGACATTGAAGATTTGAATTTGGTCGTCAGTTTGGACCCGGCGTTTGATGCTGAATTTTATGTGCATCGCAGCGGTCGTACCGGACGAATGGGCAAAAAGGGCGTCGCTGCTTCGATCATTACCGAACGCGAACGCTTTATTATGCGCAAATTTGCCGATACACTGCATATTCGTTTGCAAGAAATGGTGCTGCGCGGTGGCGAAACGGTCAGCGCGCCAGCCGGTAAACGTGCCGCAACACGTCGCGGAGAAGTGAAGCCAAAGGCAACGTCGCCACAGCCGGAATCTGTCAACACGACGACGGCGGATAGTGAACATACGCCAGCCCCAACTGTGCCTGCGCCAAACAAATCGAACAGCAGCAAGCCAGCTTCAACTCCAAAACGCGACAACAAGCCGAAAGCGCGTCATGTCGATAAAAAAAGCAAGGGAGCCCCAAAATGGCTGAAAGCCAAACGCGCAGGCTCACCGGACGAAAAGTGAGGGAATAACGATGGAACAGGTACCTGTACTTCAGGTGGATCGTCTGACCGGCGGCTACAGTCTTGGCAAGCCTGTCCTGCATGATATTAGCTTTCAAGTGGGCAAAGGCGAGATGATCGGGTTGATCGGGCTGAACGGAGCAGGCAAAAGCACCACGATGAAACATATTCTCGGTCTGATGACCCCGCAGGGCGGTGAGGTGCAGATTGCGGGAGCGACGCTGCGCAATGATGCGTCACAATACCGCTCCTCATTAGCATTTGTACCGGAATCGCCGCAATTGTATGAAGAAATGACTGTGCGGGAACATCTGGAATTTACCGCTCGTGCGTATGGGGTGGAACGAGCCGATTATGAACGCCGTGCATCCCAATTGATCGATCTGTTTAATATGCGTGAAAAAGAAGACAGCTTGTCGATGCATCTGTCCAAAGGCATGAAGCAGAAAGTGATGATTATGTGCGCGTTCGTGGCGGCACCGCCGCTTTACATTATCGACGAGCCTTTTCTCGGTCTTGACCCGCTAGGCATTCGGTCATTGCTTGATTTTATGGTGGAAACGAAGCAGGGCGGTTCATCGATCTTGCTTAGCTCGCATATTTTATCGACGATTGAAAATTATTGTGATCGTTTTATCGTGCTACATCGTGGACGGATTATCGTGCAGGGCACATTGGAGCAGATTCGTGAGCAGACGGGTCAGCAGGGGATACCACTGGAACAGATTTTTTACGATCTCGTTCAGGACTCTACATGGACGGTAAGCAATGATTAATTTGGCAGTTCTGCGGCAGAAGCGTCGCGGTGAATTTTGGGGACAAATACTGCCGTATATGCAGTACATTATTCAGAGCGGTGTGGCGGTATTGACGTTTTTTCTGCTCATTGCCTTTGCCGCCTGGTATACAACGTTTGTGCAAAATATGCCGGCAGGCTTGCCGGTGTACTGGATTATGCTCGTTTTGCTCACACCGCTGACTGCATATGGCTCGGTGCGTACGTATATGCGACCTGCTGATGTCGTGTTTATGCTGCCGATGGAAACGCAGATGAGGCATTATTTTACTGCTGCCTGGCGCGGTGGGATGGTGGGCAAATCGTTCTGGTTGGTGTTGCTTATCATTGTGGCGTCGCCGTTTTATGGGCGTGCTGCGCTTGATCCCAAGCCGCTGCTCGTGCTGATTGTAGCTGTATTGCTGCTCAAAGCGATTAGTAATTATGGCAGTTGGCAGGAGCTGCGCATGGAAGGGCAGCGGGCACGAGTGTTGTATCGTCTGCTGCGTTATGTAGCGATCATCGGGCTGCTGGCGGCACTATTATGGTTGCCGCTAGGCTTGGCGCTCATTACATTGCTTATCGGTGCGGCGGTCTATGTCGTCTGCTTGCAATTGCCGGGCAAAGTGGCGGTGCCGTGGGAGCGATTGATCGCGGCGGAGAAAAATCATGCTGCCGCCGTAATGCGCATGCTTGGCTGGTTTGTTGATGTACCGACTGGTGAGCGTAAAGTCAATCATCGGCGCTGGCTATCTTTTATCGGACGGAAGTTGCCGTGGCAGCAGGAGCAAGCATTTCGCTTTTTGCTCGTGCGCACGTTTATACGGACAGAGCTGTTACCGACATTGAGCCGGTTTGTTGTATTTGGTGTGATTTTGGTGCTGCTAGCGCGTGAGTCATGGTTTGGGATTGCGGTCTATTTGCTGTTTATTATTTTGGCGGGCATGCAGATGACGATGTTGCGCAAACAGCATACCGATACGTTGTGGCTGTCGATTTATCCGCTTCCACCTGCCGCGCGCCGTCTGGAAACGATTCGGCTGATCACGCTAGTACAGCTTGTCGTCGCTGTCGTGTTATGGCTGCCATTTGTGTTGACAGGCGACTTGGTGCGGCTTGTCGGTACGCTAATTGTAGGGCTGCTTATCGTCTGGCTTCAGCGTGCTTCACTCAATCGTAAATGGTTGCGCGAGCTGCAATTGGAAGAACAATTTGAATAAATGAGTAGTGGATGAACGGATACAGCGGTGAGCGAGGGATAATTATGATGGAAATCAATGAGCGCGAAGTGGACAGTCTGCAAACGCTGGCGGAACTGATCAGCGAAGTGATGGGTAGCCCGGTCACGATCGAAGATGAAGCGCATCGACTGCTCGCTTACAGCATGCATGATCCGAACACTGATCCAGCACGTATCGCTACCATTATCGGACGGCGTGTACCTGAGCATGTGCAGCGCGCACTATATGAATCGGGCGCGATGCAACGATTGCAAGACAGCGCCGAGCCGCAGCATATCGAACAATTGAGCGAGGTTGGCTTAAGCAGACGGATGGCGATTTCGGTGCGTCATTATGATGAGGTTGTCGGCTATATTTGGCTGTTGGAATATGACGGCTCTTATACGGATGAACAAGTGGAACAATTTCGCCAGGGCGCACGGATCGCTGCCGGGCTTATGATGCAACAGCAACGCCGTCAGCAGCATATCGATTTGCTGCGCCGTCTGTTAGGTGGACGATTTCAGTCGGAACAGGAAGCCGCCCAACAAGCGCGCGAAAGCGGGATCGAGCTGGCGTCGTATCATTATGTGCTGCTGCTGGAACATGATCATCAACCTGAACTGAGCGGTTGGTGCGAGCGAATCGTACAGGCAGCGAGCGAATATGCGGTTCGTGTTCCACTGCATATGCAGGAGCCGGGACGTCTAGTGCTGTTATGTGGCTTTGGTGCGACCGCAGTTAATACGCAACATGTCGATGCGGCGGCGCTGATTCGCTCGATCATCATTCGTGCCCGTGCGCTGCTACCAGAGCAAGCGGAGCTGTATATCGCTGCTGGCGAACAGGTTGGCTCGGCGCTGCATATTCAGCGCAGCTACCGTCAAGCGCGTGAACTGGTGCTGCTGCACCGTCAATTGCCAGAGACGCGTTCCATCTACTATTATCCGGAAGCAGGCTTTTATCGTTATTTGCCCGCAATGCACCGTGAAGCTGAACAGTTTCCGGTCATATGGGGACCGCTTGATCGATTGGCAGCATATGATCAGGAGCATAACAGCAATCTGCTGCAAACGCTGGCGGTATTTCTCGATTTGGATAGCGACACGAAGCGTGCGGCGACCCATTTGCATGTGCATAGCAATACGCTTAATTACCGGTTGCGCCGTATTGCTGAAGTTGGTGGTATTGACCTGACTAGTATGGCGGAAAAGGTGACGCTGTATTTGGAGTTAAAGCTGCTTTGGTTTGAGGGCGGGAGTTGAGCTGGAATCGCGTAAAGTAGATTTTGCAGTTGCGTTAGTCAACGTCTTCGCTTTAGATGTGACTGTTGCTTGTAGATGAGCTGTAGGTGTCAGTATTGTATAATAGGATGGCGTCTAACTTGCTGATAAATGTTAGCTTTTTAAGGGTAAGTACAGTATAGATGCAATAGTAGTTAACACTTCCAAATCATAATCTTCACTTCATCGTCTAATAAGACTCTTATTCGTGTTAATTTATATTACATGATTAAGGGTCTTTTGTGTTTTTAAACAATTCAAAACGTTCAAATTTGGGCAAACTGACGATTACATCGTATTTGGACTATTTTATACTAAGTGTACAAAGCAGATTCGCCTACTGAAGGAGGAAATAATATGAGAATTGGAGTCCCAAAGGAAATTAAAAACAATGAAAACCGGGTAGCGATTACGCCAGCAGGTGTAGCTACGCTAACCGCTGCCGGACACGAAGTGTATGTGGAGAGCGGCGCAGGCACAGGGAGCGGGTTTAGCGATGAATCGTATGCAGGCACCGGGGCGACAATGTTGGCGGCAGCGGCAGACGTATGGTCGACTGCGGACATGATTCTTAAAGTTAAAGAGCCGCTGCCGTCCGAGTATCGTTATTTCCGCCCAGGCTTAATTCTGTTTACCTACCTTCATCTGGCGGCAGCACCGGAGCTTGCTGCTGCATTGCTGGACAAAAAGGTGATCGGCATCGCTTATGAGACAGTAGAGGTGAATCGCACATTGCCACTGCTCACACCGATGAGTGAAGTGGCTGGACGAATGGCAGTGCAGATTGGCGCTCAATTTCTGGAGCGTCCGCATGGTGGCAAAGGCGTGTTGTTAAGCGGTGTACCGGGTGTGAAAAAAGCAAAAGTAACGATTATCGGCGGCGGGGTCGTCGGTACAAATGCGGCTAAAATCGCGGCTGGTATGGGCGCAGAGGTAACGATTATCGATCTTAGCCCGGATCGGCTGCGTCAGTTGGACGATATATTCGGTTCTGCGGTACAGACGCTTATGTCCAATCCGTACAATATTGCGGAAGCGGTGGCAGCATCTGATTTGGTCATCGGGGCGGTGCTCATTCCAGGGGCAAAAGCGCCAAAGCTTGTCACGGAGCAGATGGTCAAACAGATGGAAGCGCACTCTGTAATCGTGGACGTTGCAATCGATCAGGGTGGCATCGTCGAAACGGTCGATCGCATTACGACGCACAATGATCCAACGTATGAAAAGCATGGTGTTGTGCATTATGCGGTAGCGAATATGCCTGGCGCTGTGCCCAAAACATCGACATTAGCGCTGACCAATGCGACGATGCCCTATGTATCATTGATCGCAAATTTAGGTTTGCGTGCAGCATTGGAGCGAAGCGATGCGCTTAAGCTAGGTGTGAATACAGCTGCCGGAGCGATGACTTATGCGGCGGTAGCACGTGATCTTGGGTATGCACATATGCCGATTGAAAAGGCGCTGGAACATACATTTGCAGCGATGAGCTAGATGAGCTAATAGTGTTATAGAGTAATATATCGTGCAGCATGCAGATGGAGAGTGACAAAATCGGGTATGTTGCCCGTCTGTATCATCATTGTCGATGTATAGCAGCTAGTAGTATGTCTCAAATGGAAATTGTGTTTGAACGTACCTTAACCGATTCATCATCAAGCAATGGTTAGATCGATAAACTGTAAATGTATTTGAGACAAGCTACTAGTAGGCTGACCGCGTTAAATAAGTAGTTTGCTATTGCAGAGCAGCACTGTTCTCCTGCTACGATTCCAGTGTATCTTTCGAAGATGGAGTGAAGCAGACACTGCATTTAACTTGGTCAAGCTACTAGGGCGTGTAGGCAAACTTGTAGGATGCGAGATGCACGGAATGAAGGTAAGGAAATAAGGGGAAAGGACGGACTTCAGTGTTGGCGATTTTCAAACACAGAACTCTACTGTAGATTGCTGTACGAGGCGGGAGTTCGTCCCCTTATTCCGTACCGCAGTGGTGGTTGCTCCAACATGCCAAGTTGGCGTACACGGTCTAGTTTAGCAGGTGCTTTTTATATAATCACAAACAGCCTTCGTGCCGAATCGGTCGGCATGAAGGCTGTTTGTGATTAATCGCTGTGATGTGCTTATAGCGCTAATTTGCAAGCTGTCATAAGCGAAACGTTAAGCTTTCCTATCAGCGGTAAACGAATTAAACTTTTTTATAATCGCATAATCGCATAATCGCATAATCGCATAATCGCATAATCGCATAATCGCATAATCGCATAATCGCATAATCGCAATAGACAGATGATCGTTTATGTTATCCCTCTGAATCTCCCTCTAGCGAGTTACGCAACTCTTTGGCTCCTTTGACCCCTTTTGTCACTAATGCGTCCAATGTTTTGTCATAAGAAGTGACCGCTTTTGGATAATCATCGGCTTTCCATTCATGGTCTTGTTTCAATTGGGCGTTAGTGAGCAGATAATAGTCGGTTGAAAATTTTTTGCCACCATCTGGTGTTGGATCATCCCAAGTTGGATCGATTTGATACCATTTGCCGTCCAGTTTCACCATATTCCAGGCATGATCTTCCGTATCATTGACATAGCCGGCGACGATATTCGCTTCGAATCCAGCTTGTTTTAGCATATCATACATAAGCATTGCATAACCTTGACAGACGGTGCTGCCTGTTTTGAGTCCTTCATAAGCGGTAAACTTTTTCTCTGTCTCATCATATTTCAATTTGGTCACAACCCAGTCATGGATCGCTTTGACTTTTAAATGGTCATTCATGCCGGGTTTAATAATCTTTTTGAGTGCTGCTGCTACTTGTTTATGCACGTAAGCGCTTTGTGCGGCACTTTCACGGTATGTTACATCCATTGTTGCCGTAGAGGTTATGCCGTCGCTTTCCACTTGCCAGGAGTAATTCACAACCGTGTTAATGGTATACGGGTCTTGCAAGTTTGCATCGTCAAATGCCAATTCGATATTTTGATCAAGTTCATCCGAATTGCCTGCATAAGTGACTTGAAAGCTCGCTTTACGTGCAGTCAAGCCGTTGTACATTTGCTTTTGGAATTGTAGTTGTTGCTGTGTTAGCGACACTCCTGCCGCAAGAGCGGTCGGTAGGACAGATAGCGGCTGTACGGTAACGATACTTCCCGCCATCAGCGCGAACGCTACGGTTATTTTTAATCCTTGTTTACGCATATTGAATTTCATTGTATTGCTCCCCTTTTGTGTAGTTTGGTAATGCGTATATAAGCAGTCACTTCTAACCATTATACCTAATTTTGTAGTTTAGTTAATTAGTTAATTTAAATATTTATTGTGAGCATAAAAATCGTAGTGTAGACGCTTTAGGACGTGTACGCAAACTCGTAGGCTGCGAACTAGCGCAATATCGGTTCATTTTATGACTATAAATTTTTTTTATTAGATTGATAAAAATATTGAAATTAATATGTTATATAATATGACATTAAATGAAGGTAAAATTCTAAATGGACACCTACAGAAAACTACGTAAACCTATATATACATAAAACTAACATCACACAAAAATGCATAAATAGTTGCCGAATGTATAAAAAACAGATGTAAAAACGAATCTTTAATCATATTCAAACTATAAAGTTCGGCTTTCTAATACTTTTCCTCCTAATTAATTCAATTTTTATGGATATAAAAGTTAAAATTCTTCATTGCCGGATGTATAGTTTGTATGTATACTGTGAATCAGTTATCGTATCAATTATTGTGAATTAACTTAACATTAAAGAGGGGGATTTACAAAGATGGGGAGAAAATGGACTGGTTTGGTGGCAGCAACATTACTGATCGGCTTGCTTGCTGGTTGCGGCAATAGCGGGACGACAACATCGGGCGCTTCTGGTGGAGATAGTGGCAGTGGTGGCAAAATCATTAAGATCGCTACGCAATCTCCATTATCTGGTGGCAGCTCCATTCAAGGTGAAGCGATTCGCTTGGGTGCGCAGATGTCATTGGAAGATCATAAGGAAGAATTTGGAAAATTGGGCTATTCGCTTGAACTGGTGCCATACGATGATCAAGGCGATCCGAAAAAAGGCGTTGCCAACGCAGAGCAAATCGGTGCCGACCAAGCGATACTCGGCGTTATCGGTCACTTGAATTCCGGCGTCTCCATTCCAGCTTCGGTCGTATACGAAAAATACAACATCCCGATGATCTCTCCAGCAAGCACGGCGACCGAGCTTACCGATCGCAATCTAAAAGTTGTGAACCGTGTTGTCGCACGCGATGACTTCCAAGGTCCTGCGGCAGCAAACTATGCAGTCAAAACGGTCGGTGCCAAAAAGATTTTCGTTATTCAAGATAAAACATCATACGGTCAAGGTCTTGCCGAAGCGTTCCGTGACAAAGCGAAAGAGCTTGGCGCTACGATCGTAGGTTATGAAGGCATTACCGTTGGCGAGAAAGACTTTAACGGTGTGCTGAATATTGCGGCTACCCAAAATCCGGACTTTATCTTCTTCGGCGGTCTGTATGCGGAGGGCGGTCTTATTATTAAGCAGGCTCGTGATAAAGGCATTACCGCTCCGATTATGGGCGGCGATGCGCTTGATTCTTCCGGTCTTGTCGAAGTGGCAGGGGCGGATGTGAAAGGTGCACTGTACAGCTCGGTAGCAGGCGAAATTGCCAAAATGAAAGGTGGCCCGGAATGGGCAGCTCGTTATCAGAAGGAATTTGGCAAATCGCCGGAAGGCTATTCCGCGTATGCATACGATTCAATGTCAGTGATGCTGAATGCGATCAAAAAAGCGATCGAAAGCGACAATGGTGCGATGCCTACTCGTGAACAGGTATGTAATGACGTACGTGCAACGAAAGATTTCAAAGGGATTGCCACTGAAGTAACGTTCAACGACAAAGGCGATAACTCGTTTGCGAAAGTATACATTTATAAATTTACAAGTGACACCTATCCAGGTGAGCTTGTTTCCGAAGTAAGCCAATAATGACGGGAAGTTAGCATATAGCCAAAAGGTATGTGCAGGTCGACGCCATACTTTTTGGCTCTTGCTATATTGCTTAACGAAAAGGAAGGGGGACGTTCATGTTCGCAACCGTTTTACAAACATTGCCGCAGGTGCTGATCGATGGTCTGGCACTAGGTGCGATTTATGCGGTCGTCGCGCTCGGCTATACGATGGTATACGGCATTTTGGAACTGATCAACTTTGCGCATGGTGAGATTTTTATGACAGGCGCCTTTGTAGGGACGGCGGTACTGTTTTTGTTTCAAGGGATGGGTATAACCGGCGGTTTGCCGCCTTGGATATCGTATGTGCTCATTTTGTTTGTGGCGATGATGGTGACCGGTGCGCTTGGTGTCGGGATTGAGCGGGTAGCGTATCGGCCGCTGCGCAAAGCGCCTAAGCTAATTTCACTCATTTCCGCGTTTGGTGTTTCATTTGTGTTGCAAGATTTGGTGCGTTTTATCGCTGAGCTGAAAACAGGCAACTATATCGTGAGCGTACCGCAGTTGTTTGAAGGGCGCTTTAAGATTGACTTTTCCTCGATGTCGGCTGCGTTTGGCAATGCGACGGTGAAAACGAACACGGTATTTATTTTTATCGTGGCGATCGTTTTGATGGTCGGATTGGACATTTTCGTCAATCGAACCAAATGGGGCGGTGCGATGCGTGCGGTGGCGCAAGATCGTGACACGGCTGCGCTGATGTCGATTAATGTGAATAAGGTGATTTTATTAACCTTTTTTATCGGGTCGGCACTGGGTGGTTCCACCGGCGTATTGTTTGCCCAGCAATATGGCACGATCGATCCGTATATCGGCTTTATTTTGGGATTAAAGGCATTTACGGCTGCCGTGTTGGGCGGGATCGGCAATATTCGTGGCGCGATGTTTGGCGGTGTCGTGATCGGGGTGCTGGAAATGTTTGCGTCCGCGAATCTTGGCATTATGACCGGAGGCAACTTTGGAGCGGAATATAAAGATGTGTTCGCCTTTGCAATTTTGATCATTGTATTGATTTTCAAACCAGAGGGCTTGTTCGGTAAAGCCGTCAAAGAGAAAGTGTAGGTGAGCGTCATGGGGAAACTTGCCAATCTGCGGGTTGCGCTGCGCGAAAATAAGCTGGCACAGGCGCTGTTGTTGCTTGTGTTTACGCTCGTGACGGCGGGTGCCGTCTATTCGATGGATCGCTCGGTGACCGCCTTTCTGCTGCTGCTGGCGTCGCTCTTGTTGCTGTATTACACATCGTTTACGAACGGGATCAAATGGATTATTGCGCTTGTGTTGCTTATCGTCGTCATTCCGTTTGCGACTTCAGGTGGAACATCGTATGAATCGTACATGGAAGTGGCTACACAGTGTGGCATTTATGTGGCGATGGCGCTAGGGCTAAATATCGTCGTCGGGTTTGCCGGTTTGCTCGATATGGGCTTTATCGCTTTTTTTGCGGTCGGCGCGTATACGTACGGCATTTTTGCAACCGGGCAGGCGAACAATTTTATATCCGGTAATCTGTTTCCGCTCTCCGGCGGGACGTTTTGGATTTTTATTTTGTTAGGTGGCTTTATAGCAGGCATTTTCGGCATTTTGCTTGGTTTGCCAGTGCTGCGGGTGAAAGGCGATTATTTAGCGATTGTGACGCTTGGCTTTGGAGAGATTATTCGGATCATTTTTAACAATTTGGAGAAGCCGATCAATATTACGAACGGGGCGATGGGGCTGTCGTCGATTCAGCCGCCGGATTTGTTCGGTTATGATTTTACGTTTCCGCATCAGTTTTATTTTATCGTCATTGCCATTTTGTTAGTGGTCATTTTTGCGGTCAGGCGGTTGGAGCATTCACGTTTGGGGCGTTCTTGGAAAGCGGTACGCGAAAATGAAATTGCCGCTCAATCGATGGGTGTACCGCTCATTCGCACGAAGTTGATTGCATTTGCGATCGGTGCTTCGTTTTCCGGTATGATGGGCGTTGTATTTGCGGCAAAACAAACCTTTATCGATCCGACGAGTTTTACGCTAATCGAGTCGACCACGATTCTCGTTATGGTTGTGCTCGGTGGGATGGGCAGTGTACCTGGCGTGATTCTCGGCGCTAGTCTCGTCACGATTCTTAATTTGCAAGTGTTGACCGAGATTACGAATTGGCTCAATCAATTGTCGATGCAGGGCATTATTAATGTACCGACTGCATTGTCGCCGTCCAAAATGCAGCGGTTTATTTTTGGGATGATCCTTATTCTAGTAGCGATCTTCCGACCGCACGGACTGATTGCCGCCAAAAATCGCAAACTACCGAAGGAGGCTGTTACCGATGATGAAAGCTCCCCTGCTAAACCTGTTGCTGCACTGCATAAAGTTCGTTCAGAATAAACAAGTATGGAAGTCCGGTTATGTGCATCTGACCGGAACGATATTGGCACGCTACACACCGGGTGTAGTCGTTCCGGTACCGGAATCAAGGGAACCGGGCACGTATCGTTAACGGCATACGGCATAAAGGGGATGAAGCGATGAGCATTTTGAAGGTGAGCCAGTTAACGAAGCGTTTTGGCGGATTAACCGCTGTCAGCGGTGTTGACTTTGAATTTCCGCGTGGACAGATTTCGGCGGTAATCGGGCCAAATGGAGCTGGGAAAACGACCTTTTTTAATATGATTACAGGCATTTATGTTCCGGATGCAGGCACGATTGAACTGGATGGCGAATCGATCGTTAATGTGAAACCGGATCGGATTACCGGCAAAGGCATTGCGCGTACATTTCAAAATATTCGTTTGTTTGGCAGTATGACCGTGCTTGAAAATGTACAGGTCGGCATGCATATTCATTTGAAAACAGGCGTAGTCGGCACATTGCTTAATTTGCCGCGTGTGCGCCATGAGGAACAATATTCCCAGCGTGAGGCGTATCGGTTGCTGGAATATGTCGGGCTGGCGGAATGGTACAACGCCGAAGCGAGCAGTCTATCCTACGGTGCGCAGCGACGCCTTGAAATTGCCCGCGCACTGGCGGCAAAACCCAAAGTGCTGCTGCTAGATGAGCCGGCTGCCGGGATGAATCCGCGCGAAACCGTCGATCTGACCGGCTTGATTCGCCGTATTCAAAACGAGCTGAACATTTCGATTATTTTGATCGAGCATGATATGAAGCTTGTGATGGAGCTGTCCCATCATATTCTGGTGTTGGATCATGGCGTCAAAATTGCCGAAGGCGAGCCACACGATATTCGTACGAATCCGAAAGTAATCGAGGCGTATCTTGGCAAAAGCGCGGTCGAAGAAGGGGTGATCGCGGAATGAGTCTATTGCAGCTTAAACGGGTGGAAGCGTACTATGGGGCGATTCAAGCGCTACGCGGGATCGATATCGAAGTGAACGAGGGCGAGATCGTTACGTTAATCGGCTCCAACGGCGCAGGTAAATCGACCACACTCAAATCGATCTGTGGACAGGTGAAGATGAAGGGTGAAATCTGGTTTAACGGTACGAACATTACCGCCCAGCCCCCGCATTTGACCGCGCTGGGCGGTATTGCGCATGTACCGGAAGGACGGCGTATTTTCGCACGTTTGACGGTAAAGGAAAATTTGGAGATGGGTGCCTTTTCGGTGAAAAGCAAGGCGGTCATTAAAGAGCGGACGGAAAAGGCATTTGCCTATTTTCCACGGCTAAAGGAACGGTATCATCAAGTGGGCGGGACGATGAGCGGCGGCGAACAGCAAATGCTGGCGATTGCGCGCGGGCTAATGATGGGGCCGAAAATTTTGCTGCTCGATGAGCCTTCGATGGGATTGGCACCGGTCATCGTCGATCAAATTTTCGAGATTATTCAGGAGCTGAATGCGACCGGAATGACGATCTTATTAGTGGAGCAAAATGCGTATCAGGCGCTACAAATCGCCCACCGTGGGTATGTGATTCAGACGGGCGAGATTACACTACAAGATGCGGCGGCAGAGTTGCTGCGTAATGATCAGGTGCGGGAAGCGTATTTGGCGTAATAAAGCGGGTGCTGGATGTGGTACAGTGTTCGTTTGCGGAAGACAGTTACCTTATAAGTCTAATCACATACATTATGAATGAGCCAGTGGATAAACGACGATCAACCGGCTGCAGATAGACTATCATAGTAATGTACACATAGTCCTGCGTCAGTATGCTGTCTCAATTACCGACAAACGATAGCAAAAGCCGTCTCTTATGATCAGAGACGGCTTTTGTTCGTTCATTCGTTTATCGTATGGGTGCTTAGTCGTTATCGTCCAAACAGGACATGAAGCCGTCTGTTTGGACGATAAGCTTAAGTTAGTTTACCAGCTAGCAAGCGCAGTTTTCAATTGCTCCAATACCGCGATTTTGTCGTTTGTTGTCGCATTGCTTGGCACTGCTTGCTGCTGGGCAACGGCTGTCTGAAGTGCGCTTGTGTCCGCATTGCTGTTTGCTGAAATGAGCTGCTGTGCTGCCAATGCGGCGTCGCTTAACCATTGATCTAGCGTAGGCACATGGATGAGCACATCATGGCTCTCTTTCAAATTCCCAAGCCCCAAATTCACGCTTACTTTAAAGGTTAACGGTACGTTGCTGTCATTGTAATGCAATAATACAATATTGTCCGCCTGTGCAGAAGCTTTCAAGTAGGCATCGGCAGTTACCGTCATTCCCAAGCTGGAAGGTATCAACGAAATCGTATTTACAGCTTGGGTGACGGATAGATCGCTGTTGTGATCGGTAATGAGTTGGATCGTTTCGTTTACATCGGTCGTGTACGGCAAGCTCAAATTTGCCGGCAAACGATCTGCTTGAGCTTGTAATCGCTGTTCCAGTTCATTTTCATCATCGATCGTTCCGAAGGTGTCATATTGTGGTTCCATTGTCGATACGCTGTTGTAATCGAGAAATTGAAGGTTACCGTTCTCGACCACCATATCAAATACACGCCAAAACTGTGCATTACCGCTTGTTGGTGTAATCGTATACGACTTGGCAGGTGCAGTAGCCTTACCGATATACACTTGTACATTGGCGGAAGATGTTCCTAATGTGCCAGGGCTAGTTCTATCAAAGTTTTTGACATAATACATATACTTTCCATCCAAGCGCTTGTTAATCGTAATCACTTCAGGGCCATAGCCATCCATCTCGTCTGTATTGATCGAAGCATACACGTCTCCACGATAGGAATAGCGTGCTTGGTCATACGGAGAAATATGGAAACGAAAGCCGTTCGCTGTTGGGCCATACAAATGGGCATCCAAATCTTGCGGAAGTGAAGACCATGACAGCACGATACGAATTTGATCTTGCTCGGCTGTAGCAAGCGCAATTCCATCGGTCTGTACATATTCGCTTGTCAGCACAGGCGTGTTCATATAAGTGATCAAATAGCCGTCTTGTTGCAGCTCGCCTGTATAGGCACCGGGTGGCAAATCGGCATAATAAAATCCATTTCCGTCGGTATCCGTCGTGAGCATGATCGGGCCTGTTTTCACATCGGTTCCTTGGCGGAATGAGATTTGCATATTCGGTATCGGGTTGCCTGCTTGATCGGTAATTTGCCCATACGCTCCGGTCAGACGGAAGCTGCCGGTGTAACGATCTTTAAGCAATGATGTAGCACCAGATGGCTCGACGATAATCTGTACCGTTTTGCCATAGTTGGACAGCTTGGTAATTAATGGCGTAAACTCAATCATCCGCTGTCCAGCGTTAAAACGCAGTGACTGTAACAAATAAGGGGCAGGCTGACCGTCTAATGTAACGGTGATCTTCATATCGCTCTCATTTAGACCGGCATAATTAACATTGTCCGGCAAAATCGCTTGACCATTGCTTACGCCAAGCTGATAGGTTGCCGCTTGCACCGTATCCGGCTGATTCGTTACAGGTTGTGATGTTATCGGCTGCGTGTACGTATATGTTGGATCGTTCTTTTTGACGGTCGTCTCCGCTTGTGATGAGCCGACGATATAACCTTCGATCGTAGCGGTTATGCCACTGCTTAACGTTTTTTGCGTGACCTTCGGTGTAATCGTTACGCCAGATGATTGAATGATGGCGCGATTGATAATGCCGCTTCCATTTACTGTAGTCGGCGCATTAACGGTAAGCACATTGATCGACGATGAAGATGTAAGTGCAATTCGATTGTTGGTCGTACCGGTAGTGACAGCAAGCTGATCGATAGAGCCGCTATCCATTTGTAGCGTTGCGCCTGACGAATTGACATCAATAGCATCATAATTTCCTTTTAAGCTGACGGTTGAACTCGTTGGAAGCTGGGAAGCGAGCGTTACATTTTGAAAACCGGCAGCGGTCGGTGTTTGTTCTTCCAATATCGCACCACTTTGTAAAGTGGACTGCTGAATGCTGGTCGAGCCGGACGAAACGATACGAACGGTGCCATTTGCTTTATTTACGATCATAGTGGAAAGTGTAGAGTCTTTAATATGAATGCTATGACTGCCGCCACCATTGACGATCGTTGTGCCTTTGACCGTAATATGCTGAAGCAATATATCGCCTTCACCGATGCCTGCACCAAGAATCAGATCGCCATCGATCGTGACATTACGCAGTGTACTGCCGGCTGCATTCAAATACACATTGCCTTTGAGCGGCTGCGATCCGCTTTCTGCGCCATACACACCAGCCGAGTTGTAAACGGTGGACGCGGTTGAGCCTGCTTGCATCGAACGATCGAGCACGGTTACCGCTTCGGCGCGTGTCGTAATATCGCGCGGGCGAAAGCCTTTTTCGTCGCCTTTCATCAAGCCGCTGTCCAGTACAGCACCGATGGAACCTTTGCTCCATTGTGGGCTATTTTGAGTGTCAAACATCGTATTGGCAGAGCTTGAAGACTTCAGTTTTTTGAGTGTGGTCAAAATAACAGCCAGTTCCTGGCGGCTCACCTGACGGTCTGGCTGAAAAGTAGAATCTTTGTATCCTTCCATATAGCCTTGCGCGCTTGCAATTGCCACATCGTTATAATACCAGTCTGATGTCTGCACATCTTTATATTGAATCGGTGCGATGCGCGTAAATCCGTATGCTTTGTTGATCAGTGCAGCGAGCTGCGAACGGGTTACACTTTGATCCGGTTTGAGACTACCGTCGGCAAAACCGCCAATAAAGCCTTTATTTTGCCATTCGCTAAGCACTTGGCGTGCCCAATGATGCTGTGTGTCACTCGCAGCGTGCACCGTGATCGGATGTGCAATTCCGGCAAGCGGCAGTACGAGCGCAGCGCTTAGCACGAGTGCAGCCCAGTTGTGTTTTGTCTGTTTAAACATTGCTGTTGTACCCCCAATGAATTAATATTCGGCTAAAATAAGCTTTATATGAATCTTATGACCTATAATAATGCTATTTATCTGAAACTATAGGGAAAAATATGTAGGTCTATAGATTCATCATACTACATGTATTCGTGTTTGAACATGCCTTTTGCAAGAGTGGGATGGGGGAGTGATAATAGAAATGAGCGCTGCTTGCCAAATAAAGGATGTACCTTGGAGCAGGCACATCCTTTAGCGGATACTTATTTATTTCAAATGAACAAGAATATTGTGGCGGATCACATTACCGTTGTTTTACATCCAGCACAGCTTGATAGATCAGATCATACAAATCTTCCAAATACGCTTCTTCAATACAGGAGAAAGCGACGCGCAGATCATGCTCGCCTAGTGCGATCGTACCGACTTCGTATTGACTTAGCAGACGCTGACGCACCGCTTCAGCGGATACATCGCTTAGCTTCAGACACATAAAGTAACCGGAGTTAAACGGATAGTATGCCCATACATCGCCGTATTTGCCGCTGTCGAGCAGCTGTTTGACTTTGTTGGCACGACCTTTCATAATTTGGAATTTCTCCGCTTTTTGCAGCTCGAATTCCGGTGATTGCAGTGCATTTAGCACGAATGTTTGCGATGGATGCGCACCGCTGGAAATGGTGGAGCGAATAATGCCAAGCGTTTTTTGCTCCAGCACATGCAGTGCGGTACTGCTTTGTGCACCGTACGTAATAAAGCCGACGCGGAAGCCCCATACATATTCTTCTTTGGTCGCACCGTCGATTTTGATCGGCAAAATGCGCGGGTGCAAGCCTGCCAGCTCACCAAACAACGATTCATGCATCGAATCTTCAAAAAACAATCCAAAATACGCATCATCGGTCACAACGACTACATTGATGCCTGCCAATGCCGCTTCATTCAGTGCTGCTGCAATGCGGTGTCCGTCTTCTACATTAGGCGTATAGCCGGTCGGATTGTTCGGGAAGTTGAGCACGACAATCGCTTTGCCTTTATGTTGTTGTGCCAGCAGCGCTTCGCGCAAACCGTCACTATTAAATTTCATATCTTCGGTAAAAAGCGGATAGTTGATGATCTCCGCACCACGACGTACACCAAAGGTCAGCTCGTAGTTTTCCCAGTTTTTGTCCGGATAAATGATCGCATCACCAGCGTCCGCAAACAGATCGGCAACGATGCTCAGTCCATGTGTGAGCGCATTGGTTGCGATCGGATTACCAAACGTTTTGTCGGACATGGATGGGTTGTCCTTGATCATCTTTTCCCGCCATGCTTTACGCAGCTCCGGCTTGCCTGCCGGCGGTGCATAAGGATACAGGTCTTTTGGCTGAAATGCGGATAAGGAGTCCTGAATGACCTTCAGATGCATCGGCTTGCCATTTTCGGTTGCAATTCCAATAGTCGCATTGTATTTCTTCGCCTGGCTCGCTGCTTCTGCCGATTGGCTCAATATGCCTTCCTTTGGAAAATACATTTCTTTGCCGAGCGTGGACAGCATGTCATAAATAAACGGGCTGTCCGCTTTGAGGGTATCATTCAATTGTCCTGCCAGTGGGTTCATCTTGTTCATCCTTCCGGGTCTGTTTAAATGATAACCAGGCGAACGGAACGAGAAGTATGGGTAGAGCTTCCGCCTGATTTCGCTGCATCATAGTATATCATTGTTGAGGGGAAGGTGTCACGGTGCGGTCGGTGAATTTTGCCACTAGAGCTGTGAACGAACTGTAAACGAATGCCAAGGTAAAGTGGCTAACGCTCCATTTTGACAGCAAATCGCTTTATGTTGCGCTGCCGCGATGGTATGGGCAATACTTTTCCATCATGCGTAGTGTTTCCAGATCGTCCGGCAATCCGCGCTGTTCCAACCCTTGCATAACGCGCTGGCGTTCCGGTTCACGCGCATTTTGCCCAAACTTGAATTTGGCGCTCCATTCCTCCGGCACGATTTTAATCAAAGCGACCGCTTTAAGCTGGGGCACATAGCGCGGGTCTTCCACAGTGATTGGATCGTATCCGCCTTCCGGTTGCAGCTTGCGCATAAACAAGCTAAAGCCTGCGGCTTTTTCCTCCAATTGTTCAACTAGCTCGGCATGACCGCGTACGGTGACGCTTTTGAAATACGCGCTTGCCGGACAAGCCATCTCATCGTCCGTAAAATACGAGGGCAACAGTGCATATTCACGCGCTACCGAAAAAGTAACACGGGTGTTCTTTTGGAGCAGCTTCATCTTTTCACCAGCACGGCTGCCATGTACGTAAAATACGCCATTACCATAGGCAAAATTAAGCGGCACGACACGCGGCCAGCCATCTTCACTCGCCAACCCGAGAAAGCCAAATGTCATTTCCTCCAAAAATTGCGCCAGTTCCTGTTCTTCCTGAATCGAAAATTCTTTTCTACGCATAATCGTTCTCTCCTTTGTATGCGGTGGAGCGATGTATGTTTTATGCATGCTCATTCCACTATTCGACTGCCTCGATGCCGATCGATCGCTTGACCGCTCTGTAGTTCCAGCTTATGCTGAATATTGACAGGTGAAAAGAGCCAATATCGAGTAAAATGACTAGTCCAATTTGCTCGTATATACATGTCGAATCGTGCTCGGATCGTGTTCTATCCATTCTATGTCATTGCTTTGCATCATTGCTGTGCTGGCACATGAGCGTGCAACATTAAAGTGATGTAAGCGTGCGATTGTTGCACTACAGATTACGAGCACAATTGCAATCGGACGAATGACTAGTAGCTTGTCTCAAACACATTAACGGTTTGTCGATCTAACCATTGCTTGATGATGAATAGGTTAAAGTACGTTCAAACACAATTTCCATTTGAGACAGACTACTAGTACATTGACCGAAATTAATTTGAGTATTGAACTGTTTTCAGGTCGTATTGATCAGCATTTCAGTACACAATCAAAATTAACATTTAACACGGTCAATGTACTAGGGCGTGTCTTCAAACTACTTTACAGCGTTCGATGCGGGTAATTTGCGTCAGATTAAGGTGTACAGGGTCTTATTTCTAACCTTTGTGAACAATAAATAATACGTAGGACGGTTTGAAGACACCACCTAGCCAACTGAGCGGAAGGAGGGGCAGTATGCAGGAAATTACGATCGCTTATCAGCGACTGTTAGAGCAGCATCGTTATAAATATGTAGCACTGTATCATGCGCTGCGTGAAGGCATATTAAACGGTACATTGCCAGCGTGCAGTCGTCTGCCGTCTACACGCAGACTGGCAGAAATGTACGGCGTCTCCAGAGGTATCGCCGCTGAAGCGTATGATTTGCTGCTTGCTGAAGGGTATGTGGAAGCCGCCACCGGCAAAGGAACGTATGTGTCAGAGCAGCTTCGTCTGTTACCCCATCATACGAATCACAGTCGGAATCATCGTAATGCAGCTCCATGCTTCGATGAGAGCCAACCTGCACGCACTTTGTCCCGCTGGGGTCAGCGTATTGTGCAACTGGAGACGATACAGGCTACCGAAGCGGCAACTAGACAGGAAACAGATGTCACTGCCGGAGCAGTCCATATCGATAGCGAACGAGCAGCTATAGCCGCTGCGAGCGATCCGGGAGCACCGTCCGATTCAAGCGCATCATCTGCTCCATCTATGCTCACGTTAGCGAATACCGAAGCAAATGATGCCGGTGTAGCCGCTGTGCAAACGTCCTTTTCCAACACGAATGTCTCCCGGTCCACACGAGCTATCGATTCGGCTGTTGCAAAAGCAACCATTTCGTCGCCCGCATCGATCTCATTTTGTCCGCAGGAACTCGTCCTGCATCGTAATTCACTGGCAGACTGGAAAACGGCGCTGGCAGCGGCAGCAAAGGATATGCAGTCTGCTGATTTTGCCGGGCAGATGGACACGATGGGAGATTGGCGTTTGCGAGAAGCGATCTGTTATCATGTCGGACGCACACGCGGCATTTGTGCGCAGCCGGAGCAGGTGATTTTATATAGTGGCTCGCAGGAAGCGATCGTTATGCTGTGTCAGTTGCTCATTAATGAGCATGAACCGATTGTCGTGGAAGACCCATGTTATAGCGGCATTACCCGTGCTATTATCGCAACTGGTGGCGAACTGATCGGTGCGGATGTCGATCGGCAAGGCATTATTCCGGCAGACTGGAAAGCGCGGTTGTTGTTTGTAACACCTGGACGTCAGTTTCCGACCGGAGCGGTATTGCCGCTGGCGCGTAGACAACAATTGCTGCAATGGGCAGACCGACAAGGCGCCTGGATTATCGAGGACGATTATGATAGTGAGTTTCGCTGGGGTGGACGTCCGCTGGAACCGCTCAAAGCGCTTGATCATTCGGAGCAAGTCATCTATGTCGGTTCTTTTTCCAAAAGTATGTTTTCAGCGCTGCGCATCGGCTATGCAATCGTCCCGTCATCGCTCATTCCTGCACTCATCGCGGCAAAAAAGCTGTATGCTCCGCTGCCGTCATCACCGCTGGAACAGCGTGCATTGGCGCGTTTTATGCAACATGGCGACTATATGCGGCATCTGCGCCGTATGACACGGCTGTATCGTCCGCGTTTTCAGCAACTGTATCGGTTGTTGACTAGCCATCTGTCCGAGCTGTTCGATTGGATTGAGACCGATTCTGGGCTGCACATATACGGAAGCTGGCGGCTGGAACGGGCAGCGTATGAACGCTTTTATGAGCAGGCGACAAAGCTGGGTGTAGTGTGGAAAGATGCGTCAATCTACCACTTGTCAGCAGCGCTTCCTTCCGTCTGCTTCAGCTTTGCCCATACGGATGAGCAGCAGATTAGGCAAGGTGTGGAGCGGCTAGAGCTGGCGTGGAAGCGCACGCTGGAATATAGGTTATGAGCAGGTCGTAAACAGACGTTGCAAACGAGCTGACATCATCCGCTGCTGACGTCACCAAGCTACTCGGATCATGTCTGGATTATTTTTCAAAATGAACGTTAGAGCGTGTACGCAAACTATTGCGTTGTAGCATCCGCCACTGCGGTCTGGAATAAGGGGACGGACTCCCATCTTGTACAGGAATCTACCGATGAGGAGAGAATGTAGATTCCGTCAAGCCAGATCAATAAATATAGAGGAGCGAGATCGACATGGACAAATGCGAAAGTCTGGATGAAGTGCGCGCATGTATTGATCGTTTGGACAGACAAATTGTGCAGTTGCTAAGCGAACGCAGTCAATACGTCAAACAGGCAGCGGCTTTTAAACAGGATACCGATGCGGTGAAAGCCCCTGCCCGTGTAGAAGCGGTCATTGCCAAAGTACGTCAGCTGGCAGCGACATATGATTTGAATCCGCAGATTGCAGAACAGGTGTATCGGGCGATGATCGGCGCTTTTATTGAAGATGAGTTGCAGGAACATGCCCGTTTGCAGCAAATGGCAGAGGTGGATGTTGAACGTCAACACGAATAAGCGTGAGTGTTATGTTGTTTATTGTTTTAGCTGGATTCCGCCGCAACCATTGACGAAACAACACTTTTTGCGCAATATAAGCGCATAGGAACATTTCCAGTTCAAGCGCTGACAGATGTGCTGACAGATGTAGAGTGGAATTACAGGATAGGTATATCGGTTTATACAGCACCATAGCACAAATGCAAAGTAAATCTATTCACGACGCTAAAGCGTAAGTGTAGCAAAAAGGGGGGAATCAGATGCTTGAAGTATCGCCATCTTCATTTGTACTCAAACCGGCTTTTGCCAAAATTTTCTGTGAACCGGAGTGGCGCTGGCCAAAGCGGGAAAAGCCGATGCCCAACTACGATCTGTTTTACGTATGGAGCGGGGAAGGCGAGCTGATTCTGAACGGTGAGCCTTATGCGATCAGCAAAGGCAGTTGTTTTCTGTTCCGCCCAGGTGATGAGACGACAGCTACACATAATCCGCAAAAGCCGCTTGTGCTCACCTATATTCATTTTGATGTGGATGAACCGGTCACTCATGTGCCGATCCGCTATCGGATGCTGGAGGAAACGATCGATTTTGAATACATGCTTGTACGTTATGTGCGGCTATTGTTAGAGCAAGCATTTGCGGCAGAGGAAGAATCGCGTTTAATTTTGAAGCAGTTAATGATTCATCTGTTGCGGGAAGAACAGCGCAAGCCAGTGCCACGCAAAGTGAGCAATCAGCTGAATGAGACGATTCAGGAAGTTGCCAACTATATCCGGCAGCATCCAAGTTTGGCGCATCGTGTGGAAGACTTGGCGGCACGAGCGGGATTGTCGTCGCGTTATTTCTCAATTAAATTCAAGGAATTGATCGGTACGTCAGTACAATCGTATATTATTCGAATGCGCATTGAGCGTGCCGAGCATCTGCTCGTCTATACCGGCATGAATGTGACCGAGGTGGCAGATGCGCTAGGCTATCGCGATATTTTCTTTTTTAGCCGTCAGTTTAAGCAGTATACAGGCAAAAGTCCGTCGGAAATTCGGTAGTGGATACAGTATTTGTTAAATAGGGCGGCAAACAGAGCATCGCTAACGATACCAATAGCGATATAAGCGAGGCTATAAATAGGGATGCAAGTAAGCAAATAAGTGCCGAGCGCCTGTATGCTTCAGCTTATGTAATGCCAGATAAACGATCACAGCAATATCGTTCATCTGATGCCGATACAACAATAAAGCCCGGACAGCGGCATGTTCCACTGTCAGGGCTTTTCGGTTAGGAATGGTTTGGGTGAGCGGTGTCTTTAATGCGTTGATACGGGCGTGTCGCTTCCAGATCGAGCAGTGTGCCGAGCTTTTCGCCCATTTGGACGCGGCTGCCTACATGCAGACGTTCATCCGGTTCAAAGCTGTGCTTTTGCATGAGCAGCACAACGGTGGAGCCAAATTCAAAATACGCCAGTTCATCGCCTTTGTTCCATGATGTGCGTGTCTCGTCCGCATAGCGGATACTGCTCACGTTAAGCGCGCCGACTTTGGCGACCGCAACTTCGCCATAATGATGCGAAATATAGGTGATCTGACGCTCGTTACGGCTCAGTACGGAGCGCATATTAACCATACTGCGCTCGTTGACCGGATACACCTTGCCTGGAATGTATTCGCGTTCTGTTTGTCTGCCGGTGACCGGCGCATGGATGCGGTGATAATCGCGCGGACTCAAATACAGCACAAACATATACCCATCGCGATACGATTCAAGCCGTGGGGAATGGTTGAGCAGTTCGTCCAGCGTATAATTTTGCCCTTTTACATTCGGAATCAACTGATCATCGAGCGGTCCCATCGCCGTAATGAGCGCATCGACCGGGCTTACGAGTGACATTGGGTCGGCATCGACCGGACGTGCGCTCGCTTGCAGACGACGCGTGAAAAATTCGTTTAATGTATGATAATCCTGTAACGGTTTTTCTGCTTCTTCTGCCGGAATGCGGTAAGCCTGAATAAATTTCGGGATTAACGCGCGGCTGGCCCGTGATTTGGCAAAGCTGCCTGTTAACCGGGATATCCATTTACGAGAGGATAATTCGGTGAGCAGGCGAAACATCGTGTTGGCCATAATCCAAGTAATCTCCTTTCCAAAATAAGGAAAAATAATACGTACATTCGTTTGCTTCGTTATATTGACACAACTGCCGCCTATACGCAAGTGATGATTGAAATGATAGATCATGTTAAAATAAACAATATTCACGTAAAGTGACTGCGCTCAATACCGACGAGCAGTAACCGCCTATGACCTATTAGTCGCGACGCTCAGACGGATGTTCCGCAGTTTCATAAAGCATAATTGTATACCGTTTGCACATAAAAGTCACTGGATAATCTAACGCATAAAACTACGGAAACAGGGAATGGAGGCAATACGATGACGACTTTCGGCTTAATCCGGCATGGAAGCACAATCTGGAACAAAGAAGGCCGTGCACAAGGCAGCTCCGATATCCCGTTAAATGAAAATGGTTGGCAACAAGCGCGTCTGCTCGGAGAACGGGTCGCAGGCGAGCATTGGGATCGCATTTATGCAAGCGATCTCATCCGTGCTCAGCAAACCGCACAAGCGATTGCCGCTGCCTCCGGGCTAAGCATTACACTGGATGCCCGTCTGCGCGAGTTGGATGGAGGTTTAATTGAAGGTACGACTCAAGCGGAACGTATCGCTCGCTGGGGGGAAGATTGGAACCAAAAAGACCTCGGTCTAGAAACGCCGGAATCCGGTGCGGCGCGCGGCGTGGCATGTTTGCAACAACTGGGGCAACGTCATCCAGGCGAGCGTATTTTGATCGTCAGTCATGGTGTGTTGCTCAATCACGTATTAAATGCGATTTTGCAGCAACCACCTAAATGGCATTCGCTCGACAATATGTCGATTACGATCGTGGAATGTGACGCTGTGCAGGAGTGGGATTGCGCATTGTACAATTGCACTAGCCATCTGCTGCCCTATGAGACCAATCCGGCGGACTAAGCGTAAGCGCCGACAATAAACATGGACATCAAGCCGGAAAGGGGGGGCATTGTGCAATTAAAATGGTTAGAATGGGCGAAGCAGATGCAGGCGATTAGCCAGGCGGGGCTGGAATATTCGCGCGATGTGTATGATATCGAACGCTTTCAGCAGTTGCGTGAGCTGAGCGTCGAGATTATGCAGCAATATACCGCCGTAGAGAGCGATCAAATTCGCGAGTTATTTGCCGGGGAGACCGGTTATGCAACGCCCAAAGTCGATGTGCGTGGCGTCGTTTTCCAAGCTGGACGAATCCTGCTCGTCAAAGAGAAACTCGACGGTCACTGGTCGCTGCCTGGCGGCTGGGCGGATGTGGGGCTGTCACCGAAAGAGATCGTCGTCAAAGAAGTGCGTGAGGAGTCGGGCTTTATCGTTGCGCCAATCCGTCTGCTTGGCGTAATGGACAAAAAATTCCATCACCATCCACCGTCCCCGTGGCATATTTATAAGCTGTTCATTTTGTGCGAAATTACAGGTGGCGCAGCGAGCACCGATACGACGGAGACGACAGAAGTTGGCTTTTTCGCTGAAAATGAGCTGCCGCCGTTATCGGTTGGACGGAATACCGAGCAGCAGATTCGTACGTTGTTCCAACATTTACGTGATCCGCAGTTGCCGGTTTTTTGCGATTAATTGTTCGTATGCTAAGTTTATATGTGCCTAGACTTATTATAGTCAAGCGATCAGACCGCACATTTATGACAACAATAACAATAGCACAGGCAAGATTATGATCGAGCCGAGTGTTGTCCATAAGATGCAGCGTGAGACGAGCCGTGGAGCGGCACCGAATTGCTGTGCGAGAATGACAGCGTTCACAGCGGTTGGCATCGAAGTGAGTACGAGCAGCACGCTAAACAGAGCGCCATGCACACCAAGTAGTAGGAGCAGCAGCCACGAGACGAGCGGAGCCGCGACCACGCGTAACGCCATACCTGCCCAGAACGCTCGCTGGGAGGCGCCATGTTCATCGGCATTGGATGAGTTTGTACCGACATGGATCATCTGCGCACCGAGCACAGCAAGGGCGAGCGGAGAATAGGCGGCAGCGAGCATCGCAAAGCCATCGTCCAGCGCGCTCGGTAGCTGCCAGCCGCCTACTCGTAACATGGAAGCGAGTAGCGCCGCATATACCGCAGGCAAGCGAAATACAGCATAACATGCCTGTCTAACCGAAAAATGCGATCGTGCCGCGAAAAATACACCGACTGTATTCACAATAATCATTTGTCCGATCACAAACACAGATGCTTTATCCAGCCCAAGCTGTCCAAACGCAAGCAATACGAGCGGCAAGCCGTAATTCACACAGTTCGTAAACACCGCGATTAGTGTTAGCCCGGCATGCTCCGGCGGCGCCAAGCGCAGCAATCGTCCAAGCAGGGTAGCAAGCAACCACATGATGACCAGGCTAAGCAATGAAAATACGATCGTTACCCCCACATCCGCCAGCGACAATTGTGCATGCAATAACGTATGAAACACGATCGCAGGCGTGAGCAAATATAGCGATATCGTTGCCAGCGGACGCGTATCCAATCCGCGAAACCGTCGCAGCAATATACCACCGATGACAGGCAGTGAAATGGGTAGGAAAATCTGGTACATCGTAGCCAGCAATTGAACGAGCATAATCGTCATCCTTTCCGTCGTGATCCGTTCAAGCTGTATAGGATCGCCTATACGAGCTAATTGATGAAGATGCTGTTCACTTTACTATGCTTGCACATCACAATCCAATATTGGATGCCTATTCGTTTATAGGTTATACCTATATGTAATCCATTTGGTTATTGGTTTTACGCATGAATAAACATTGCAAACATAAATATAAACATAAAATAGCAATATAAACATAAAATAGCGCTCCCCTTGTCGCCGGCTTATGACCGGGCAACAAAGGAAGCGCTAGAGAATCGTATCCTACCGTTGGAGCAGTGGGATTCCACAGTTAGTTCTATTCATAAATCGATTCGATTTCCAAAATGCAATCATTGTGTTGGCTCAAGCCAACGTGCTCGTTATGCTGCCGCTTAAATGAGATGGATATAAGCGAGATTGCGCTTTAAACGTGATAGTCAGAACATCGTATTCGTATTGGCGGATTGCTCAGGCACTTCCTGTACAACGTCCCAATGTTCGACGATTTTCAGTTGACCATTAATCGTTTTGACACGGAACATATCCAGTACAGCTGCACCGCGATCGTCTTTGTTGTTTTGCCCATGAACATGCAGTGCGACGATATCGCCTTCAGCGATGACACGGACGATTTGGTTGCGGCTGTCCGGATTGCTTTTCAGCATCGGGATAAACGATTCCAGTGGTTTGCGTCCAGTCGGTACGCTTGGATTATGTTGGATATAGTTCACGTCCACGTATTTTTTGAGTGCAGCGCCGTCTTTTTTGTTAAAGAAATCGTTATAAAATGTAGTGACCAGTTTGACGTTGGCAGCAACTTGGTTGGAACTTGTCGGCTTCACTTCGATCGGTGTGCCTGCCAGCGGGAACATCGTGTTATTGTTGGCGGATTTCTCCGGTATTTGTTGGGCGATGTCCCAGTGCTCTTGAATAATCGGCTTACCGTTTACACGCTTCAAGCGGAAAATATCAATGACCGCCATGCCGCGATCGGTTTTGTTCGTTTGGGCAAGACTGTGTACGAGCACCAGATCGCCTTGTGCGATAATGCGTTTGACTTGTACATTGTATTGCGGATTTTGTTTCACAAATGGAGCGAAGAAGTCGACAAATGCCTGACGTCCGTTACCGGCAAGCGGATTATGTTGGATGTAATCATCTGCAATGTATTTACTTGCTGTATCTAGCTTATGATCGGTAAATATATCTTTGAACATATTAAGCACGAATTGCTTGTTTTCAGCCAGCATTTTTGGCGTCGCTTGTTCGCTCGTTGACTGGGCAGCTGAAGTAGTGGCGGCGGCTTTCGCTGTGGTCGTTTTGACGGAAGCGGTCGAAGTTGTCGAGTTGCCACATGAAGGTGAGGATGCAGCGCCTGCAACGCCGGCTGTACATAAGGCAAGCGCGGAAGCGATCGTCATGGACAGTAAAGCATAACTTTTTTTCGTCATTATATTCACTCCTTGAAGTAGTTGATATGCAGTGCGCACTGCTTGAATACAACGATTGTAACCTGTAACATTACAAGTTTCAACTTTGCCGAAATATCGCTTACTGTGCTTGAGGGAAAAGATGCAGCAGCAAGTGTTGTAGCAGGCTTGGCGGGCATTTGTGAATCGAGATTATAGGCTGCAAATAGCTGTTACAGGCAAAAATAAGGCATTAGACCCGCCTTTTCATCCAATCTTCATTTACGATGATATCGATTTATGCAACGAGTCATATGTAGTGAAGGCAGAAATGAGCAATTGGTCTTAATCTACTACTGCAAGCAAACCGGATATGCTCATATAAAAGCCGCTCCATTATGAACGGAGCGGCTAATATTTAGTTAGATAACGACTTATTTAAGTTTTTACTAGAGCAACAGAACATGTAATGATTTAATGAAGTAGGTTTGCAATAGGGTGAGTTGCTGCAATTTTGGAATTGTATTTATTGGAACAGGTCAAGATGCTAACAAGGGTACAAAAAACAGTCATCCTTAGTAATTGCTACCTATAGCTTATCAAGCGATGCAAGGCGTGTAGATACTGCCGACTTTATTGTACCGATTTAAACACAACCGGATATTCCTGCACACCAAACACAAACGCACTCTGGATCGGTTGTAACTGCGCCCCTTGCTCTAGCTCCAACTGACGCATATGGGCGAGCAATGTTTGCAGCACGATGCGTCCTTCCAATCTAGCGAGCGGTGCACCGAGGCAGAAGTGAATGCCAAAGCCAAAGCCCATATGCTGATTCGGCTTGCGATCCGGTACAAATTGCTCGGCTTGCGGAAATTTGCGTTCATCCCGGTTGGCGGCACCGACCCATGAAATGACTTGCTGTCCGGGTTGGATCGTCTGTCCTTGCAGCACCACTTCTTCGCTGGCGACCCGTCCGATCGCTACAATCGGTGGATAATAGCGCAACGTTTCCTCGACCGCAGTCGGGATCAGTTCCGGTTGTGCGGCAAGACGCTGTTGCAGTTCCGGCTGCTCACACAAAATCCGTACCGCATTCGTAATCAAATTCGTCGTCGTCTCATTACCGGCAACGAGTAGCAAAATACAAAAGCGCACAATTTCAAGGTCACTCAACTTCTGCCCTTCGATATCGGCTTGCAACAGCAACGAAACGAGATCATCTTTTAACGCATGGCGGCGCTCATTCACAATCGTTGTAAAATAGTGCTCCAGCTCATCCTGCGCTTTGGACTTTTCCGTCATTAGCTCTTGAAACGCTTCTTCGCTATCGTCTCTCGCCCCTTTGACGAGCAAATCGGACAGATGCTTAAACATATGCCGATCCGATGTTGGCACACCGATTAGTTCGGCAATAACGATTACCGGCAACGGCCCTGCCAACTCATGTACGAGATCGATCCGTCCAGTTGCCAAATGCGAGCTTAACAGGTCTTCGGCAATGTTACGAATATGGGGGGCGAGTTGTTCGATTTTTTTCGGTGTAAACGCCTGGTTAACGAGGTCGCGTAATTGTTTATGTTTGGGCGGGTCCATATAGAGCAAACTTTGATTGCTGCGATTGCGTTGGGACGAAAATAGCTTTGGATGTTTCAGTACATATTGCACATCTTCATAGCGGAACACATCCCAGCAGTTCCGATTTTCGTCATAACGAACAGGCGTTTGCTGTAACAGTTCATTATAAGCGTCAAATGGATAAAGCTGCTTGTCCACCGTATTCAGTTCACGCATCGGGATATAGTTGGCATACTTCGTTGTCTGATTCATATGAATCCTCCTTGACCGATTAGGTTGCACTAGCAAAATGAGTTCGTGGAAAGTGAGTGCCCAGTATTTTATATATATTTATTTACATATATGATGGCTATTATACCGTTTTCGCAAGGAATATACAAATTATGGATGTGCATGCTTAATCGATGACCCGCCTATAGACCTGTTTATTTGCATACAAATTTCGGTTTCAGAAGTCGCAGCGCAATCGCAATTCCGCTAAAATTTTAATTTAAGCCGATTCTCGTTTAAGCCGATTCTCGTTGCTACAGTATCGTTGCAATAAAGAGCACATGTTATAGTAGTTGTACAGTAGTTGGGTACATAAATAGGTAATTGCATCATGAACCGTAACCAGTCAGCATAAGCGCGAACAAGTAGAGAGGAGCATTTTACAATGGATCAACAGACACTGATTATTCGGGAAGCTAAACAGGAGGATGTACAAGCACTTGCCGATTTGATGGAGCAACTCGGTTATCCGGTAACAGAAGACGCATTTCGTAACCGTTTTGCCGCATTGCAGGAACATGAGGATTATCAGATGTATATCGCGGAGTCGGATGGACAAGTGGTCGGTACGATCGGTCTCATTCGCGAACTGCGTTTTGAACGCGACGGTGTGCACGTACGGGTCGGCGCGCTCGTTGTGGATGAACAGTATCGTGGCAGCGGAATCGGACGCTCATTGTTGCTGGCTGCTGAAGGCTGGGCAGGCACAATCGGGGCGCGCGCAATGGCGCTAAACAGCGGTAATCGAGAGGAACGAACAGGCGCGCATGATTTTTATCGCCATCTTGGATATACGGGCACGTCGACAGGATTTGTGAAATTGCTGACGTGATTGGAATACATGTTGGATGTGATTCGCGGCTTGTCAGCCGACAACTTCAATGTTAGCATTAGCATGAACCGATGGAGCTCAATACGGTACAGAAGCGTACTCGTATTACGGTGTGTTCATATGCACCTTGCTACCAAGCTTATTTTGAAATAAAGAGGGAATACGATGAATTGGATCAAATCAAACTTCAGAGTGTCCGATTTTGTGGGCTGGTATGTCATTATGGCGGTGCTGCTTGTCGTGCTGGAGTTTCGTAATAACTCAGGTACGGTTGGATTCGGCAGTGTGCTGTTGACGCTGGTGATCGCGATCGTGCCATCCGCTATTTTTAGCTTTTGTTTCCGGATGATTACCGGCTGGATTGTGAAGCTGAACAAGTAAGCAACAGAGGCGGCAAGTTGAACAAAGGGCGGGACAGTTTGCAAAATATGCAGGCTGCCCGCCCTGCCTTACATAAGACAGTCATGCGACAATTATACCTAAACGCACCTGTGCAGTTTGATCCATGAACCGTACGTAGGCTGCCGTTAGCGGCAAACCGGTTGTACAATGGCAAAACAACAAAGGAGTCGGAACATCATGATCAGTAATGCAATTGCACGCAGAATGCGTGATCTGGAACAGTATGCGCCTATGTTAACGGCACCGACCGATCTGAATGAGTTTTGGAACCGTACATTGGAACGTTTTAAAGACAAGCCACTGCATGCAACGTCCGCCGAGGAAAAGACGCCGATGCGAACGGTCGACGTGCTGAAGGTCAAATATGAAGGTTTTGACGATACGCCGTTGTCGGGCTGGTACATTCGCCGTGCTGGTCAAGATGAGCAGCGTTTGCCGTGCATCGTCATGTATCATGGTTATACTGGCAGCAAAGGCTATCCGGAGGAATATGCGCAATGGGTAGCGCTCGGTTATGCGGTTTTTGCCGTGGATGTGCGCGGTCAGGGCGGCGAGACAGGTAATCATTTGCCAGCTGAATTTGGGATGAGTGCAGGTTGGATGTCGCAGGGCATTTTGGATAAGGAGCAGTTTTATTATTTGGCGATTACGATCGATGCATTGAAAGCGGTTCAATGGGTAGCCGAGCGCCATGATGTTGATCGCGAACGTATCGCTGTATATGGGGCGAGTCAAGGTGGTGGGCTGGCGTTAATTACGGCTGCATTAAGCGATATTCCGGCGGTAGCGGTGGCAAACATTCCGAATATGTGTCATATGGACTTTGGCATTTTAAATTCGGAAAGCTCGCTGAAGGAAGCCGCTCAGTTTGTCAGCCGTCATCCGCAGCATTTGCAACAGGTGCTACAGACGCTCAGCTATTTTGATATGTTAAATTTGGGTGAGCGGATTCGGATTCCGTTGCTCGTCTCCTGCGGATTAAAAGATATGGTCTGTTTGCCGGAAACGATCTTTGCAGCGTATAACCGGATTCGGGCGGACAAGCAGATCGCTGTGTATCCATTTGACGGTCATTATGTCGGTCCGTATCATACGCGCCGTACGATGGAGTTTTTGCAGCAGCATTTTGGATAAACATAAATGCATAATTAGCGTTACGAAGCCAGCTCGATGCGATAAGTAAGCGCATTGGGCTGGCTTGTTGTATTAGGATGGAATGTACGCTACAAATTCGTTTAGATCAGCAAAGGTCAAAAAAGGTCAAATAATAAGCAATCATTAAATAAATGATTCTAACCGCCTGTAATCGCCTATAATCGTCGAAAATAAGCTGAAATCGATTTTGTCGCTCATGGGGAGTGGGGCTATAATAAAGGCACAAGGTCAGTGAAGGTCAAATCGATAGACGATATCCGTGATCGGTAGTCTAGTCAGGTAAGGTGCTTTGCCTGGTTGTATGTCGATTGTATCGTGTGACTTTGGCTTGCTTTATTCAGCAACGATATGAGGAAGGATCGATTGCGGATCATCTCGCTCCGGTTTGATTGCACACTGATCGAAACTAACTTTATTTAAATCTCATTCACTAAAGGAGGATGCTTTATGTTTGATCTGGTTCCATTTGGTAAACGTCGTGAGGATGCATTTGGTCAGTTGATGAAATCCTTCAGTGATGCGTTTAATGATGATTTTTTTGCTCCAATTAAATCGAGCACATTGTCGTTCAAAACCGATATTCGTGAAACCGAAAACGCGTATCAGGTAGAAGCCGAGCTGCCGGGCTTTACGAAGGAAAATATTAATATCGATTATGCCGCACCGTATTTAACGATCAAAGCGGTGCATCATGAAGAAACAAATGCCGAAAATACCGACAAAGGGCAGTTTGTACGCAAGGAACGTCGTTATGGTGAATATGTGCGTCGCTTCTATGTCGAAGATATCGATGCCGATCAGATCGATGCTTCGCTCAAAGATGGTCTGCTGACATTGAACATTCCGAAACGTCAGCGTCCTGAAGGCCGCCGGATCGAAATTCAAGCGGCAGAGTAATCGATCCGTATGGCGATAAGAAAGTTGTACACTTATTTGTATAAATATGGATGTACACGAAGCGCATGAACAACGGCTGCACAATAGTTAGCTTTGTGCAGGCAAATCGATCGCTACGCTATCTATGGGCAACGATTCCTGTTCATTAGGGCATGCGATGATGTGACAGACAATCCGTAAGCAATGATTGTTTAGATAACTAGCAAATTGGCTTAAAAATAAGTAAACTAACGATGGAATGGTTCGGCAATCGCAACGCTGTGGCAACGCCCGGTTCGGATTGCCGAACTTGCATGCATACGAAGGTGATATCGATCATTCGTTTCGCCGGAGCCGATCGTTTATCGTTTTAGCTGAAACAGATGGCAGTACAAACGCGTATACTATAGAAATCCGCTTCGTTCCGGCATCAGCATGCGGCGGAACGGTGATGAACAACCGAAACAGTTTCATTCTGGTGCATTGTAGAAGCAAAAGCTATAATGCACCTTTGTTATATAGAAACGAGATAGGAAAGTTGCAGCGGAATTTGAAGCGATCGCTTCGGATGATAGACAGCTGTGAGCATAGATGGATACGACATAGATGGATACGAAAGGAGGGAGAATATGCCCCGTAACTATTACGATGTGTTGGGTGTTCCGACGACTGCCTCCGCTCAGGAGATCAAAAAGGCATATCAGAAGCTTGCTAAGCAATGGCATCCCGATGTGAATAAGGCGGAGGGAGCAGAGGCGCGGTTTAAGGAGGTTGCCGAAGCGTATGAAACGCTTGGCAATGAGCGCCGCCGTGGACAATATGATGAGCTGCTCAAACATGAACAGGCGCGCCGTACGTATGAACAAGGCGGTGCAGCTGGCTCGGCAGGCACACGCGCTGCCGGCAATCGCAGTTCACGTGCTGAATACCGCAGCAATACCGGTTATACGGAGGAAGATTTGTTTGATATGTTTTTTGGTGAACGTATGAATGGGTATGACTTTTTTGGCGATGCGGCAGGTGCTTTTACCGGTGGATATATGGGCACCAATGCACAGACACGTACGACGAAAGCGACGATGAACATTACGTTAGAACAAGCGTATCGGGGCGATCAATTGCCGATCAAGTTGGGCGATTCCAATATTCATGTAAAAATTCCCGAGCGTATCCAAAATGAACGCACAATTCGCATTCGTGGCACCGGCAGCAATGGCATTCATGCCAATGAGGAACTGCTGATTACGCTGCATATTCTCCCTCATGCCGTTTACCGCCCCGATGGTGCGCATTTGCACGGTACGCTGCAAATCGCTCCGTGGGAAGCTGTATTTGGCACTCAATCGCAAATTCAACTTCCCGATCTGTCGCGTGTAAAAGTGAAAGTGCCGCCAGGCATACAAGCCGGGCAACAATTACGCATCACCGGCAAAGGGCTGCAAAATGACGATCATGATGGCTATGGTGATCTGATGCTGGAAATCGAGATTATCGTACCGGACATACACAGCGAACGTGAACGCGAGCTGTACCGTGAACTATCGCGTACGAACGGTTATCGCGCTCATATGAAGCGTAAAGCGCAAGGAAACTAAAGCAGCGGCTTGGATTCATTAGAGCCTCTGAATCTGAAATGCAGAGCAAGAGGAACAGCAAGATGCGATAACAGCAAGACGATACAGAACGCATACACGATAGGTGCTATGGACGAGACGTCTGACAGATGTTGATGTGTAAGGGGGAGAGAAGCATGGATTATAATAAATTGACGAACAAGCTGCAACAAGCGGTAGCATCCGCACAGTCGCTAGCGACCGGCATGGGGCATCAGGAAATTACGACCGCCCATCTGCTCAAAGCGCTGCTGGAACAAGATGCAGGGCTATTGCCCAGATTGCTACAAAAAATGAACATTTCTCCGCATGTGATCGCAAGTCAAAATGAGGAGCTGCTACGCCGTAAAGCGAGCATTAGCGGTTCGGCAGCCGTTAGCCGTTATGCATCGGCAGGGCTGCTGCAAGTGCTAAATCAGGCGGAGAAAGAAGCGGCGGAGATGAAAGACGAATTCGTCGCTGTTGAGCATGCCGTATTGGCGCTGCTGTCAAGCGATGAGCCAGGCAACCGCGATGTGCGCCAGTTGCTGAATCAGCACGGGATGAAGCGGGATACGGTGCTGGCGGCATTAAGCGAAATTCGCGGTCACCAACGCATTACGAGCAAAGACCCGGAAGCGACCTATGAAGTGCTGGAAAAGTACGGACGCGATCTCGTTGCCGAAGTGCGCGCAGGCAAAGTCGATCCGGTCATCGGACGGGATGACGAGATTCGCCGTGTAATCCGTATCCTATCCCGCAAAACGAAAAACAATCCCGTGCTAATCGGTGAGCCGGGCGTCGGTAAAACCGCGATTGTAGAAGGATTAGCGCACCGGATTGTGCGCAAGGACGTACCGGAAGGGCTGAAAGATAAAATTATCTTTTCACTCGATATGAGCGCACTGGTGGCAGGCGCCAAATATCGTGGCGAATTTGAAGAACGATTGCAAGCAGTACTGCGCGAAGTGAAAGAAAGCAATGGGCAAATTATTTTGTTCATTGACGAGCTGCATACGATCGTTGGCGCAGGTAAAACCGAAGGTGCGATGGATGCGGGCAATATGCTCAAGCCGATGCTGGCACGCGGTGAGCTACATTGTATTGGAGCGACTACGTTGGATGAATATCGCACTTATATCGAAAAAGACCCCGCATTGGAACGTCGTTTCCAGCAAGTGCTCGTCAGTGAGCCGGATGTGGAAGATACAATTTCCATTTTGCGCGGTTTAAAAGAACGCTTTGAAGTTCACCACGGCGTGAAAATTTACGATAATGCGATTGTGGCAGCAGGTGTGCTGTCAGATCGCTACATTTCCGACCGCTTTTTGCCGGATAAGGCGATTGACTTGATCGATGAAGCATGTGCGATGATCCGCACCGAGATCGATTCGATGCCAGGCGAAATGGACGAAGTGACACGCCGCATTATGAAGCTCGAAATCGAAGCAGCAGCGCTCAAAAAGGAAACCGATGAATTAAGCCGTTTGCGTCTAGAAGCATTACAGCGCGAACTGGCGGATTTAAAAGAAAAGCAACTGGAAATGAAAGCGCGCTGGGATAAGGAAAAAGAAAGTATCGAGCGTGTCAATGAACTGAAAAAGCGGCTGGAGCAAGCGCGGCTCGACTTGGAAAAAGCGCAGGAAGAATACGATCTGAATCGTTCTGCCGAGCTAAGTTATGGCATTATCCCTGATCTGGAACGCCAGCTTAAACAAGCGGAAGACGATGCCCAGCAAGATCAGGAAGGACGATTGCTGCGCGAAGCGGTCACTGAAGAAGAAATCGCTGATATCGTCTCTCGCTGGACAGGCATTCCGGTCAGCCGACTGGTGGAAGGGGAGCGCGAAAAGTTGCTGCGGCTGGAAGACGTGCTGCATGAACGTGTCGTTGGACAAGATGAAGCGGTACAGCTCGTTGCCGATGCGGTCATCCGTTCGCGCGCAGGCATTAAAGACCCGAATCGTCCGATCGGCTCGTTCTTGTTCCTCGGTCCTACTGGTGTCGGTAAAACCGAGCTGGCGAAAGCGATCGCCGCATCATTATTTGACCGCGAGGAAAATATGATCCGGATCGATATGTCGGAATATATGGAAAAGCATAGCGTGTCCCGTCTCGTCGGTGCGCCTCCGGGTTATATCGGTTATGAAGAAGGTGGACAATTAACCGAAGCGGTACGCCGCCAGCCGTATTCCGTTATTTTGCTTGATGAGGTGGAGAAGGCGCATCCCGATGTGTTCAATTTGCTGTTGCAACTGCTCGATGATGGCAGACTGACCGATTCACAAGGACGCAATGTTGATTTTAAAAATACAATCGTCATTATGACGTCCAATATCGGTTCAGTGCATCTGTTACAAGCGATGGAGCGTGACGGCGAGATTAGCGAAGTGGTACGTCAGACGGTCATGCGTGAGCTGAATGGTCATTTCCGACCTGAATTTCTGAACCGTGTCGATGATATCGTTATCTTCAAACCGCTAAGCCTGAACGAAATTCAGCAAATTGTGCTCAAGCTTGCCGATGGATTACGCGCCCGTCTTGCCGATCGGCAAATTCAGTTGGACATTAGCGATGCGGCGGCACGTCTAATTGCTGATGAAGGTTTTGACCCTGCTTATGGGGCACGACCGCTGAAGCGATTCATTCAGCGCGCATTGGAGACGAAGGTGGCAAGAGCTTTGATCGCAGGCGAAGCTGTGCCGGGATCGGTCGTGGAAGTGACGGCGAACAATGGCGAGTTGCAAGTCGATATTCGCTCCGGCTCGTCAGGTGCAGGATATACACCGGAACCGGCAACGATATATTGAGTCGTTAATGCTACGTGTGCTTGAAAATTAGAGATGCAGCGGATAGACAGATCGTCTATCCGTTTGGATCGACATGAAGCCGTACAGAGACAATGAATCTACTTGCCTCTGTACGGCTTTTTTAATGATTAATTGTGCTTTGTCCATAGCTGGTATCAAACATGTGTATGTTCAGCTTGTTATCGCACGACTACTTCGGACGGGCTTTTGCCAGTTACCATTTTAAACACTTGGCTAAAATAAGTTGCATTGCGGAACCCCGTCATTTCGCTCACCTCATACACCATATATTGCCCGGATTCCAGCAGCGCTACCGCGCGTTCGATCCGGTACTGGTTCAAGTAACTGACAAAGTTTTCGCCGGTCATCCGTTTAAACAGTTGGCTTAAATATTTAGGATGTACATATAGCGAGCGGGCGATCGCTTCAAAGCTAATTTCTTCTGCATAATGCTGCTCGACGTACCGCTTCACTTGGGCGACTAATCGATTGCTTTTTTTCTCGGCTTGCTCGCGCTGGATATGTTCCAACCAATGCTGGATCAGCTCGTCCATCCAGCTCGTCAGCTTTGTTAATGCATAATTCGACTGAATATCGCGCAAAAATTCACTCATCGACAGCGGCGGTGTCAGTCTTGGGTAACGGCGATTCCAGCTATGGATCAGCGTATCAAATAAACTGACCGCTACCACTTGGGCATCTTGCAGCAAACAATTGCCGCTTTCCAGCTGCTCGCGCAGATTGCGCCAAATGTCCAGTGCGGCATCGGTGCGCATATCGTTCCAGGCATCGTTCCATTGCCGTAGCGCGGCGGAATGATCGGGTACAGGCGATTGTTTTAACATATCATGCTCATAACAGTAAATGCGGCTGCCACCTTGAAATTCGGCATTTTCCAGCGCTTCACAGCTTTCCAAATACGAATCCATCAGCCCGCACAGATGAGGTTTGCACATGCCGATCCCGGCGCTCATTTCAATTTTGAGATAGGTGAAAATTTGCTGAATCATTCGCTCTAATAGCGTATGCAGCGCATCTAGTGTATGCTGCTCTTGCAGCAATACAAGTACAAACACACGATCCGAATAATCGACCAGTTCCATTTGCCCGTGTCCATGCTGCTGGGCATATAAGGACGCATTTTCACGAATAATATCGGCTGCTCCGTAGCGCAGTAATTGCCAATCGCGTTCTTTCATCCGGGTCATAAATTTGGGGCGATTCAGTTGCAAACTGACCGCACGTACCGGATAGCTGTGCTCGACACCGATATAGTCCATTCGTTCCAGTGAAAGCTGCTCCGGGCGATAACGTGTCGTTAGCAGTTCCTTCATAAACTGCTTGCGCAAGTACGGCAGCACTCGTCCAATCTCCTGCCGATACGTCAGTTCAAGTTGCTCATGCCGTTCCCTGACATCATACTCTAACATCACTTCTTGCAGCACCGCCGTAATCTCGTCAACTTCAGCAGGTTTAAGCAAAAAATGGTTGACACCCCAGCGCATGGCAGCGCGCGCATTTTCAAATTCGTCATAACCGCTTAATATAATGATCGGCAAATTCGGATAATCACTACGCAGCTTCTGGGTCAGCTCCAAGCCGTTCATCCCTGGCAAATACACATCGGTCATCAGCAGATCAGGTTGCAGTTTATAAAATAATGCCAGCGCCTCCGTACCGCTGGCAGCTGTGCCTGCCACATGCAGATCGAGCGCTGCCCAGTCAATATGCTCGCTCAGTGCGCGGATAATATGCGGATCATCATCGACAAGCAAAATACTTTTCATGCGCTTTCCCCTCCTAGCCAGCTGCGAAGCTGCTCCTCATTATCAATGCGCGGCAATGTGATCGTTACGACCGTGCCGCCCTCGGCAGCGTTAGCAAGCTGTACACCGTATTCGTTGCCACAGTAAAGCCGGATACGCTGCTGTACGTTATGAATACCGATGCCGGAACATTGTTCCTCCTGCCAATCGTCGGGAAGCCCTTGTCCATTATCGGTAATACGGATCATAATGCCGTCTGATCGATCCCTATCATGCGTATTGTGTTCATACGACAATCCGCTTTCCGGCGACTGTATAGGATGTGCAGCGAGCGGCTGAATATCGACTTTGATGCGCAGCACGTCATCGTCAGGGCAGGCGTGCATAACCGCATTTTCAATAAATGGCTGTAAAATAATTTTCGGAATATAGCAGCCTCTTACTAGCGGATGCACCTGTTCTTCATAAGCGATCGCAAACGGCAGCCGCTCCGCCTGAATGCTCACATAACAGCGCGCATGTTCCAGCTCATCACGCACACAGATAAACAGCCGTCCGCCGCTTAGTCCGATGCGCAGCAGTTTGCTTAGCTGCACGATCATGCGGCTAATATCGCGCGCCTCATAATCAAGTGCACGCCAGTGGATCATATCGAGCGTATTGTACAAAAAATGCGGCTTAATTTGCGCTTCCAGTAGCCCGGTTTGCGCCTCGCGTTTGGCACGGCTTTCCGCGCGTACTCTGTTCATCAGCTCGGTCAAACGGGAAGCCATATGGTTAAATCCGTAAGCCAATCTTGCATATTCTTCGGTAAAAGAAAGCGTAATCCGCGTATCAAAATCGCCTTCTTCCAGCCGTTTCATATGCTGGATAAGCTGCTGTAGCGGACGTACGATCCGCCGTACAAACCAGTAAGCAAGCAGCGCGGAACAGAGCAGACCGAACAGAGCGACACCGATAATCGTCCAGCCGGCGGATTGCACAGGGGCAAGCAGCGTATGTACCGGAATCGTCTGCACAAGCCGCCATTGCAGCATCGCCGGGCGAGAATAAAGTACGAGCTGTTTGCCGGTCGCTGTTGATACAACCGCATAGCCGTCTTCCGCTTGCCGGGTATGTTGTTCCAGCCATTCCGGATGAATGGCGATATGATTAGCGGTAGATGCATCGGTGCGATCGGTTGAAGCGCCGGAGCGGTTGGGCGCTCCGATACCTTCACCGCCGATGCGCATAATCGTCTGACCTGCCGTATCGATCAGCAGCACTTGACTGTTTTGCGACAGCGGCAGATCGGCAAAGCGCTGTACGATATCGTCGCGGCTTAATCGAATTAACACATACGCCACCGTTTCGCCATGACTGTTAAAAATGCGCTGTGCATACCCGATCAGCGATTGACCGGATGATTGATCCTGCAGTGGTACCCAAGCGGCATCAGCTTGCCGCAGTCTATGAAACCATTCCGCATCCCGCACGGAATCGACCGAATAAATATGATTCGCCGCCGTCATCGGTATGCTGTTAAACGCATCCGTATACAATTCAATCGAGCTGATGCCATCGTTCACAATTAATGTATGTTCAATCATACGCGCCAGTTCGCGCCGCTGATAAATTTGTTGGAGTGGTGTGCTGCCGCTCGTATACAGCAGATCGGACAGCTCGCGATTGCTGGCAAGCGAGTAGGCGGTGCTCGACACATTCGTAATAAAGTCAAATCCGCGCTGGGTGCTTTCATTGAGCAATGCCAGCCTTGCCTTGCTAATCTCCGCAAATGTAACGGCAGCAAACGACTGGTAGGCAAGCCACACAATGACCGATACAAGCAACAGATTAAACACAATAAAGCAAGTCACCATCAATGTGGTGAGCTTGCTTTGCTGCAACTTATGTCGGATGCGGACGGAAAGACGTGCTTTCGTCATACGTCATCACTCGCTTTATTATGAAATTATGCTATACGGGTACATGCTATCCTTTCAAACCGGATGTAGCGATGCCCTCGACAAAATATTTTTGGCAGACGATAAAAATAACAAAACACGGAATAAGCGACAAGACCGACATCGCAAACATCGGGCCCCAATCCGATTGGGAACTGGAATCGAGAAACAGACGCAGACCGAGTGGCACCGTATATTTGCTCACATCGCTCAAATAGATCAACTGGCTGAAAAAGTCATCCCATGTCCACAGAAACGTAAAGATCATCGTAGTTACTAGCGCCGGAAAAGCAAGCGGTATCATAATTTTTAAATAAATGCGTACCGGTCCACAGCCATCAATCGTCGCCGCTTCATCCAGTTCTTTAGGCAAGCCACGGAAAAATTGTACCATCAAAAAGATAAAAAAAGCATCCGTCGCCAGCCATTTCGGTACAATAAGCGGCAAATACGTATTGATCCAGCCGAGATGATTGAACAAAATGTATTGCGGAATGAGCGTCACATGATGCGGCAGCATAATCGTCATCAACATGAGCGCAAAGCCGAACGTTTTAAAGCGAAAATCAAGTCGTGCGAACGCATACGCTGCCATCGAACAGGAAATGACATTGCCAAGTACCGCGCCGAGCGACAAGCCGATCGAGTTTAGCAAAAAGCGTGAAAACGGGTTGCCTTGAATGCCTTCCCAGCCACTCTGATAATTGCTCCAATTCCACTGACTCGGCCAAAACCAAATTTCCGTAAAAATCATATTTGCCGGTTTGAACGAACTGCCCAGCATCCACAATACCGGATACAACATCACAAATGCGATGCCAGAGATGACGAGATGCTTCGTTACGATCCATGCAAACGAACTGCGTTGTCCAATCATCATTTGCCACCATCCTCATAATGTACCCACAGCTTGCTGCTGCGGAATACAAGCAGTGTGAACAGCCCGATCAAAATAACGAGTATCCAAGCCATCGCTGAAGCGTAGCCCATCTGGAAAAAGGAAAAGCCTTTTTTGTACAAATAGAGCGAGTACATTAGCGTGGAGTTGACCGGTCCGCCGGAGCCATTGCTAATAATAAAGGCTTGTGTAAACGACTGAAATGATGTGATAAGCTGCATAACTAGGTTAAAAAAGATAACCGGCGACAAAATCGGCAATGTAATATGGAAAAAACGTCGCACCGCGCTTGCGCCATCGACCGAAGCGGCTTCATCATATTCCGGCGGAATTTGCTTCAGACCGGCAAGGAAAATAATCATCGATGAGCCAAATTGCCATACCGACAACAGTACGATTGAGTAGAGCGCATAGTTCGGATTAGCAACCCAATCCGGCGCCTGAATGCCGATCATCGCCAGCAGTTGGTTCAGCAATCCATCGCCGCCAAACATTTTGCGCCATAACATCGCGATCGCCACACTGCCACCGAGCAATGTCGGAATATAGTAGATCGTCCGGTAAATGCCTAGCCCGCGAATGCCGCGATTGAGCAGCATCGCCACGAGCAATGCAAACACAAGTTTGATCGGCACCGATACGCCCACATACGTAAACGTAACTTTTAACGATTGGATAAATAACGGATCATTCGTAAACATCGTGACATAGTTTTGCACACCGACCCAAACTGGCGGATTCAAAATCGTATAATTTGTAAACGAAATATAGAGCGAGCTGATCATCGGGCCAAGCGTCAGCAGTAGCAACCCCAGTAGCCACGGTGCCAGAAATAACAGTGCGATCCGGTTATGAACGTACCGGCGTTTCACTTTGCGCAGCGCCTTTTGCCCGGTGCGAGTGCCTTTTATCGTTGTCGTCATCATTTTCATCCATGCAACCTCCCGTTTGGATAAAGTCGAGCGCCAGGATAGCGGCAGCGTTCCGTATATTGCACCGATGTATCGTATGCATAATGCCATGATGCACCTTCAGTACAAACCATATATGTTAACGAAACGCTGCCAACTACCGATTTATTGCCCGCTGGCTAGTGCAGCAGTGGCATTATCGATAAATTGTTTGATCGCATCAGCGATGCTTGCTTGACCAAACGCAATTTGTTCACTGGCTGTTTTGAAACTTGTATCGACTTGAGCATAACCTTGCGGGTAAGGTGGGTTAATCGGGCTGGAATGTTTGGCGACAACATCGATAAACGTAAAGATCGCTTGTTCGGATTCCGGCAACTTGCTTTGCATTTGCTCACGGATGCTGGAATTGACCGGTACACCGCGCTCGGAACCGAGAATGGCGGTCGCTTCAGGATCGTTGACCATAAAGTCGATAAACATAGCGACTTCTTTCGGATGCTCTGTTTTGGCATAACCGGACATAAATTGTCCTGGTTTCAGATATTCGCCACTGCGTTTTTCATCGACACCGTGTGGAATAACTTGGATGGCAAGCTTATGATCTTGATTTTTGTTTACCTTTTGGAACGTTAACAATTGATTCGACCAGGCAAAATCCATCGCTGCGATGCCGAGCGAGAGTGGTCTCGTTTCGATCGCATTGGTAGCGGATGCGGTTACTTCTGCTGGTGTAGCGCCACCGTTCGCGCGCAGCGCTGCCCACATTTCAAACCATTGTTGCAATTGATCGCTCGTCACCGCCAGTTTGCCATTTTCAAACAAACCGACACCGCTTTGACGTGCGAACACTTCGAACATATTCGTCATACCGGACACATCTGCTGAACCGTAAAAGCCTTTGCCTTTAGCAGCGGCAATTTTGGCGGTCATATCGCTGAAATCTTTCCATGTCCATGTTTCCGCTGGTGCGGCAATGCCGAGCTGTTGCAACAATGTTGCATCATAGATGACACCAGGAGCATTTACGCCGAGTGTGATCGCATACAGTTTATTGTCGATCGTGCCAGCCTGAATCATGCTTTTATCATGTTTGGAGATGTCGAGTACGCTATTTTGGGTATACGGTGTTAGATCAAGCAGTGCACCACGCCGGGCAAAGTCACTTAAAAACGCGTAATCCATTTGCATCAAATCCGGTGCATTGGAGCCAGCGACTTGAGTGGACATTTTGTCCATATAACCGTCCCAGCCGGAATATTCCGGTTTGATCGTAATGTTAGGGTGTTTTTGCTCAAACAGCTTGATCACTTTATTCGTTAAATCGTGCCGGGTCTGCGATCCCCACCACGCCATGCGCAGCTGAATTTTACCGGCGTCATCCGATCCGTTACTTCCACTGCCGGAAGACGCCGTATTGGAAGTACCGCCACCACAGGCGGTTGTCAACACTAACAAGGTCAGTGCAAATAAGATTCCCCACTTTTTGATCGTCCCATGCATCATCAGTGAAACCCTCCCCAAACTATTTTGGAATCGCTTACAATTAGTATTGTATAGGGTGGAACGCTGTGATGACATAAACAAAAGTAAGCTTTCCTGTTAAAAAAGTAAGCATTTGCTGTGCGTCGTTTTTGGGGAATAGCTGTCCTGTTTGCAGCGCAAAATCGGAATGGATGATTGCGGGTAGGCGCATGTTTTTGCTGGTATGATTTCATGGTGTATTCCGGTATGTTCATAAAATAGTGCGCACCGTCTGCAACAAAAGGGAAGCCAGCTTAGCGCTCCCCTTGTTCACAACCGAAGCTTCAACGAACATCATTGCCTGCTATAACAATTATTGCCTATCCTATCGTCTACTGTGATGAAGACAATACGCCTTCCGCTACGGCGATCTTCTGACCGAGTTGCTGCTTCATGCGCGCTACTTCGGTTCCGGCGAGCATCATAATGCCGATGCCGTGGTTATCATTAGTTACCGTACGCAAATCTTGATCATAATATTCCGCTGTAAACGCATACCGCGAGCCGCTACATACGCCGTGCACATTGCCTTGGCGATCGATCGCGAGTCGGGTTAGCGCATTCCATGCTTTGCGAGCGGCAGCGGCATAACGATCCGGCTGGGTGAGCCAGCCCATTCGTACACCACGGGCAAAACCGTATGCAAACATGGCGGTGCAGGACGCTTCTTCATATGTGCCCGGCTCGTTCAGCACCTGATGCCATAATCCGCTGTCACTTTGCAATGCGGCATAACCGGCGCATAATTCATTGAAAAAGGCGATCAGTGCCGGACGTTGTTCATGCTGCTGCGGCAATGCTTCTAGCACTTCGGACAGCGAAAACAATGTCCAGCCATTGCCACGTCCCCACGGAATTTGGGTCGCTTGACCGTATTTGAAATCATACACATGTGACATAATTTGGTATTCCGGAATAAACAGATAATTGCGGAACAGCAAAAATTGACGTGCCGCTTCATCCAGTGCTGCCGGATGATTGCGTATACGCGCATAACGTACGAGAAACGGTGTGCTCATATACAGATCATCCGCCCACATCGTATTGGCGGCATATTCGCCTGCACATGTCCGGTAAAAAGCACCGTCAGGCTGTCGTTCCAATCGGTTTAGCATAAAATCGGCAATCCGGTCGGCGATCGTCAGAAATGTCGGTTCATGGCATTCCTCATACGCTTCCAGCATCGCCGAGCCAAACGAGCCGCAATTGTCCAACATTTTCAGCATTACGAGCTGCTGATTAATGGATGGGAAGCCATATTGTTCACGATCCCAGAGTGAGTAGGCGTACATCGTTGTACACGCTTGCACATGTTCGGCGGCATATTGCACGATATCCGGACGGTTGAGATAGCGTCCTGTTTTCAGCAGACCATATACGGTAACGCCAAGCGGATAATCCCAGCGGCCATAGTTGGTTACTTGTCCGACCGTCCATTTATTGCTGAGCATCGCATTTTCGTAATAGGGGCGAATCCAAGCATCCGGGCGATCAATTCGCCAGTAAGTGCGAGGTAATGATGGAGTGGAGGCATGTTGCTGTGCCGCTGTATGGGCTGGATGAGCATTGCCGCTCTGTCCTCCATGTGTATAGTTAACCGCTTCATTGTTGCTGTGAGCAGCGTAAACGGTCTCACTAGCAGAAGCATCAGCGTTCTCGCTGCCAACGGCGTAAACGGTCTCACTAGCAGAAGCATCAACGTTCTCGCTGCCAACAGCGTAAACGGTCTCATAGACGCGATCCATACGGTTCATCTCGCTAGGCTCTGGTACATGATCTGCCGCAAAAGGACCCGCATATAACCAGCTCTGATCATCCGCCCCACGAATCCGCCACGGCAGTTCCTGTCTAAGTGCACGTTCTCCACATGTTGCCTGCACCGTATATGCCCATGCCGAACCGTCGGCTGCACATTCGCTGTATACGAGCAGATCGTTTGGACCAAAATCCGCCTCTACATCGACGGCAAACGAACCCGGCTCGGTCAGCGATATGACGAGCTGTTGTTGTAGCCAAATACGCAGTACCCCTTTACTGTGCCCGCTTAAGCGAATCGTAGACTGTTCCGTATTTTCCTGTTCAATACGTGTCCAGGCATAAGCGCCGTGTCCGGGCAATTTGCCAAATAGACGTTCCAGCGGAGATTGTTGCTGTTGTTGTTCTGACCAGGCTGGACGCGGCAACCAGCTAACCCCGCTCTGTTGCTCACCGCCGAGCAATGCGGTATGTAGCTGCTGGATAGGGTGCGTACGTGTGCGTACGTTTTGCGTTGGTTGTGTTACAGCCAGAGAAGCTGCTGTTTGTACAGGATTAGGATCATTAGCGTTAGTAGCAGTAGCTGTATCGACGGTTGCCGCTCGATCCGCGTGCTGGGCAGCATCTGCTCGTCTCGTCTTATGCAAATGGGTGGCTGGCTGTGCAGTTGTCGCTTGATTGACATGCTGTTCAGCATTTGCAGATGTTCGATATTTGTCTGTTTGCTCTGTTGGCAAAGACGTTGGCTGTGCCTGTACGTCTGCCTGCATCGTTGTGTGCACATTGGCGGCTGTAGCTAGTGCTTTTGCCGTTGTATCGTTATGCAGCAATTCGGAATATACCCAACCGGCTTGCCCTTCACGTTCGCTGAACGGAGCAAGCACATTCAAAATGCGCACCTTGCCTTCGTCCGCACCGAGCTGACAGCCGAATCCGGCAGGCGTATACCGGCATTCTAGCAGCAGCATATTCCAGCCAGGTTGAATATCGATCGGCAACTTCACTTCGGCATGCTGAGCTAGCTCATCGATGACGGTTGAGCGATAGATCAACTCACCGTTAAAATAAAACCGCACTGGGCCATCACAACGCACAAGCAGATCGAGATTGCGTTGCTCATCCCCCCATACCAACCCTGCCGCCCATACATAATCACCTCTACTAGCATTTGGAAAGCGCTTACCAAAATTGAATTCATACAAGCCTTCCGCATTTTGCAATATGCCAGAACGCTGAAAAGCACGATAGACAAAATCCGCCTGCGCATTGGCTCCGATATAACGCTCAGCCAGTACTTTCAGCACTTGAGATTGATCTTCACCAAAACGATAATGCATACTTTGCGGTTCATCAAAATAGCGGGTTACCAAGGGGCTTCACTTTCCTTTCACAAACTGAAATGGAATCTGTGTCAGCGGACGAAGATGTCGATACCGGGTGTCAATCTAGTGTGCATCATGAGCACAGAAGGGTATGTTTTGCTAAACTTTTGCATAAGTGTTGAGGTTTGTTTATTCAAGTATACCTGACTGTGCGGATGGATGCCAAGATTTTTTGATTGCGTTTACATCGTGTATAAGTGGAACATCATATGGTTTGCCCATCTGTACGTTCATTGACGACAGCTGGCTCCGGCAAAAACAGCTCCTGTGCCGTACGGATAAACAGCCGCGTTGCGAGCGATGCTTGTTCCAGTGAAGGAGCGGCGATCCCGATCTGACGATGAATTAGCGGGTAGACTGGTTTGACAGTCAGTTCATGCGGGAACATCGATAATGCCAGATCAGACACGATACCGATGCCCAAACCTTGTCGCACCATCTGCACAAGTGTGCTCACATTATGGGTCGTAAAACGAATATGCAATTGGCTCTTTTCCCGTTCAAACGCATCCAAAATCGCCACTTCATGCCCGCCTTTACACAAAATCATCGGTTGATCGTGCAAATGCCGAATCGTAATCTGCGCTTGTGTTTGCAGTGGATGGTCATTTGGCAACAGCACAACCATCTGGTCGCTATATAGCGGTAACGTTTCGACGAGCGGATCGGGCAATAAAATAATGCCAGCATCGATCCGTCGATGATGCACCCATTCTTTCACTTCATTAGTAGAGCCTTCATGCAGATCAAATACAAGATTCGGATAATGCTGCTGAATGCGCTGAATGATCGGCGGCAAAAAATAAGCCGATGCCGATGGAAAAGCGCCTACTGTAATCGTGCCGATCTCCAGCCCTTTTTCGGCAGCGACATGCTGTTCGACCCGATTCATACTTTGCAATATGCTGCGAAATTCACGTATGACCCTTTGCCCGATATCGGTGAGCAACACGCCTTTTTTGCGATCACGTAGCAACAGTTTCACATCCAGTTCATTTTCAATGCTGGCGATCGCATGGCTGACGGCAGGCTGGGTCATATGCAGCTCTTGAGCAGCCTGTGTAAAATTCAACGTCTCTGCAACACGTACAAAAATCAGTATCTGTGTGATCGTCATAACTAAAAAGTTATCTCCTTTATGAAAAAGATTCATTTTATTTATGATAGCAGAAGTTATACGCTAGAGCTATCCAATAGATAAACATGAACATATGGATAGGAGCGATGAACATGAAACCATATCGAACCGAACTTGATTCGGAACATAATACACCATTTCAGAGCGGTAGTGTGGAAAGTAGCAGCGAGATAAAAGAGGATCGCCTGCAATCTGTGCCCACTGGGCAGCAAGAGGTTATAGCTGTTAGTGGACAAGCAAAGCAGAGCAAACAAACAAAGCGGAGCAAACCAATGCAGCAAGCGCACCATCTGGATCAGCGGCAGCAAAATATACAGGCAGGAACTGGAATACAATTAGCCGAGCAAGCAGCGCTTGCGTGCGAACCCCAAGCGGCGCAAACTCGTCGCATATCTGCTCAACTTCAACCTGATCAGGCAGAACGAAAGGTAGACACGAGTACCGATACGCAAACTGATGCGCAAACAATGCAAGACAGCAATGAGAGTGAAGAAAAGGTTACTAAGCAAGCTAATTTGCTAAACCCAGTAAACCCAGTAAACCCAGTAAACCCAGTAAACCCAGTAAACCCAGTAAACCCAGTAAACCCAGTAAACCCAGTAAACCCAGTAAACCCAGTAAACCCAGTAAACCCAGTAACACTTACTCCTGTCACTACGCTATTGTTGGTGTTATTTCTGGTCACGATCTGGGGCATCAACTGGCCGCTGACCAAGCTGGCGTTACCGTCTGTGCCGCCATTGCTCTTTTCCGGGCTGCGTACATTGATCGGCGGTGTATTGTTGCTAGCGATTGCGTGGCGTAGTCGTGCCGCTTTACAATGGAAGCGCAATTGGCGCGTGTATATGGTGTTAGCGCTATTTAATATTATCGGGTATTATGGCTTGCAGACGATTGGGATCGGCTACTTGCCAGCAGGATTATTTTCGACGATTGTGTTTTTGCAGCCTGTATTGTTGGGGTTGTTCTCATGGTTATGGCTGGGTGAAAAGATGACGATTGTGAAAGCAGCCGGTTTGTTGTTCGGGTTCGCCGGGGTAGCGCTGATTAGCTGTGGCGGATTGGAAGGGCATCTGTCCCCGCTCGGTATCGTGCTGGCGATTGCATCTGCACTATGCTGGGCGATCGGTACGATTTGTATGAAAAAACATAGCGGTAACATCGATTCACTATGGGCGCTGACCGTGCAATTGCTGCTCGGTGGTGTCGTCTTGCTGGCGGTTGGCAGCGGAACGGAAAGCTGGTCGGACATCCATTGGAGTCGATCGTTTGTGGAAATTTTGCTGTTCATTGCGGTATTTGTAATCGCTGGCGGTTGGCTCGTTTATTTTAAACTGCTGAACAGCGGCGAAGCGAGCACGGTCGGTTCGTATACATTTGCGATTCCGGTGCTGTCGAATGTGTTTAGCATTTTTATGTTGGATGAGCAGGTGACGGTAACATTGTTTGCCGGCTTGGTGCTAATTGCTATCGGGATTGGGTTGGTGAACAGGAAGCGTAAGCAGGGCAAGGTGTCAACAGAGCAGCAGAGCCGGTTGGAACAAGTTAAATGTATCGGGTAATGCCTGACCAATTTAGAACAACCAGCAGCTAAACGACAACTCCAAGTCGACATATAGTCGACACATAAATAAGCTGATCCACCATCATACAAGCGATCAAATATATAGACAGCCAAATGATGGACAGATGGCAGCGCATAACGCTAATCTTTTTTGTGCTGTCTTTGTTAGAATGTGGATGCAAACTCATAGGCTGTTCCAACACGCCATGTTTGCGTACATTGCCTAATAAAAATACAGTTAAAATACAGTATTTTTTATACAAACAGTCCGCAGACGTTTTCGTTTGAGGGCTGTTTGTTTTGTCACGAATGTGTGCATGACTTGAAGTAGCATAGTCGGTTGTTTGAATGAATCGCAACATCGTCTTAGCTAGTTAGAATGTTACATTTTGCTTGCATAAGCTGCTCCTTTTGCTATTCTAATTCGCTCGTTCCGGCACAACTAGCGCCTTTTAAGCTTCCCTTTATCATATTTTAAGCTGTTTTTATACTTCGTCAGATATAGTAAAATAGATTTTTGGCATGTTTTGCTATCGATGCCCCGATATGTGAATGGTGCAGGAACAGTGAAAGTAATTCGGGCATGAACCGGCAGGAGGGGAAATAACGATGCTTCAAGTCCAGCAAGTCAGCAAACATTTTGAACGGCGACGCAGTGTGGACGGAATTGATTTTGAGATGGAACGTGGCGAAATCGTCGGTTTTCTCGGGCCGAATGGAGCGGGTAAAACGACGACGATGCGTATGATTACCGGTTATTTAACACCAACGTCGGGACAGATTTGGCTCGATGGTTTGCCGATGCATGAGCCTTCCCGCAAAGCGCGCGGCAAAATCGGCTATTTACCGGAGACACCGCCCTTATATCCGGACATGACCGTCATGTCCTATTTGCGTTTTGTGGCGGATTTGCGCGATGTACCGGCACGTCAACAAAAGCTGCGCATTAGCGAAATGATCGATCGGCTCGGTCTGCACGGACGGGAGCGTCAAATTGTACGCTCTTTATCAAAAGGATATAAGCAGCGGCTCGGTTTGGCACAGGCGATTATCCATAAACCGGATTTGCTCGTGCTCGACGAGCCAACGTCAGGGCTTGATCCGAGTCAAATCGTCGAAATTCGGCAGTTGATTCGCGAACTGGGCGAACAGCATACGGTGCTGCTTAGCACGCATATTTTACAGGAAGTGAGCACACTTTGCAGTCGGGTGCTCATTATTAATGAAGGCAAACTCGTGGCGGACGGCGCGTCCAACCAACTCGACAACAGCTTGAACGACAAGTTTCAAGTTGCATTGGAAGTCAAAGCGCGTCCGGCAGCATTGCAGGCGCTGCTTGATCCGTGGGGTTGGACGGAAGCGGATTACGGGTTTGCGGAGCCGGATGAACAGTTAGAGCAGCTCATTCGTGTGCGCCTGCAAGCGGAAGATGGCACGGATTTCCGCGAACGATTGTCGCTGGCACTTGGTGAAGCGCGTATTCCGATTTTGGAGCTGCGCAAAGAGAGCATGAGTTTGGAAGATGTGTTCCTGAAGCTGACGAGCGAAGCGGCAGCAGAGCCTACTTCCGACATAGCAACGAAGTCGCTTCATGCCGCAGAAACAGCCTCAGAGCAGACGATAGATCAATCCGACGCACAGCAACGCTCGAAGTCGGCGGCTGTAGAGAGCGAAGACACAACCACGCCAAGTAAGACTGCTGTCCAAACTGACATCGATCCAGCCAGTGATGTAAATGACCCATCTGCCCGCTTATCCGCTTCTGACTCTACCGATGCTGCTCCTGCTCCACCAGTATCCCGCAAAAATAAACAAAAGGAGGATCACGCCTAATGAGACGAATGTGGGCGGTTTGCTCCAAAGAGCTACAGCTTTATTTTTTTAATCCGACTTCGTATTTTGCGATTGCGGTTTATGTGTTGTTATCGAGCATTATGTTTTATGTCAGTTTTGTTGTGTATCAGCCGAGCATTATCGATTATCGTCTCGTACTTGGTGATACGATGTTTATGCTGCTGATCGTCATTCCGCTGTTGACGATGCGGCTAATGTCTGAAGAATTTAGACAAGGTACGGATGAATTGCTGCTTACCTCACCGGTAACTGCAACCGAGATTGTGTTGGGCAAATATTTTGCCTCGCTCGCTTTACTCATCGTGCTGCTGCTATGTAATATGGTGTATCCGTTAACGATGTCCTTTTTTGGCAAGCTAGATATAACGTTACTGTTATTGTCAGTACTTGGCTTGTTCCTGCTCGGTGCAGCGATGATGGCGATCGGGTTGTTTGCGTCAAGCTTGTCGCAACACCAGATGGTGTCGGCGGTCATCGCATTTGTCATTTTGCTAACATTGTGGCTGATGGATTCGTTCGCGTCTGGTGCGACGGGTTCCAGCTTACAGCAATGGTTAGCTCCATTCTCCTTATCCGGTCGTATGAACAATCTGATCAAAGGCGTGCTGCAAGGGCCTGATCTGTTGTACTACATCACACTGGCTGCTTTATTTCTCATTTTAAGCATCCAGATTGTGGAACGGAAGCGGTGGAGGTAATGAAAATGAGCAAATGGATTTCACGTACAAACGCTTCGGTCATTTCGCTTGCAGCGATCGGCATTTTTATCGTATTGACGCTGTTTTTGAATTCACTCGGCACTTTTCAAGTCGATTTGACACAAAATCGGCAAAATACTTTATCCGATCAAACGATCAGCACACTGAAAGCGATTAAACAACCGGTCGAAGCGCTCGTGTTTATTAATCCGCAAGATGCGCAAGTGTACACACGTGAAGTGACCGACCTGCTACAGGAATATCATAAAATTAACAATAAGCTGGAAGTGAAACAATACGATCTGCTGCAAAATCCCGATTTGGCGCGTCAATATGGCGTCACTGAAAGTACGGTCGTGCTCAAGCAAGGCGATCATACCAAATCGATTCAAATTTACAATATGTTCAGCAACCCGAATGGGCAAGACGGCTCATCCGCATCGACTTCGTATCAATTTAGCGGCGAGCAAAAGCTGACATCCGGTTTGCTGTCACTCACATCGAACAAAACGTACAAAGCGTATTTGCTGAACGGGCATAACGAATTTGATGTGTCTACATTAAGCTTGCTCGCACAGCAATTAAGCGAGGAAAATATCAAACTATCCGAACTGTCACTCGCACAGCAAGGCGCTGTTCCAGCCGATGCAAGCGTGCTAATGATCGTAGCGCCACAAACCGATCTGAGCGATGCCGAAACGAAAGCGATCCGGCAATATATGGACAAAGGCGGCAAGCTGTTCCTATCGCTCGGCTTTAATGAAAAAGCCAAAACCGCCTGGAAAAATATCGATTCCCTTATGAGCGATTATGGCGTGGTCGATACCCATGCCGTCGCGGTCGAGCCAAAAGGTCAATCATTATACGATCCGCTGACAATCGTACCGGAATATGGAAACAACGAAATTACAAACAAACTGGCAGCGAGCCATCTGTATACGATTATGTCGCTGTCGATCGCACTCAAACAGGAGGCGAAACAAGGCTTGACCGTCACCCCGCTGCTAACGACGAGCGCGAACAGCTATGGAGAGACGAATTTGAACGGTTTGCTTGAATCGAAAACCGAGCGTGATAGCAATGATCTAGCAGGGCCGTTTGATCTGGGCTTTGCGGTCGGCAGCTCGGATGGCAAGCCAAAGGCGGTCATACTGGGCGGCTCAACCTTTATGATGAATCAGTCGATCCAGCAACAAGGTAATCTGGACTTTGCCGTCAACAGCATCAATTATTTGATCGGCAATGATAGCCAGGTAACGATTCGTCCAAAAATGGAAAATCAGTACCAGACTGCTACATTGACGTTATCACAGGCACGTACGATTTTGATTACGACCGTGATCCTATTCCCACTGCTGTTCGTCGCTGCTGGTGTGTTCCTGTGGTGGAGACGCCGCCGGGCTTGATGTTGATCCGCTCCGGACAGCCTGGTGTTGCTTGAGACTAGCTCACCTACACACCACCGCTTGAAAGGAGGAACCTGAATGGTAAAAAAGCTACTGCCTTCGATTATTTTGCTGCTCATTCTTGTGGCAGGAGTGGGCTATGCGTATTCCCAGCACTTTTTTCAAAAACAAGACGATGCTGCACCTGCCGAGAGTAAGCTGCTGACATTGCATACGGCAGACTTACAGCAAATTGACATTCATCCGCCTGCATCTGCTAGAGATGCTTCCGGCAATGCTGCGGATGCAGCCCATACAGCAGCGGAAACTGCTGCTGGAGCGAATACGACTACGAATGAACAAGCAGAAGCTGCGGACGTAACCGCTGCCAGCAAGTCAAACGATCCGACTGGCAATACGGAAAATACGACGACCAATACTGCCACGACCAGCACAACAAACGCAACCAATTCGGTTACGCTTATACACAAAAACAACAAATGGATTATCACCAAACCAGGCGCCTATCCGATCAATGAATATATGGTCGGAGATTGGCTGAATACACTACAATCAGCGACAGTACATGGCACAGTCGAACAGTCTCCAACGGATGTGAAAAAGTATGGGATGAATCCGAATCAGCCTGACATTGTACTGACCTTAAGTAACGGTCAAAAAATATCGCTATCATTTGGCAGCGAAACACCGGAGCCTGGTTACCGTTATGCACGTATGAACGATGGGCCGATTATCCAGATTGCCGAGCAAACAGTGACCGATCTGTCTGGGGCGACAGCGTTTCATTTTATCGATACGACACCGTTTGGCTGGGATGATCAACAGTTGAGCAAGCTTAGCTGGAGCGGCAGTGTACCGAAGTCTGACTGGACACTAACCCATCAACTATCCAGCGGCGGCGATCCGAACCAGGATAAATGGAGCTTGAACGATCATTCGATCACACCATCCCAGGCAAGCGCCATCACCGATGCGATCAAAAACATCCCGACCGACGAAGTACCCGTCGCCGTCAGCAACATCAAAGGCTACAAACAAGTGCTAACGCTAAAAGTGCAACTGATGAACAACAGCGGTCACGATACCGGTTCAGGCAGCCTATCCAGCTTGGAACAATACACCGGCTGGCAAACACAGGATGATCCGAACTATATGTGGATCGTCGAACCGACAGGCAAATGGGCATATCGGTTGCCAACGGATAGCATAAGTACCGTAGCGAAAACAGCGACAGATGTGCTGAATGGGAAGGATAGTTGAGATCAGCAAGCTCATGGCGAAGTCGATTATGATTTAGCATGATCCCCTTTAAGGCAAGCAGTGGAGAAGATACCATTTGTAACTGGTAACTCGATACAGCGAGCTGGAGGGGATTTTTGTTATGCTAGCAAACACTAGCAAAGAAAGTTCTTTTGATAAAAAACTTGTACAATTACGCTGACCGTTTTAAATATATAGTTTAGTATTGTATAGATGCCCACTATAAATAAGGACATGGTGCAGATTCAAAATCAATTACACTTACTATATTTTTCATCTCATTTGACCACCTTTACTAATGATATTTTCAATAGACGATAATTATGTATATAGGGATGTACATAATTGTAACAATAGTTTTAAGGCACGTTCCAGCTAAGATGAGCTGGAGCATTTTTGTGCTTGTATTGCTTATGTTGTTGCTTTATATGTTCTAGCTTTTCGTAACGATTCTAATAGAATTTCTCTTTGTATAACATGCACAACATATCCGAACATTGGAAGTAAAGGATAGCTCTACACGATACGACCAATTTTAGTTCTGTAAAATAATACCTTCCATTTGCGGAAATATCCACTATACTCAAAGTGTTCACCTTATTCAACTAGCGTCATAATCAAGATGGATAAATGATCATAGCCACAAACGAACAAGCGACCAAACGTGAACAGAAGAAATCTACGCCCATACATATAAGATCGGTAGGTGATGCGGATTCACACAGTTATACAAGTAGACAGATCGATTACATAAGCGTTTTCGTTATATTTATGCTAACTATGTAGCTATGAATCGTACCCTGTAGTTATCGGATCGTTCAAGGAGGGAAAAGAAAAATCACGTGAATGGATAAGCCGAGGAGCCATAGGCTATACGATCTAATTTCCATTATGATCTAACTCAACCTCGAAAACTACAAGTGAGTTTCTAGACGGTATGTTTCCTATTACATCTGCTAACAACGCGCTACACCTATCTTAACAACGACCCTATAAACTCCACCCTATACGTAACTACGATGCTCACTACTCTCACCATTCCACTATAGAAAGGAATTCCATTCGCTATGAACCGATTTTCCAAACATCGTGCAGCCCGTTTCCCCTCCTGGTGGATCAAAGCGATGCTGTGCAGTCTGCTCACGGTAGTATTGTGCCTGCCTGCGGGCTCGACCTTTGCCGCGACCCAGCGAACCTATGAATATGATGCCAACGGACGTTTGACGACCATGTCCACCGGAGACCAGAAAACAACCTATACTTACGACAAAAACGGCAATGTCGTGAGCCAACATCAGGCGGAGCCAACGGATTCGTCAAACTCGACCTCATCGACCGACCCGACGCTTATCCCGCCCCCTGTGTCCGTACCGACCCAATCAGGCTTGCCAACCCGTTACTGGGTCGATCAAGTCGAGCAAGCGACCGTGTCGACGACGTGCGGCGGAATTCGTATATCAGGTTGGTACTTGAATCCGGCAGGGATTCAAAAAATCGAAATTTACGTAGATGGCATGTTTCGTGGACGTGCGTATATGGGCGACCGTCGTGAAGATGTGTATCACGCCTTCCCTGCGTATAACAATTATATCGCGGGATTTCATGCGGAAAACTTGGGCTGTACGACCAAGGAATTCCAAAATGCCGATGGCACAAAAAGCGTACAAACCGGCACGTTTGACCAGCAAGTCGACATCCGCATGATCGATCGCGCCAATCAAGTGACGACCTATACCCGTACGATTTCGGTGACGGTGGGGCAGCCAGCAGCGCAGCCGATTCGGTATGCCATCGATCAATTGGAGCAAAGTCCCTTTTCCTCGACCAATGGCGGGATTCAAGCGTCCGGTTGGTATTTGGATCAGGCGCAACTTCAGCGTATCGATGTATACGTGGATGGACAGTTCTATGGAAAAGCGAGCATCGGCGACAGTCGCGAAGATGTGTATCGAGTTTATCCGGTCTATGCCAACCATACGGCAGGCTTTCATATTTACGATATGCCGATCGTTACGAACGGCACTCCCCATGTCAAATACAACGCAGATGGCAGTACGCAAACGGTATCCGGGGTATTCGACCATCAGGTGGAACTCCGGATGATCAATCAAGCCAATCAAGTGACGATTTACCGTCAACGGGTAGTCATTGATTTGAAAAAGTAGATCGAAGAACGATAGTTCTCCCTGTCCGCTTCTCTTATCTGAATCGAATCTATAAGTAAAGGAGTTGCTTCCATGTTCACCGACCTGAAATCGACATCCCGTCTCCGTCCCCTTGTTATAGGGACGCTGACGCTGTTGCTGCTATTCAGTAGTATCGTATCCCCCGCCGAGGCAGATGCCACCAGCGGAAAGCAAGTACAAGCAGGCAAGCACCCCCTTACATCGATCGAGCCTCCAAGCCGAACGGCTACGCCCCAACAGGTAGAGCCAGAGGCATGGACAACCGTCGTTAACCAGGTATACCAAGACGTCTACGAAGCTCCTAATCCGCAAATGGAAGCGTTGGCAGATCAAATCGTGCAGTTGGATGCAGCGGAGCCTCCGACCCGAAATTCTAGCGCTGAAACATTTGCCCCTTTTGCCTTACAGGAAGATGCCCCTGCCGCAGAGCGTGAACCCGACCCGGAATCCGACCTGCCCCCGACCGATGGCGAAGATGACCCGATCAGCTTATTAGGTGAACAAGGCATCTATGCCCTGCTGCAAGACGGAGCCGAGCCGCTCGATATTTACTGGATCGAATACTTGATGCGCCTGACTGGACAAACGGGGGAACAGATTTGGAATATCCATAAGCAGCAGCATCTGACTTGGAAAGCGCAGGAGAGCGCCTCAGTGTCTGCCGTCCCTTCCGTGACACAGGAGGTCTATGTTGCTCCTCCACAATTGAACGCGGCTTCCATGCTTGAAACGGTGAATGAAGGGCTACATCGGTTGACTGTCACCGCTCCTCATCGCCAAGCGGCGAATGGTGCGAGTTTGTCGTCTTCACTTAGCATCGCGATGGACGCCGATGTCACTAACCAACGCCTTGCCGATCTAGGCAAACAGCAGTATGCAGATCGCAGCAAAGATGGCGAGCAGATCAGCACCTCTACAGGAGGGCTAACGTGGAGCCAAACCCAAATTCATCTGCCCGGACGTGACGGACTCGATCTGGATATCGGGGTGCAGTATGATTCGGACGATACGTCTCCATATGTTCTTGGCACTACGAAACGGTATAGCACTCTGATCTTCAAAGGGAACTACGCCTATGAACATAACGATCTGGGCATGGGCTGGTCGTTTCAAATCCCCTCCATTGAAGGTGTGTATGGCAAAGGCGATTATGCGGGTACGGTCTACCACTCTGGAACCGGACAAAGCTACCCCCTTTATTTCGGAATGGGCAATACCGCCATTGTACAGGCAGCGAGTGGTGTGTATTTGCAAATGGTTCGTGATGACGCCAACGCGCAGCGCTTTTCCAACGGCGAAGATGGGACCTATTACTACCTACAACAGCCGGACGGTACACGGGAATATTTCTCCATGTACGGACAGTTAGTCGGCAAAGTGGATCGCTATGGTAATGCCATCACGTATCATTATCAAAAGCGCAAAATCTACTCAAACACGACAGAGGTTTCAATTCTTTCCTCGATTACAGATACACTCGGACGCAAAGTGACGTTTGATTACGAAACAACCTTGAATCAAGGAAATGAATTTCAAGGTGAGCGAATTATCGTCACCGTCTACACGCCGCAAGGACAAGCCCAACAAAAAGTCGTCTATACGAAAAGTCGAGTCAAGTTGATTCAAAATGGTGTCGATGACGGCTATGTCCCCTTGTTACAAAGCATTACGAACAACCTCAACGAACCGCAAACGTTCGCGTATGATCAAGCGACCGCTTCGTTTCGGTTTCACGGAGGAAACCCGTATGCCGAAGTGCCGAACTTTCTGCTGACCCATATTCAATCGCCACGACTCAGTACGCATTATGTGTATGAGCAAGCTGAAAGGGACTTTAGCAAACTTGGCGACAGCAAAGAATACCGCATCGCTTCACGGTACGACACCTATGCTCGTGCAGACGGAACGGAAAGCGCCCCCGTACAGCGCATCGACTATACGTATGTGGGCGACTACACGAAGTACCGTCAATACAATTCACAGGGACTGATCGATCCCGCCTTATATCGTTATTCGCAAACCGCCCATATCCGCAGTGCGACAGCGAACGGCGACGAAACGATCACCTATCTATATAATGGCAAGCATCTTTTACTTAGTACAGAAACTCGCAACGCACAGGGCGAGATCAAGACGACGAATAATTTAGCCTTTGATCCAACGTATATCTACAAACCGACCCATGTGCAAACGACCCTGCAAGATCGCCAAGGCACCATCACACGCGACAAAGACATCGTCTACGCCGATTGGGGTGGCATCCAGTCCGAAACCGATGATCTGATCCCGGCGGATTACAATAACACGGATAGCAAAGCCCACCATACCGTCACGTACACGTATGAATCAACGTACCACCAAGTGACGAGCAAAACGTGGTATCCAACGAACAGCGGCGCCGCACTCAACGAAACGTACGCCTACACCGGCAGCGGACGGTTGCAACAATATACCAACGCCGCAGGCGAAACGACCACCTACAGCTATGATGCCGCATCCGTTAGCCCGGGCGCGATCCAGCGTATGACTGTGCAAAAAGCGATCCGTTCTGGCGTCACTTCACGCGTCACGACTACCTATAGCGCCGATGATGGCTATGCCTATCCCACCGAGCAGACGAGCACGTTCACGAACGCCGATTCCACGACCCGCACGACCCGGCAAACGATGACGTACGACATCGGCACCGGACTGCTGACGAGCCAAACGGACAGCGATGGCAACACTACCCGTACGTCCTACGATGCACTCGGTCGCCCGGTAAACGTCGTACAACCGTCGATGACCAATTTGGACGGCACCGTCTATGCGATAGAAGACCAATATGCGTACACGAATCGTGTGTACAGCGCTGGCGCCGATCCTACCAATACGGGCATACTCACATTACGTGTGGACAGCATCCGTCAATATACAAACAAATCGACCGGCGCCGTTACCGTGCTCAACCGTCAAGCGACCTATTACGATGGACTCGGTTTCCTGCGTGTACTGGAAACGTACCCTGACACCAACGGCTGGACACGCTCGCAGGCGCACCCGGACGATTTGGGACGCATCGTGTATGTTGTCGATGCACTCGGCAACACCCAAACCGCCAGCTATGATGCCTGGGATCAGCAAACCGAATTCACGGATGCGGAAGGCAATCTGTCCATTACCAAGCCGTTACTGACGCAGCAGCAAACCCAACATTACACGATTGCAGCTGCAGACGTCGGTGCGTACCGTTCCAATCCCGACAACACCAGCATCCGCCTAAATCTGCTGGAACAATACTTTGACGC
>NZ_JAXSQZ010000006.1:0-362768 GCF_034659835.1 Paenibacillus campi
TCATCGGTCTGGCTGTCTACTTGATGTTGAAGCTTGCTTTGGTCATTCGGCAGCGAAGGTCGACCCGATTTCCCTCCATCTAGCGTGCTCGGGCTATACGTCATCGAGCCAGAGTTAGCTGGACGCACATGATCCTTCACCTCCGTACTGGCTTCCTTCGTTAACGTCGGCGGCATGTAATGCGCGGCTGGCAGCGTCACGGTACCGCCGGGCAAGGCATGATTCGTTACTTTCGCTTGGGCGATGCCCAACACTTGCAGTTGCTGAATTTGCCAGTACGCATACGGACGTGTGAAGCTAAACGTATACGTTTTGGTCTCACTGGCGGTGCGTGTGCTCCATGTTTTGCGGCTGTTCTTTTCTTGCCACTTGAGGCTATACCGTACCCTCACTTCGCAGTCATACCGGATCGTGCCTTTCCTTTCGGCAAATGTATGCTGGAACAAATACGCATATCCCCACGCATTGGCGTACACATATTCACTCGTGGGTATGCCTTGGGTCGCATCAAAATGCCGTCCATTCGCCCGATCATCGCTCAAAATGTGGGCGGCAGCTTCGGGGTTTAGCTGTTGGTTACTCATCGTTTGGGCTGATATGGGCGGCAGGATCGTATACGCACATCCTCCTTTTCCGTCGGAAGCCGGCGCTTCATCTTCACACTGTTCATTGTCGGCACTCGTTTGACCCGGTTGACACGGTTGTCCGACTTCGTAGTATTGGTAGATGCGATACTGTTCAAATGATCCGGTATACGGCTGTAAAGCTGGCGGATGTCCTTTGGTGATCGCTTGTGCTGTCGACGGATCGCTGCCATCGGTTGTTTTTTTGTAGCCGGCATAGGTGTAACCTTCATGGGTTGGGGGTTGGAATTCATATGTAGTGCCTGGCTTCATGTGTTCGATGCGCGGCGGGAAGATGTCGTTAAGCGATTTGCCGTCGATCGTTTTGTAATGGACGCTTAGGTCGGCTGTGAGTTCGATTTGGAACAGGACAGGTGTGTAGATGCGGTAGCCAGTAGTATTGGGACTGCATTGAGTTGTGCAACTATTCGTAATATCTTCAGGAGAGTCTGCATTTAACTTAATTACAATAGCCGTTGGAATCGTAGCCGTATCTGTTCCAATTCCACTTTTATTATAAGTAAGTGCACTATCTTCCGTTCCAATGGATATAGCAGCAACGTATTTTTGCCATATAGTTTTTCCATCTTCAGGTCTTTCTGTTCTGGATGATTCAAAGTAGATAGCATTTTGCGCATCATGTTTGTATAAACTAACTTCTATACTTTTTATCGTCCGCCCAGGAAACGAAAATTGATAATCTTGTTCTGCTGTACCAGAGTCGCCTCTATTTGGTGCTTTACCACTTGCCCATGTTGACCCATGCCACATATCGTAATACATCATACCAACAAAATACCTGTAGTTAGCTTTCATTGTATTCTCTGAATCATCTTGATAATACTTTAATGGCGTAGAGACATCGGCTGCTTGTACACTATAGGAACCAAGTACGGATGAAAATAAAATATAAAAAGTAAAAAGTACCAGAATCAAAAATACACTATAATACTTGTTTTTATTAAGCCATTTAGACCATTTCATATCATTCTCTCCATGGATTATCCATTAAAATCAAACTATCTTTTGAAGAATTAGTATGAAATCCTACATACTTGATATCCTGAATTGTTAGTGGTTTAGCGTCTTTAATATTATCGAGAAGTTCATCTCTTTCAGAATAAATAGCATAAAATGTATAGACCGTCCCATCATTGTTTTTCTTCATTAAATCTTTACGATCGTATCTATAACGTACGTCGCCCTTGTTAGTTAAAAGATACAAATTAGGCGACCATGCATCACTTCTTACTCGGATATATGTTCTACCGGTATAAGCACTGTTATCATGAAATGTATACAAATCGATACTATAGATATAATCAGATAGCAATAATGGAAAATTTGAAGGTTTGATTTTTATAACATATTGATAAGGTTCTCCAAACTCGTTATTCAACCAATTTGGCTTTTTAGCAAAATAAGATTTGTAAGGATTTAGATTTTCCTTAACCAGCCCCAACTCATCTACCGTAGGCGGCACCTTCCCCCCAATCCACACCCACTTCCCCACCTGATCCCACTCCACCGTCTGTCCCAGCCCTTCACTCACTAGCCGTAATGGCACATACGTCCGCTGCTGTTTCACTATAATTTGGCTATCATACGTCTTGCTCTGCCCATCCACTACCGCTGTTGCTGAGCCGACCGTCAGTGTCACGCTATGCTGAGCCGTTTGTAGCGTTACGATTTGCTGTCCACTCCGATTCAAATAACCGACCTGTGCGCCTAGCTTTTCCGAAATAAAACGAATAGGCACCATAACCGCATCGTGCTCATCTTGAAAAGGTTTGGCATCCGGAAATGCCATTTTACGCGCATGGAGCAGCACTTCGATAGCAGATGTTGGGACTGCCGCCGCTGTCGTATGGGGACGATACAAAAGTACAGCACTTGCAATCAGACTGACTCCCACCAATGACACCATCATCATGTTCGCGAGCCGCTGCGGCGGGATTGATTTTTTCACATTCGCCATCGTGTACCGTTTCCCACTTTCCATCGCGCCTTTGTTCTCTGTTACCTGCTGTGCTACAGTTGTTTGTTTTGTCATGCTCAATTCCTCCTCAAGTTCATCTCATTATGTACGGCTACATATTACGATACGTAAGGTCAACTCATACAGCGTACGTATCGTAACAAGGACAGATCGTACAGGTGATCCTTCTTCATTTTATCGGTAGTGCATCCAGTTTTTATAATTTAATTGCAATATATTAGGACATCAAATATATACGTGTTCATTCTTCATCATTTTTCAAGATCATTTGTTCAAGTTATCTCGTTATCATTTGTCCATTAACATCCTTTTTTGCACGCCCCATCAGCCTACGCTGGCAAAATGACTGGTGAACATAAAACAAACCATTTCGACTCCATATGAAGTCATTCGAAATAAAGTCATTCGAAATGAAGTGATTCGAAACTATCCACTGACAACCGTAAACGATCATTCATCTGCTCCAAACTATACAACCCCCTTCCCCTTCCCCTTCCCCACCTTTCTGTTTCCTTCCAACCTTACCGAAACAACTAAAAAGCACACATAATCCCCACCTAGGAATCATGTGTGCTTCACATGTCATTATTGATTTAAACTTAGCTTAAAAGACTTGTACACACTTGTCAATATCCATTCTCCCAACGACTCACCTAACTAACGGCTGCTCTGCTGGTCTGCCAAACAAATAGCCTTGTGCCAAATCAATGCCGATGCTGCGACAAAATTCAAACTCCTCGCGTCGTTCGATTCCTTCTGCCAGCACCTGACTGCCTGCTTCCAGTGAACGCTCTACGATGTGCATAATTTGCCGTTGCTTCGCTTTGTCTTGATCACAGTAATCGATCAGTCCACGATCGATCTTCACATAATCGGGCTTAAGCTTGTCGATCAGTTCAGGCTTGGAGTAGCCGGAGCCCACATCATCCAGCGCCACAAAAATACCATTGCTGCGATACACATCAAAAATTTCCTGTAGCTTAGGCATATGCAAAATATTTTCCGTTTCGACTACTTCAAATACGAAATCTTTTGGCTCCAGCTTTAACCGCTCAATCGCAGCAAAAGTATGGCTTAGACAATATTGCGGATTGTAAATCGATGACGGCAAAAAATTAATAAACCGCTTAATCCCACATGGCAAATGCGCTGCACTCGTCTCAATCGCGGATATACGTGCCGCCCGATCCAAAAACGAATGCAATCCTGTCCGATGCGCGATATCAAATAGCCGATGTGGCTGAAAAGAAGGCCCATCCACAATCGGACGCAGCAAAAACTCGTATGCGATCACCTGCTCTTGTGCGTCGACAATCGGTTGCATATGGCTCGTAAATTGACGTCTTCGGATAATATCTACAATGTCATAATTTTGCAAGCGGGAGATAATCACCGTTGCCGGAAGCCAGGAAGGCTCCCCTCCAATATTGCCTACTCCCCAAATTCCCACCTGCAAATCGCTTCCTTCCACCATAGGCAATCGGCACACCCATTGTAAAATATCCAGCATCTGTTCTCGCGAATAATAATCGATTGATACTGTTTTTTCAATTACTACGTACTGAAAATCTTGCCCTATCAGCATCTGTTCCAACGAATCCGTCATCGGCCGCAATGACACGACTCCTTGATCTTCAATTGGTTGAATATAGCTGCATTCGCTACAATTCATAGTTACCCTCCCCAGGTGCAATAGGCTAATCTTAAACAAAGCTGCTGCACGCTATGCACGCTCGTACAGATCAGAATGCCACTGTAGACTGTATCTTTCTTATAACAAAGCTAACAAAACGCCTCGTGCTACCAAGCTAGGCAGTGTCTTCAAACTTTTAGCGTTGTCATTTTATTATTTAAGTTGGTCGCGTTTTAAGTGAGTTGCGCTGCGTATACAAGCGTAATCTAATGAAAAAAACGCATCGAACTGCCTAAAAAGCAGTTTGAAGACACGCCCTAATAGATTGTCTCAAGTCAAAATCGTGTTTAAACGCACCTTAATCTATTCCTCATCAAGCGATCGTTAGATCGACCGACTGTAAATATACGTAAGACAGGCTACTATTACCTTGACCGAAATTAATTTGAATATTGAATCTGTTTTAAGGTCGCATTGATCAGCATTTCAGTACACAATCAAAATTAACATTTAACTTGGTCAATGTACTAGTAGTCTGTCTCAAATGGAAATTGTTTTTGAACGTACGTTAACCGATTCATCATCAAGCAATGGTTAGATCGACAAACCGTAAATGTATTTGAGACAATCTACTAGGCACTTGCAGCGTTAACTATCCAACCGATACCGTATTCACAGCGCACACCGACCGCTAACAAGCTTCCCCCTGCACACATTTCAGACGCAAGCAGACTCAAGTTCCGGTTTATCCTTTGTATATAATTTAGTTTCTTAACTTTTATTCATTGTAAGGTATATTCAACCTATTGCATGATCATACAATGATCGTACATGAATTATTGCTCACAAATATTTGTATTTACCCAAAATGAATGCACATCAATCACATGTATTGATACTATTCACTTTAAAGAAGCATAAATGATGAGCGAGCAGCCAACCTACACTTAAGCAAAAAGCCGTGGTGTTATACACCACAGCTCTCGGCTTCATCCCATTCATGTAGCGGACAATCAGCTTACTGGAATTTCAAGCACATCTCCGACTTGCAAACGTTTAGGGTCTGTAATCTTGTTGAATTTCGCCAGTTCTTCCCAAGATACGCCATATTTCAGACCGATTCGGTACAGATTGTCACCACGTTTAACTGTATACGTTTGTTCAGCTGTATCTTTGGCAGGTGTTTTCACCGGTGTGACTGGCTTCGCTGGTGTTGCTGGTGTAGTCGCAGGTGTAGCCGGTTTGCTCGGTGTCACTGGTTTTGCCGGAGTTACCGGTTTCGTTGGCTCACTGCCTGTTGCCGGTGCAGCTGCCTGCGACAGATCGATCGTATATTTAGCAAATCCGTCTGCCGCACTGCCTGCATAAGCGATCGCTTCACCTGCACCCGCTACAGCTGCTTTGGTGGACAATGCGCTTTGGGCGTTAGGCGATGTGTTGAACGTGACATTCGCTTTACCTTTGATTGGAGCGAACGACCAGTTGCCATCAGCGGTCGGATTAATCGTTTTGTTTTCACGAATATAGTCGATGATCACTTGACGGTTCTCATCCGGCGCAGCGAGTACGATGCGCTTGCCATCCGGGTTCGCCAGCTTGGACGAAGATGCGCGATAGTTGTTCGTCGCTACGATAAACTCCTGCTTTGGATCGATCGGTTTGCCGTTATACTCTAGATTGACGATACGATTGGCAGCTTCATTGATAATATTGCCTTTGCCATCGTATTTTGCCGGTTGAGTGACATCGATTTGATACGTCACCCCATCGATCACGTCAAAATTGTACGTTGGGAAGTCCATATTAATTAGCGGCTGTTCGGCTGTTTTGGACGGATCGATCTGGTTGAATTGACCTGCCGACCATTCCAGCCAGTTTTTCACTTCCGCTCCGTTCACTTTTACAGCGTAGACGGTATTTGGATACACATACAGATCGGATACGTTTTTAATCGCGATCGTGCCTGCCGGGATATCCGTGTAGTAGTTTGCACCAGAACGTCCGCCTGCTTTAAATGGTGCACCTGCGGACAGGATCGGCAAGCTTTCATAATCTGTACCTTGCAACTTTTGCTGCAAATACCATTTCTGTGCGTTCGTTACGATCTGGATCGATGGATCGTCTTTGACGAGTGCAAAATAGCTCGTAATGCGGGCTGTCGTTGTGCCGACTGGACCACGAATGTAATCGAGCGTTTGTTCGTGCTCTTTGTATACGGAATCGACGACGCTTTGATCCGCGCCTACGAGTGCCGATTTGGTCGCTTTGTCATAAATGGGACGCGCTTCAACCGTCGAGTGGGTCACTTTCCATTTGTTTCCATCCTGGATCAGCTCCATATCGATAATACCGAGATGATCGCCCCAGAAGCCCGGCTCCACGGAAGGTACGCCATTAATCGTTCCTTTTGCCAGATCGACACCGGTTTTGCCAGCAAAGTCGCTGCTTGGGAATACTTTATGCGCATGACCGAACATAATTGCGTCGATGCCAGGAACTTTGCTCAAATACAGCACTGAGTTTTCCATCAATTCGGTTTGCGGAATATCTTCAAAGCCGGAGTGCGGCACCGCGATAATGATGTCTGCACCTTCTGCTTTCATTTGTGGGATGAATTTTTGGGCGGTTTCGACGATATCTTTGACGACGACTTTGCCGTTCAAATTCGCGCTGTCCCACTGCATAATTTGCGGTGGCACGAAGCCGATCACGCCCACTTTCAAATTATGCGTTTTGCCGGTTTCATCGGTTACTTTTTTGTCGAGAATCAGGTAAGGGGTAAAATAGTTTTTCTCGCCTTTGCCTGTGCCATCATCGGTATAGATGTTGGCATTTACATACGGGAAGTTAGCGCCTTTGACTGCATTGGCGAGAAAGTCCAGACCATAGTTGAACTCGTGGTTACCGTAGTTGCCTGCATCATAGCCGAATTGATTCATCGCTTTGTAGACCGGATGGACTTCGCCCGGCTTCAGCGGGTTTACCTTTGCCATATAATCGCCTAGCGGTGTGCCTTGCAGCAGATCGCCATTGTCGATCAACACGCTGTTTTTCGCTTCAGCACGGGCTTGTTTGATCAGTGTGGCGGTTTTGGCATAGCCGTATTCATCGGTCGGCTTGTCAGAATAATAGTCATAGTTAACGACGTTCGTGTGAATATCAGTCGTCTCCATCAGACGAATTTTAACGACGGCATTCCCTGTCGTTTCGGCTGCGAATACCGGAACGGCGGTCACGGCAAACAGTTGCAGTGCGACCAAAGCGGTCACTGCTTTGCGAATAGTCTTTTTTCCTAGTTTCAAAATGCATAACCCCTTCCGCGTAATGTTGAGCACGTATCCTAGTCATTTTGTATCGCTTCCAAACACGGTCGGTAAAACAGGTTGGCAACAGCCAACTATGTAGGAACCGCGTAGACAGAGCGTTTTGATCTCTCTCTAACTAAATATTGACCAGTGGTAAAATGGAAGTGAACAAACGTCCTTGCGTGCAATTGCTTGGTAAAATTGTATACTATTGCTTCCCATATTTGAAGTAGAAGTTAACGTTTCTTTGCTATTTTTTAAAAATTAAGTCAAAAAAAGAATGTTAATGTCATTGTTCGGCAAATGTTAGCCTAAACCGCAGCTCCTGTTCAGCCGCACATTTCGCGTCCCCGGAAATGGTGTATACAATTTCAGCGCGTGCACATGTCTGCACTAGTGTAGATGGCGCAGCAGCGGTGTCCACATCGATCTGTAGTCCGGGCAAATACCAGCTTTCCGGCGTCAGTCGAATTTGTGCTAGCTCCGGCCCATCCAGCTCAAACACAAGCTCCATCGGCAATGCTGTCCGAAACGTTGCTGCAATATGCAGTCTGCGCGTCTCCACATCCACTTCAAAGCTCATTCCACGCAAATGCGTATTCCAGCTCTGCCCTTGCTGTCTACGTACCATACGCAGCGAATACCGCTGTCCATCCGCCGTCATCCAGTGGGCGGTCGCATGATGCATCTGCCCGTTCGTATTGCGACTACCAGACAGACCGCCGATCATCAGCCGCTCGCTCATCCATGCTTTTGCCGTACATAGATGGCGATTATGCCCCGGCAGATCGCGTTCACACAGCTCACGGAACCGATGGGTGACAAAGCGCTCCCCTCCCCACGAACGAAGCTGTGCCCGTGTCTGCTCTTGCATGTCTACTCCAACTAGCGCAATCAGCGGATTATGACTCGTTTCGCAATTGACACGGGTGAGATGGCGATGTGACTCGCCAAGCGCCAAATAGAGCAGCACACCGATCGAACTATGCTCAGTAATATCATTTTCATAGCTACGTGCAAACGGGCCACAAATATTTTCAAGTACGGGATGGTAAAAATCCGCAATATCCTGCCACAACCCATGTTCCAGCGCTAGCCCGATGCTGCGAAACGATGCTGTGCGTCCGTACGTCCGCCACATGCCCAGCACCGTCAGATCGACGCCATAATATGTGCTGGAATTAAATTCGGCAAATGAATGCAGCTCCATATAATCGTTATGTAACGCAATCGCACCTTGTTCGGCATGATCGATCCATTCCGCCTGTCCATAGCGATGTCCATAATAATGCGTGATAAACAGATGCATCAGCTCAATATTCGTATTGGTCGGAATCGATTGCGTACGATACCGTTCCAGCGATGTCGCTACCGTTAGCTTCATCGCCTCATCGATACGTTGCACGAGTTCCAACGACAAATCCGCTTCAAAATGCGCTAATATGACCGCAAATGTCGAGGCGATAAATTCACGCCAATTCGGATCAAAGCTTTCCCATACGCGCGGAAACACTTCATCGGTCGCCTGCCGAAACCGTTGTGCCAACTCCTCATTATCGGTCAGCCCGCTATATTGTGCAAAACGTCGATACACTTCATCCAGCGCATCTGAACCGGCATAAGCAAATCCAGGCGAAAAGCTGCCCCATGCGGTATAGCCCGCTGGCGGCAACGGACGTTCCAGCGCTGTGTTGAATGTGCCATCATACAGTTCACCTGGCTGTCGAAACTGCATATTCAGCACCTGTCCGATCATTTCGCTCGCTACCTTACACTCGTCCGCACCGCCGCGCAGCAGCAATCCGAGCGCATAATGGGCGCTTTCCCGTGTATCGTGCAAACCGTGCTCGCCCCAGATTAGCGCTGTCTTAGCATCATAACGAGCGTCTAACTCCTGCATCGCTTGCTGTATCAAAAATTGCTTATCCGGTGACATCGATAGGATGAGATCGTGATCGTTCGTCATGCGTATCGTCCTTTCTGCATTCAAATGAATGATTCACAGTATGCTGTATGGACGCTGCTGCTGGCAATAAACTTGTTTTCGCCTATAAACCATATCCCCGCTAACACAATCGGGCAATGGCAAGCAGGCACTTTTTAAGGATGTTAGCTGAATATTCGCTCATCTTGCACATGTACGCACTAACTGTACGTTAAACATCATTCATTTGAAAATTTAAGCCGCTTCGATTCCTTTTTTTAAAATAGGCAGCATACTATAAATGAGAATAAGCCAAGCTACCAAACACAAAAAAGCGCCCTATCCGGCAAGCTGCCGATCGGACGCCTGTATATTGATCTCGCTGCTAACATGAGCGCTTAAGAGAAACAGTCTTCGCCAAGATTAGGCGACAATTTTTTGTTTTTACGCTGTTTATGATGCAGATAGGAATCCATAATTCGATCCAGTTGCTCAGACTGATCGATTACGCGGTGGTCGCAAATGCCATGCTCGGCAGCCATCTGATTCAATATCCGGCGCTCCTGCTCGATTTGTTGCTCCATCTTTTGCAGATCCAAAGGAAACCACCTCCCGTCGATTAACCCTTCCGGCATCCATAGGCTACGCTGGCAAGCGAAACAGCTTCAGCTATGGACAAAACTCCGTATGGCAACGGCATCGCCTATGCCGGTAGGATTGCTCCATCCCGCACCGCTGCGATGTCCTGCTATAAAAAATAGTCATGTGCTCTTTGCGCTATACAATCATGACGAGCCACATGCTTAATAACTAAAATTTGTAGCTTTATATTCGTTATACCTTAATTGCACAACTTGTTTCAAGTTCCTTCAGTCCCTATTTTATCCTGATAATGGAAGCAAAAACTGACAAAAAATCCGTTTTGCGCATTCACTTTTCATCCCGTAATATTACAAAATTCGATAACGAATAAACGTGCATTCCGGCGCAAACCCGGTCAAATAAAGCAAAAAGCGAACCCTGGCAACGATGCCGTAGGTTCGCTTATAGTGTATCAGATCACGCTGATTTTGTCGGATGACTGCCTGGTCAATGACTTGGCTTAACCTGCCCATGTTTGACGATTGCCGTCTTGATCGATATATTCGATCGATTGCGGTGTAATATCGAGCACGACATAATCCGGATCATCCGGGCCATCCAGCCACTTTTTGAACTCGTCTTTCCAGACGCGTTGCTTCAGCTCACTGTCACTGGACACTTTGCAGGTCGCTTCGATCTGTACGACTTCTTCATTGCCGCCTTTTTCGTAGCCAAGCAGCAAATAGCAATTCGGGTTTTGTTCCAATTCTTCTACTTTATGTGTTTTGCGGTCCGTGGCAAGATGAATTTGTAATCCATCATTGTATACTGCCATATAACGGACACGCGGCTTATTGTTCTCCACTGTGCCAAATGAGCAAAACGGATTGTTCGACAGGGCTTTGATGATTGCTTGTTCTGTAGTTGCTGTACTCATGATCAAGCTCCTTTCGCAGTTCAAATCAAAATGGGATATTATGTCTCCATTCGTTACATACCCGCTCTGTTCCAAGCTGAACCGCTCACTCGTCCTGCTCGCCTGCTGGACAGTAGATGCCAGCTCGTCTATAATTACACCTAGAAAAAGCGCATAACGTGTGGGGAGCTGGAGGAAGCCGGCTGAGAGTGTATTGAATGAATACAGACCCTTATGACCTGATCTGGATAATGCCAGCGTAGGAAGCAGCACATGCCATGTATGTAAGCTCATATATGAACCTATGTCGTCCCGATCCGGGGCGCTTTTTTCATTTATACAGATCGTTGACTGACAAATGGGGTTAGGACGAAGGGAGAAATAACAGAAATGAGAAAAATCGGAACGACGCTTGGCATGCTGCTCATGGCAGCCGCACTACTCGTCATGACAGCATGCGCTCAAAAAGATACGACCACATCTTCCACCGCCGCTAACGGCAACACAACACCAGCGCTTAAAAATGTACAGGTCGTACTAGATTGGACGCCCAATACGAACCATACCGGTCTGTATGTCGCCCAGCAAATGGGATATTACCGGGATGCCGGTCTGAATGTAGACATAATCCAGCCGGGTCAGGGCGGCGCGGATACGCTTGTAGCGTCAGGCAAAGTACCGTTTGGCATTAGCTACCAGGAGAGCGTTACGCAAGCGCGTGTACAAGGCGTACCGCTCGTCTCGATCGCAGCGGTCATTCAGCATAATACGTCCGGTTTTGCCGCACCGGTCGATCGCGGTATCAAAACGCCCAAAGATATGGAAGGCAAAGCGTATGGCGCATGGGGCTCTCCGATAGAAGAAGCGGTCATGAAGTCGATTATGGATACCGATGGCGGCGATGTGAGCAAAGTGAAAAGCGTTAATATCGGGGATGCAGACTATTTTACCGCCGTCAAAAAAGGGATTGATTTCGCCTGGATTTATTACGGTTGGACTGGTATCGAAGCGAAGCTGCGCGGCGAACCGCTCGATATGCTGTACGTCAAAGATTACTCGCCAAGCCTCGACTATTACACACCGGTAATCGTCACCAATGAGCAGCAAATTCAACAAAACCCGGAGTTGGTGAAAGCGTTTATGAGCGCGACTGCCAAAGGTTATGAATACGCGATCGCCAATCCCGACAAAGCTGCCGACATCTTGACCAAAGCGGTGCCTGATCTCGATCCCAAACTGGTGCAAGCGAGCCAGGAATGGCTGTCGCCACGCTATCAAGATGATGCATCCCAGTGGGGATTGCAAAAAGAACAAGTTTGGACAGGTTATGCCGACTGGATGTACAAACAGAAACTGCTGGAAAAACCGCTCGATGCTAGCAAAGCGTTTACGAATGAGTTTCTGCCTGCTGCGCAGGGGAGTAAGTAATTTAGAAGTAATTTAATTGTAGCAACCCACTCTGCTCGTTCGTTCGTAAATTCTAGTGCGAGCTGGGAGTTCATTCCTTATTCCGTACCGAAGTGGAGGATGCTTTCCCGCCTACACTATGCATACAAGCATTAATGTACTGATAACTATCATTCGCTGACTATCATTCAAGGAGGTCGTACACATGGCTAACACACTGCTTAGCATTCAAGTGATCCCCAAAACACAGCCGGGTGAGCATGCCTACGATTATGTAGATGCTGCCATTGCAGTCATTCAATCGTCCGGTGTGAAATATGAAGTTCATCCGCTCGAAACGACGATGGAAGGCGAGCTGTCAGAGCTGCTTGAGATCGTTCGGCAGATGCATGAGGCGCTTGTGGAGAAGGGCAGCCCTAGCATCATTTCACAGATCAAAATTGCGCACAGTCCGGACGGCATTAGCATGGACGGCTTGACCGAGAAATATCGCTAATGTCCATACGTGACTGGTGGAAAGGCATATGGCCGCCCTTAGGGGCGGTCGTTTTGTTCCTGCTCATCTGGCAGGCGGCGACATCGCTGTTTCGGATCGAGGACTGGATTCTCCCCAGCCCGGCACGAATCGTGATCGAAGCGAGCAGCAGCTATGATCGCTTGCTTGGGCATACATGGGCAACATTACAATTGACGTTGGAAGGTTTTGGCATCGGGGTGTTAATCGGCTTAGTCGTGGCAGGCATACTGCATATCGTGCCATTTTTACGGCGGGCACTGTATCCGCTGCTTATTTTGAGTCAAAATATTCCGGTCATCGCGCTCGGGCCGCTGCTCATTATCTGGTTCGGCTTTGGCATCATGTCCAAGCTGATCGTCATTGTACTCGTCTGCTTTTTCCCGATTACGGTCGCAGCGCTCGGTGGGCTTGCTAGTACAGATCGGACGATGCTCAATTATATGGAGATGATCGGGGCGACACGCCGACAAATCTTTTGGAAGCTGGAATTGCCGTACAGTTTGCCGGCTGTCTTTTCCGGGCTACGTATTGCAGCGACCTACAGCATTATGGGCGCAATTATTGCAGAATGGATTAGCAGTGATCGAGGACTTGGGTATTATATGATATTGCAGCAATCCGCCTTTCGCACCGACCGTATGTTTGTGGCGATTTTAATCGTGATCGCACTTAGTCTAATTATGTTTTCGCTGATCGTGCTGCTGGAGCATTGGTGCATTCGCTGGCAACGAACGAATCATAGCGCACAAGGAGGACAATGACATGAACGATCCCAATCGCTCCACCGCTCATCCGTCCCCAGTATCAAACAGCGGTTTCACTAATCTGGTTGTATCCGATCTCCCGCCACTGGACGCGCCTTTTTTGGAGCTGCGACAACTGCGCAAAACATTTGGCAAAGGCAAAAAACAGCTGCATGTCATGGAAAATATCTCGCTTACCGTACAAGAGGGCGAGTTTGTATCGATTATCGGGCCATCCGGCTCTGGCAAAAGCACATTGCTGCAAATGATCGGCGGTGTAGTGCTGCCCGATGACGGCGATATTGTGCTGCAAGGCACACGCATCAATGGGCAAAAAGGGCGCGCTGGTTATATGCCGCAACAACCTGCACTGTTTCCGTGGCGTACGATTGAGCAAAATGTAGTGCTCGCCCGCGAAACTGCCGGGCTGCCGCAACGTGAATCGTTACAACTGGCGCGGACGTGGCTGGATAAAGTAGGCTTAAGCGAATTCAGGCAAGCGTATCCGCATACGCTATCCGGCGGTATGCAGCAGCGGGTCGCTTTTCTACGCGCATTGCTCGGGCCGCAATCGCTGCTCTGTCTGGATGAGCCGTTTAGTGCGCTGGATGCGTTTACCCGCAGTGAAATGCAAAGCTGGTTGCTGCGCATCTGGGAGGACAATCGACGCTCGGTCGTCTTTATTACACATCATATTGAAGAAGCATTGCTGCTGTCTGATACGATCTATGTACTGTCCAATCGTCCTGCCACTGTACTGGAACGAATCGAGGTGCCGTTTGAGCGACCACGGCGTGAGCAATTGGTCGATACGCCATCCTTTATCGCGCTGCGCAGACGGCTGACCGAGCTGCTTCGCGCCGAGGTGAGTGGACGATGACATGGATCGATACGCATATTCATCTCGATCAATATGACGATCATGACGTACGTTCTATTATGCGCGAGCTGCCACGTTTTGGGCTGGATACGCTTATTGCCGTATCGATGAATCGGGAGTCATGTCAACGCACCGAGTCGCTGGCACGCGCTTATCCGGGCATCATCAGACCGGCATATGGCTATCATCCGGAACAGCCGCTGCCATCCGCTCAGCAAATGAAGCTGTTGCTGGATTGGATCGAAGCACGAATCGACAAAGCGATCGCGATCGGTGAAGTCGGTCTTCCGTATTATCGGCGGCAGGAGCTAGCTACCACAGGCAATACCATTTACGAGCAAGGTTATATCGATCTGTTGGAGCAGCATTTGCAACTGGCAGCACGCTATGATAAGCCGGTCGTGCTGCATGCCGTCTATGATGATGCTGATATCGTATGCGAGCTACTGGAACAGCATCGCATTACACGCGCTCACTTTCATTGGTTTAAAGGCGCGGCGGCGCAAGTGGAGCGGCTAGCACGCAGCGGATATTATATTTCGTTTACGCCAGATATTGCGTATGAACCGGAAATTCGCCAGCTTGCCGCTATGTATCCGCGTGAGCTGGTGATGACCGAAACAGATGGGCCGTGGCGGTTCGAAGGGCAGTTTGCCGGACAGCCGACAGTGCCAGGCATGGTGCGGGATGTATGCCGTGCGTGGGCGCATATTCAAGGGTTAGAGGAAGCAGATGCCGCCCGGCAATTGTATAATAATGCACGCAAACTGTATCGGTTATAAGCTTATATACGTTAGTAGAGCTGCTAACATACCAGCTCCACGCCATACTGTCCCAATACGCTAGCTGGCTCTTGATGAGCGATAATGACAGACGGACAGCATCCGCTAACGGTAGCTTGCTGCCGCTGCGTTATTTTGCCACTTGACCGAATCGGGCGAACCGGATACGATATTGAACGCATTCATTTGGCGTTATTTGCCATTCATAGCTCAAGTCCAATACAGAAAGAAGGAAACCGCTTCGATGTCCAAGCAAACGAACCGCTCGATGGTAACGGTAGGCTTGCTAGCTGCCCTGTTCATCGGGGCGCTCGATTCAACCGTTGTCAGTACCGCTTCACCACGCATTATTGATTCACTTGGCGGGCTCAGCCTAATTAGCTGGATTTTCTCCGTCTATACATTAACGACCTGTATCGCGACCCCAATCTTCGGCAAGCTTGGTGATCTGTACGGACGGCGGCTCGTATTTGCGATTGGGCTCGGTCTGTTCGTCGTCGGCTCGATGCTGTGCGGATTGGCGGACTCGATGACCGAACTAATCTGGTACCGCGCCTTGCAAGGGATTGGTGCCGGTGCGCTCACACCGGTTACATTTACGATTGTCGGCGATCTGTATCCAGGCAAAGAACGCGCCAAAGTACAAGGTATTTTCTCGTCCGTCTGGTCGATTGCCGGTCTGTTCGGGCCGCTTGTCGGCGGTTATTTTGTCGATTATATTTCGTGGCGCTGGATTTTCTTTATTAATCTACCGGTCGGCATGATCGCGATTTTGTTTATTTTCCTGTATTATCACGAATCATTTGCCAAACAGCAAAAAGCGATCGATTATGCAGGTGCGATTACGTTTACGATTGGGATGACCGCATTACTGCTCGCGCTGCTCACTGGCGGTGAGGAATATGCATGGAATTCGCCAGTTATTATCATTATGTTTCTCGTTACAATCGTCTTTCTCGGTCTGTTTCTGTGGATTGAGCAGCGCGCGGCTGAACCGATGCTGCCGCTTAGCCTATTTCGCAATCCAGTGCTGAATATTCCTTATATTCTCGGTTTTACGACCCGCTGGATGGTGATGGGGGTGACCGTATATTGTGCGCTCTGGATGCAGGACGTATCCGGTTCCAGCGCGACGATGGCAGGGCTGGCGCTTATGCCGATGTCGATCGCATGGCCGCTCGCTTCCACATTGTCCGGCAGACTGATGTATCGGATCGGTGCCAAATGGCTCGTCGTCTTCGGCTCCGTACTCGTCATAGCCGGCAGTCTGCTCGTCGCGATGATGCAAGCTGGCTCATCCTACGGTCTGATCGTCGCTTCGCTCATCCTGATTGGGCTTGGCATGGGCTGTATTGTGACACCATCGATGGTCATCATTCAAGGGGCAGTCGATTTCCGTATGCGCAGTGTGGCAACGTCTACCAATACGTTAATGAACTCGCTCGGTCAAACGGTCAGTGTCGCGGTGTTCGGTCTCGTATTCAACTCGATCGTGACGGCGGACAACCCTGAACAGATCGCCAGCGGCATTCATGCTGTGTTTCTGCTTATGCTTGCAGTGGCGGTGCTCAATTTGCTCGTAGCGTTATTTTTGCCACCAAGCAGTAAGCTGCTCAATCAGCAGCAGTAGCTTGTTCAGCTCGGGAAAACAACATATTTTACGACACCGAACCGCTTTATACCGGTTTTTGCAAAACAAAAAAGCCCGCTGTTATCCTATCGTTCACTCCCAATGTGCCTTCATTTACCCAAAGAGGTTGCTGATGTCCATTGTAAAGAGTGCACGCTATGATGACACGGGCTTTGCTGTATACTAGACCGACATGTACGATTCAAGATTGCATTATCCGGTATCGATATGCGTTAGGCTATCCCCGATCAATATTACCTCATCCAGTTCGTCTTAACGCTTGTTAAATCCTTTTTTGTCCAAAAATGCCTTCAACTGCATCCGCGACGGTGTCGTTAGCTTTTGCGCCATTTGCTCTGACCACGATGTCGTTTTGGTACCGCCGGTACGCTCGGACAAATATTGTACCATCGTGCGGTCATATTCCTCCACCGCTTGCAGCGTCGTGTCCGCTTGATACGCTTCTTGATGCAATACCGCTTTAAGCGGTAGGCGTGGACGCAAACCTGGCTCTTGATTCGGATAACCGAGGCACATGCCATAAATCGGATACACTAGCTCCGGCAATGCGAGCAGTTCGGATACGCCTTCGATATCGGTACGAATCCCGCCAATGTACACGACACCAAGCCCCATCGATTCTGCCGCAATCGCCGCATTTTGCGCGGCAAGTGTGACGTCCGCTGTCGCGACGATAAAGTTCTCCACCGCATCTGCATACGATTCCTGATCAGGCTGATGCTTTTGCACGGCATGCTGCAAGCGGTACAAGTCTGCACACCAGACGAGAAATACAGGGCATTCTTCAATATAACGCTGACTGCCTGCCATACGCGCCAGACTTGCTTTACGTTCCGGGTCTTTCACTGCAATTACGCTATACGCTTGCACATTGCTGGAACTGGACGCCATCTGTCCTGCTGCCACAATCGCTTCTAATTGTTCGTCGGTTACCGCATCCGGCTTGTAGCTGCGGATCGAGCGGTGATTCATTAATAAACGGATTGTATCATTCATCCGGTAGTCACTCCTGTCTGCTTATCGTTCTCTGCTAATGTTTCATAAGTATATTACATTATTAACACATCATAAGCCAAATAAACATAGCAGACGGATTGATGTGTACACGAAGTTATCTCCGCTTTTCCCTCATTACCTATCCCAATGAAGCTGTATCAACGTATCAAACCCGCTCCCGCTGCAACTTAATCCGCTGCAAACGCAGTGAGTTTAGCACGACCGATACTGAACTGAATGCCATCGCTGCGCCTGCCAGCCACGGTGCCAGCAGACCGCTAGCTGCGACCGGAATGCCGATTACATTGTAGGCGAGCGCCCAAAACAAGTTTTGACGAATATTACGAATCGTACGACGGCTAACGAGGATCGCATCGGCGATGCCGTCCAAATCGCCACGCATTAACGTAATGTCGGCAGCTTCCATCGCCACATCGGTTCCGGTGCCGATGGCGATGCCGGTATCGGCTGTCGCAAGCGCGGGCGCATCATTAATGCCGTCACCGACCATCGCTACGATGCGACCTTCCTGTTGCAGACGCTTAATTTCAGCAGCTTTGCCTTCCGGCAACACCCCTGCCAACACATGCTCAATTCCGGTCTGGGCGGCAATCGCACGGGCGGTGCGCTCGTTATCGCCGGTAATCATCACGATATGAAGCCCCATCTGTTGCAGCCGTTCAATCGCTTGGGCAGACGTCTCTTTTACGGTATCGGCTACCGCAATCCAGCCTGCATAGCGATCATCCACCGCTGTTAGCATGACCGTTTTGCCTTGCTGTTCCAGTTGCTGAATCGAAGCTTCCAGTTGCTCGGTCACGACACCGACTTCCTGCATTAGTAAGCGTGTACCGATACGAATCGTATGCTCGCTACTCAGCGCTATAATACCCTTGCCAGGTATATTGTCAAATGATTGCACAGTTGCCGCTTCCACACCGTGCTGCTGCAAGCCTGCCACAATCGCTCGTGCCAATGGATGCTCGGAAGCCCCTTCTGCCCCAGCGATCAGCGCAAGCCACTGTGACTCTGGCAATGTATCAGTTTCAACATGCCAATCGGTCAGTACCGGCTCACCGCGTGTGATCGTTCCTGTTTTGTCGAGCACGACCGTATCGATCCGATGCGCCGTTTCCAAATGTTCGCCGCCTTTGAACAGAATGCCGTACTCGGCAGCTCGTCCCGATCCAGCCATAATCGAAGTCGGTGTGGCTAGTCCGAGCGCACACGGACAGGCGATCACGAGCACCGCAATCGCTTTTTCAAGCGCGCCGCTAAACTGCCCTGGTTCCACGCCCAAATACCATATCCCAAACGTCAACAAAGCAATCCCGACGACGATCGGCACAAAAATGCCGGAGATCACATCCGCTAGCCGCTGAATCGGCGCTTTGGACACTTGCGCTTGTTCCACGACCCCGATAATTTGCGCCAGCGCTGTCTGCTTGCCGATCCGCTGCGCCTGGAAGCGCAGCCGTCCATTTTGGTTAATCGTCGCGCCGATCACTCCATCACCGACCGTTTTGTCCACCGGCAAACTTTCGCCGGTCAGCATCGATTCATCGACCGAAGAACGTCCATCCAGCACGATGCCATCGACCGGAATTTTCTCACCAGGCTTCACGATTACGATATCACCGACCTGCACTTCATCGGCAGCGATGTGCAGCTCCTGTCCATCCCGCTCTACTAACGCATGCTGGGCGCGCAAATTCATCAAACTGCGAATCGCGGACGAAGAATGACTTTTCGCGCGGTGTTCAAACCATTTCCCGAGCAAAATTAACGTAATTAACATACTGCTCACTTCAAAATAAAGCTGCGCCTGAAATCCAGGCTCGACCCATTCACGAATCATTAGGAATACGCTGTAAAAATAAGCTGCCGACGTGCCCATCGCTACCAGCACGTCCATATTGGCGCTGCCGCCGCGTAGCGCTTTGTAGGCGCCTTTGTAAAACTGCCAGCCAATGACGAGCTGCACCGGTGTTGCCAGCAGCCATTGCACCCACGGAATCATTAACACATGCGGCATATAAACCCACGATGTTAAGCTAAAATGAGCCACCATCGTCCACAGTAACGGCAGCGATAATACAAACGAAACGAGCAGCTGCCAACCGCGTTTATGCTGAAGCTGATCGCGACGCTCCTCTGCTCCTTCCTGCTCCTGAATGGTCGCTTTGTAGCCAAGCCGCGCCACTTTAGCGGTAATATCGTGCACGCTAACTTTACTTGCATCAAAGCTAACACGCGCCGTTTCCAGCATCAGATTGACTTGCGCTTCAGCGATGCCGTCCATACGCCGCAATCCTTTTTCAATCCGTGCAGAACAAGCGGCACACGTCATGCCGGAAATGTCCAGATAGACGGTTTCATGCAGCACGGAATAGCCAAGCTTGTCGATTTTTTGCTCAATTTGCTCCGCTTGCAACTGCTGCGGATCATACGTGACGAGCGCGTTTTCCAGCGCCAAATTTACATGCGCTTCGGTGACACCATCCAAACGTTGCAGCCCTTTTTCGATCCGTGTCGCACAGGCAGCGCATGTCATCCCGCCAATTTGTAGCTTTAATTGTTGCAAATCGGTAGCGCTTGCTCGTTGTGACACAGCGGCAGCGTCTGTGGCAGCGGTAGTTGCCCCGTCTTCATTCGGATTCATCGTTATTCACTCCTTTGGTTGCGATCACTTTTGACTGGACAATACATGCATACGGTTATATTCATATAGTTGTGCTCGCACCATTGTTCCTTCGAGAAGTTATCGTTACTTTATATGTGTATACCGTAGCCGATTGGCTTATACATCCTCATCGCTAGTCATTTGCCCTTATCCGTATCGCTGTCTGTTGCATCTGCTTTGGCAATCCACTTCTTTTGCAATCCGCCAATATACAGGTGGGGGGTATATAAATTAGTTAAAAAAAGCCTGATTCCACCGTCTAACTCATCCATTATCAATCAGTTATCCATCTGTGAATCAGGCTTATGAAATGAACATATACTCCATCTTATTGCTATACTCATCATGCCCATCTTGGCGACTCGCTCGCTCTGTTCTATACAGAGCCACTATCTTCTAGCAGTGCAAACAGCATATTGTGCGCAATCGCTAGCATCATAAAGTTGCTAACCGTCTGCTAGCTGTCCATAGCGGCTCATAACTCTCATTTCGGTTGGACTGGCACTGCTCCATATGCGCTATGCTGTCATGCCAGTCCAATAATCATTGTTCACGCGCCTGCCGAAACTACATCATAACCTTGTTCTTCAATCGCTTCGGTCAGCTTCACAACGTCAAGCTTGGATTCATCATAGCTAATATCAACCGATTTGCTTTCCAAATTCACTTTGCCGTTAGCGCCGATCTCCGCTAATGCTCCCTCGACTGCTTTCACACAATGCTGACAGGACATACCTTCTACTTCCAATTTTACTTGTGCCATAATTATAGCCTCCTTGGATCATCGTCTCGTGTTATTTTAACAATTTGTTAATCGTGACGAGCAGCTCATCGATCACTTCATGCTCACCGGCTTCGATTCGTTCGACAACACAGCTTTTCATATGACCTTCCAACAACAAGCGACCGACCGAATTAAGCGCCGATTGTGCGGCAGCAATCTGGTTCAGCACATCATCACAATACGTATCCTTTTCGATCATGCCTTTAATGCCACGAATTTGACCTTCAACCCGATTCAGTCTGCGCACGAGATTATGCTTCATCTCGTCAGCGTGATGACTGTGGCGACCGGAATGGTTGCAAATCCCACATGTTTCCGCTTCGCCAGCAGACGGCAGGTTAAGCGCGAGCGGTTGTTGCTCACTGACATTGATGTTTTCCATCGTTTGTCCCCCCTTCACGTCCGCTGTGTACGCTTTAATTTAACGTTAGCGCGGTAACAACAGATCGTTTATAAATTCATTCTAACATACCCCCATAGGGTATTCAAGAGGCGCAAGTACATCATCTTGATGACGGGTACAATTCGCTTGCCGAACGATCCAATAAGCTTAACTAGTGTTTATGCTCCATTTGTAAACGTATTTATGCTACACTGAATTTAATTCTGAAGAACGTGGGCATTGACCGGTTGTTGTCGCTCTCAACAACCGGAACAACAACGCTATGACGCTATACGGTACGATTGTACTGTGCTGTAAACCGTCACTTATTTCTGTTTTCCGCAAATGATTAACTGTGCTTCGTCCCGGCATTCGGCACTTCTGCTTGTGTAGTTTGCACTTGTGCAGACGGTGCGGACGCTTCCCCTTCTATCGCTTCCTGCTGCGGTTCGCACACACCAAGATGCCCCATCACACGCTCTACTAGCTGTGGCGGATCGATCGGCTTCGTCAAAAAGTCAATCGCTCCGCTGCGCACGCCTTTTCTGACCATTTCGGGACGCGAATCCCCGGATAATAACAAGACCGGAATATCGCGGGTAGCAGCATTACGTTTAAGTTGATCAAGCACATCCAAACCATCTCTGTTCGGCAAATTAATATCCAAAATAATCAAATCATAGCCTGTAATACGCGAAGGAATGCGAAAAAATTCAGCAGCATCCTCGTACGATTCTACCAGCACGTCCTCCGGTTCCAGTAACTGCCGCACAAGCATTACAAACGGATTGCTATCGTCAACTATACCGATCTTTTTCATCTACTGTTCACATCCTTATCCATTAATAAAGGGAGGTTTCCCATGTCCAAAGCAGAACGCTATCGGCAAATTATCGAGCAGACGAGAGTCCGCTTTCTGCATGATGCCACGACTAAAATGCACGATCTGCACCAAATTTTTGCCGATTACCGGCAATTCGACGATCCTGACCCACAAGCAGGCAGCGCGGTTGCCGATCGCGTTCATCGTCATATTCATGCGATCAAAGGGTTGGCACTAACACTATCGTATGCCAGCATCGATGAATTATGTGGAGAAATGATTCATTTTATTTTAAACGATCCGCCCAAAATATGGAAACGTGAATATGTCGAGCAATTAGAGCGATATGTACACCAATTGGAACAGCTACTACATGAGGCAGCTGCCGCACCACCACAGCAGCCATAACGGTTTGCACGCGGTAGGGTATTATACGGCACCGTCTAGTCCATTGTGCTGGCTGCGTCTTCTGTCCGGGTTGGTCTGTGCTCCTTTTCCTGATACAATAGATCAGGCTGAACGAGCGAAATTACGGAGAAAGGGGCTATTTGGAAGTGGCACAACTGTTTTTTAAATACGGAGCCATGAATAGCGGCAAATCGATTGAGATTCTTAAAGTCGCCCATAATTATGAGGAACAAAACAAGCATGTCCTTATTTTCACCTCTGCACTCGATACACGCGACGAGATCGGTTATGTATCATCGCGTATTGGCGTACGTCGCCAGGCGATTGCGATTCATGAACAGACGGACATTTTTGATATCGTCAAAAACTATAAACCGAAGCCTTCATGCGTATTGATCGATGAATGCCAGTTTTTGAAAAAAGAAGCGGTCTTGCAACTCGTCGCGATCGTCGACATGCTCAATATCCCGGTGATGGGCTTTGGTCTCAAAAACGACTTTCAAAATCAACTGTTTGAAGGCAGTCAATATATGCTGTTATACGCCGACAAAATCGAAGAAATGAAAACGATCTGCTGGTTTTGTGAGCGCAAAGCAACGATGAATATGCGGATGTTAAACGGCAAGCCTGTATACACCGGCGAGCAGATTCAAATCGGCGGTAACGAAAGCTACTATCCCGTCTGCCGCAAATGTTACAACAATCCGCCAATCTACTAATTAGCCTAGTAAAACAGCCATACCGGATGAACAGATCAACCGGCATGGCTGCCACATTTATGACGACAATCGTTCTATACCGCTATACGGCACGCGAAACGCGAATTAGTTGACGCGTTCTGCTCTTGGTTCTTCTTGCGGGCCTTTCGTTTCCAATTCGAACTCTTTGCGTGTTTTCACATCAACGATGTTCAGGTTAATTTCGACTACTTCAAGACCGGTCATCCGGTTCACCGCTTCGCTTACCTTTTTGATCAGCTCGTTAAAGATCGTTGGGATACTTTTGCCGTATTCCACAGTAGCGACAAGATCAAGTGCAACCTGTTTCTCGCCCACTTCTACATCTACGCCACGAATGACATTTTCCGAGTTGCTGAAGCGACCTGCCAAATTGCTGAAAAAGCCGCCTTCCAGTGCCAATACACCTTGTACTTCATTAGCTGCCAGTGCAGCGATTTTTTGAATTACTTGATCCTCAAATGTCAAAGAATTTTTGCGTACTTGTACAGGTGTTGTTTGTACATGAGTTTCCGTTGTATCCAGTCTAGTTTCTGCCATGTTCAGTCATCCTTTCTGTGTTCCATCGGTTTATTGCGCTACTATCGGTTGATAGCAGCACGCATCAAAACTTTGTCAGGTAACTTCAATTGCTTTGCGGCAAGCGATGCCCTTCAGCTTGCCCGATATTTATAATAAAAGGATTCGCCCCGGTATCACCGAAAAGCGATGATCCTGAATACTTGTTGCGGTTACTGCTGTACTGCTTGCTACCTCGTAAAGCTTGCTACCTCGTAAAAAACTGAATCCATCTTTGCACATCAAGTGCACCATCTTGCCATTTACCGATCAGAAATCCGACCAGCATACAGGCGACGATCAGCAGCGTATATTTAAAACCGATCGTAATCCACAAAATACCAACTAACAATCCAAGCAATGTCCACAATATCCGTCTACGGTAAGGTAACAATTGTTCCAACATCAAGCCCAATCCCTCCTTTAGATGACACGGGGTACGTTTTTGTTTTGTTTTTCTTGCTGGCGCTCATCGATGCGAACTTCGACACGCACATGGTCAATTTGCAGCAATTGTTTCAGTTGCTGTTCCACATGCAATTGCAGCTCGCTTGCTGCGTCCACCACATGGCTCGTCGGAATCAAGCCGCCGCGAATAGTTGTGTATACGGAATTGTTGCTCTTTTTGAGTCGGGTATACACCTGCGGTTGTTTCAGCACATTTTTCTCCTGTACGGCGTGGAAAATAGTCTGTTCAATCATATTCTGGGTCAAACGAATCGTGCCGACCGGTGTCAAAATATACAGTGCCCGCGTTTTGGGACGAGCGAACAATCCGATCAAAAACAATAGCGCAAAAACGATAAACAATACGAGTGCAACGATCGCGATCGTTTGTAACGCCCACGGCTGTGTATTCAAGTAATTGTCGACCATACTTGAAAAGTTGCCGAGCGGGTACACAATCGCGCCAAACACTGCCATTGCCGCCATTCCCACCAGTCCGATAAGTACAAAAATTAAACGTGTCAGCCTGTTCATGCCATCTCTCCTTCACTTGTGAACAGTCCCTGGAATGAGGCAATACAAACGATGTCATATTGCCACAGGATCGGTGTTCAAGTTGTTGCTTACACAATGTTGACATGGGTTAGTTTAAAGCTGCGGCATTGCTTTAGCTAAGCGATTCGTACAGCTTATCGTCCTAACGATACAGAACGGGTCTGTCCATCATATCGCTCACCATCATCGCGCATAATCGTCAACCGATTACGCACATCCGATACGCAGCAATGAAAAGATTACAAAATTGTTAATTAGAAGTTAGCTGAACTATCGTACGTATGCATCATTTGGAAATCGTTCTGCTTAGTATTCGTTACACATAATTTGTATGATGGAAACAAGCAGAATATGATCTCCTGTACATGCGTGCACTTGTCCACCTAACCTGCCTTCCATTCAAGCGATAGTTTGCATATGCGCCGTGCGCAATTGGCTTGTGCCAGCTTGAAACCTGTTATTAGAATAACCAGCCTCTTTACTAGTTGAATCACTTATTTATATGACTAAATTGTAAATTATGTTAATTAGATGGAGGAATTATGTAAATAATGACGATATAATTATACGATCCATGCGGACAGCAAAAAAGGATTGCTAACCTAGACTTTATGCCGTCTAAATTGCAAATCCCTCTCTGTTTACGTATATCGATACCGCTTGATTGAGTTCAACCGCTTCTGCCACTTTGTTGCGATGACCTGCTGCACACGTACGATTTCGATTCGAGTACATTGCTGCATACGCTCACTTACAAGCATCGTTTATCCATTATTGTCGCCTATCGTTAGTGCCGGATAACCGACCGAAGCGAGCAAACTGCCGGTTAATTGTGTCAGATGTTCTTCCGGCGCTAATGGTTGCTCATCCAGCAGCGGCATGACCGGATACGACTTCACCGTATTGCTAGCAAAAATAATGCTGCCGATCATCTGTAAGAGCGCCAGATCGAGCGAGCGAAAATGAAATAACCCCTCCGCTCTCCCCTGTTCCAAATAATGACGCAGCAAGCTCCACGCTGGCAATGTATACCGCTGAATGACTTCAATACGTTCAGAACGCAGCGCAAATTCCTGATGTAAAATAATCGAAATTTCCGGATCGTGCTGCCATAATTCAAATAGACGTGCGACTAGCTTTTGCACCCCACTCACCGGATCAAGCTCTTTCTGACGCAGCGCATCGGAAAACGGCTTGCCTAGCAAAAACGCTGCTAGCATCGCTTCAAACAACTGCTCTTTGCCGCCATAATAATACGATACGAGCGATATGTTCGCATCCGCTTCACGGCAAATTTCACGCACGGTCGTCGCATCAAAGCCACGGGCGGCAGCAAGTTTGCGTGTCGCCTTCAAAATGCGCAATTTGACATGTTCTTCATCCTTGTTCAAACGAGTCACTTCCCCAGTTCAGTTAATTAAGCCGAAATTACGATTCGGTAATAACGACCGGAGCGGGAGCCGGTATACGATTTTGACGCAGCGCTGTCGCTATCGCAATAATGATCAATGCGACGAGCAAAATGAGCACTAACGCCACACAATCCATCCCTGTACCACTACCGCCAAACAAAATGTTCATCAGCCCTTGTACCGCATACGTAGCCGGGAATAGATGACCTAGCCATTGATAAAATGCAGGCAACAACTCGCGCGGCATCATCGCGCCTGACGATACAAGCTGCACCGACAAAATCAAAATGTTAAACAACATGCCCGGCATTCCGAGCACAAACAGAAACATTTGCGCTACAAACATAAACGTAAGCAAAAACAACGCCTGAAAGCCCCACAATGCGAAGAAACCATGTCCAAGTTGTCCGCCCAGCAGCGCCACAAGCGAGGTGCCGACGAGCGATACGATAACCGCCGCCGCTGTAGTCACGAGCAAACGCACCGTCATACGCGGCCAGCGACCGAAGCGGGAAGCGAGCGCACGCGAGGAAATTTCAAAGTTTTGCCCCATAATCATCGCCCCGACATACGATGCCAAAATCATCATCATCGGCACCATCTGGTTGTTCATGCCTTGCACCGGATTGACCGATTCGATATTGGAAACGACACGCTGCGACAATGCCGCCGCCATGCCTTGCGCCTGCTGAGCAGATGCCTGTCCGTTAGCTCCTAACACGCCCTGTAGCCCGCTTTGAATCGCCGCTCTGTTCACATTCGCGGTAATACGATCAGCGATACTAGTCATCATATTTTTGATCATAACCGGATTCGATTCATTTACGAGATAATGAAGTTGCGCCGGATTAGCTGACGTAACCATTTTGCCAAAATCAGTCGGAATTTGCACGATCATCTGAATATGGCGATCTTGCAATTGCTGCTGCGCTTGCTCCATCGTCAGCCCTGTTTCCACATGGACTGGCAGCTTGCCGTTCAGACCTTGTACGATCTGCTCGCCAAACGTTTGATCTTCATTCACAATCGCCACGCTTAAATGATCCAAACGATCGGTAATGCCATGATACCCTGTCATCCATACGACTGCAAAAATCAATTGAAACAAAATCGCGGTGGCGATGCCGACACCTGTCGTCGGTATTTTCATAAATGCTTGCAAAATTGGTTTCATATCTGCTCCTTTGCCTACCCTTTTTTTCTTTTCGATCGTTTCAAACAGTTGTTTTAAACATTTGTTTTATTACTATAAAAGCTGTAAGCGCATACTGTCAAAGCTAAAATTTAAAATAATAAAACAGCCCAAAAAGCACATACGCATCCTCATCCGGAAAGCGTATGTGCTGTATTGCTTACCTATTTATTGCAATGCCGATCAGTTGATCCATTGCACTACTTGTGCGGTTGTACGTCTTGCTTTTGGACGCACTTCTTTATCGGTACGATAACCAAATGCGACCATCACACTCACGCCAAATTCACTATCATCTAGCAAACCTTCCGCTTGTAGCAGCTTTTCGACCAAATCGATTTGAAAGCCTTCAATCGGGCAAGAATCGATACCGATTTCGGCGGCAGCAGTCATCATATTGCCAAGCGCAATATACGTCTGTTTGGATGCCCAGTCGAACAGACTGCGCTCGCTTTCCAGCAAGTTTAGATCGCGCTCCTGAAATTCACGATAACGTCCCAATACTTGGTTAAACACTTCTTCCGGCATCTGTTTAACTTCAATCATTTGCTCGCGTAAATACGGCGAATCATAACGCACGTTTTTACGTGCTAACATAATCACAAAATGGCTCGCAGTCGGCAATTGACCTTGTGCGCCCCATGCCACTTCACGCAGCTTGCTGCGCAGTTGTTCATTTTGTACGACGAGGAATTTCCACGGTTCCGAGCCAACCGAGCTTGGTGACAGACGTCCGGTTTCCAAAATAAATGCAAAATCATCCTCCGAAATTTTACGCTCCGGATCGAACGCTTTTGTTGCATGTCTGAATTGATAAGCTTCCAAAATCTGTTGCTTTCTCAGCTCTTTATCCACGTATAGTTCCTCCAATATTTATATGTTTAATAACATGTTTACTTTTAGTAACAATGAAATTATAAAATGGATGCGTGCTACTGTCAACCAGCCGAACAGCTATTTTGGCAAAAGACAGTAGCAATATGCTGTAATGATGCTGTCACTGGGCGGCGCGAAGCGGTTTGATGTTTAGCCGTAGCTATGCCAAAACCGGATCGCAGCAACGACAAATAACGCGATTACAAATTATCGTAATTGCGTTATTTTATATACAACTTTTGTATCCAAACGATGCCCGTGCAACAGCGTCATGATCTCGATAAGATCGCGTCCCTGAAACCATGTTTCCATATTGTACGATAATCTCATGCTGTTTATCCCAATCTAAAAGGATTGTCGGTTATGATTGGATTAGAATGAGCTTCAATAATTGCGGCGACGTGTCCGCGATCCAATTGGTGATTAACCCTATCGACTGTAAAATCTTCAGCCTTCTTAGTATCCATTTTAAAGTGTAAACCATTGTAACGCAGAAATATAACTAATGCTGTACATGCTGTTCGTTTATTGGCATTATGAAAAGGATGATTTTGCCCAAGTGACTCAAATAAAGCAGCAGCTTTTTCGTAAATAGTAGGATAAGCATCTTCGCCAAACGCTGTAGATTGAGGGCGATATACAGCTGGTTCGAGCAAATCAGGTTCTTTAACGCCAATATATTCCGCTGGACTATAACGCTGAATCATAGCAACATTAATAGCAATAACTTCCTGAATAGATAAATAACGAATCTTTATCATCTGTCTTTCAGCCCATGCAGTGTTTGATCATATTCCTCAATAACATCTGTCAATGTGGTCATAAAATCTGAACTAATTCCAACAGGCAATGAAACTTTTGTTGATTTCTTGATCATAATTTGTCCGGATTCTGGATCAACCTCAATACTAACTGTATCCCCTTGATCCAATCCAATCTGTTTTAAAGCATCTGTCATAGTTATTCCCAAACTATTACCGAATTTAGTCACTTTTCGTTCCATCTCAAGCATTCTATTCATGCTCATGCCTCCTTATCCCATTGAATCGTTATAACAATTATACATACAAAATTCAATCTGTTAGAAAATAAAAATGGATATAAAAATCCCCTCCATTGCGAAGTATCGACCGTTTGATGTCATTAGGTCTTTTCATCATCTGCTTGGAAGGGAATATATTTTCCGTTATATCACTTTGTTTAGCTAAGCATAAAACAAAGTTGTTTTGTTGTACGGTTAGCTCCATTGCAGCTTCGTATCGATACTAACACCAGTATCCCTACTCAGGCAGCACAATCGTATACGTTCCAGAAGCGACTACCCGGAAACGCAAGCCATGCGAATAGGATGATGACGCATTATAGTTAACTAAAGTTGCATCGATAGCTTGCTGCTGTCCAGCGGCTGTTTGTAATTGAACGCGCAGCTGTTGCAGTTGCTTAGCGGTCAATTCGCTATTTTCAATCGGCAACGTGACGTACATTTTACCGACGCCATTTTCCACTGTTACTTGCATCGATGTAGATTGTGCGCCTTCCGGCTTGGATAATGTATGATCGGTGTGTAGCTGCACATTCATATCGCGATCAGTCAATGCTTTGACCGCTTCTGCTGGAATCATTAATTCGCCGTACAATGCTTGCACGATCAAGCCATAATCGGAGCGTGCCAACATTTCGCTACCCGCGTGAGTGACTGTAAAATACAGATCAGCGACATCGACCGGTTTTGCCGCAGGCATATAGTATACGCCCATATTGCCGCCATCTTTGCGCAGCATATCAACTGTAAGTGCCGACTCTTTCGCTCCAAATACGAGCTTATCGCCAAGCCATTGATCCGCGTTCACCTGGCGTTCAACCGCGAGCGTAACCGGACGCTTGCCGCCAGGCTCATTGCTAACCAATTTGCCTACAGGATAGCTAACGATAGCCGTTTGGGCAGGATCAGGCAATGTTTCCACCGGAATGACTGTGCCCGTTGGCAACTGCACCGAAGCGGGAGCTGTTGCCGTCGAGATCGATTTGTCTCCCATCGCTGCCGATGCGATCGACACTGATGAAGCATCAGACGAATTGGAAGCAACATCTTGCTGGGGTTTAACAACAATAGACATAATAAGCAAAACGATACTACCTAGCAGCAGCGCCGTCACTCCTACAGTTACTGTTGTGTGCGTGCGTACCGAGCGAGATGCCGACTTCAGCCAATCATGTAGTTTCATAGCGAACTTCTCCTTATTTACGGCTCGATGAACGTCTGCTCTGCTACCGCTTCCATTCACTCTACCAGCCTGTATGCTTAAGAAAATATAAGTCATCCCGACGACAGCTATATATTATGAACCAATTGCAAACAATTGGAGTATGATTACGATTCGAGCTTAAGAGCTGAGCAAAATCAATCGAGCTTAAGAGCTGAGCAAAATCAAAAATGGCAGTAGCATTAAAGCAACTACTTATCATACAGATGATTTAACCGTTCAAAAACTGCATAATCATCGAAAAACAGGCATGAATGCACACAAATAATTACATAATATAACTTAATTTACTTTATTTAATTATAGATCATTTCGTTTCGTAATAGTTGTAAAACAGGAGAAATAGGACATTATTCCCATGTCCTATTTTTTAGGATTATCATCTAATATTTATACGCACAATTTATAGGTAAGGTTGATCTTGTTTGAAGAATTTGTAAAAATAGTTTTGAGCCTTTTGTCTACGGGTAAAGACAGAGGGAACTCTCTTTGAGGAGGTACTACTATGGGATTTATGGAAAATTGGAAAGCACTTCAGAAGTATTCTGCCCAATCGGCGGAACGGTTTTTGACCATCTATCTGAACACTGAACCAACTGCCAACACCCAGCCGGAATGGAAAATACGCCTCAAGAACGGTTTTAAAAAGCTAGCCGAGTATACCGAAGCTGGCGAGGAAAAACGTTATCTCGATATGTTATTGGATATGCAAGCCAAAGTGGAAGAACGCATCGAAAACAGTCGCACTGACATGAAAAAAGGATTGATCATCGTCACCGATTCAGCAGGCGGACTGTTCTTCTGCGAAAAGGTACAAACTGGCGTACCGAATGCATTTTATTTTGAGTCCGAGCCGCATTTGGAAGAACTGGAAGCGATTATGTCGCGGTGCCCGGCAGCCGGTATTGTACAGCTAAGCAATGATACCGTTACGATTCTCGACAGCCTGCTATGCGAAATTCATGGTGAGCATTATTACGAATGGGACTTGATCCGTGACGAATGGCGCGAACGTGCCAGCCAAAATACGAGCGATTTGAAGTCCGCCGTGAACAAACAGCGCGAACATTATACCGAGCAATGGGATGTGATTCGCCCACGCTGGATTAAGCGCTTAGTGCCGATAATTGAAAATATGGCAAAGGAAAAACAGTGGGAGGAAATCATCCTAAGCGGTGAAAAGCAGCTGGCTTCCCAAGTGAAAGAAGCGCTAAACACACGCATTTCCGTCCATGTCGTCCCGAAAAACTTGAGCAATATGAAGCCAAAAGATGTGCTTCAGGAAGCATACGCCGTCCTGCAAGATTAATCGCAGCCGCACGCTGACACTTATTTCAGCACGGCGATCACTGTTTTAGCTATCCACGATTGAAAGCAACAGCTCTCCGCCAGATCGAAGTCATCTCGATCTGCGCCGGAGGGCTTTTTTGACAAAAACGAAACAGAACACTTGTTCCTATTCGAAAGTTTGTGTTATGCTACGTATAACATTAACATGGTAAGCAAGGCGCAGACATGTAGCAGCCATTTTACATATAAATTCAAACGTATAAGCGATTGTGCACTAGGCGGTCTGCCCCTGTTGTTACATGCTATTCAATCGACTGCCTGACCGAAACATTATCGCGCAAAATATAGCTACCATTGCACATACCATTAGAGCAAATGTAGCTACCGTTCGAGCCCAAATCGATATTACACAAGGAGGGATATGATGAACATCCAAGTCACAGTCAAAAGCCCATCACGTCGCCGTAGCAGTCTAATACAGCAGACGATTGCACTGGACGGCGAACCGACAACGCTACAGCAATTGCTGACGATGCTCGTACGCTCAAGTGTGCACGCCTTTGCCGAACGTCAGCGTACAGGCAGCATTTTGCCGTATTTAACCGAGCAGGAAGTACAGCAGAGCGCACATACCGGTAAGATCGGCTTTGGACATGTGGAGGATACACGGACACCGGATGAACAGCAAGCGATTGCTGCCGCATTGCTCGCCTTCCAAGACGGTTTATATCGCGTTTTCCTGCGTGATGAACAACTGACACAACTGACGCAGCCGCTTGCGTTGCAGGAAAATGACACACTCGTACTCATCCGGCTAACGATGCTGGCAGGACGTTTATGGTGACGATGCCTGCATGACAAATAGCATTTCGTTTACGATGGTATTCCGTTTATAATTTCATTTTGTTTGTACTACGGTTCGTTTGGAATTGTGCGGTGTGCACACTTGTCTGTAAACGACAAAAATTTTGTTTATACTACAGTTCGTTTGGCATCGCATGTACTGTACAGCAAGCAACGAAAGACAGGTGAGCACAAATCGATGAACCGCAGATAACGCCAAAAGATCGTGCCATCGGCATGGATCATCGCCCACCATACAAGCGCAGAACGAGCTGCGTACACGCTCTATATGATCGATTGGAAACGCAACGTCCGCTATAGCTGGGAAGGCTGGAGCAGCCTAGCTGATCTGCTGCAAGCGCATATTCCGGTACGAACCAAAACAGGTGGCACGCATATCTCGATGCAGCCCTGTGCCAAAATCGCCAAACAAGCGCTACTATTGCATGTCGATGAAAGGCAGTCTGAGCAACTGGAACAATTATTTTATCGCTCATTGTCCAAACGGCGCTGGTCGGCGTTATTGCAGCAAGTTGACGCTCAATGTTATTGACCTATACCAAAACAAGATGACCTCAAGCAAGCCCATTTGAAAGGAGCATTCCAATGGCAACTTGGCATGAAATTACGGTAGAACTGAAAACGCGTTTCTCCGCTATTAGCGAGACGATAGCAGGTGACGAACGGCTGATCGCTGAGCTGTTTACGCAGCTTATATCCCATTTGTATGTATATAACAGTGAGGCGTATGAGCCGCTCTGTCACAAGCTGGATGAACTGGCTGCCGGGGATGATCACCGTTTATTTGATACGCTGCTGCCTGTGATGGAGCAGCTAGTTGGCGCGGAAGCGGTCGCTCCATTGCACTATATGATTCAGCATGCTGCCGAGTATCCGTACAGTATCGGTTATTTGCGTCGTCCGTATCGCACACGTAATATGCTTTTACATACAAATCGATTGCTAGACAAAATGTGTTCGCTGCTGCGTCTGTACGGTGCAGGCTTCAATCTGCACGACTATTTAAAACGACCAGATTATGAATGGCATCATATGCCCAACGAATCAGCGCTTGCTGACCTGATTGCATACGCGCTCGATGAAGGGGACGAAACGGTACACGAACTATTGCTGGACATTATTCAGGGTGAAAATCAAACCGCCCTGCTTAAACATGCGATGCTCAAAGGGATGCTGATGTCGCATCGTCCGGAATGTTACGAGACGGTCGCTAATCTGCTGCTTGCTGCACGCCTGCAAGAAGGGCTGCGCCAGACGATTGCCGAAGTGATGGACGAAGGCACGATCGAGGCGATGACGGTGCTGCTCGGTACGATTATTGAACATGATCTCGTTCGTTATAGCTCGATCGTACGTGCTGTTGATGTGTGGACAGGCATGAATTTGGAAGCGTCTCAACAACGTGTCGCCGGGCAGATGCTGCAATACGTGCATGACGCGTTACTAAATGAACAGCTGCGTACCGAATGGCTAAGCAGCGAAAATGCCAATCAGATTTACATTAGCTTATGGGCAACCGCCGTATATGAGGAAAATGATCTGCCATCACGTTTGCAGCAAGTGATCGCTTCCGGTATTCGCTATCGTAAATTGGTGGCATTGTACGTCTTAACGAATAGTCAAAATAAAGAGCTACGCTTCGAGATTGCCCGCAAGTTGCTGCATGAGCAGGAGCTGAATCCAGCAACCGATCCGGAACTGGTCGATAGCATCATCGCCAATTATGTGTACGGTTGTGAGTTCACCTGGGATGTTGTAAATAATGCGCTTGAATCTGAGCGGGTGCTTCGTGCTCCACATACCCCGCAACTGGCGGATCAGGCAGAGCGTGAGCGCGATTTTGTGCGCATTCGTTCCTTGCTGGAGCTGATGCCTGCTGCTGAGCTGTCCGGCGTATCGGATACATTGTCATTTTCGACTTATTATTTGCGCACCGATGACCTGATCGACAAACTGCTCTATTTGGCAAGCTATGCGCCTGATCCGGTACAACTGGAACAAGTGCTCGATTTGAAGGAACAGATGTCGCCCGATTTACGTGGGCGTGTGCTTGAGTATGTGATTCGTGATGGCGAACATCCGGCACAGCGCCACTTTGCGCTGGCAGCATTGTCCGACAAAAGTATAAGCAACCGTGAAAAAGCGATTCGCTGCGCATCCAACTTCGTGTTAAGCGATGCAGAAATTCAGCGAATGGAAGACCTGTTCCGACTTAAAACCGGCTCGCTGCGGCAGAGCGGTATTCGGCTGCTGTTATCGCAACCAGAGGAACGGCTAGAGACGGTCGTACCGCGCTTATTAAGCAGCAACAATGAGCTGCAACGATTAGCTGGGCTGGAATTGCTCACCGAGCTGCAAGCTCAATCGTCCAGACAGGAGCAATTTGCCCGCCTTGTCGGTGCTACCGATTCGTTCACCAAACCTACCGTCAAAGAACAGGTGCTGCTGGACAAGCTGCACAGTCAGCAGGCGGAGTATACGGCAAGTAATGGCTTTGGATTGTATGATCCGCAGCACCGGGAAGCCGCTTTGGATGAACCGGTCGCTATCGGCAGTTTCCGGATCAGCAGCGATGTGCTGACGATGGAGCCGGAACGAATCAAGCGTATTTTCCAAGAGCTGAATGATTTAGTGTATACCCATCGCAATGCGGAATATGCTGTACATTATGCCAACGGATACAAAGCCGATCAATTGGTCGGCAATAGCTTGCAACGTATCCACCAGCAACCGCCGAGTACGACGAGCGAAACGGATCAAGCAGCGCCAAATCTGCTCGACGATTATCCGCTTGCTGACGTGTGGCGCACGTATTTTGCTGAATTGAAGCTGACTGCGCATGAGCTGTTGCAATTACAGTTTTATATCCGGCTGGAAGCGATGAATAGTACGGTGCACGATTTGAACTTTTTCTGGTATTATCGTGACCATTTCTCCGAAAACGAGCAGCTGTTAGACGGTTGGCGTAAAGATTATATCGAGTCCGTTTATCCGCTGGAACGAATCACCGAGATTCAGCAAACAAAGGAAAAGCTGGATTATCGTAATCAGATCGAATCGTTAATTACTGCACTGATGGATGAAATGCTTGATTCGCAATCACTCCATTGGAGCAATCTGGCGGTACATCAACTGTTGCAATCGTTTCCGGCGGAGCGTCTGGACAAAGAAGCTGGCATTTTAAATATGCTGATCAATCCGTGGGTACGTACTATACGCGAACGCTGGACGAACGATGAGCAGTTCAAAGAACGATTCCGTACGATGTATGCCATTGAACAGATTAGTGACAGGCTTGACTATGGTCTGCAAGGTGCTAATACGCTGGAAGATTACGCCTATGCCCATCAGATTGGCTTAATTAACGATGCTGCGATTTATCGCCTTATTATGCATGAACCAGAAAATAAACGCCAACTGATGCATCAATTGACGAATACGTATGCGCATAGCCATATCGTTGATCACTTCCCAAATTTACTGCCATTGCGTGAAACATTAATCGCCCGTTTACTGGACATTGAATTAAAGCGCGGTGAGTTGCCGACACCGGTATCTGTACTTGCTTCTAACATTATGCGTTTTTACGGGATGCGCTATTTTGTAGCTCTGTTGAACAATTTGCAACAGGAAACGTTTGTGCGCGGATATATTTACAGCTATAGCAACAATCTGACCAAAAAAGAAATGTTCAGCAATCTGCTTAGAAGCTGCTATCCAATCGAAGGCGAAGACGAGCAACTGTTGGCAGAGCTGCTGCAAAGCCAGCCGGTGTCGGAGCGTCGTCTGCTGGAAGCGGCGATGTATGCGCCGCAATGGATCGAGATTATTGCGAAGCATCTGAACTGGGACGGATTACGCAGTGCTGCATGGTACTTCCATGCGCATATTAACGAAACATTTTCGGCTGAAAAGGAAACGATTGTCGCTCACTATTCACCGATCACACCACAGCAATTTAATGACGGTGCATTTGATCTAAACTGGTTCCAGCAAGCGTATGCGGAGCTGGGTGAGGAACGGTTTGCGATTCTGTACGATTGTGCCAAATATATATCGGGCGGTGCCAATCATCGCCGTAGTCAGCTATTTGCTGATGCGGTGCTAGGCAAGCTAAATTTGCAACAAACGCAAACACAAGCTGCTGATAAACGTACTAAAGATCAACTGCTTGCATATAGCCTCATTCCGCTTGCTGATCGTCATGGGCGTGACGCTGATTTACGTGCCCGTTATGAATTTATCCAGCTCTTTCTAAAACAAAGCAAAGCGTTTGGCGCCCAGCGCCGTGCTAGCGAAAGCACCGCAGCGGCAATCGCGCTCGACAATTTGGCGCGCAATGCCGGTTATGCCGATGTGACTCGTCTGACATGGGATTTGGAAGCACGTAAGCTGGATGAGCTGCTGTTTTATTTTAACGAGTATGAGGTGGAGGACGGATTATTCGTACGGCTGAACATTGATGCCGAAGGTCAGACTAGTTTAAGCGCCTCCAAACAGGGCAAGCCGCTTAAGTCTGTGCCGGCAAGACTGAACAAACATGAATATATCGTCCGGCTCAAAGAGCTGAAAACCGAGCTGACCGATCAGTACAAACGTGCACGCCAGGAACTGGAACGTTCGATGATCAACGAAACTGCTTTCCAAGCGGCAGAGATTACGACGCTGCTGCACAATCCGGTGCTGGCACCGCTGTTCCAAGCACTTGTGTTCCGCAAAGTGACAGATGGCAGTCTCGGCTATTTAGCCGCAGATGGCTCAAGTTTAATGACCGCTTTTATGCCGGAACCGGTCGTGCTACAGCCAACGGACGAAGTAATGATCGCCCATCCGCTCCATCTGTTCCAAAGCGGGCAATGGCAAGCGTTTCAGCGTGATGCGATGGAACGTCAATTCCATGCCCAGCAAAAAGATCGCAGTGATCAGGTACAGCGCGAACCGTTCAAGCAAGTATTCCGTGAACTGTATTTGCCAAATGCGGATGAAAAAGCAAGCGGTACCGTATCACGCCGCTATGCCGGACACCAAGTACAGCCGAGTAAAACGAGCGCTCTACTGCGCGGACGCGGCTGGACGGTAAACTATGAAGAAGGCTTGCAAAAGGTCGATTATCATCATAATTTGATCGCCAGCATTTACGCGCTTGCCGACTGGTTCTCACCAGCCGATACTGAAGCGCCAACATTGGAGACGGTTCAGTTTCATGATCGCTCCACTTATCAACCGATTCCACTGGAACAGGTGCCGCCGATCGTATTTTCGGAAGTGATGCGCGATCTTGATCTGGTCGTTAGCGTCGCCCATGTCGGTGGTGTCGATCCGGAAGCAAGTTTGACTACAGTGGAGCTACGCCGCGTAATCGTAGAGGAAACGATCCGTTTGATGAAGCTGGACAATGTAACGCTCGATCGCAATCATGCCATTATTCAAGGTCAGCTTGGCGAATATAGCGTCCATCTCGGCAGCGCGAATGTGTACAAACAAACGGTCGGCGCGATTTATATCGTACCGGTGCACTCGCAGCATCGCGGTCGTCTATTCCTGCCGTTTGTGGACGAAGACCCACGCACCGCTGAAATAGTGTCCAAAATTTTACTGCTGGCGGAAGACCGCAAAATTAAAGACCCGCAAATTTTGGAGCAGTTGCAGTGATAAGAAACGACAGCCAAGTGCGACGCTAAGGGGCATTCATGCTAATTACTAGTAGCTTGTTTTAAGTACATTTACATGAAGTAGAGACATTGAGCAAACATAACAAGGAGCGCTTATCTTTCTTATCACAAATAACGCTACGCCGCAATCACTACCCATCGGTACAAAACCACTCGGCATCGCTCACATGCGATACGATGATGCCACACACTAGCGATACTAAAGTAGCCATACCCAAAACTCCAGCGCTTGCCTGCAAACGGCAGTCACTGGAGTTTTGGGTATACAAAGCTGATCAAAAATGTTCGCTGCAAAATCAACATTAATCCTCTACGCCGGTTTTGCGCGTACAAAGCTAATTAAAAATTTATCTCGGCACAACAGTACAACTCAAGGCGATACATCGTTTTTGGCGCATAAAGCTAATTCATAATCATTCGACTTCATGCTGATGCCGTGCTGATCGCATTGTTTGCGCACACGGATTATAAATTATACTCATTCCATACCATGACCGCCGCTCCAGTCGACACCGCGCTCTCCTGCAAAATACCGCGTGAGAATTCCGGGCGATAGCTATCGGAATAATAAATATTTTGCTCAGCGACCGAAATGGCAGTGTTGTAAAACAGATCGCCAGCGCTAATCATTACGCCGCCCAAAATAATTTGCTCCGGGTGCAGCACATTGATCAGATTCGCCAGCCCGATGCCCAAATAAGCCGCAGATTGCGCGAAAATCTCCCGTACGTATTCATTGCCCGATTCCAGCGCCTGCACGATGGTGGCAAAGTTGATCGCTTCCGGCTTAATCGCCAAACTGCCACCAATCCAGTGTTCCCGGTTCATTTTGCTACGTGCACGCACTTGCTGCTCGACCGCTTGTACAGATGCAAAAGCTTCCAATGCTCCATAATTGCCAGTGCCGTGCAGACGCGGGCCGTCGGTTTGGATAATCATTTGCCCGATCGAACCTTCCATATCGACCGCCCCATGCACGATCCGTCCGTTCGATAGCATCGCAGAGCGTAGACCAGTGCCCACATGCACATACAACATATGACGAATATGCTCGCTGCGCACTATCCAATGTTCCCCAATCAGCGCGGTATTGGCACCATTTTCGACGATGACTGGCAAACCGGTCGCTTCTTCCAGCCATTGCCGGAGCGGTACATCGTTCCAACCGGCAGCGGCAAAATAAAGCGGGTTCAAAATGCGCCCTTGCTCACGACTAAGCGGTCCGACCGCTCCGACGCCCAAACCGAGCACATGGTCGAGCGGGATACGATGCCGTTCCAATAACTCTTGTACTTTTTCGCCTACATGCCCAGTCAGTCGCTGCGGTGTCATCCCTTCGTCCATATTCCAACGCACCATATCGAGCGGCTTCATTTCCATATCGTACAAACCGAGCACAGAATAAATACGGGAAATGTCCAAGCCGAATATATACCGATGCCCTGGATTAATTTGATACAAAATCGGTCTGCGCCCACCGGTGGACTGTCCAAAGCCGGATTCCATAATCCAGCCTTCTCGTGACAGCTCATCCAGCAACCGCGTCAGACTACTGCTGGTCAATTGGAATTGCTCCATAATGTCCGCTTTGGAAATATCGCGCTGCACCGCAATACGATCGTACACCGCTTTTTTGACGGACGGCATCCCTTTGAACTGTTTAGCCATATCGCCCCACCATTTCCTATAATTCTTATCGGAATTGTTTTAAGCTATTATAGCCGGTTTTGAGTGGGAATGCTATCGATTTATGTCATTTTTGGAGTTAGATATAGGATAGGGTAGCTGTAAATACACAAACACAACAAGCTACTGTCATACAGACAGCAGCTTGTTAACTATGCGTTTCATTTATATTTATTGCTCATTTATACTCATTGTCGTCTATATTCATTGCTGTCTGTACTCATTATTGTCTATATTCATTGTCATCATACGGATCGGATCGTTTCGTTTACGGCATAACATATATCGCATAATGAGTAATGTCACTGCATGTCTCGCCATCTGGATGGGCAGGCAACCTTTTGCGAACTTATAAGATCGTCTTAGTGCTGCGATGTTAGACAGGCGAAAATTGAGATCATTTGTATTGCGCCTCAGTTACAACGCTAATGCGTTCACCGACATGGGCGGCTTTTTCCGCTTCGTCTACGATCGCAATCGCGTAATCGGCATAGCTGGAATAGCTGTTGCCTTCGCTGTTGACGGTCAGCTTTTCGCCTGCCAGTGTGTAGTTGCCTGTGCGTGGGCCGCTAGGATCAAAAAAAGCACCTGGGCTTACGAATGTCCAACGAATACGAGACGATTGTTTTAAGTCGGTCAAGTTTTGACCTTGGTTGGATGCGGTTGGTTTGTATTCGTCCGGGAAATCCGGTGTGTCGATTAGACGCGTCGTTTGCGCATCGTCCACATACAGACTGCCTGCTCCACCTACAACGATCAGACGCGTATGAGGAGCAGCTTGCAAAATATCGATCAGATGACGCCCAACCGTTACATGCTGCTCGGCATGCGGTGTCCCAAATGCGTTCACCAGTACATCAAAGCCGCTAATATCGTCGGTAGTCAGTGCATTTGCTTCCTTTTCGAGCACATTTAGCTTATCGTTTTGCACTTTGCTGGCGTTGCGTACGATCGCGGTTACCTCGTGTCCACGGTTCAATGCTTCCTCTGCGATGAGTGAGCCTGCTTTACCTGTTGCGCCGATAATTGCAATTTTCATATTTATATCCTCCTCGGTTAGTATGATCATGTGTATCGGGTGGAGCTGTTGTTTATACGACTTACATGTAACTATTTTAGTTACAATTAAAACTCATGTCAACCGTCTATTGTACGTAAATGCCTGCAATGGGTATGGAGGCACAACACGAGTTGAAACGAACTGGAGACAATGGATTGGATCGCTCTCTGTGCGAGCGTGTGGATTGAAAGCATACGGTGTCCAATCGTTGACCGAGTTCATACCGCCACGCTCCCATGTCGATATGTGTTATGTACAGACGGTATCTATGTACAACTCGGTTATTGTTTATCGGAATTAGCATGCTACAATACGTACAGGTTACGGTAGCGTTAGCCCTCATTCGTTTACTAAAGCAATGTACGGGTGAATTACATAGTGGACATGCTGTTATAGGCATAGTTATCATTGTACAAGCTGTCGTTTACTGAAACCTCTTATCTCCATTTATTTCAATTAAAAGCAAGGAGTGGTACATATGAACAAACTCGCATGGATTGGCACCGGGCATATGGGATTGCCGATGGCGCGCAATTTGCTCAAAGCTGGTTATTCGGTACAAGTGTACAATCGGACGGAAGCGAAAGCTGAAGCGCTCACACAAGATGGCGCAACATTATGTCCATCACCTGGTGCGGCGGTGGCGGCAGCGGATACGGTATTTATTATGTTAACTAAGGGCGATTCTGTGCAAGCGGTGCTGGAAGGTAAAGCAGGCATTTTGCAGCATATTCGTGCCGGTGCATGCCTCATTAATATGAGCACGATTAGCCCGGATGAAGCGCGCGCATTTGCGTCAATGGCAGCGGAAGCTGGGGCGACATATGTGGATGCTCCGGTATCCGGTACGGTTGCGCCTGCGGAGCAAGGACAGCTCGTTATTTTGGCTGGTGGGCAAACGGATGTTGTGCAGCGCTGTCAGCCGTATTTTGATGTGCTGGGCAAGCATACGATTCATTTTGGCGAAGTGGGGGCTGGGAGCTCGGCTAAGTTAGCGATTAATTTAATGCTTGGTGTGACGATGCAAGGAATTGCGGAAGCGCTAGTCATTGGTGAACATGCCGGATTAAAGCGCGCACAGTTGCTGGAAATGATCGGTCAATCCGCTGTTGCTACACCGCTGCTTAATGCGAAGCAATCGATGCTGCTGCAAGAGCAATTCCCAGCTGCTTTTATGGTCAGCTTGCTGTCCAAAGACCTCGGATTGTTGGTGGACGAAGCACGTAAAAAAGATGTCGAGCTACCGTTAGCGGCAGCCGCTAGCCGGACGTTTGCTGAGGCGGTGGAACATGGCAAAGGCGAGCTGGATATGGCGGCAATTTGGCTGGAGTTACAAGAGCGCAATCGCAAATAATATACGTTGTACCCGTCGGTCGAGAGCAAGTTCGCAAAATGTGAGTGTAAGCGCTTCGTGCAGAGCGTATTGTTGAACTTTTTGCTACGAAATTGGTACTGTTTATGTTTGTTAGCCATCGTTCACCGCGCATATGAATGAGGATCATTTGATCGAAAAATGATTCTGTGAAACGAAAAGATACTACTGCTAACGATGTCTATTCACCGCCTCGCTTCACTGTTATAAAAAACCGCCCTAATGCAGAGCGATTGCGGATCAATTCCGATCGTCATCTGACAGTAGGGCGGTTTTATGTTATTCCGTAATGTGTAGCGGTTGTTGTTCATTCACAAATGATCCGGACATATCTATACGCTAAATTAGCGAGAGACGACGGAATAGTACATTGACCGAGATGAATTGGAGTGTTGAAGCTGTTTTAAGATCGCATAGATCAGGATTTCAGCACACAATCCAAATTAACATTGAACTTGGTCAAGGTAGTAGTACTCTGACCGTTTTAACTATATAGTTTGATGTTGCACAGCTTCCCTTTATAAATCAGGATATGCAGCGGATTGAAATCCAACATTTAAAGCAGTCAAGGTAGTAGTAGGCTGTCTCAAATGAAAATTATGTTTAAATGTACCTAAATCGATTCAGCACCAAGCGATGGTTAGATAAACAAACTGTAAATGTACTTGAGACAAGCTAATATACTTTACCGACTTTGACGCCTACATGCGCGCGATGATTTTATTTTACCGCCATACCTTATCCATACGACTTTCCTTCACGCGCTAGCCCTGCACGAATATAATCGATGATCGACTCCGACACACAGAATTGGTTTGCATCGTTGCGAATTACAATATCGCATTGGGCAAGTGCAGCGATTTCTTCGTCAAATGAAGCCATGCGCAATTGCTGCTCCTGTATGCTCACTTTGCGTTCAAACAGTCTGCGCTCTAACTGCTCACGGCTGGCGCTTACGCCGATTAGCAGTGCACGTTCACCGAGCAGTTGTTTGACCAAACGTGCTCCTTGGGCTTCCATTACACTAGAACGCGGCTGTCCATCCTGCCCGGCTTGTTCCAGCGAACCGATGCTCGTACCGTACAAATTGCCGCGATATTCGTTTATTTCCAGCATAAGCCCTTGACGGTGCATCAGCTCAATCTGTTCACGTGTAGCAAAATGGTATTCACGTCCATCTTGCTCGCCTGCTCGCGGTGCACGTGATGTCCAAGTGACGATACGTGGCAGACCGAGACGCGACTGTAATGTACTTTTACCTGAAGCGCTTGGTCCTTGAAAAATAACGATGGAAAATGACATCTTATCCCCTCCGGTGGTGTTCTAGTTGAATCGTACATATGAATACATAAACTAAATCGATAGTTTGTCTTGGCGATTAGTAAATGTGCAGATTGCATATTATAAATCGGTGTTATGTATAAGCCCCTCTGAAATGGTAGCAGCATAAGATGCAGCCTACCGCCTTCTCGTCAACAAGCTCGCTACATAAACACTTGACATCGTATGAACTGCACTATCACTACACGGCAAACGCCTACACCAATCTACCAAATCATCGGCTGATCGCACAGACACGATATGCTCGTATTATATGCTAAAAGCAGCTATCGCTAAAGCGTAGTTAAACAGACATTGATGCTAGGGCGTATACGCAACCTCGTATGATGCGTGCTGCCCTTCAGTCTCTATTTACAACCATGCTATAATAAAATAGGCATGCGCGCTCATCGCGAACACGGATGCTGCTCGCGGTAAGGATATCGACATCTGACACCTTACAGCGCTAACTTAACATCATAGATACGAATGAATAAGCGCAGCAGGTGCTGGCGCTAGGAGGATACATGTATGGAAATGACAAGTTATGAAGTGGAATGGATTCGTGATCCATTTGGTATTTTGGCGGGCAAGCGTTATGAATTCCGCATCGATTTGGACGTGGATGCAGAAGATGATCTGTACACACCGAATGGCGTTTATGTTCGCGCCGTGTATCGGGTGGAAGACGAGCAAGGCAAGCTCGTAACGTACGATCTGGTGGAAAAAGGAACCGATCGCCTGCTGGAATTTGATTTGGAAGAAGATGAGGAACTGGAACTCGCGGCATTTTGCGCAGCACACTGGCAAGATGCTGAACAGTAACGGAGCCTCGCCTCACAATGGGAGGAATGAACAATGAAAATTACATTGCTTGGTGCGACTGGTCGTACCGGTCGGCTTATTTTGCAATATTTGTTGCGTGCCGGGCATGATGTGACCGTACTGGTGCGCTCTCCTGCACGCTTGCACGAGCAACTGTTTACGACCGGCATTCCACCGCTCGATTCGCAAGCTATGCCGATTCGTGGCGAAATGGAGTTGCTGCCGGATTCGTTTGCCGACCAGTTGGAAATGGTGCCCGATGCTGCCGCTTGGACACGAGGGCAATCCGCACATGCGCGTCTGCATATTTTAACTGGTGATACACGCGATCGTAACGAGCTTGCTGCCGCATTAAGTGGCAGTGCTGCCGTAATTAGCGCCATTGGCACCGACAAATCGGATGCACTCACCGTAACGATGCAAGCATTGATTCCGCTGATGGAGCAACAGTCCAGCTCGCGCTTGATCACGATTGGTACAGCAGGCATTTTGCAAAGTCGTACTGCCGCCGACCAATATCGCTACCAGACTACCGAATCCCGGCAACGCAGTACACGTGCTGCCGAGGAACACCGCAAAGTGTATGAATGGCTGCACTCATCGACATTGCAATGGACGATCGTCTGTCCGACGTATTTGCCGGATGGCGATTATACCGGCGCTTACCGAATGGAACGTGATTTGTTGCCAGCAGGCGGCACTCGCATTACAACTGGCGATACCGCTTATGTCGTGTACAGTCAGTTGCAAGATGAACGTTATATTCGCTGCCGGATTGGGCTGTCTGATTGATGAAGCAGAGCGAATGTCCGTTACGTTGCCAGGCTGCCGCACATTCAGATCGATTCGTACAGCAGGGCAGATTGAAATCGATCCCCGTACGAAAGACAGTTTGCTAGTCGTTTATTCCTCATACAGTCGTGTAGATTGAAAGGATTGGCTAAAAACGTCAGCTTGCTCGCTTTCAGTCAATGCTCATTTCTCCCGCCTACATTTATTGCTCGACCACTTGCTTTTGCTGTCGATATTCCGTCGGCGTTAGCATATACTTTTTGCGGAACACTTGGGTAAAATGCCGTACGCTCGCATAGCCGATCTGTTCAGCGATGTCGACCAGTCGTAGCGATGGATTCATCAGCAGCTCGCACGCTTGTTCCATACGCAGTGAGATGACATATTCTTTATACCCCTGCCCGGTCTTTTGCTTGAACAATTGGCTAAAATAAACCGGATTCAGAAACACGACCGCCGCCACCTTTTCCAGCGATAATTCCTCCTGAAAATGGGCATCGATATATTGCAGCGCCATCCGAATCGCCGTGTCGCCACTGCTGCTTTCCGGCTGTTCTGGCAATAGCATCGGACGCTGCCCGCGTCGCAGTCGATTCGCTTGCTGGGCGATCTGCTGGAATCCGTGATGCGGCCCGGAGTTCAGGCTTGTGAACGGCTGTGCCTTCAAGCAACGAGCGAGCTGGTCATGCACACACTGCTGTAACTCATCGATCGTACCGTCCGCATTGAGCGCAACTAGCGCCAGCAGACTCGTACGATCCAAACTGACGACAAAACCGCGCCCATACGCGCGAATAAGCTCGGTCAACACATTTTCCACAATAAAATGTTCCAGTGGACCGCTGCGCTGTTCATCGCCCAAATTAACGGATAATAAATAATATTCCGGGTACTGTTCCAACAATGGCTCCAAGCTCAATTTCTCCACGCTTAACCCTGCTGCCAGCCGCTGAAATGCCGCCGAGCGTAAATATTGCAGCCCTTCGCGCAGCGTCTCCTCCTCCTGCACATGCGCCTGTTGCTGGCGGATTTCCTCGCTCAACGTTTCGATTAACTCGACCAGCTTTGTTTTGCCAATCGGCTTAAGCAAATAATCGCGTGCACCGAGATGCACCGCTTGCTGGGCATAGCTAAATTCGGAATGGGCGGAAATGACGACCCATTTTGCCTGCGGCTGCTTGCGACGCGAAATTTTCATCAGTTCCAGCCCGTTAATGCCGGGCATTAAAATATCGGTCAGCACGATGTCCATTCGGTGGCGGCTCATTAGCTCTACCGCTTCTTCAGCGGAAGCCGCCAAATGTACAGCATCGTCGGGAAACGCATGTTCAATCGTACGCTTGATGCCTTCACGAATAAAATTTTCATCATCAGTAATCAAAATATGCATGATGCTTATCCTCCTCTTTGGGCTGAATGCCATAAGCTGGCGTATCACCTTGTGGCAATGGTAAACGCAGCGTCACCCGCGTCCCGCGTCCGGGCTTGCTTTCGATACCGATTCCGTATTCATCGCCAAACATATATTGGAGCCGCTGGTGTACATTTTGCATGCCGATACCTTGGCGACCGCGTGCGGCAAGCGCGGCTTCATCCTGTTGTTCATTGTCCGACACTAGCAATGAACGATGCAAATGGTATAACGTCTCCGCCGTCATGCCAGCGCCGTTATCGCTCACCCGTATGTTGAGATAATGCTCATCTGGCACCGCTTCCACGACGAGCAATCCTTGTCCGCGCTGCGCTTCCAGTCCATGCTTGACGGCATTTTCGATTACCGGTTGTAGCAGCATTTTCGGTACGATCAGATTCATCCAGCGCTCGTCGATCCGAATATCGACGGTCAACCGATCTTCAAGCCGCATCTGAATAATCGTTAAATAATGCCGAATTTGCTCCACTTCTTCGCGCAGCATCACTTCGGCTTTACCTTCCCAGTGACTGCTGTAGCGAAACATTTGCGATAATGACAGCACGACTTCGCCCAGGCGATCATTGCCTTTTTCGTCTAGCATCCAGTAAATCATATCGAGCGTATTGTACAGAAAATGGGGATTGACCTGGGATTGCAAGGCGTGCAGCTCGGCGTTTTTTTCGCTGACCGATGATCGTTTTACCCGTTCGATTAGCTCCTCCACACGCTGCACCATATGGTTAAACGAGGCGACGAGTCCGTTAATCTCCTCATACGATGTCACATTGACCATCCCGCGAAAATTGCCATGCTCGACCTGCTTCATTTGCCGTACTAACCGCGCCAGCGGCGACGAGATAGTACGTGATACGATCAATGCGATCAGCGCAGACACGAGAATTAGAATCGTAACTACGATGAGTAGATAGCGCTTCGTCTGGGTCAATTCCACATTTAAATCTTGCGCTGGCGTCGTGCTTACGATCGTCCAGTCGATCTTATCCAGCTTGGAGGCGGCGACAAGTGTACTGCCTTCTTGTTGCACGGTAACTTCACCCGACACATCCGGCAACTTCAGATGCTCCGGCAGACGCGCTGGACGCGGATTCGGCTCCAGCGAAATTTCGATCGGATGACCGGCACCATTTACGATGTTCACTTGGCTGTTCGGTCCTAGCTTTAGATTGCCTACCGCGTCCACGACTGTATCCGCTTTCGCTTCAAACAGCACGATACCGATCTGGTGCTGCTCGTTCAAATCGAAGATCGGGCGACCAAATGCAAACACTGGCGAATCTTCCATTTTATCGATTAAAGAATGGGAAAAGACGCCGAGCCAGATCATTTTACCCGTCGAGGCACTAATCTGTTTATACCAATCGGATGAGGCGTAATTCGGATCGACGACGGTTGTATAGTTGCCATAATCGTAAATTTTGCCGTTTTCGCCAATAATGTGGATGCCGACCAGATCGTCACGGGAAAAATAAATCGTGCCCATCATATTCGTAATCGCATGCTGGTTGGCGTATTCCTCCTGTGGTGGCAGTTGACGCTTCTCGGCAACGAGTCGCAAAATATCGGCATTTGTGCTAATTGATTTGGACAAACTATCATAGCTCGCCAGCAGCAGATCAAGCAGACCGGCAGTCTGGGACACGTTTTTGCGAGCGATCTCGCCCAATTTGTCATGAAACTGCGTCGTCGTCCGATTGTAAAATAGCACCGTCACAATGAGCAAAATCGCGGTCATACAGACGAGAAACAGCACAAACAGTCGATGATGAATCGAACGAAACCTGCGCGGCAATTCAAATCCTCCTTTGTAATTGGATCGTGCATGTAAACTTTGTGTGCTTGTGGCAGCAACCAAGTTTGCATGCACGCCCAGTAGGTTGTCGTGATCACCCTACCACGCATTAAAGTAAGACAAGCCACGACTCCACTACTCTGCTCTAAAAAGCCAAACAGCGACAGCAGCAAGCGGCTATTGGAGCCCTACTTGTTACGCTGTCGCCAGCCCTCACTTTACGATCATAGCAGACCGAGCGTAAGGTGAGGAGTTTATTTTACAAATATTTATCTAATTATGCTTTTATTGGGTCAAATGATCAACCTTTCACTGCGCCGGCGACCATACCTTTAGTAATGCGCTCGGACAGAATAAAGTAAATGATCAGCACCGGCAGCGCACCCATGACGAGAAACGCGCCGATATTGCCATAGTTGACGGAATATTGACTGACAAAGCTGTAAACGCCAAACGGCAATGTTTTTAGATTTTCCGATGAGATAAAGGTGGCGGCGACGATGTATTCGTTCCAGATGTTAATAAAGGTCAGAATACAGACCGTCATTACCGGCGGCAGCGAAATCGGCAAAATAATGCTGCGGAAAATCCGGTATACGCTCGCTCCGTCCATAAAGGCGGATTCTTCGATATCGGTCGGAATCGAGCGCATAAAGTTGCTTAAGATGAACACGGCAATCGGCAGCGCAAACGCGGTGTATGGAATGATGATCGACCAGCGTGTATCGAGCAGATCGAGATTTTTGAAAATAATCATCAGCGGTAGCAATGTTGCCTGCATCGGAATCATCATCCCGAGCAGGAATAGCAGCATTACATACGGGCCGTATTTCCAGCGGAACCGTGCGATCGCATAGGCGGTCATCGAACTGAGCAGAATGACCGCCAGCAGCGTCACGGTGGTGACGAGTACGCTGTTGCCGAGGTATTTCAAATAGTTGCCGGACGTGTATGCTTCGACATAGTTATGCCATTGCGGTACGATCGGAAGTGCGAAAAATCTGCCGCTCAAAATTTCTTCGTTCGTTTTGAGCGAGTACATGAGTAGCCAGAACAACGGATAAATCTGCGTTACGACCAGAATGGCGAAGAGCAGATATACAAACCATTTTTTGATTTTGGACATCGTATACGCCCCTCCTTCAGGTCACTTTGCGTTCGATCCGGTTGAATACACCGTTAATGATGACGGTAATAATTAGACAGAAGACGACGAGGAATGTCGCTACCGCACTGCCATAGCCGTATTTTTGAGACAGGAACGACATATTGTACATATGCGTCGCAATCGTATCGGTCGCATGCGCCGGGCCGCCGCCCGTCATGACCATGACCAACTCAAACGCTTGCAGTGAGCCGATAAAAGCAAGCACGACTGAAATTTTGAAAATCGGCACGATCATCGGAAATGTAATGTAGCGATCGGCTTTAAAACCTTCGGCACCGTCAATTCGTGCCGCTTCATAAATCTCATCCGGAATATTTTGCACCCCGGTAAATTGAATGAGCAGATGATAGCCAAAAAATTGCCATAGTGATACAAAATACAGCGCGTACATCGCATATGCCGGTTCGGTCAGCCAGCTATGTGTCCAGCTTTCCAGACCGAGCTGCACGAGTACACCATTTAACATACCGCCCATTGAAGTCGGGTTATAGATCGTTTTCCACAATTGACCGAGAATAACGTTGGACAAAATGACCGGAATAAAATAGATCGTGACGAGCCGGCTGCCCTTACGCACATACCGGTTTAACAAAATTGCAAATAACAAACAGAATGGAATCTCCACGATGGAGAAGACCGCATACATCAATGTACGCCGCACCGAAGGCCAGAAATTGTTGTCTTCAAACAGCAGCGTATGGAAGTTGGCAAGCCCGATAAACTTGGCATCGCCAATTCCGTCCCAACTGAGTGTCGCCGTGTAGAAGGACACCAGAATCGGAATAAACACTGTGCCGATATACAGCAACACACATGGCAATACAAACACCGCAATCGTGCGCGCCGGAACTTTAAGTACATTCATTGTCTTCTCCTCCTTCCTTTAATTAGCATTTATGTTTGTACGTACAGTTGAAATGGACACATCGCATCCACCGATATCCAGTTTGTCGGATATCGGGAATGGATGGATTGAACGTATTGGGCTTGCTTACTTATTCGATTCAAATGCCGCTTGATGCTCCTGAGCGACTTGTGTTGGATCGACTTGCTGGACGAACAGATTTTGAATGCTGCTCAAGTGAACTTGGGATACGGCTGGATTCATCGTATTGTCAAACGACAGGTCGCCGCCTTTAATATTTTTGAACATATCCAAAATTTCGATTGCGAGTGGAGAGTATCCGGCTGTTTTGAAATCGCCATCTACTTTTTGACCGAGACCGACTGCATTTTTCATCTCAAACGCTACTTTTGGATAGTTGGAGGTGAAGAAGTGCAAGAAATCTTTCGTTTCAGCAAGATGCTCGCTGTTGGCGGATACGGCATAGGCGCTACCCGGTGCCAGCATGTACTCATCGAGATTACCTTTACCGTTTACAGTTGGGAATTTGAAGACGCCGATATCTTTGCCGACAGTAGACGCATCGTTAGAGCCGGTTTCCCATGTACCGATAAAGAACATCGCTGCCTGTCCGGTACGGAACATATTACCGCCGGCGGTTGCGTCGATCGAGGTGGCGCCTTCAGGGAATGCACCTGCTTGAACGAGCTTCTGGAACGCTTCTACCGCTTCGATAAATGCTGGATCGTTAAATGTTTTTTTGCCGTCAACGACATCTTGCAAAAAGCCAGGGCCGCCATTCGTACGCAGCAAAATGTTCATAAACAGGAACGAGCCTGTCCACGAATCTTTTTCACCGATGGCGATCGGCGTAATACCTGCTGCTTTGAGCTTGGTCACATCCGCCAGCAATTCGTCAAATGTCGTCGGTGGTGCAGCGATGCCTGCTTTGGCGAATAACGCTTTGTTGTAAAAGCCGACTTCGATATTGTTGCCGTCCGGCAGCGCATATACTTTGTTATCTTTGCTGTAATAATCGAGCAGACCTTTCTGATATGTATCACGAAGGCCGTCTTTGTCCAAAATGTCATCCAGTGGCGCCAGCAAACCTGCATCTACATACGGTTTCATTTGTGCTGCCGGGTTAACCATCGTAATGTCCGGAATTTCGCGCGAAGCTGCTTGTGTTTTCAGCTTCAGCTTTTGTTGGTCGGTGTTCAGTGTATCAAGCGCGATTTCAACGTTTGGATGATCTTTTTGGTACTCGGCTACGAGTTGACGAATAATTTTGTAAGCGGGTGTCGTTGGGTCAGGTGAAATATTTTGAAAAGTGATCGTGACCTTCTCCCCATTCGTGCCACTTCCGCTTGCTCCGCTGCTGCTTGCCTCGTCTTTGCCGCATGCGGTCAGCCCGACCGTCAGTGCACTCGCAAGCAACAATGCCAATACTTTGCCTGTTTTTTTCATTTCCGTTCGCCCCTTTAAAAGTTGAGTGAATGGGTGCTAGCATAAAGCCCAAACCCAAACTGAATATTCACATTATCGTGTAAACGCTTACCGAGAGCAATGCAGAAAATCAAGAATTGGGGTTCGTAATTTCAAGGTGTTGGTGAATATGGTGATTGCTGTTCCTTTTACAACGTGTATGCGTTACACCAAAAATATTTTAATATACATGATGTGCAGACGAAACAAGCCGACTGATTTGTAAGATCAGTCAGCTTGTGTAAGTTTAGGGTTGGCGGATGCCAGCAAACTGTTTTGGTTGCGGCATCAACTACTGTGATACAGCATAAAGGGACGGGCTTCCATCTCGCACCGCAATCTATACATGAGGCATAAGCTGTAAATTCCCATGTTTGAAAATCACAACTACTGAAGATGAGCGATCGTCAATCCCTTTTACGACTCAAACCGCAGCTCATACGCTTGCCCCGCTTGCACTTCGAAACTCACTATCCCGGCACTATCCGGTGTCAGGCGTTCACTGCCGTCACCACGATCGAGCAGGGCAGCGCGATCCGTACGCACACGACATACGCGCGCAGTGCTAGCACGTAACTGCAACTGTACCGGACGATGGTTCGCCCACGTGAGATCAAGCTCGATCCCGCCGCGTGCGCGCAATCCACGAAATGAACCAGCCGCCCACTGCGATGGCAATGCAGGTAGCAGTTCAATCCAATCCAAATGCGATTGTATGAGCATTTCAGCAATGCCTGCGGTTGCGGCAAAATTGCCGTCGATCTGGAATGGTGGATGAGCGTCAAACAGATTTGGATATACGCCACCACGTTCATGCTGGTGCGGTCCCTCCGGACGCACGAGTGTGAGCAAATTGGCGATCAGTGCATGGGCGCGATCGCCGTCGCGGAATCTTGCCCATAGTCCGATTTTCCAACCTAGACTCCAACCGGTTCCACCGTCGCCGCGCAGCTCCAGCGAACGGCGTGCCGCCTGGAACAACGCTGGCGTTTGTTCTGCGGTGAGCAAGCGCCCTGGGTATACGCCAACCAGATGTGAAACGTGGCGGTGATATGTATCTTCCTCTGCAAAATCTTGCGACCATTCCCGCAATTGCCCCTGTGCACCGATGCCAAGCGGCAACAGACGTTGTGCTGCTGTCTGTACGGTAGCGACCAGCTCATCGTCCAGTTGCAGTTTATGTGCAGCTTCGATATATTGCTGGAACAACTCACCGATCAGCACGATGTCCATCGTAGACGCAGCACTTGTGGCGGCATAGCCTTGTGTAGTCAGAAACTTATGCTCTGGCGACGTGGACGGTGACGTGACCAAATGACCTTGCTCATCTTCCACCAGCCAATCGAGGCAAAATAACACCGCATCTTTCATAAGCGGATACGCCGTATCACGTAAATACATCATATCTCCGCTAAACGTATAATGCTCCCACAGATGCTGGGTTAACCATACTCCGCCTAGCGGCCAAAATGCCCATACCGGGTCACCATCACCATAGTCACCGACCGGAGCTGATTGCGCCCACAGATCGGCATTATGATGCGCCACCCAGCCGCGTGCGCCATAGTTTACCGCTGCCGTTTGGCGACCATTGTCGGCAAGTCGTCCGATAAAATGCAGCAATGGCTTATGCAGCTCTGGCAAATTACACACTTCAGCAGGCCAATAATTCATTTCAGCGTTAATGTTTAATGTGTAATTGCTGCTCCACGGTGCACGTGTATCTTCATTCCAGATGCCTTGTAAATTAGCAGGCTGTGTGCCCGGACGCGAGCTGCCGAGCAGCAAATAACGCCCGTAATGGAACAACAGCTCCACCAGCCCCGGATCATTCGCTCCATAAGTCGCAATCCGCTCATCGGTTGGCATGTTTTCATCCGCAACCGATGCACCGAGCTGTAAATCAACACGGTCATACAGCTCCCGATGATCGGCAATATGGCGCTGTTTTAATTCATCGATAGTATAGCGCTCGGCAAGCCGCGTACGTTCCGCCGTGATTACCGCCGGATTACGCGCCGGATCATGCTGCCCTGTCACCGGATCAAAGCTGGTCGCCGCGCCAACATACAATGTCACCGCATCCGCATCCCGCACAGCGATGCCGGCTGAATCGGTCGTTAGCTGACCACCGTGCACATGAGTCGAAATTCGCCCGCCAAAATTCAGCACAGGCGCATGATCATCGTATTGCACGGGCTGTGCTGCATCACGATAACTCGGTTCCACATGCGCAGGCGCTCTGCCAAACAATAACCAATCCGCGCCGTCTACAGCGGTTGTATGACGGAGCGGACTATTCAGGCTAGCGCGGAAGCTAATCTGTCCCGGCACGCTCGCCGTCAACCGTACGACAAGCACATCATCCGGGTGCGACACGAACACTTCCCGTTCAAAACGCACATCCCCGATCGTATACGCTACTGAAGCGATGCCGGTCGCCAACTCCAACTGGCGCTCATATTGCTTGCCTAGTTGTCCATGTTCCATCGTCAGCAGCAGATCGCCAAATGGCAAATACGACTGTGTGTACGGTCCCATCAGTTGTCTAGTCATTGCATCGGCTTCCACATAACGCTGCTGTGCGATCAATGCCCGCACTTGCGGCAACGCCTGCCGTGCGTCCGGATTGTTCCAATCGCGTGCATAACCCGACCAGAGTGTATCTTCATTAAGCGCGATCCGTTCTTTTTCGATCCCGCCAAATACCATCCCACCTAGACGACCATTGCCTACCGGTAATGCTTGCACCCAATAGGTGGCGGGCTTTTGAAACTGTATCTTCATCCGTAATTCCTCCACTCCGCTGCTCCAATACAGCATTTGATCGGCTTGTTGCTGGTTGATTGGGTAAAGTGCTCTTTAGTCCACACGCACAAGCGCTTTAATCACGCCAGCTTCTGGCTTTGTCCAGCCTTCCAGTTGATCCGGCAGTTGTTCCAGTGTACAGCGATGCGTCACATAACGTTCCAGATCGGCAAAGCCTGCACCCAACGCTACCCGAACCGTTTGGAAATCGTCCAGCGTTGCATTGCGGCTCGCCATTAACGTCAGCTCACGGCTATGAAAATGCGGATCATTAAACGTAATCTCGCCTTTAAACAGACCGACAAACACAAGCGTACCACCATGTCCAACTAGATGAAAAGCATTCGTCATCGAACTACGGCTACCGGTGGCATCGAATACGATCGTCGGCAACTCGCCATCCAGCAGTTCCAGCAGCTGTGCTTCCGTTGTCTCCCCGGCAATGATCGTATCGCTCACTCCAGCCCAGCTACGGCAAAATTCCAGTCGTTCTGCATTCATATCCAGCGCAATCACCCGTGCCCCCTGATGGCGAGCGAGCGCCATCACTCCGAGTCCGATCGGGCCGGCACCGATAACGAGCACCGTTTGCCCAGCGACTAGCGCGGAGCGGCGCACCGCATGGGCACCGATCGCCAGCGGTTCCAGCAATGCCGCCTGATCAAGCGTCAGATCGGCTGCCGGGATCAGATGCGAAAGCGGCACAGCGATTCGCTCTCGCATCCCACCATCGATATGCACACCGATCACTTGCATCTCGCGACAGCAATTCGTTTTACCCGCTCGGCATGCCGCGCAGCGTCCACAATGCATATACGGCACGATGCTAACGATATCACCTACATTCAGCCCTTGTTCATTGTGCCCAACCGCTTCGATCATGCCGGACAGCTCATGCCCGAGAATGCGCGGATACGTAAAAAAAGGCTGCTGTCCTTGATATGCATGCAAATCGGTGCCACAAATACCGATCCGACGAATCGAGACGATCGCGTGCCCCGGTTGCAGCTCTGGCTCCGGCAAATCTGTCGTCCAGATGAGCTGGCGTACATCTTCGCAAATGACTCCATTCATTACGCTTCTCCTCCTTGTACAGCAGGACGATTGTACAGCTCTAGCCCGCTCGCCCATGTTTCATTATGCACAGGCTCCAACATACGCAGCACCTGTTCCAGCAGTTCCGGATCGATCGGCTCCTCAATCCAGTTCACATTGCGAATAATATTGTCCGGATTCGCTGTGCTAACGAGCGTTGTCGGAATTTGTTCATGCGCAGTGGCAAACTGCATCGCCAGTTGTGCAATCTCCACACCTTGCTGCTGACAGTACAGCGCCGCTTCATGGCATTGACGGCGCAGCTTCTCATCTGCCGGATGCCAGTCAGCGACCGGACGCGTGCTTAGCAGACCCATCGCCAGCGGCGACGCGCTCACTAAACCGATCTGTCGGCTTTCCAGTAGCGGTAGCAAGGCAAGCAGCGACGTATCGTTCAACGCATAATGACAATACGACAAAATCGCATCCGTTTCGATCTGTGGCAACAGCAATTCGAACATCGAGAGCGGCAAGCCGCTAATGCCACCATAACGAATTTTGCCTTGCTGCTTGAGCAATTCCAGTGCAGGCACAGACTCCTCCACAATTTGTAGTGGATCACCAAACTCCACATCATGCAAAAACAGTATATCCAAATAGTCGGTGCCCAGCCGCGCTAAACTTTCATCCACACTGCGCAAAATACGCTCACTCGAAAAATCAAACTCATGCTCCCCATACCGCCCTGCCTTGCTGGACAGCAAATATCGGTCGCGCGGCACGGATTGCAGCGCCTTGCCAAGCACCGTCTCCGCACGGGTTAGCCCATAATACGGTGACACATCGATATAGTTCATCCCCGCATCAATCGCCGTATGCACCGTACGTATACTTTCTCCATCATCCGTATTGCGGAACACGCCGCCTAGCGACGACGCGCCAAAGCTTAATACCGGCACATCCAACCCCGTCTTGCCCAGCTTGCGATATTTCATGTTATAGCCTCCTTTATATGAGTACGATGAGTTTAACGAACAAGTGGAACGTGACTATGTTCCGATCCATAGCAACCGCTCTCATTTTGTTAACGTTAACTATTTTACAAATTGCACACCGCTGTCCGCCGGTTTACTCATCCGTGTATTGATTCGTCATCCGTACAGACTCCATTCATTGTGCCGCCTAGCTATACTACACATTGTCCATATGTTATCACTCCATGCGGCATTTTGAAATGTGGTATTTTCATTATTTATGGTGGAATATATTGTGGAGTCGATGCCGCTACCGTTGGACAACAAAAAACTGCTGCCGCACCAATAGTGCAGATCAGCAGTCTTTTAGCCATATACTCATTCTTCGGTTGGTGATTGCTGTTGAATTTGAATCTCTCTTTTTTGCTTCACTGCTTTATTTTTCTGATATGTTATTTAGTCAAAATTTGTTCACTATGTTCTTTACAAAAAAATGTAAATATAAACCAAATTCATTATCTTATTCAAAATAATCAAACCTGCCAAATAATTTTTCAGCAGATAACACACAAATAGATTCAACGTTTAAATTATCATCTTTCTTCAATAAAAAACGAATTCGATCACTTTTTTTGAAAATCCATTTTACTCATTATGCAGTTTTTAAATATATTTTTTCATATTAATGATAAATGATCGTGAAAATTTATTTATTATTTGTTACAAGAGGAATCATACCAGAAAATTTGATGTATTATTGTATATTATCTTGATTACGTTGCTCTAACAATGTATAGTAATAGTATGGAAGTGGTGGAAGGGTATCCCCACGTTAAACAAATAAAGCCCATGTATGAAGTGGTGGAAGGGTATCCCCACGTTAAACAAATAAAGCCCATGTATGAGATATATCTAAATTTAAAAAAGAAAGACTCTACTAATAGAGTCTTTCTTTTTTAAATTTAATTTGCTGGGAGCTATTTTTGTGACTGATGAACGTAAAATCGTATTTCACCAATTAACTCCAGAGTTCTATCAAGAAAATATTCATTTATCCGAAACATTGTTTAAATATGGTCAAGATAAAGGTCGCGGTTACGGTATTCTTTTAGTTGCTACAAAAGGATATCGTTTTGCAATTCCATTGCGTTCTAAAATGAATATTAGACATAAGCACAATTTCACTACCAAAATTCATGCCCCAGAAGGAACACGAGTACGCCATGGACTAGATTATACAAAAGCTTTAATTATTTCAGAAGACCGTTTTATAGCGACAAGAGACTTTCTGTTGGCAGAAAAAAATGACTATTTAAAAATTGCTAAATCTGAGCATAAAATAATTAATGAATTTGAAGCCTTTATAGACAAGTATATCCATGCAGTGCACAAGAATGATGAAAATATTTTAAGAGAGTACCGTTATTCTACACTTCAAAATTATCATGTAGAATTAGGATTGCAACTCTAATATCAATTGCTTTTAAGCATCCTCAAGGATGCTTTTTTATATTTAAAAATAGACTAAAATAGTAATATAACTGTCAGTATCCTATTTCACTAACGATATTTCATTTCCATACATCTTTTTTATCAATATAATCCTTAAAACAAAAAAGAAGCATCAGATTTATAATCGATGCTCCTTTCTCATTCTAATCGCACTTCATTCATGGCTCTCTTGTTTCATACATAGCATTACTACCTGTTAAATACAACAAACTGAATAACAACCGATGCTCCCTCACTACCGATTCATCTTAAACTGCAAAAACAGCTCATTATAATGAACAAGCATCTTTTTACCCAAATTGTTAAACACTTCAAGCCGCTTTAACACTTGCTGTGGCGGATAAAAGCGCTCGTCACCGGAAATGTCTTTGGGCAGCAGCTTTAGTGCCGCTTCGTTCGGTGTCGCATAGCCGACATACTCGGCATTTTGCGCCGCTACTTCCGGGTTCATCATAAAGTTAATGAACTTGAGCGCACCGTCCACATTTGCCGCCGTTTTCGGAATGACCATATTGTCAAACCATAGATTGGAACCTTGATCGGGCACGACATAATTCAGCTCCGGATTTTGGCTCATAATTTCGGATGCATCCCCGGAAAAGACGAGTCCGGCAGCCGCTTCATTGTTGGCGAGCAGCATTTTGATCTCATCGCCAACGATCGCTTTTACGTTTGGAGTGAGCTGCTTTAGCTTGGCTAGCGCCTGTTGCAAATGCTGCTCGTTTGTATCGTTAAGCGAATAGCCGAGACTGCTCAGCGCCATCCCGATTACTTCACGCGCACCGTCCGTCAGCAGCACATTGTTGCGCAGCGACGGATTCCACAAATCATCCCAACTATGAAACTTCAAATTCGTCAGCTTCGGATTGTAGACGATCCCGAGTGTGCCCCAAAAATAAGGCGCTGAATATTGATTGCCCGGATCGAATGGCAGATTAAGAAACGATGGATCGATATTTTTCAAATTCGGCAATTTGCTATGATCGAGCGGGATTAACAGATGTTCCTCGCGCATTTTGGAAATGGCATAATCCGACGGAATCGCCACATCAAAAGTCGTGCCGCCCTGCTCAATTTTAGTCAGCATCGCCTCATTGGAATCAAATGTTTGGTAAATGACCGTAATGCCCGTTTCCTTTTGAAACTTGGTCAGCAGCTCCGGATCGATATAATCGCCCCAGTTGTAAATGGTGAGCGTATTGCCGCCCGCATAGCCCTGACTCACATTCAAGCGGTTCGCTACGAACATCAGTAGCAGCGCGACCGCGATAATGACGATAAACGTACGACTAATCGCTTTCATCTTATCTCGGCACCCCCATTTCGGCAGCTGGCTCGTGTTGGCGACTACGCCCTTGTGTACGGCGCGTGATCATATAATAGCCGACGACGAGTGCGGTCGTGAACAGGAAAATGAGTGTCGATAACGCATTGATCGACAGCGATACCCCTTGCCGGGCGCGGGAATAAATCTCCACCGACAGCGTCGAATATCCGTTCCCGGTCACAAAAAACGTCACCGCAAAATCATCGAGCGAATACGTAAATGCCATAAAAAATCCGGCAAAAATACCCGGCTTAATAAACGGCAAAATGACCTTGCTCAGCACATCACGCCGACTTGCCCCCAGATCGCGCGCCGCATCGATCAGCGTCGGGCTCATCTCCTGCAAACGCGGTAAAATCATCAGCACCGTAATCGGAATGCTAAACGCAATATGCGAGATCAACACCGACGCAAAACCAAGCTTAATGCCCACAATCGTAAATAAAATGAGAAACGACGCGCCGATAATGACATCCGGGCTGACGATCAGCACATTGTTCAGCGACAACATCGCATCTTTCAAGCGGCGACGCCGAATGCGATCGATCGCCAGCGCCCCGATTATACCGATAATCGTCGCCAACGCCGACGACAACAACGCAATCACAAGCGTATTAATCAAAATAATAATCAGGCGCGTATCCTGAAACACGTCGCCATACCATTTCCACGTAAATGCTTCAAATTGGTGCATATTGTTCGCACTGTTGAACGAATAATACATCAAATACAAAATCGGCGCATACAGCACCGCAAACACAAGCACCAAATACAGATTGCCCCAGCCGTTTTTATTTGCCATCACGCACCTCCTGTCCGAAGCCGCCGCTCAGCAGCATCAGCGCCGCCATCGCAATGATCAGCACGACCGCCACCGTTGAACCCATCCCCCAGTCCTGTGTGACGAGAAAATGTTGCTCAATCGCCGTCCCGAGCGTAATCACCTTATTCCCGGCGATCAGGCGTGTAATCATAAACAGCGACAGCGACGGAATAAACACCGCCATACAGCCTGATTTAACCCCGGAAATCGTCAGCGGGAAAATGACGCGTTGAAACGTCGTCCAGCCGGAAGCGCCCAAATCGCGCGCCGCCGATACGAGCGATGGATTCATTTCTTCCAGCGCATTGTAGATCGGCAAAATCATAAACGGCACAAAAATATATACCGATACAAACACAAAGCTAAACGCATTAAACAGCAATTGCTGCTGCCCGATCCCGATCACTTCCAAAAACGCATTAATCGGCCCATACGCACCAAAAATACCGATAAACGCATACGTCTTCAGCAGCAAATTGATCCAAGTCGGCAAAATGATTAGCAAAATCCATAGCTGCCGATGCTTCGTACGCGTTAACAAGTACGCCGCCGGATACGCGATCAACACCGAAAACAGCGTCACTAGAAAAGCATACCAAAACGAGCTGAGCGTCATTTGCAAATAAACCGGTGTAAAAAACGTCCGATAATTTTGCAGCGTAAATTGCCCGTCCACATTAAAAAAGGAATAATACCCGACCAGCACGACAGGGGCTACTACGAACAGCACGATCCAGACGTAGTACGGCAGCATATAAATCGCGCGCGTATTAGCTTGCATGGTCGCCGCCTTCCCCGTAGCCCTCCAGACGACGGTCGAAATCTTCCTCGCTTTCACCGAACCGCATCACATGAATCGCTTCCGGCTCAAAGTCCAGCCCGATCCGACTGCCCGGCTCCGCTTTGCGGGTCGAATGCACAAGCCATTCCTGCCCAGAATCGTCATAACAGCTAATCTCATAATGTACACCACGGAACAATTGCGTATCGACACGCACTTGCAGCTTACCTTTTTCCTCGGTCGTCAGCTCCAAATCTTCCGGACGAATTACGATCTCCACATTTTCATTCGGACGCAGACCGGCATCGACGCATTCAAACGGCTTGCCGTTAAATTCCACCAAATAATCCTCGATCATACGCGCCGGCACGATATTCGATTCCCCGATAAAGTCCGCCACAAAGCGGTTAATCGGCTCATCATAAATGTCGTTCGGCGTGCCGCTCTGCTCGATTTTGCCTTTGTTCATTACAAAAATATAGTCCGACATCGCCAGCGCTTCCTCCTGGTCATGCGTGACAAAAATAAACGTAATGCCCAAACGCTGCTGAATTTCACGTAGCTCATACTGCATCTCCGTCCGCAGCTTCAGATCAAGCGCAGACAGCGGCTCATCGAGCAGCAGCACTTGCGGTTCATTAACGAGCGCACGTGCAATCGCCACCCGTTGACGCTGACCGCCAGACATTTCCGCGATCGCCCGTTTGCCATAGCCTTCCAAATTGACGAATTTGAGCGCTTCCTGCACTTTTGTCTCGATCGCGTCTTTTTTCATCTTTTTGACACGCAGTCCAAACGCTACATTTTCAAACACATTCAAATGCGGGAACAGCGCGTAATCTTGAAATACTGTGTTTACCTGCCGTTTGTTGGCAGGCACCTTGTTAATGACTTTGCCGTCAAAATGAATATCGCCACCGCTCGGCTCGGTAAAGCCAGCGATCATGCGCAAAATAGTCGTTTTGCCACACCCCGATGGGCCGAGCAACGTGTAAAATTTACCGCGCTCAATCTCAAATTCGATCTGCTCCAACACCTGGGTGCCATCATCATAACGCTTGCTCACTCCGTCAAACCGGATAATATAATTGTCGCTCATAACAGCCTCCTTGTGGCAGCCGGATCAATACATACGGCATCATGCCCGTTTTCCACTGCACCGTTTCCCGTTCCCTTTCCTTACCGACATTCATTGAGATTGTCGCAAAAGGTACATGTGCTATTATAACGTTTGAAATCTGTAGAAAACACCCTGTTTATCAGCATTTTTCGTAAAATATACAATCTTTCCGCAAGTCGCCATGTGCAAATTGCCATACAGGCAATGCAAAGACGAATGCGAGTCGGTATGGTAACGTAAGCACAATACGATCCGTAGTTCACCAATACAACTTACCGGATTGGGATAGGAGGCGGCTAATATACAGCTTGATGACATCGTTATCCAGTGTCTAGAGCATCGCAAGGACATCCTATTTCCTAAGCGCCAACGCTACAGTTGTATAACATAATCGATGTATAATAAAAAGCAGATTATGGCGCGGTCAACCGTTGCAGAGTAGGCTTATTTTCGCTGCGCAAGCGATCCAGCTAACGGTTGTACTACCGAGCAGCAAAATGCCAATCTGCTCCCACTTGATCGATTGCTTGTATAGATCATTGTACAGAACGGTTAACATCATTATCCGTTTTGTATACTAGCAACCGGATCACATTCATATAGATAGTATCTATTCACCGTCAATCGCCTCTATTTTAAAGATAAAGGAGCACTGTTCATGGAACATTTAATTCACTCCCCATTGCATCAAATTCAAATTAGCGGTATTCGCAAAATCGCGACCGCAGCGGCGCGTTATCCGGATGCGTTAGCACTTACGCTCGGTCAGCCCGATTTCCCGACACCAGCGCATATTATTGCAGCAGCCGAACAAGCGATGCAGCAAGGCAAAACGGTGTACACACCTAACGCGGGCATTCCAGCACTGCGCCGTGCCGCCGCCGAGTTTGTACGGAATCGGTATGGACAAATGTACGATATGGACACCGAGGTGATTGTGACGGTTGGAGCAAGCCAGGCGCTTGATGTGGCATTGCGCACGATTTTGTCGCCGGGTGATGAAGTGATTTTGCCAGGACCGATCTATCCGGGTTATGAGCCGCTCATTCGACTCGCTGGCGGCATTCCGGTATATGTCGATACACGTAGCACCGGCTTTAAGCTAACTGCCGAGCTGCTGGAACCGCATCTATCACCGCGTACAAAGGCGGTAGCGATTGGCTATCCGTCCAATCCGACCGGACGTGTACTCGGTGAGCAGGAACTGGCAGGGCTCGCCAACTTGCTGCGTGAACGCGAGCTGTTCATCATCTCTGACGAAATTTATAGCGAGCTCATCTATGATGAACCGCATCGTTCCATTTCGCTGCTGCCAGGCATGCGCGACAAAACGATCGTCATTAACGGATTGTCCAAATCCCATTCCATGACCGGCTGGCGCATCGGCTTTACATTTGCTCCGGCATGGCTAACCGCTCATATGCTCAAAGTGCATCAGTACAATGTATCGTGTGCTAGCTCGATCAGCCAATTTGCAGCGGTGGAAGCGTTGACGAACGGCATCGATGACGCGTTGCCGATGCGTGATGCCTACCGTGAGCGGCGGGATTATGTATACGATCGTCTGCTGGCGATGGGGCTGGAATTGGAAAAACCGGAAGGTGCCTTTTATCTGTTCCCATCGATCGCGCATCTGTATATACCATCGATGGAATTTGCCCTGCGATTGCTGGAAGAAGCGCGTGTTGCTGTCGTGCCCGGCGATGCTTTTTCCGTATATGGTGAAGGGTATATTCGTCTTTCGTATGCTTATGCGATGCCGGTATTGGAGAAGTCTTTGGATCGGTTGGAGCAATTTGTCGGGCATCTTACTCGCTAAATTGTACAGACGGCTATCGCTTGTAGAAGGCTATCGTGCTGAACGATATGATGCACGATAACCTTTTTTATTTGTTTATGTACTCTATTACGAAACAGCATAATGCCGTCTGTATCGTGGTGCTATGAATGTTGCTGTTCACTTTCTAAACATATTCTAAACATAATTTAAATAAATAAAGTTTTATTTAACTAATTTATCATGCTTGTGCTCTAATTTGATCAAAACGTTTACCGATAATAGGTGTACACAATCGAACAGCCATTTTAACTGATGACCGGATTCATCAATCGGTAAGGCAAAGTTTGAGCCGCCTACATACAGCAATCGGCAGCTCAGTTCCAACAGCTCAAGCCGAACACTTGTCATCATTTCGTTCAGCATGCAGGAAATGAACACGCGGACATGGATCAACGATGTGCGCATCTATTAAACCGTTTCATTACCTTGCTTATACATGCTCATGTATGATCGTGTGTGCTCATGGATGCTTATGTACATTTTTTATTTTTTTCTGAAAATATTCAGAATGATAACGCTTTATACAATATTTTTCATGATTACTCTCTAAATTGCTAGGACGGCTTGCCGATAATACTTGTATACATTTAAGCTATAGCGAAAAATGGAGGATTAAGATGAGGAATTTTAAAGCAAAATGGTTTACCCTTTCGCTTGGAAGAAAGCTAATGCTTTCCTTTTGCGCGATTCTGATTGCAGCGCTTGTTGTATCAAGTACGATATCGTATATGATTGCAAGGCATGCTATTGGCAACGAATTGATCGGGAGCGCCACACTTAGCTCCAACACGCTCAGTGCTGTAGTAGATAATGATATGCAGCGTATGATCGATGCTGTCGATTATTTTGCATCAACGATCAATCAACAAACTTACAGTACCCGCGCCGATTTGCTGGAGCGTTTGCGTACATATGATCAAGCCAGCACGAATGTGGAAGCGATTTATGTTGGAACGAATCAAGGTGCATTTTACACATCATCCGATATCCCTACTCGGGCTGGTTATGATCCGCGTAAACGTCCGTGGTACAAGTTGGCAGAAGCAAGCCCAGGCAAAGCGATCATCACGCCTCCATATGTGTCTTCATCTACGCAAAAGATGACCGTAACCGTAGCCAAGCAGACGAGTGATAACAGCGGTGTCGTCGGTCTCGATATTAGCATCGCCTCCCTGCTGCAAATTGCCTCCACCATCAAAATCGGTGAGCAAGGCTATGCGTTTATTATCGCACCGGACGGCGCATTTATTTCCCATCCGACCATTCCGCCAGGACAAACGAATGATATTGCCAAACGCATCATCAATGAAAATAAAGCACAAGGGCAATTCAGCTATATGTATGATGGTAAAGCGAAGCAGCTTAGCTACGCGACCAGCCCGCTGACCGGCTGGAAAGTGGGCGGCAACTTTAATCAGAGTGAGATCGAACAAAAATCTAGCCCGGTACTGTATCAAACATTAATTGTGCTCATTGTCGCTCTAATTGTCGGCGGCACGATCATATGGTTGATCACACGTTCTATCAGCAGACGAATGAACCGGATCGTCGATGTTGCCGATGCGATTAGTCAGGGCGATCTGACCCGTGCGGTACACGATAATAGCGGCGATGAGCTTGGCAAATTGTCAGTCGCCTTTAACGATATGAACCGTTCGCTCGGTTCGCTCGTCGGTTCGATTCAAGATACGGTAAGTGATGTGGTGGCAAGTTCAGAACAACTGACCGCCAGCTCAGAGCAGACGAGCCGAGCGACCGAACAGATTACCGCAGCGATCGAACAATTTTCCGGCGGCAGCGATCGCCAAAACAGCCATATTAGCCAAAGTGCCCAGCAATTGGGCGAAGTCGCAAGCTTTCTGAATCAGGTGCAGCAGCACTCCGGTTCCTTGCTTGATCTGTCGCAAACGTCGACCCGAATGGCGGATAGCGGCGATCAGTTGGTACACCGTACCGTAGCCCAGATCGAACAGATCGATCATGCGGTTAATGAGGCATATAGCGTTATTAATGGACTTTCGCACAAGTCGTCCCAAATTAGCGAGATTTTGAAAACGATCAATACGATCGCAGAGCAGACGAATCTGCTATCGCTCAATGCGGCGATCGAAGCGGCGCGTGCTGGTGAAGCAGGTAGAGGCTTTAGCGTCGTCGCTGGTGAAGTGAAAAAGCTAGCCGAGCAATCGCACCAGTCCGCCGGTCATATCGAAGGTCTGTTGCAAGATATTATCCGTGAAATTAACGAATCGATCGCTACCTTTGATCGTATTCATCAGTCCGTGGAAGCAGGGCTAGGTGGTGTACAGCAATCCGCTCAGCAGTTCCAGCAGCTCAAATCGAACGCCCACACCATTTCGTCCAGCTTGCAGGAAATGAATACATTGATCAACGATGTGAGCCACAATGCGGATGATGTGGCACGGTCGGTAACCGAAGTAAGCGAGATTGCCGACAAAAATGCTGGTAATATGCACGATATCGCTGCCTCGGCACAACAACAGCTCGCTTCAATGGAAGAAATCAGCTCATCCGCACAGTCGCTGTCCAAGCTGGCAGACGATTTACAGCGTGAAATCGAGCATTTCCAAATTAACGAGTAACGGGCTATCGCTTGCTATAGCGCCGGAATTGATCACAAACAAAGCGTGATTACACTACAACTACACTTCATATATATCAAAAGCCGGATCGCTCCAACTTTGCGATCCGGCTTTACGATATGGATTCCATCCCTGTTTCAGACTGACTATCTGTTTTCTGCTACACCATCCAGCCAAAACTGAATTTGCACAAGCATGATCAGATCGGCATCTGTCTATCCATCATGAGTACACGACGAGCATGCTATCAAAGCGTATTTAGACGCTAATGCATCACTTCGACAGCTCCAAAAACCCTTCCCCAAACACATCACGCACATCGTGAATCGTAATAAACGCATTCGGGTCTTCCTTGCGGACGATCTTTTTCAGCACCGATACTTCCTGTTTGCTAATGACGATATATAGCACTTCTTTTGGTGTTTTCGTGTAGTATCCATGTCCGGACAATACCGTTACACCGCGATCCATAATCGTAATCACTTTTTCAGCGATCGCATCCTGATGGGCGGAAATAATCATGACCGCCTTTTTCGGATTCAAACCTTCGATAATAAAATCCATCACTTTTGTGCCGATATACAGCGCAATAATCGTCAACATCAAACGTTCCGGCCCGATAATAAACAGCGATGAAAAGGCGACGATCAGATCGAAAAACAGCAGTCCATAGCTGATATTCCAATCCAAATATTTATGCGTAATCCGCGCCAAAATCGCCGTTCCTGCCGTCGTACCACCTGCACGGATGATCAACCCTAGCCCGACACCGACAAGCACGCCAGCGAATACCGCATTGACGACAATCTCGTGTGAATTGATACGCCAGCTTTCCGTCAAATGTAAAAACAGCGAGTTGAGCGCAACCGCAATAATCGTATACAATATGCTCGTCTTATCCAAAAACTTATACCCGACCAAAATCAAAAACGAGTTAATGATCAAGTTGACCAAACCGGGCGACCATTGGAACAAATAATACAAAATAATCGTCACCCCGGTTACCCCGCCTTCACCGAGATTGTTCGGAAGAATAAACAAATTGACCGCCAGCGCAAACAGAAACGCGCCTACTGTCAGCAATACCAAATCGTAAATACGTTTTTTCATTCGCTTATACCCTTTCTATATTTACCTTCCCACTATGGGAGTGCGCTCAGCATCTATAGCTGTTTGTACTTTAATCATCATCTATACTTTATTGAGTCATACCTTTACGTGCCTTCAAACTGCGTTATAGAACGTTCGACACCATTTATTGTCGTCAAACTATACTGTACATGCAGCCTCATTATAGTCATCGTTTACTGCCTACAGTGCATTCCATTGATGATATGCAAAATATATACAACATCTGATCTATTATGACCGCACTATATCATCGGGAAATGAAGCGGCTGTAAAGTACGAAAAAACACTGATAAACGCCAAAAAGCGGCGGAATTAGCACTAAAACCGGCAACATAGTCCCATTTCCATCCTTACCCGCCAAATGAGTATTTTAAGCCCCGTTCTACGGCAAGTCAAAGCTTTTTTGCGATCCTTTGTCTATTCATTTCGTTGCCTGATTAACGCAAAAAAGCACGCTGTTACATGAACATACAGCGTGCTTTATGAATATGAATGAGCATGAAGATGCACGCTCATCCGTTTGCTAGACAGATGAGCCAAATGATATAGGCTAGCATTAGCCTACGAGTTTGCGTACACCCCCTAACAAAATAGCGCTTGCTTTCATCCGAAAAGTACACGCATAAATGACCGTTTCGCTGGCAGGAATAAACGAACCGCTTCATCTGAATCCGTCCCTATTACTGTAACACGTACGACTTCACGCTCTGCTTTTCCAGCGTAAATAGTCCGTCACCGTCCGCACCGCAATCCCAATCGCATCTTCGCTTGGTTCCAATTTGGCATGATGCAATCCATACGGTGTATCCACACCGAGCCAGAACATAAAGCCCGGAATACGTTCTAGAAAATAACCGAAATCCTCGCCGGTCATCGCTTCCGTACATTCACACAACGTCACATCATCACGCCCAGCCAACCATTGCATAAATTCGGCGGTGAGCTGGTGTTCATTGTACACCTGCATATAATTGGCGCCCCAATCGATCTCGGCGCGGCAGTCGAATCCAGCTTCGATCCCTTTCACGAGCGCCTCAATACGCGACTTGATCAGCACCATCGTGTCAGCGGACAATGTGCGAATCGTGCCTTCCAGACGGGCACGCTCAGCGATAATATTTTGCTTGGTGCCACCTTCGATTTTGCCGATCGTAATGACTGCGGAATCGAGCGGATTCACATTGCGTGCTACGATACTTTGCAATTGACCGACCAATTGGCAACCGGCTACGACCATATCGTTGGCACGATGCGGATACGCCGCATGCCCACCCGTGCCGATCAAATCGATAAACAGCTCCGACGTGTTCGCAAACAAAATGCCCTGTCTAAGCGCAATCGTACCGACCGGATACTCTGGTGCCACATGCAAACCGATCATCTGCTCCGGCATCCAATCTGCCAGCTCCTCACTTGCCAGCATCGGCTGCGCCCCACCAGGCCCTTCCTCGGCAGGTTGGAAAATAACGACCAGATCGTCCGCCATCCGCTGCTGCACGAGCGCTGTCAGCACACCGAGACCGATCGTCATATGCAGATCATGTCCGCAGGCGTGCATATAACCGGGATGTTGACTTTTAAAATCATAACCCGTTTCTTCCACAATCGGCAGCCCATCCATATCGGCACGGTAACCAAAACGACGCGTCGGTGCGGTACCATGCACATAGACAACAATGCCCGTTTTCCACGTCCGTATTTCGATGTGCTGTTGTGGCAAGCTCGCAATATAGTCTAGCAAATAACGCTGTGTTTTAAATTCCTGAAATCCCGCTTCCGGAATCCGGTGCAAATCACGACGAATGTCGATCAGATTAACGTTAGTCATCACATGTACTCCTCCCCTACCCGAATGCTTCATTTAGAGTATAAGAAGGCTGTCACAGTTTCACTATGACAGCCTTCTGTATGGAACAAAGTATAATTTTGCTTACAGTGTACGCAGGTCTTGCAAAATTTCAGTTTTGGACTTTGTTTTATCGTCCACTTGTTTGATTACACGTGCCGGTGTACCCGCCACCACGGAAAATGGAGGCACATCTTGTGTGACGACTGCGCCTGCGGCAACGACCGCACCTTCACCGATGCGTACGCCTTCAAGCACAACAACATTAGCACCGATCAGTACATCATCTTCAACGACAACAGGTTGCGCGCTTGGTGGCTCGATTACGCCTGCCAGTACGGAACCAGCGCCGATATGACACATTTTACCGACTTGTACACGACCGCCCAGTACAGCGCCCATATCGATCATCGTACCTGCACCGATGACGACGCCGATGTTAATTACCGCGCCCATCATAATGACCGCGTTATCACCGATCGATACCATCTCACGGATAAATGCGCCTGGCTCGATACGTGCGTTAATGTTTTTCATGTCCAGCAGCGGAATCGCAGAGTTGCGACGGTCGCTTTCGACCACATGGTCTTCGATTTTGGCACTGTTTTCAGCCAGTACGGCTTGAATGTCTGCCCAATCGCCAAAAATTACGCCTATGTTGCCGTTGATGAATGTTTTTACATCTTCCGGAAATGTCAGACCGTCCAGATCGCCTTTCAAGTGTACTTTAACCGGCGTTTTCTTTTTGCTCGTTTTGATCAGGTTAATAATTTCATGCGTGTTCATCTCAGTCGACATATGTAGATGACAGCTCCTTTTTTCATAGTGATGGCACCGCCTCCTGCTCGGAGCGGTGTGCTCTATTCAACCGTATGACCCGATAGAGTCATAACCGAATGTACGGACACAGTTAGCCCCTAATGGAAGCTACATCCTTTATAGCACAGATCGAAGACCCGCCGCAATTGATCCATGATATTTACACCAAATGTTTATACAGATAGTGCATAATCTTTGGGCGGCGCAGTCACGAGCTGCCATCATTGTTCGCCTGTCTGCAACGATTTTATTCCACCATTGCTTTTTTCGCGTTCGGATTCAGCGGAAGATTTGCGTCGGTTTCTTCAGGCATTTTTTTCAAAGAAACCAATGGTGAGCACAGCACCCATATTAACGCTGTTAACGTACCTAACGCGCCGATCAACAAAGTCATGCGCAAACCGACCAGATTGCCAAGCGCTCCACCTAACAGGGCACCGATCGGTGTAACGCCTGTCACGACAAATCGATAGCTGGCATTCATTTTGCCTAGCATATCGTCAGGAGTGATCGTTTGCCGAATACTAACGACATAAATATTAGAGATAACGACGCCCATACTGCCAAAAAAGTACGAAATGATTAAAATCGGCACTGTCACATGCAATGGTCCACTCGCTAATGGCACAAGTAGCGGAGCACCACAGCCGAGCATCATCGTCACGATAATAATACTACCCAGACTGTATTTATCGCCTAAGCGTTTGGCAATCAACGAACCGATAATCGAGCCGATACTTGCTGTAGAGAGAATAATTCCTAACAATGCAGGCGTGATCTGCAATTGTTTTGTAATATAAATAATAGAAACCGCCGCCATCACTTGACTAAACATATTGTACGTAGAAGCTTCTCCGGCAATCGCCCTTAAGTATTTGTTACCAAACACGAACCGCATTCCCTTACCGATTTCTTGGAAAATAGGCTTATGTGCTACCACTTTTGCTTGGCTAGGCTCGTCCTTTTTGATTAACAAAAGCGAGAACGCCGAGCACAGCAGTGTGAAACTGTGCAAAATTAATACAATCGGCGCAGACATTAACGCAATCAATCCGCCCGATATGCCTGGGCCACTAACATCCGCTAGCGACCGGCTCACTTCCAATTTGCTGTTTCCTTCTGTCAGATGCTCTTTGCCGACCAAAGACGGCAAATAGGACTGATACGAAAGGTCAAATAACAACGTTAATGTCCCTACCAAAAAACCGATCACATATAGATGGTACATTTCCAAAAAATGAAAGATATACCCGAATGGAATAACAAGTAGCAATACAGCTCTGCCTATATTCGCTGCAAGCATAATCGGTTTTCGGCGTAAGCGATCGATATACACACCTGCAAATAAGCCGACAAGCAGATACGGAGAAAATTGCAAAGCATTCAGCACGCCCATTTCCCAAGGAGTAGAGTTCAATGTGAGTGCAGCTACTAATGGCAGAGCCAAGCCGGTTACTCTTGAACCAAACATCGCTAACGTTTCACCAAACCAAAATTTGAGAAAATCAATATTTGTCCAGAGACCTTTTGTTTTTGCCATTCTTCCGCTCATTACTAACCTCCTTCAACATATGATCTATATATAAAATTCTACATGCTCAACGCCTAATTTCGAATTCGATTTAAGCTCTCCTAGAAAAGAATGACCTTCGCAGTTAGCTGGAGGTTTAATATTTAACAGCTCGGCAATCGTAGGCGCAACATTCACCATATTTAACGGAATAATCCTTTCCATCGGGTGAATGCCTTTTCCGTGTGCAAAAAATAATGTTCTTATATTTTTATTCAACGGAAAAGAGGTGTCGTGTTCTCCGGTAAATTCAGCAAACAATTCAGTTTGTTTATACATGGCAACTTTATTTAGCCTAACTTTTCCGTTAATCCAGCCATTCGTTGGAATGTCGATCGTACTTCTTGTTTGATAACCGGAAGCCATCGCAATAATAATGTCCCCCATTGTATCGCCGTAAAGCCCGAATGTTTCCGCCTCCTTTCTGTTCATCACCATACTGATTGGCGACAATCCTCTGTCGACGTCATACAATTTTTTGAAATCGGTAATCAAACGATTGACCAGCTCATCATATTCTGTTGGTTCAACAATTCCGTCAGGTTGCCGACCTTTCAGATTAATATAAATTCGATACCCATTCGCATATACCTTTGTTTTATTCCAATCTATTTTAATTCGTCCATTTTTTGGGTCTTTTTTAATATGAAGTAAATTATGTTTTAACAAATAATTATTGGCAAGGAAATTCGTATGATATACATCCTGCCCATGATCGCCCAAAATAAATACCGTTGTATGTTCATCCAGCATTGCCAGCACTTCACCCACATACTGATCAGCAATCGTATGAGCGGCAGCGAGCACCTGTTTGTAATGCGCAGCCTGTTCGGTATCGTATTGAGGATGTGCCGGATCGATCGCGCCCCAATAAATATGATAAGCCATATCCAAAAAATGAAGCTGGGTCATAAACAAATCGTATGAATGGTTGTGTAACAGATGACGGGTTGCTTTGATCATCCAATCCACATGTTGTTGATAAATTTCCAGTTGCGTCGCATCGTCAATCCAGCCCTGCAACAAATCATACGATTCCGTCCATTCCACAAACGGCCCAGCAGCGGCATATAACTCATCCGCAATATAGGCAGGAGCGCTGTAACCGGCATTGTCATGAATTTGCGATTGGTACAACCGCAATCGTCCACTTTGCACATCCAGCTCCATTACTTTAAAGCGGACACTTCCATTTCGTCTGCCTTTATCAGACGTATCCACCTGTAAGTGTATCCACTCGCTCCATCCATGTAAGCCTACCTGTGCATCATATTCATCCGCTTTGTGCAAAGAGAAGGCTACCGTATTATTGCTTAACAGAGCGATATAAATCGGGATCGCTTGCATCGCTTTTTTGAGCTGCAAATGGATGACCGACTCCCATAGGATGAAATGTTCAGCACTATGTTTATCATCATGAACTACTTTAGTTAACGGTAGCGGCAATTTGGATTCTTCATTAAGATTGTCTGCATCACGAGTCATCCAGTCGCCATGATCGCCCTGCGCCGTACTTTGTTGAACAGCGGAATCCCAGCAGGCAGAATGAGCCAAATCCCATACACATTTCAATCCACCCCAGCCGCCTGCACCATCTACTTGGATAACTTGCTCTCCTCCCAGCGGCGGCCAAGACATCGGATATTTGAGCAATATGCTTTTTTTATTGTTTCTTTCCGCCGCTTGCCAGATCGTTTCCGCTTTAATGCCGGTACTGTTCGTTGTGTGTACTTTTTGATCCAAATAACCGCCTGGTTGATGCATCGAAAATCCTTCTACACCATGACTGCTCGGATGCGCCCCGGTAGCGATCGTCGTCCAAGCTACAGGGGTAGTCGGTGGCATCGTAGCGATCATTTCCGAATGAAAGCCGTTGTTCATTAATTTTTGCAAATTAGGCATGTTGCCCTCAGCAATAAACGTCTGTGTAAGTGGATTAATACTGTCCAAGCCGATAACGACAACTTTATTGTTCATCATAATCCTCCTTTAATTCGTTTGGCTGACGGCAGTGGCGATATATTTATGTTCCTTTAAATAGGTCAAAATCTGGTCACAGCATTGTTCCGGCGTTTGATTGATCGTTTCAATGATTAAATGAGGATTTTCTGGAACTTCGTAGGGAGAACTTAGCCCGGTAAATTGTTTGATCTCTCCTTTTAATGCTTTTTCATACAATCCTTTCGGGTCGCGTTTGATGCATTCATCAATCGGTGTATTCACGTAAATTTCCACAAAGTTCTCGATATGTTGGCGGGCATGGTCTCGTACTCTTTTGAACGGTGCGATGACCGGCACGATCGTCACAATGCCATTTTGGGACAGTAATTTGGATACATATATAATTCTCATATTGTGCTGCTCTCGATCTGCCTCACTAAAGCCTAGATCAGGAGATAGCTCTTGTCTGACCACATCTCCATCCAGCGTCTCTGTAGCAACAGCTAGCTCTTTCAAGCGTGCACTCAAAATGTTGGAAATCGTCGTTTTTCCTGATCCGGACAAACCAGTAAACCATAAAACAATATTATTTTTGGACAATGCTAATCCCCTCCATATTATGTGCTGGTTCGATTTCAAATAAATCTAGCAGTGTAGGCGCAATATCATAGATCGTCTTTCCTTCGAGCTTTTGATTGTTGATCGGTGTATCCGGTCGATACAATACAAAACATCCTTCTTTGGCATGGACAGCATCATCCGGACCTAGATCATTTTCAAACAAATACAGATCATCCCACCCTAATGTACCTGCTGAACGCCAAGACAGATCATCAAAGTAAACCATCAGATCAGGCGGGTCTCCACTGCTCTCGCGATACAAATCTTGTGGGCGGAACACTTTATTGTTCATCTGTCGCCCCTTATGGTCTGTAATCCCCTGGATGTGTTCCGTCAATTTGGTAATTACACTTTCATATTCGTCTGCTTTAACGCTCCCTTGTGCCTCTCTGCCTTCAACATTGATAAAAATGCGGGCATAATATCCCCCCCATGCCCAGGCGACCGTTTTTGTCCAATCGACATCGCATTTTTCAATCGATGTGCCTTGTTGGGGCTGCTCATTCAGCACGAGATAACCTTGATCACAGAGCCATTGATTGATGCAAAATGCGCCTTTCATCCCTTTGGCACCATGATCAGACACAACCATCACCGCCGTATCATCGGTAATAAGTTCAAGCAACGTGCCTATTTCTTGATCGATATATTGATAATATTCACGGATCACATGCTCATATCGATTGCCTTGTTCATAAAAAGGATGCTCAGGGTCAATATATTTCCAAAACGCATGATGAATACGATCGGTCCCAATTTCTACAAACCAAAACAATTCCCACGGTTTCGTTTGCAACATATGGCGCAGCACTTTAAACCGTTCTCTCGTCATCACATACAATTGTTCCAACAATGCGTCTCTTGAATCGGTACGAAAATTAATATCAAATAAATAATCCGGTGCAACTTCCAAAATTTCTTGTGCCAGTTGTTCCGGATAAGTAAATTTACTTTGCGTATTTGGCGTCAAAAAACAGCCTACTCGCCAGCCGTTGACACTTTTGACCGGGTACGATGGCGGTAACCCGATCAGACATACCTTTTTGTCATGTTCAGCCATATAGTCCCAAACGGTCGTTTCCTGAAAAGATAAGCCATTCGCAATCCAGCCTTTGTCATATGAAGCGTCTTTGCGATGGCGAAAACCGTAAGCTCCGAGCGTACCCGGGTCTTTGCTCGTCGACATTACCATCCATGCCGGAATCGTAATCGGCGGGTCGGTGCTTTCAAGCTCTCCCCACAATCCGTTTTCTTTGAGCCTTTTCAAATTGGGCATATCATCGATATATTGATCAAAGGCAAGTTGCGGAGCCAAACAGTCTAGTCCAATCACTAATACTTTTGAATAGGCCATAGTTACCTCCATGAATTAGAATTAGTCAATATATCCAAGTGCCTGTAAACGCTGCGTAATTTCTTCTTCATCTTCTGCAGAAAATACGTTTTCCTGATGTTGAAGCAGCTCGGCGTCTATATTTTCCAAGCCTGTTGTTAATATTTGAATAGCGGCTTTATACTCCTCAATCACAATGCACTCATTAGGTGCATGATCCAGAATCGAATCGCCCGGTCCATACGCAATCATCGGCACGAGCGGCAATTTTTCATGTACGATATTCATATCTGATGTTCCGGTTTTCACCTTTACTTTCGGGGTCAGCCCAAATGAACGGATGGAGGATAGCAAAGCGCGGGCAGCCAACGAATCTCTTGGTTTTAAAACAGCGGGCGTAAGCTCGGAATAATGAATGATCGCATCACCTTGAATCGTTTGAATGAATTGTTTAAGCTGCTCCATGTCGTAATCTGGCGGAATGCGCAGCGATAAATCCATGACAAACTCCTCCATATTGCCATCCATTCTCGTGGCGGCAGCGGTCGGTTTATTAAAATAACTCACACTGCTGTCTGCGATATGTTCATTTAGACGATTCCAAAAATCAATCGCTAACATCGTTGCTTTGTCCTCCTCATTCGCGGAATGAGTAAGCAAACTTTTGACATGGTAGTTTAATGTAATTTTGCCTTTGTATCCGATCACAATATTGGAAAATCCGCTCGGTTCACCGATCATTACCACATCAGGATGATACTGTTCAATAACATACCGAGCACCTTTGGAGCTGGCTACTTCTTCTTCTACCGCTCCGACGACGACGATTCGACTTTCGGTCGTTGCCGCTGCTGCCGCCATTATAAAAGTAGCTAACGATCCTTTGGCATCAACCGCTCCTCTGCCATGCAGCACGCCATCGGATTCATGTACATTTAAATAAGGAGCTACCGTATCCATATGTCCGAGCAGCAGAATTAGCGGCGTACCTTTTTTTCCTTTTTCAGCGATAAAATTACCGGCGGCATCTACTTTCGTCTCGAATCCAAGTGAGCGGGCATGTTCTGTCAGATAATAAGCGAGCGCACCTTCCTGCCCGGAAAAAGAAGGGATTTCCAACATTTGTTTTAACAATTCCACATTGTAATCATCATTCATGAAGTAAAGTCTCCTCTCTAGTTGTTCGCTTAATCACCGTGCCTTTTCCGCTTAATGCCTCGTAGATCGGTCTATGTTTACGTCCATCTGCAATAATGACTTGTTGCACGGAACCGCTACTGAACGCTTCACCAGCAGCGATTAATTTTAATTTCATTCTGCCTTTCGCAAATTCCATCTGATGTGGCAAATCTGCGCTATCGATTGTAGGAATAAGACTTTGCTGATCGTTTTGGTCACGGAGCAAGCCGGGTATATTGGACATTAGCAACAATGTATTCGCGCCGACAGCATTGGCGATCATCGCTGCCGTTCGATCTGCATCTACATTGACCATCCCGTATTCAGGATCATAGGCTGGGGGCGAGACGACCGGCGTATACTGTTCATGGATTAACAGCAATAGCAGCTCCGCATTAATGCGACTGATTTTTCCGGTCAAATCATCGCGAATGATGTTCATCTTGCCATCTTGCAATGATTTAATCGCTTTTTTCTTGTTTGCTTCAATCAAACGTCCATCGATTCCGGAGAGACCTACAGCTTGGACACCTGCTTGCAGCAAGGCACTTACGATGATTGAATTTAATTTTCCTTTCATCGCCATATTCAAAACATCGATCGTTTCCGCTGTTGTATACCGGCTCGTCACGCCTGTACTAGAGGTGACATATTGTGGCTCAATGCCTAACGCACGTCCTAAATGATTAGCAACGTCAGAGCCTCCATGCACAACGACGACCTTTTCTCCATTGTTGATCAATTCTGCTATATCTTTACAGCAAGAGGTGTAATCAACCCCCTCAGCGCCGCCTAGCTTAATTACAATCATACGATCCCTCACTCTATGCAAATTGTTGGCGAACCGGCTTCCGCTATTATTGAAGCAAACTTTTCACATCATCTTCGGACATCTCCTCCAATATGGATAGCAGTTCCAAATGTTCTTCAATCTCGGGTTCAATTTCTTTGAGTGCATGAATCAAGTCAGCGATATTAGGATTAACGAATAACACCTGCAACGGAATATCGATTTGGAACAGATTTTTGAGCCGGGATATTAACTGTGTTGCCTGCAAGGAGTCTCCACCAAGATCGAAAAAGCTTTCATCGATTGCGACCGCTTTGATCCCGAGTATCGTTTCATACATCGTCGCAATTTCTTTTTCTATTTGGGTCGTTGGTTGACTGTATTCAGCGTCATTTTTTTTATTAAAATCGGGAATCGGCAATTGTTTGGCATCTACTTTACCGCTGGCATTGAGTGGCAAAGCTTCGATATATTCAAAATATTGCGGAATCATATAGTTCGGCAAATCGCGTGCCAAATAATTGCGCAATTCACTTTTCCCTGGCAAATTCGGCACATGATCTACACCAACCAGATAAGCAACTAGTCCTTTACCGCTCGGTAAGTCTTCTCTCACGGTGATATGAACGTTTTGGATGTGCTCATGTTTGTATAAAACCGCCGCAATCTCACCTAGTTCAATCCGAAATCCTTTAATTTTCACCTGATTATCGATTCTGCCCAAATACTCCAAACTGCCATTGGGTAGCCATTTGACTAAATCTCCCGTTTTGTACATGCGCGGGAATGTGGTGGAATACGGATTCGGCACGAATAATTGTTCATTTAACTGCTCTTGATTAATATAGCCCTGCGCTAATCCGACACCGCTAATGTATAACTCACCCGGTACGCCGATCGGCACAAGCTGTCTATGTTTATTTAAAACATACAGTTCTTGGTTTGGCATCGGTTTGCCAATCGGTGGGGAAAACTTGTAGTTCCCCTCACACTCCTCAAACGTAACGGCACATGTTGCTTCAGTCGGGCCATACGCATTAATAAATCTGCGCGTCGTAGTTTTCCAGCGGTTGACCAGCTCTCCTGAAAAAGCTTCTGTACCGATAAACATCAACCGTAATGCCGGAAATGCGGCAGCATCCAAATAAGTAAGCATAACCGGCGGCAAATCGACGATCGAAATCTGATTGTCCACCATAATTTTCGTTAGCAAATCCGCCTGCATCAGCGTTTCTTTGTCATCTAAATACAATGAAGCACCAGACAGCAATGCAGCAAAAATCTCAAATACAGACACATCAAAACTTAACGAAGCAAATTGTAAAATATGATCTTGTGGGGTAATGTCCATCATATCGATACAAGCAGACGTAAAGTTAACGACCGCATCATGCCCGATTTTGACACCTTTGGGCGTGCCTGTAGAGCCAGAAGTGAAAATAATATACGCAAGCTTAGCTTCATTTAATGAATAATCGATAGGGGCAGCAGCATACTTTTCAAGCTGTTGTTCGTCATAAATAATCACTTGATTCGTATTGGAATCGAATGTGGAGGCGTGCTGGTTGGATGTGAGAATCACATTGACTTTTGCATCATGAATGATGCGATGGATACGATCGACAGGATAGCTGGAATCAATCGGCACATAAGCGGAACCGGATTTTAATATGCCTAACAAACCTACAATCATCTCGAGCGAGCGATCCATACATATGCCGACAGGTTGATTGGAATCATTATGAGCAGCAATAAAATGAGCGACCTGATTGGAAAGGGCATCTAACTGCTGATAAGACAAATACGTATCTTTATATTTCAAAGCCATTTTGTCTGGATATTGCACGCAAATGTCGGCAAATATGTGATGAATGGATTTGCCACGACTGGCATAGTCTTTTTCGTTTTTGCCAAATGTAGAAATAAGATGTTGTTGTTCTGCACTCGATAACAAAGGAACTTCCGAGATTGGGCGGCGCGGATGTGCTATTAATGTGTGTGCTAAATGTTCAAAATGCTGTAGCAGCGTTTGGATTTTTGCTTTTTTGAAAATGCGTTTATTATAGCTGCAAAAAATTAATAATCCGTCTTCATGTACAGATAAATCCATGCTAATATCAAACTTTGAAGTTGGAATTACATATTCTACCAATTCAAAAGAAGCTTCATGCAATGTGCTCGGAATATGACTTGCCGTTTGCAACGAAAACGTCACTTGAACGAGCGGCGAACGGCTGGCGTCTCGCTGTACATTCGTCATTTTCACCAATTGTTCAAATGGAATATCTTGATTCGCCATCGCCCCTAACGTATGGATGCGTACCTGTTCCAACACATCATAGAAATTCATATTGCTATCAAATTTCGTACGAATAGGCAACATATTTACGAAAAAGCCGATCAATGGCTCAATCTCAACTTTGTTACGATTGGCATTAGCAAAGCCGATGATCAGGTCTTCTTGTTCTGTATATTTATACATAAGTATTGCAAACAGGCTAAATAATGTTATAAATTGCGTAACATTTTCCTGCTTACTTAATTGTTGAATGTTGTTCACTATGTCTTTGTTCAACATCAGTCGTTCATTATCACCATCAAATGACCACTGATTAGGACGGGATTCATCCGCAGGCAATTCCAAAATCGTATTTGCACCTTGCAATTGCTCACGCCAGTAATGATGCTGGTTTTCCATACGATTGCCTTGAAATTGTTTCCGCTGCCAGACTGCAAAGTCGGGATATTGTATCGATAACTCAGCTAGCGGAATCATTTGATTGGAGATTTTAGCCTCATAAATGACTTTCAATTCTTTTAAAAAGTTAGTTAATGTCCAACCATCAAATACGATATGATGAAGGGTCACCTGTAAGAAATGTTTTTGCTCACCTGCCTTAATCAGACCGATCCGAATTAATGGCCCTTTGTCCAATTCAAATGGCAATAAAGCTTCTTCATCAAATTGCTGTCTAATGTACGCCTCCTGCTGTTCTACCGCAACCGACGTTAGATTTTGATGCTTGAATGTTAATTCCAGTTGACTTTTAATGACTTGAATAGGTTCTCCCTGCGCATCCGTTTCAAACGTTGTTCGCAAAGATTCATGGCGCTGAATGATCGTATTGATGGAAGCTTCAAGAACAGCTGCATCAATCGTGCCTTGAATTTCAAAAATCAATGGATCATTATACGCCACATTGCCTGGAGAAAGTTGATCGAAAAACCATAGTCTTTGTTGAGCAAACGATAACGGCACTGGCAAATTGGGCTCTCGGTTAGGGATCGCCTGCTCATCCATTTTGCTCATTCTTTTTTGCAAAAAGGCGGCTAATTTCTTTTTTTGATCTGATCCATGTTCATAAGTCATATGACATAACTCCTTTCCAATATTTGCAGCGGCAATTTAGACCACAGCAACGAATTCACCATCATCCGCCGATAAAACAGCGATATGATCGATTGCGCAGTCATTCCGTAAGCACCATGAAATTGCATACATTCCTTTACTGTTTTGTGGGCTTGTTGTTGAGTCATTTGGAATAATGATTTGATGTTCCTCCATAACAATTCATCTTCATTAACGTTGAAGGCAGCATGAATGACCAGTTTATTCAAAGCGATCGTCTCCGCCTTCAAAGCTGCTAACCGATGCGAGATCGTTTGGAATTGTATAATCGGTTTGCCAAATTGCTGCCGTTGTGCAGTATAATGAATCGTTGTATAAATCATGCGTTCACAAGCACCTGTAAAATAGGCGCAATACCTTAATAAAGCTTTCATCATATGATGATGGTATATATTCACATCGAGCTGTCCTGCCAGAAATATAGGTAAACTGCCTGTATGCAATACCAGATCATAACAATACGCTTCTCCCATATACTTGTTTTGCACGAATTTATAGCTCGCTGGATTCAATTCGGACGTTTTCAGCACTACATATTGAGTAGCATCGATGAACAAGAAATAATCAGCCTGATCTGCAAAAGCGATATATTCGCTCGTGCCAGCAACGTCTACTGTGCTCTTATTCACTTTCATGCGCAACGAATCGGCAGGAACGATACCAATCTTTTTTCCAATCAGTTCTCGGGGCGTTTGGGCTTGATAATGTGCTTCCAGTAATTCAAAACCGAATATAGAGTCAAAAAATAAAGTGGACGAAGCATGCTCGCCGAGCAGTTCAGCCAGCAAAATTTCCACGCCAAATTCCAAATCCTCCCCATCCAAATAGGCAGGCAATGTCATCTCAAATGCGCCGGTTGCGATGAGCGTATCCCAAGAAATATCCGCTTGTTCCTGATGATTTTCTTGCATGATCGTTCTGAACATATTTTTAATCATGCGTTCTTCCTCTGTTAGAAGAATCTTCATCATATTCCCCCTATACCTTTGCAAACGAAGACGAGATAATGTGTAGCATAATTTCTGATGTTCCTGCTGCCAGCGTTAAGCCCGGAATTTCTCGCAATATGCTATCGAATGTTTTCAGCAGATGCGTATGATCTTTGGCTGCTCCAGTCATCATATGCAAAATCAATTCATATACTTCTTTCGCTAATTCACTGTTATAAAATTTGGACATTGCCGATTGTTGTTCATCAAATACATGCTGATTATTTTTATATATCGTCGACCATGACATGAATTGACCGGCTACAGCTTTTAATTCCAATTGTACAAGCTCGTTCAAAATACGCTCGTCTTGTACCGTTAACAGCATCAATTGGTCACGAATAATATGAAGCCATCTGCGGATTTTGATATTAAAATCAAGCCCTGTTCGTTCAACCATCAATGCTTTGTTTAATAAAGACCAGCCTTTATGCAACACGCCGATTAATTCTTTTTCCGATACTTCGACCCCATCCAAAATCACTTCACAAAATTGTTCTTCACTAATGGTCGGCAAAACGTTAATCGATACGTTCGGATGCTTTAAAGGAATAACAAAGAGCGAAATTCCATCATATTTAGAAACCCCTGCCTTCGTTTTGACAGCACATATCGCAAAATCGCTTTTATCGGAATACATATTGTAAATTTTACTGCCGTATATGCGGTAAACACCATCTGACTGCTTATATTGGGCATGTGTAGTTAAAGCCGCCAAATCCGAACCTGCTTGCCGTTCGGAATATAAAATGCTGAAAAAGGATGTCCCACGTGCCATGTCCGGCAAATATTTATGTTTCAATTCCTGACTTCCTTCAAGCAACAAAAATTGACCCGCAATATCGATCGTCAAATTATGAGGGCGGTCAGCAAAATTGCTTAACCCCAGTTCTTCCGTAATAATCGCTGCTTCAATCGTACTTTTTGCCAACCCGCCATATTGGATCGGCCAATTGATGGCTAGCCATCCACGCCGTCCTAACTGCCGATACAGTTCACGGTAAGGATAATCATTCGTTAAATCGGTTGTACTATATCCATCATAATGGTCGATCAATGCTCTTACTTCTGCTCTAAACTGTCTATGTTCCGCAGTAAATATAGAATTCAAAAGTGGCTCCTCCTCAGCTGTACATACTTAGATCGGATGCAAGCCCATAAAGTTCAATCCCGCTTTTTCTTCCCAGCCACCGATAATATTAAGCGACTGTACCGCATTGCCTGCTCCACCTTTAACCAAATTATCGATAGCGGAAATAATGACGGCGCTTTGCCCATCATCACTAAGTGCAAACCCGATATCACAATAATTCGTACCGGCTAATATTTTCGGTTCAGGGTATCGATACAGACCTTTTTTCTGTTTAATGACCCTTACAAAAGGCTCATGCTCATAATATTTACGATACATTTTCCATAGGTCTTTGTCTTGGTAGCATTCATTGAAAGTCACATGAGCGATCACTTGTATCCCTCGCACCAGTTCGACACTTGTGACTGAAAACTGAAATTGCCTGTCTATTTCTTGCTGCAACTCTGCTTCATGACGATGACCGAGAGGTTTAAAAATCCGCATTACCCCTGATCGTTGAGCATGCAAATTGGATAAATTAGGACTGGCACCTGATCCGCTTGACCCTGTTTTAGCGTCTACAATAACTTTATGAGCCGATAAAACCCCTTCTTTGTGCAAAGGAAGCAGCGCCAGTAAACTTGCATTCGCCATACAACCAGGAACAGCAATATAGCGTGCTTGTTGAATGCTTGCTCGGTAAAATTCGGGAATACCTGACACGAACTGTTCCGTCCATTCTGGCTTCATATGATCTTTTTTATACCATTTGGCATAGTCATTCCTGTTTTTCAGCCGGAAATCTGAACTTAAATCGATAATATAATGGGCTTTTTGACTGTATTCATCAATATGCTGCATCGATATTCCATGCGGTAAACATAAAAACAACACATCACAATTAGGAACTTGCTGATGATCGCTAAACTTTAATTCAGTATAGCCTCGCAAATTAGGATGAATTGTGGACAGTTGTTCCCCTTTAAACCGATTGGACGTTGCGGCGATAACGTTTACATAAGGGTGTGTCAACAATAATCGCAGTAACTCTCCACCGATATATCCAGAAGCGCCGATCACGGCTACGTTCATGAATCACACTCCTTAATCATATAATCTACAATATGATCCGCTACATTGATGCCGGTAGCTTGTTCGAATCCTTTGAATTCCATCGTCGGATTAATTTCATTGACCCACATTTCACCATGCTTATTTTCGATCAAATCAACGGCAAGCAAACCGCCGCCAACCGCATGGGCAGCTTGTTGCGCAAGCGTAATCATCGTATCATCAAGCTCACAACGTTCAGGAACCGCCTGTTTGGCTGTATTGGTGATCCAATGATCTGATCTTCTGTACATGCCACCAACAATCTGATGATTAGCGATCAGAATGCGGATATCACGTTCCGGCTTTTCAATGAACTGTTGGATATAAAATATACCGTGGATTGGAGAACCGAGTGTTTTTTTATGTTCCAAAATACATTCGGCAGCATCACGATCATTCACTTTAGCCAACAATCTGCCCCATGAGCCTACTAAAGGTTTAATCACGACCGGATATCCGATTTCTTCGATGACATGTAATGCGGAATCACAATCAAATGCAACCCCTGTTTTCGGTACCGGAATATGATGTTTAGTTAATATAACGGAAGTTTTCAGCTTATCCATACACGTATCGATGACAGAGCTGTGATTGATTGTTTTGATGCCTAATCGCTCAAAGCACTGCATCGCATACAAGCCCGCATAAGCGGATATGCACCGATTTAATACATTGCGATACGATTGTGTGCGGTTTTCATGCAGGTGAAAACCAATTTTACTGCTATCGACATATTCATAGGGGATTTGTCTTCGTTCCAGTGCCAGAAATATGTCTTTTTCTTCTTTTCTAATTTTTGATGCAAACACAGCATGTGTAGTCAACGATTATTCGCCCCAATCTTCTTCAATTTCTGGAGCAACCGCAACAATAACAGGCGTCGTGCTTAATACCTCCAACTCCGTCTGACAAGCCTCACATGTTACAACCTCATTCACGCGCGTATCTTCCGGCAGACTTACTGTAGCATCACATTCTGGACAATTCATAATCAAACTCCTCCTTTAATCATGTAGATGATGGATGACTTGTGAGATGACATTTTCCACTGTAAAGTTGTATTTTTCGTACAGCTCTCGATGATTGCCAACAACTTCGCAAAATATATCCTTAAACCCCATCCGAATTACTTGTATCGGATGAGCTTCTGCGGTCACTTCTGTAACGGCACTGCCTAATCCACCGATCGTATTATGTTCTTCCACTGTAATTAAAAGTTGTGTCTCACGCGCTGCCTTTACAATCGCCACTTGATCAAGAGGTTTAATCGTATGCATATTAATGACCCTTGTACTAATGCCTCGCAATTGCAGCAACTGTTCGGCTTGCAGAGCAATTTCCACCGGTATCGCTCCTGCGGCAATGATCGTAACATCATGCCCTTCTTTTAAAGTGACCGATGTGCCTGCTTTCCAATGATATTCATGTTCATAAATATTATTTTCCTGCTCTCTGCCAAGTCGTATATAAACCGGCCCAGCCATATGAACGGCTTCCTCCATCACAAGACTCGCTTCATAACAATCCACCGGTACAATGACTGTCATATTAGGAAGTGCGCGCATAATCGCGATATCTTCCAACGCATGATGAGTAGGGCCCAGATAACCGGCAGATATACCGGCATGACTCGCTACGATCTTCACCGGCAGATTATTGTAAGCAATATCGATCTTAATCTGCTCACAAGCGCGCGTAGCGGCAAAAGTAGCCATCGTGTGTACAAACGGAAGCTTGCCCTGCGCCGCCAATGCTGCTGCTAACGTCATCATATTCGCTTCGGCAATTCCTACTTGAACATATTGATCCGGTAAGATCGCGCCAAACGAAGTTTCCAGTCCACCCATATCGCTGTCCAAACAGTAAATGTCCGCATTGTCGCTCGCTAATTCAAGCAGCCTTTGTCTGCATACTTCACGTGCAGAGCCTTTGTACTTTGCTCTCCATTCCGTCAGCGGTTTCGATACGATCGGGTTCAATAAAATGTTTATTCCTCCTCTCCTGTCGCAACCAATTCCCTGTGTGCTTTTTTATAAAGGGCGGCATTAAATTTCACAAAATGTGATTTTTTATTGTTTTCCATAAATGAAATTCCTTTAGCTTTAATCGTATTCGCAATAATTAAGCAAGGAGCGTCGGTTTCCAACGGAAGCTGATCAAACGTTTCGGTTAATTCCGCAATGGAATGACCGTCTACCTCCTTAACGTTCCAGCCAAAAGCTTCCCATTTTTGGATCAACGGATCGATATTCATCACTTCGTTTGTGCTGCCGCTAATCTGTAATTTATTTTTATCAACAATTCCAATCAGATTGCCTAATTTATGGTGAGCGGCAAACATCGCTGCTTCCCATATGCTTCCTTCCTGTAACTCCCCATCCCCCATCAATACATATACTTGATTCGCTTTGCCATCCCGCTGTAAAGCCAAAGCTGTGCCTGCCCCGAGCGATAACCCATGTCCTAATGAACCTGTAGGAAACTCTAATCCGGGCAGCCCCTTTTTGGGATGACCAGCCAATCTGCTGCCAGGCTGACAATACGTATCCAGTTCTTCGGTGGAAATAAAACCTTTTTCCGCCAAAACAGCGTAATAAGCAGCACTGGCATGTCCTTTGCTCAAAATAAAATAATCTCGCCCTACCCAATCCGGTTCATCTGGACGAAGCGACAACACATGGAAAAACAAAACTGCCAAAATATCCGCCGATGAGAGAGAACCGCCTATATGGGCACCATTTTGCTGAGTAGCCATTTTTAAAATATGATTTCTCATGTTATAAGCGATTTTTAAAGGTGAATGGCTCATCTCAATACACCTCTGAAATTTCAGTTTTCACAAATTTTTGCCAGGGCGGGATATTCGGAATGTTTTTCCCTATATCCTGCAGAAGCTCCAGTTGAGCAAGCACTTTTTCAAATGCTTCAGCATAACATTGGAGCAATGGAGCACTTTGAGGATTTAGATGCATTTTCTGCAATGTAAGCGAGTCCTCAATAACTTGCAATGTATGCGGCGTATCGTAAATATCATAATTGTACGGTTGGCTGGATAACGCCCACGGATAACTTTGTCCATAGCCTTTTTTCTCTTGAAACACTTGATGACCTTGCAGAGGAACTTGCTGATACTCGGATAAAGGTACGCCTTCAGCAAGAAGTGCTTTTTTTAATACTATGCAAAACTGCCCCGGACTAAGTTCGTACAATCCCGCTGCCGCAGGATCAAATCTTATTCTCAAAATATGCCAGCTATGCGTACGATCCGGCTGATGACCGGGAACGATCATACCTGGAAGTGCTGCGATACGATTAAGAAATGACGTTACATTGTCATGTCGCTGTTGCTGGTCATGATCGAATCTTTGCAACTGACTTCTTGTAAACGCTGCTTGAATCGAACTTAATTTATAATTCCATCCTAGCGTTTGATGCACATATTCTCGCTTCTTGCCAGGCTCAACCCGTTCTCCAAACTGCCGATTCATCAGCATCGAATCGTATAAGTGTGGATCATTCGTAGTCACTAGTCCACCTTCACCACACGTCGGCAAGTTTTTGCTAACATTTAAACTGAAAGTTCCGATATGCCCGATCGTACCGACAAACTTGCCTTTATATTGAGCTCCATGCGCTTGAGCCGCATCTTCGATCACTTTAAGCTGAAACTGCTTTGAAAGCTGCATAATTTCGTCCATCTCTGCCGGCAACCCATGCAGATGCACAACGATGACAGCTTTCGAGCGCTTGCTTATTTTCGCTTTCAAATCTTCAATATCCATATTAAATGTGATCGGATCAATATCAACAAATACCGGAATCAGCAGGTGATACAACGGTGCAATCGCTGACGCGATAAAGCTTAATGCCGGAACGAGCACTTCATCCCCAGGCTGCAAATCGAGTGCACTTAAAGCCAGATGTAACGCAGTCGTTCCATTGGATACAGCCACACAATGTTTAGCGCCGATATAGTCTGCCCATTCTTGTTCCAGACCGCTAACTTCTTCTTCACCCGCTGCCATCGCGGTCAGTTTTCCACTTTTCAGCGCTCTGAACACAGCTTGTTCATCCGCTTCGGTAATTAACGGCCATTCCACTTTTCTGAGATTGACCGGCACTGAAGTTTCTCCACCTAATATAGCTAATTTATTCATATTAGCCTCCTTAATCGAGATAGAGTGCTTTCAATCGATTGGTCAATTCCGCTTCTTCGGCATCTGTATATACGTTTTCGCCGATAGCGTGGAGAATTCTGCCTTCCCAATCTAGCGGCTTCGGTACATGTAAAAGATCAAGGATCGAGGGGGCTACATCGTAAATGTTCATATCGTCAAACGTGCCAGCAGCAGGAATATCGGGGCCGACCATCGCGATAAAGCCATCCGCTGAATGAGCCCCTCCATCACGTCCTAACTCTTTAATCGAGGTGATGAATTCGGTATGTCCAATGCGATCAGAGGTCAGTATTTTGTAGTCATTTATTTTCAAGCATAGATGTGGACAATCTTGCTTATGCTCGCCAGAGAAAAGTTCATCCGCTGTATACAGTTCCAGTTCAATGGAAAGTTCGTCAAAATAAGTTTGCAGTTCAGCCGCCATTTTATCGATATATCCATCCAGTTCATGTTCAGCAATAAAACCATGTTCATTTCTGATTTGCGTATTGAAATAAATTTGACCTCCATAGCCGGAAGCCCAGGCGCATGATTTCCCCCAATCAATCGGTGCTTGAAACAGACCGCTTGTTCCTTGAAGCGGTTGTTGCAACACTAAATAGCCTCGTTCAATCAACCAATCATTAATATTGAATTTGGCATCCAACTGCTGCATCCCATGATCGCTCAGCACGATTAGATTGCAGTCGTCATCCAACTGTTTAAGCACTTCGCCAAGGCGATGATCGCAGTATTGATAGTGATCTTTGATCGCTGTTTTATACGCATTGTTGGCATCATATCGCTCATGGCTTTCCTCTTGGAACTCCACATAATAATGACCGATTCGATCCGTTCCCATACAGACACCAAAGATAAGGTCCCATTCTTTTTGCTCCATAACATAAGCTAAAATATCAAACCGTTGCTGATCCATAGCATGAATCTTATGTTTAAGCTCCATATAGTCCACATCATGTTCGTCGATCGTTACATCTAACACGAGCGGACTAGCTAAGAAATGAGTAAGCTCATCTTTGAACGCTGGCGGAGAAGTGATTTTACCTGTATGATTAGGAGCCATAAAGCAGGCGAGACTACCGCCGTCTTTAATTTCCACGGGTGGATAAGAAATCGGAACACCGATGGACCACGCCTTTTTATGATGTTCCGATACTAGCTTAAAAATAGTCGCCGTATTGATTTTTTTGGAATGAACAAACCCAATATCCGTATAAGCACGGCTTTTGCGATAAATAAAATCAGTAAATCCAAAATGCCCTTGATCTTGACCGGTTATGATCGACGTCCAGGCTGCCGGCGTAACCGGCTGTGTTATGCTTTTCAGCGTTCCTGAAATGCCTCGATCCATCATATATTTAAGATTAGGCAATTGTTCTTGCCACGCATTGACCCATTCCGCACTTAATCCGTCCAAACCAATCACAATTAATTTTCCCAAATTAACACTCCTATTTTATGAAATAATGGATTTCATTTTTTGGAGAACTTTTCTGTATTCTAAAACTAATTGTAAGCTGGCTTCTTCCAGCCGGTTCGATATTTCACTTCCACATGCTCGATGATGAGCGCCTAACATTCTTAAGTTTGACCAAGCATGAGCGAGCCGATTCACGTCTCGTCCAACTTCCACAATCTTTAATACATTCAGTTTATTGCCTATAAAAATCAAAAAATCGCCATGCAAGCTTGTCTGCTGTTGAATCGTCCACCCGACGACATACAGTTCGTCCATCGCATTAGGATCATTAAGCAAACTGCGAGTATGCAATTGTGCCAATAATCGTTCAATACCATCAATGCCTAGCCAAGTGTCATCTTCTGAACTTGCAGACCATGCCTCCAAATTTTTGCTAATCACTTGTTTGACCCAGTCTTCGTTCGGCTCAGCGACAAAGTTCTCAATCACAACATCTAACCATCTGTTTTCAATCGGGTTATCGGTATAAAAGTATAGACTCCGATCACTGCCTGGATTTAACGAGTTTCTTGCTTGCCGTAGCGTTTCGATTGGAATCGCACCTTTAAATTGCGGCGGCTTATTGTCCAGTACATATACAATTTCCTGCTCTGTATCGATGCCATACACTACAATCAGATGATTCGTATGCACATCTTGATAAGCGGGTCGAAAAGGTAAATAATAATTATCGACTGCGACAATAACCGGTTTGCCTTCCTGAATTTTAGCCTGTAACTGTTCCCATGCCTCTTGTTCATCTTTGGGCGTGTTCCAGTGAGTATGTACTGGAAAGTAAGCACTTAACGACTCTGCCGGATTATTTTTGTCCTGACAGGGATAGTAATATTCTTCTCTCCGATAATCGCCTTTTTCATAATAAAAGTTCCACCGAGCGCCCAGCACAGGCAGTGGTTCTATGCCTGCATGAATGAGAGCAGTCGCGATACTATCTTGTAGACAACTCGTCAAATCATGTCTCCATATTTCAACTGGCTCCAATATCGACTTCATTATTCCACCTCCGTTTAATTTGGCAACTACATCATCGTCATGGCAAAAATATGAATCGATTTATTAAAAGGAAGTGAGATTTTATTTAATTGGGCGTTAATTCTAGTGACAGGAATACGCTGAAGCCAAATAGTCGGCTGATGATCGCGTTGAATATGATTAGGATAGTGCATATTTTGGGTACGAATTCCGACTAACTCTCCAAACACCGATTCACCAGGCCAGAAATCGGAAATCCGAATCCACTCTTGATCCACTTCTCCATTCGTATAATGCAAATAAACCGTATCTTCCGCTCGCCGTTCCCCAGCTGCCAGCATATAAATCCAATCATAGTTTCCTGCTTGTACATCAATAATTTGTTCTGCTGCAATCAAATTGTTCATTTCGCCATCTTCTTTGGCAGGAAACAAAAAAGGGACCCCTTGTATTTCAATTACGGTATGACTGTCCGGCAGTTCTTCAGCAGGAAATGTATTCCACCAAACATTAAACCTTCCATCCGCTAAATTGCTAGCATAACTGATCGCATCATTATTGAAGTGAGTAGACAAATCAACAATTTGATGCTGATTTTTATTTAAATTCTCAATCGAATAACTGGACAATAATGTTCACTCCTTTTTATTATGCGTTGTACATCATTGTAGAGAGAATTGAACCGTTTGCCATTACGCAATTGAGGGGTTTATTATCTATTTTCGCTATTTATTTTTATTGCTTTGATGACACATTGCACCCGATTAGATACATGAAGTTTAGAGTAAATCCGTGCGATATATTCACGTGAAGTATGACAACTGATAGATAATGTATTCGCAATTTCTCGGTGATTAAAACCTTCGACTAATAAATTTAACACTTGATGTTCACGTAACGTTAAATTATATTCCTGTTTGGCATTTGGCTTCATGATGTATCTCCACCTTTACTCGAATTATTTCTACCTTCTAAGTTGGTCATGAACTGAGCATAAAATCCATATAATGGATAAAAATGTTTTAACAGGCATCAGTAGAGTTATATGGAATAGGTAGTATTAAATTGTGTTAGGGAGAGTGATAGGATGACAGTAAAAGAGATATTTTTAGATCAATTTTCTGCTAATTATGATGAAAGCGGTTGGTTTGTGAGCCTAAAACAGGCACTAAAAGGACTGTCTGAAGATGAAGCTAGCTGGAAAGCGAATGAAAGCACCAACAGTATTCACGGCATTATGAGTCATCTCATTTATTACAACCAGGAATATTTAGCCAAATTCAACGGTGAGACACCTCATCCTGAATTAAATCCTGCTCACAATAATGATACATTTCATGCTTTATCGTCTTGGGAAGATACCATCAAAGATTTGGATGCGATTATGACGCGCTGGAAAGAAGATATTCAAGCAACATCAGAGGAACAACTAAACGACTGGGCGAAAGAGCTTAGTAATATCACACAGCATATGGCTTATCATATTGGACAAATCGTGCAAATCCGTAAACAGCAACAAAGCTGGAATCCTGAACAAGGCGTAAGCTAAGTCATCTGAGTGGAGGGGGAAATGGACGGCTAACTGTGCCATTTCCCCCCTCTCCTACCGGATCAAAATTCACTGCTGTATTCCTTAATACTACGCGCAATTTGAGATAAGCCAGGTTCCTCCAATATCGTATAATGATCGCCGCGTATGGAGATCACATTCACATCATGTTCAGACCAGTCTGCCCAGCCTAGTGTGTCGTCCCCGTTTGCAACGGCATCAGCACGAAGCAACGTAATATGACCCGGATATTTTTGCATCGGTTTGTATGTCGATAATGCTTGTAAATTAGCTGTATAAATTTTAAAGCGGTTTTTCAGTTGCTCCGTATCGATATCGCTAAATCCTTCCTTATTGTGTTTGATCATGTTCACCCATTGTTGAAAAGGCTCTGCCTCCATTGCAATTTCTTCTAATTGCTTGACCGATACTCGTATTTTCAAACTCCTCAATAAATCTTCACCAAAATGTCGTAATGCTGCTTGCTGTGAAATTGCCGGGCTGCCCATATTGCTGCTCCAGCAGTCTATCATTATAATAGGTGGCGCGATGCCTGTTTTATAATATAGCTGTAATCCCATTTCATAGGCGATAACCCCACCCATCGACCAGCCTACAAGAGTGCTATGCTCACTCTGTCTGCTTATCAACTCGTTATTATACGTCTCTGCTAGTTGTTGAATTGAACTTATAGCTGCTTGATGATCATGTAAACCAGGCGCTTCAAAGCCGTAAATCGTCATACGATCAGGTAACAACGTTATCAACTGCTGGTAACAAAAAAGGTTCCCTCCAATCGGATGCACAAAAGATAGCACCGAATTACTAGCGCCCTGTCGAAATTGCACCAAAATATCTTTGGTGCTGCCGGTCATTTTTTGATCGATCGCTAAACTCATATCATAAATGGTTGGGAACTGAAAAATGAATGAGATCGGCAGTCTAACATTACATTCTTTTTCTATTCTTCGTATTAAACGAACCGCATTAAACGAATTCCCCCCCATATCAAAAAAGTTATCCAGCGTGCCTATACGTTCAATGCCCAAAATATTCATCCAAATCGATTGCATCATCATCTCGGTCGATGTAGTTGGCTCGACGATATGTTTTGCGGTTGTTTGTTTGTTTTGTAATGTCGGCAAACTTTTTTTATCTATTTTGCCATTTTGGTTTAATACGAATTCGTTTACTTCCATAAACCAATCAGGAATAAAGTGGCTCGGTAAAATGGATTTCAAATACATTTTCAGTTGTTCTTCTGTTACCATCGCATTATTGTTCACCGTATAATAAGCGACTAATCCTTTATCTCCTTGCACATTTTCATATACTGTAATTAACGATTGCAATACGGCATGATGGGATTCCAAATTTCGCTGTATTTCGCCCAACTCGATACGATAACCACGTATTTTCACTTGATCATCTTGTCGCCCCCTATATTCCAGATCATACTCGTTGTTGTACCTTGCCAAATCACCGGTTCGGTATAAGCGCTCGTGATCGTTACGAGGTGTAGCAAATGGATGGGCAATAAATTTCTGACCGGTCAAATCGGGTAGATTCAAATACCCTTGTGCTACCCCCGCCCCGCCTACATACATTTCTCCTGTCACGCCCGGCAGAACAGGTTCCAGAAACGGATCAAGTACATACAACTCCAAATCCGGAATTTTCTCCCCAATCATGCTATGCTGATTGTCGTTTTTGCAAATTTGACGATACGTTACATGGACGGTAGTTTCGGTAATACCGTACATATTAATTAGCTTTGGCTGCCTATCTCCATGTTTCTCCAACCATTCATGCAATCGCTGCGGTTCTAGCGCTTCCCCACCAAAGACAACATATCGTAAATGCAATGTGTGCTGCCGATCTGCTTCAGCTTTAATAAATTGATAAAAAGCAGATGGTGTTTGATTAAGTACTGTTATTTGCTCCGACACGACCAATTGATAAAACTCGTCTGTTGAGCGGCTTATCCAATAAGGCACAACAACAAGCTGACCTCCATAAAATAAAGCACCCCATATTTCCCAAACCGAGAAATCAAATGCAAAGGAATGAAATTGCGTCCATTTATCTTGATCATTAAATTGAAACCACTGCTCGGTACTTTGGAACAACCGAACGACATTAGCATGCGAAATCATAACGCCTTTTGGATTGCCTGTCGTTCCGGAAGTATAAATAATATAGGCTAACTGGTCACTGGCGATCGGGATCGCCATATTATCACTTGTTTGCTGTTGTATACATTCCGCTTCTACAAAAATGCAATGTATCGACGCATGCAGTGACGCTTGTTCCATAGCTGAGCTCGTAATTAGCGTTTTAATTTGACTATCGTCCACAATGTATTGTTTGCGCTGTTCCGGATAACGAGGATCGATAGGTACATAAGTGCCACCCGCTTTTAATACAGCCAGTATACTGATGATCATGTCGAGTGATCGCTCCAAACAAATACCGATCTTTTCTCCAGGCAAACTTCCTTGTTCAATTATAAAATGCGCCAACCGATTGGCACGTTTGTTCAAATCGGCATACGTTAATTGCTCATGCTCGAATTTAACGGCTGTATGAGACGGATTTTGGTGCACCTGCTGTTCAAACCACTCATGAATACAGATGTTATCGGTACGTTTTATTTTCGCTTGTCCCATTTTAATTAGCGTAGCTCGCTGTTGTTCCGACATCATCGCTAATTTGGAAATGGTTTGATCAGAATTTCGTATGATCGCACCTAGTAAATGAACAAAACTGTCCATCATCTCTTTTATTCTGTGCTCGGTGAAAAGTTGTTTATTATAGCCTACATAACAAGAAATCAAGTTTGCGCTTTTGGAAAAGACTAACGATAGATCAAATTTGATAAGATCATACTCAATTTCAATCGGTTCAACTTGTAACTTGGACAGCGAAAGATCGCCTTGGACGGTTTGATTTTGCATAATACAGATCGTTTGGATCAAAGGTGTATAGCTTAGATTACGATCAGGATTAATTTCGTCAACGATCATTTCAAACGGAACTTCTTGATGATTATAAGCTTGCAGGCAAGCATCTCTGACCTGTTCCAACAATTGTGTGAATGAACTATCTTCTTTGACTTCCGTTCGAATTGGTAACGTATTCACAAAAAAACCGATTATATTCTCAATTTCAGCCAGCTCACGATTAGCGGTTATCGTACCGACGATCAAATCTTTTTGCTGTGTATATCGGTAAAGCAGAACATTGTATAAGGCAAATAAGCCCATAAAAATCGTAGCATGCTGCTGTTTGCAAATATGTTCCAACGATGTCGACAATTGTTCTGGCAATACAAACGTATACGATGCTCCTTTGCTTTTCACGTCCGTTTTTCTGGGCAAATCATGCGGCAACTCAATTAATCCAGGTGCATGTTGTAAATGGTCTTTCCAAAAATTTAATTTCTGTTCCAGTTGTTTGTGCTTTAATTGTTCTTGCTCCCATAGCGCATAATCAGCATATTGAATGTTCAACGGCGGTAGCGGCTCTGTTACATGCTCCTCAAAAAATCGATAGTAAAATTGTAATTCTTTAAATAAAATCCCCATTGACCATCCATCCGATATAATATGATGCATCGACATAATGAGAATATGTTCCAATTCATTCAGTTGCATAATCGTGGTACGGAATAAACAATCGGTAAAATCAAATGGTTTAAGTAAATCTTCTTTCATTACTTTTTTGATCATTTGTTCTTGTTCATGCTTGCCCATCTCCCTTAGGTCTATCAATTGAGTGGAATAATGGACATCATTGTTAATTTGTTGAAAAGGCTCACCTTCATGTTCGTGAAACGTTGTTCTTAAACTTTCTTGTCGCAATACAATTTCATAAAGGGCTTGATGTAGCATTTCAATATGGAGTTTACCTGTTATTCGACGAGCGTCTTGTATATTGTACGAAGTGTCTCCTGGTTGGAGCTGTTCAATAAACCATAATCTATATTGGGCAAATGAGAGTGGAATTCTGCTCGGTTTAGGGTAGGGCTGAATCGAAGAACGATTGTTTTTATGCTCAATCTTTTGTAATGCATGTAAAATATGTTGTTTATGTTCGACAAAATCGGTTTTTAACCTTTCCGGTAACTGACCTTCATAATAAAGCTCATCATTTTGTAACCGAAATTTGATATTATGCTTTTTTAGTTGTTCAAGTAGTTCAATCGTTCTCATTTTCTCTCTCCTCACTTGAATTGCTAATATTTAATGCTCGTAAGGCAATTGTGCAATAGCAATAATCGGAGTAAAACAATCCTTACCGGGATGAGACGACTCAGCTACATTCAAATCAGAACTTAAATCCAACATGGAAAAAATAGGAGATACGATTGTGATTAGCTTCATTACCGGCTCCTTTTCTTTAAATTTAAATATTACGAAGATTATAGTATAAAAAAATAGACTTAAAATTTCTAATAACGACAATAAATATAATGTTTTTCATTAAATTACTTTATTTTCCTTCCAGTCTCCTTTATAGTGATTAAAATAATCATATTCAGGAGGGATGAACAAATGGATCATATCGCAAACAGAATCGGAAAGCTGTTAAAATCACTACGGCAATCGACCGGTTTTAGTCAGCGCGAGCTGGCAGATGGAATATGTAGTCAATCGGAAATTAGCCATATTGAGAATGGCAAAGTTATTCCTTGTATTTACACCTTATTGTCCATCTCTGATAAATTAGGCATTCATCCTGCTTATTTTATGGAACGCATTAACATACCTGAATATAATTTAGTCCAACTTGTAAAAGTACAACTTCGAGAATATGTGCAGCAAAAAGAATATATAAAAATGAATACAACGATTAAAAAATACGAACACAATCCTTCTTTTCAAGGAATTGAAGAAAAGCAATTTATATTGTGGCATAAAAGTATTTTTGAATTTTATATTTCTAAAAATACGCCATTAGCCCAGCACTATATTGAACAAGCTTTAGCGTTTAAACAATCCTTTTGTAAAACCCAACAAGATATACATATTTTGAATAGTTATGCCATCCTTAAATGTGAAGAAAAGCAATTTTCCCAAGCTTTAATTTTATTTTATGAAGCCAAGAAATTGTATGAACAATTAGAGGTGGTGACTGACCCTAAATTGTATAGTAAATTGCTGTATAATCTGAGTAAAACGTACACACAAATGGGCGATTATTGTACTGCCGAGAAATACTGCGATGCAGCTATTGTAAATTGTAAGCGAGAGAACAGTAGTTATTTGTATGGGGAACTGTTTTATCAGAAAGCATTTATTAAAAAGTCACAATATTTTTTTGCGGAGGCGGAAAGTTTATTTAAAAAAGCACGTTATATTTTTCAAGAGTACGATAAAGAAAACTATGTTCATATAACCGATCAACAACTTCAAGAAATAAGCGCGTTACAAGCAAACAATCAGCTTAAATAGCTGGCTGCTACTGTCATTAATCGATTTGTGCCAAAAATCGTCCTCGCTCTACATAGCAATCAACCAACACTCCCTTTTACTTGAAATAAGCACATCCCCCTCCAAAACATCATAAAATTTAAAATTAAAACATCTTTAGTATTCACTTATCGAATCTTACATCCGATAAAAGAAAAGGGAAGCCAATTACCAAGCAAAAAGTACATAGAATCACCGTGTAAGCACAGTTAAACATTACATTTACGCCATTCATTAATGTTTCATTAGCATCACCTTATCGAGTTTTATACAGATTATATGTTTTAACGCATCATCATGAACAAAGTAAACAATGGCACGAAGCCACTAAGATTACAGTATGAACAGCTACTGTAAACAACCTATATTCGCTAATCTAGCCAACATTAATGTAGGTGAGTCCCCATGTTCTTTTACATGGCTCAAATATAAAGCAAAAGGGGTTTTATTAAGCATGAAAATGAAACTGTTTTTAGGTTTGTGCAGTATGTTGCTCGTCAGTATGACACTTGCTTTTCACACGGCGTCGGCAAAATCGCTTATTAGCAATGAGATGAATAGCAATCCATTTAAAAGAGGGAGTGTTTCCAACGGCATTTGGAGTGATACTAATAACGATACTACTTCCACTGCTGCTTTCTCAGGAGCTTACACTGCGGAATGGACGACCTGGACATATGATAATACGAAAGATTATGAATTTGTAACACGTTACAATATCAGTGCTACTGGTGCCAATAGTGCTGCTCAATTAGACCTCGGGTTAATCAAAATTGGTTATATTCAAAAAGATATGGACAATTGGCTTAAAAAAGGCATCTCTATTCGAGATGGTAGTTCATGGCAACAAATTACCGTTGATACGACTGGTGACCATGAATGGCGAGTCATCTACAAGGCAGATAAAAACTTTATCATCTTTAAAGATGGTGTAGCGGTCAAAAGCGGTATCCTATCAACAAAGGTAGCTAATGGTAAACAGTTCGAGATGGACAATATTGTAAGAAATTCAACTGCAAGCATTGATTATGTTCGCATTAACGAGGCTACTGCTCCATCAGCACCGACTAATCTGGCGGTCACAGCTAAAAATAATACAGCCATTTTAACTTGGGACGCTGCCAACACAGCAACCAATTATACGGTATCCCGTTCGGTCTATGCTAATGGTCCATTTACAGAAATCGCCAAAGCTATTTCAGATGTAACGTTTACCGATACATCTGTTCAAGCCGGAAATACTTACTATTACATTGTAAAAGCTTTCAATTCTGCCGACTCATACGCAACAAGTGCAGCTTCTAACACAGCCAGTATCACATTTGAAGCTCCACGTGCACTGCTGGACGTTGTCATCGATCCAGACAGCATTAAAGTCGGTGACACTTTCACCGCCAATATTGCACTGAAAAACGTAAACAACATCTATGCCGAAGACTTCTCCCTTAGCTATGATCCAACACTCGTCGAATACGCGGGCTATGAAGAAGTGACCGGCTACAAAGTGTATAACGAAACCAAAACGACACCAGGCGCACTACGCTTTATCGTCGCTAGCCAAGGGAAATCATTTGCCATTACCGGTAACCAAACGATCGTTAAATTGAAATTCAAAGCGATCGCTGCCGGTAGCGCCAAAATCGATGCCCTGAAAGCACGGATCGCGGATACGACCCAAGAAGTCGATCTGGAAACCGCCAACGTACTGGAAGATACAGTACTGATTGAAGCACCCCGTTTTTTGGACGTAGATAGATCAGGTCAGTATACACTGCTTGATCTGTCGCTGGATGCATTCTACTTCGGTCTAAGTGCAACCGATACGAACAAAGATTTGTATGATGCTGACCAAACCGAAGACAACAAAATCGGTGACGATGACCTAACCTATATCGTCAACCAAATTATGCAAAACAAAGCGTACACGCCGAACAAATAAGGGAAGCTGCGAAGTATGTTGATCGCATCATCGCTTGATCATGAACATGTTGAGTTATGTTCAAACTTCGTTTTTATTTAAGACAGCCTACTCGGTGGTCGGGTTGGTTGCTAAGGTTTGCGCATGCTGGCAACTCGGTCGCCAGTAGTTTTACGGACACAAGTCAAACGGCTCGTGTAGAGGATATACTTAAACTTCGATGTATGCCAGCCGTATAGCTGTTTAACCGTTTAGGCTATGTCATGATTTACCGAGTAAAAAGAGTCAGTCGTCTCGCAGCGGCTGGCTCTTTTTTGTGCATAATAGCGTACGAACTTCACCCAAACTCATACTCAACAGCCGCTGTCAAACCCGTGAAAAACGCCTGATTCCACTGACTATTGTCCGGTTTGTCCCATATTATGAATGTTCGCTTTATTCCTTCGTAAATGTATAATCCTAAGCCAAACAACCTGTCACCTCAACAGTTATGCTGAGCGGACAGGTTGTTTGATTTATCTATTCCAGTTACGTTGGACTGCTTACTTCACTTCCAGCGTCCAGCCAAATGGGTCTTGTTCCACGCCTTTTTGGATGCCGGTTAATGTCTCATACAGCTTTGCCGACAATGCGCCGGTTTTGCCTTCGTTAATGACCATTTTCTCGCCTTGCCAGTTCAGTTCGCCCATTGGCGAGATGACAGCAGCGGTGCCAGTGCCAAATGCTTCTTCCAATGTACCGGCTTTATGCGCTTCCTCCAGCTCATCGATCGATAACAGACGTTCTTCTACTGGAATCTCCCAATGTTTAAGCAATTGGATGATCGAATCGCGGGTAATCCCGTTCAAGATGCTGCCGTTTAGCGCAGGAGTGACGACCGTGCCATCGATTTTGAAAAACACGTTCATACTGCCCACTTCTTCGATATATTTACGATGCACGCCATCTAGCCACAGCACTTGGGAGTAACCGAGTTCGGTTGCGCCTTCTTGTGCTTTCAGACCGGCTGCGTAGTTACCAGCGGTTTTTGCCATCCCTACTCCACCTGGCACGGCGCGTACGTATTTGGATTCAACGTAAATTTTGACCGGATTGATGCCTTCTGCATAGTAGGCAGCGACCGGGGACAAAATGATCATAAATTTGTATTTGAGCGATGGAGCAACACCTAGCGCAGGCTCAGTCGCAATCACAAATGGACGTACATACAGTGATGTGCCTTCGCCTTCTGGAATCCAATCTTTGTCAAGCAGAATCAATTGACGTAGCGCTTCCAGCGCCAACTCTGGATCGAGTTCCGGAATGCTTAAACGCTCATTGGACAGATTGAGACGCTCAATATTTTTCGTTGGACGGAACATCAGAATACGTCCGTCTGCAGCAAGATACGCTTTCAGCCCTTCAAAAATCGTCTGGCCATAGTGGAATACTTTGGCAGCTGGATCAAGGCTAATGTTCTGATACGGTACGATACGGGCATCGTGCCAGCCTTTGCCATGTTCATAATCCAGAATGAACATATGATCCGTAAATTTGCTGCCGAATACGAGCCCCTGTGTAGCAGGCTTCTCTTTTGGTGCAGTTGTCTTTTCGATCTTGATCTCGATACTCATCGCCATGTCTCCTTACCGATAGTCCTAATTAATTATGAATTCATTAAATCATATCACTTTCTTGCACAGTGGCAAAGGGTCAAAGCATAATAATCATTTATGTAAGCCTCTGCGCGTAAGCCCTAAACCGATCAAAAAGATATCTGGAATGTGGTACGGTACCGGATTATTTTTCTTTCTTTGATATGACTTCATAACGCCGATGTTAACCAGTTCATCAATCATCGTTTGTTCCGAATGCAATGGCACTCCGCAATTGCGTAAGGCGTCTTTCAGTTCATCTTCATTGGCAGGAAAGCTGGAAAGCACATTTTTTAAGTTTCTGAATATATTTGTGTATTCTTCATATTCTTCAAATAAATCGTCTACTCGAAGCTGTGATCCGCTAACACCAATAACAATTTCCCATAACATTCCAACACATAGCCAACAAGATAGCATGTATTAAACCAGCTTTTTTGGGCTTCCGATCTGTAGAGGATATTGGCATCTGTCCACATTGTTACAGCCATATGATAGAAATCATCGTTCAAATGATTCACCTCTTGAAATTGATAATTTCATTCTACATAATCACAATGGAATAGTTATATTTAATTTGTAGCACGATGATTCATCACCAATCGAAGGGAGCAATGCGCAATGAACATTCCCGATAATAATTCGTTGCCAAACATTAATCGTTTTAACGGATTTCATGAACTGTATGATCGTAATCGGCCGCAGCCACCGCTACTTGTAACCGATCTGCTGACCAATTATTTGCAAAAACGTCCACAACGGGTGCTCGATGTTGGCTGTGGAACCGGGTTATCGACGATGATCTGGGCTGGCAAAGCAGCGGAGATTATCGGTGTCGATGCCAATACGGATATGCTGGGGCAAGCACAAGCGAAACTGGAACAACAGCCTGTAGCAGGCATGTCGTTTCAGCAAGCATATTCCAATGAGCTGCCTGCGGCTGATACCAGCGTCGATATCGTGACCTGTTCGCAATGTTTCCACTGGATGGAACCGGTTAGCACATTGCAGGAAGTGCAGCGCGTATTGACCGATGGCGGCATTTTCGCCGCTTATGATTGTGATTGGCCGCCGGTGCTGAACTGGCAATTGGAACGCGAATATTATCATCTGTCCAACTTGTCGGAACGGTTGCTGGAACAATACGGTGACCCTGAACAGGCATCGGTTAGACGCGACAAAGCGACTCATCTGCATACACTAGAGCAGAGCGGGCATTTTCGCTTTGTACGCGAGATCGTCTTTCACCATACCGAACCATGCAGTGCCGAGCGTTATGTCGGTCTATGGCTCAGTCAGGGCGGTATTCAAGCCGCACTTAAGCTAGGCACTGTCGCCGAGCATCTGGAATCCGAGATTGGAGTGCTTAAAGCGATGGCGGATGATTTTTTCCGGGGCGGCATCGTGAATGTGCTGTTTAGTTACCGGATGCGGTTGGGGATTAAATAATACAAATGCCGAAGGCTATCGTAGCCTTCGGCATTTGCTTTAGTAGTGAATGGCTGGGCACGAATCGTTAAACTAGGACGTGTACGTTTGCATTCACGCGCCAGCCAACATTATAGCTATTTTGCACAAAAAAGGGATGGCGCTTTATCTGAATTTGTGCAGCATTTGATTCAAATAAAGGCATAGTTTATACACTAAAGTTCGCTATATGAATGGTGATCATTGTTAGGTGATCGACTTCTGTTATGGCGCAGCCAGCTTCATGTAGTTGCTGTTCTGTACAGACACAGTTTTGTCGTTATACGATACTTCGCTTCACGATTACACTATTTGATTACACTGTTCGCAGACGAATTGTTCAAGCTTTTAGCAAATTAATATGATCGAGATCGGTGCTACTGTTGAAGATGAATTCGAGCTTGTAATGCCCGCGCAAATAGGTAATTTCGGTCTGTTTGGATTTGCCTTTGCCGATGGTCGACACCGAGGATGGCGCATACCATTGCTCACGCAGCAGCTTCATCGTCATACCACCGATATTCGTCTGCCGTTCAACATTCGTGCCGAAATAGCGCATCTCATCTAGCACACCATTTTTATTGAAATGGAACGCATAACCCGGATGTCCCATATCAGCGTTATATGTGTCATAGCCATTCACGCTAGAACGCGGCATATCTGGTGTGCCAATACGAGCAATCACCTCGCTACGCGTCGTTTTGCCGATCGTAAAGCTGTTCATATCGCCTGGAAATTTGCCTTGCAGCGCAGGTTTATAAAAGCTGTTTAACGTTTTCACGACAAGCTGATGCTGGTAAGCTGCATCGCTGCTCGCTGAAGCGGATGCCTGCGGTGTAAACGCGGCATCGATACCGACGGTGCCTGCAACAACAGCTCCTGTGAGTGTTGCCGCGATAACTGCTTTGCGTATAGGTGCTGTCCATGTTTGCATATTGATTCCTCCTGTACTTCATCTAAATAAAATGTACGATTGCGCCTGAAAACGACTCCACAGCGTAAAGGTTACGTTTTATCGTAACCAGCTACATTATACTGCTGTCATTTAGCACGTAAGTTACCGTCATATCACAATCCGGTAACAATGTAGTTGCTAACGTTATATTTTAGCATAGGTGGCTGTTCTTTTTCTCTTATTGCCTCCCTTCAACGATGAATCGACGGTTGAAACAGCCGCAAACAGGGTATTGGAAAAACATACACTGTCGATTGAATGAGGTGACAATATGAACGAGAACGAAACAGTTAACGGTTCCCCTGCTCCAGGCATATCATCTACCCCGGCTTTATCCGACAATAATGTAGCTGTACAAGCAACCGAAACGACTCATGCTGCGGTCGGTTCAAACGATGAACGAGCACTCGTATCCACTGAAGTCAGCGCACGCTCCGCTATTACTTCCCGTCGTCCACGTATCGTGCTGACCGGCGCAACCGGGTATATCGGTAAAAATTTGCTGCGCCAACTTGTGCGCGACTATGATGTCATCGCCCTGTCACGGCATGATCGTTCCGAACATAACACCGAGCAGGTCGAATGGCGAGCATGTGATCTGTTTTCGATGTCAGCGGCGGAAGAAGCGCTGGCAGGTGCAGACTATGCGATTTATTTGGTGCATTCGATGCTGCCGACTGCCAAGCTGACCCAGGCGAAATTTGAAGATATGGATATTATTTTGGCGGATCATTTTACCCGTGCGGCGTGTAAGCATGGCATTAAGCAGATTGTGTACTTAAGCGGCATCATCCCGCAAAATGTACCGCGTGAGCAGCTGTCCCGCCATCTGCGCAGCCGACTTGAAGTCGAGCAGGTGCTCGGCTCCTGCGGCATACCGGTTACGACGATTCGTGCCGGGCTGATCGTCGGGCCACAAGGCTCCTCGTTTCCGATTTTGGCGCGGCTCGTACAGCGGTTGCCGATGATGACATTGCCGGAATGGACGCGCACGCTAACGCATCCGATCGCATTGCCGGATGTGCTGCATGCGTTGCAACAAAGCATCGGTTCACCACAGCTATACGGGCGAGCGATCGATGTGGGCGGCCCGGACATTATGACGTACAAGCAAATGATGGAAAAGACCGCCGAAGTGATGGGCAAACGACGCCTCTTTATCGATGTGCCGCTGCTGACGATCCATCTATCCCGGCTATGGGTAACGCTCGTAACGCGGATGCCACGTGAGATAGTATATCCGCTAGTGGAAAGTCTTGCCCACCCGATGGTGGCGCATGAAAACCAGTTCGTCAAAGGCATTAGCGATGGCAAAATCACGTTTGAACAGGCGGCGCGTACAGCGCTAGCCGAGGAAGCGCAACAACAGCACCGCTCCAGTCAAAGTACACGCGCTTCCGACTCGACCGATCCGAAAGTGTCTGATGTGCGTTCGATCCAACGCGTCATCCTGCCGGACGGCAAAAATGCCCGCTGGGCAGGCGAATATTATATGGAATGGCTCGGACGGTTTATGCCTGCGCTCGTACGCACAGAGCGTGTGGATGAATATCGGTATCAAGTGTTTTTACGTTTTATCGGCAAGCCACTGCTTGAACTGACATTTTCGCCTGAGCGCAGTGATGACAAAAGCGCGGTGTATCATATTACTGGCGGCGTGTTTGCTCGCATTAAAGAAACGCATGAAGGACGCTTGGAATTCCAGCAAATTCCGGGTACACAGGAATGTGTTATCGCCATTCATGACTATATGCCATCTTTGCCGTGGTTTTTGTACAAATATACGCAGGCTAAAGTGCATCTGATCGTTATGCACGCATTTGGACGTCATCTGCTCCGGCTGATCGCTCGTGATCGGCAACATAAGCCAGGCTCCAACGTTCCGCCTCTTTCGTCGCATCGCCCAAGCTGATGCGCCACAAAGCGTCATTCGTGCTTTTTCCTATAAGCTAAAAACTAATGCGCTCCTTTTTAGGAGCGTTATTTTTTGTGCTACAATAACAGCATAGTCGGAGCGTATCGTGTCACACCTATCGTCGATATGAAGCATATTATGTTAAGATTGTCACAAAGCATAGCGACCTATCGCTTACAGCAACGGATAAGCGATGCTGCGATCGGTTTATTTTACGATGCTGAACGCCATCGGTATCGATGTTAGCGATACGGTGACACGGTGTATGAGTTGGCGTTACGTAGCTAAAGCGCTTGCGCTTCCATCACAGAGAGGAGCACCATCATGAAACAAGAACTGATTGAACGCCTAACCTCGTACGTACAGATCGATACCCAATCGAGCGAGGATAGCGATACATGCCCTTCCACGCCAGGACAATGGGATTTGCTACATCAATTGCAGCAGGAATTGGCGGCACTTGGTATGGAAGAAATTACGCTCAATGAGCATGGCTATCTGATGGCGACACTGCCTGCCAATACGGACAAAGATGTGCCGGTAATCGGCTTTATGGCGCATGTGGATACCGCTACTGATTTTACGGGCAAAGGGGTTAAACCGCAGCTGGTCGAGTATACCGGCGGCGAGATCGTACTTAATGAAGCGCAGCGAATTGTGTTATCCCCAGCTGATTTTCCAGAACTAGAGCATTATCGCGGTCATACGCTCATTACGACCGACGGCACTACATTGCTCGGTGCAGACAACAAAGCCGGTATTGCCGAAATTATGACGGCGATGCATTATTTGCTCGATCACCCGGACATTCCGCACGGCAAAATTCGCGTAGCGTTCACACCGGATGAAGAAATTGGACGCGGGCCGCATCGCTTTGATGTCGCCGCTTATGGCGCTCAGTATGCGTATACAGTAGATGGTGGGCCGCTCGGCGAGCTGGAATACGAAACATTTAACGCCGCTGCCGCGCTTGTTGTGTGCAAAGGTACCAATGTACACCCTGGCACCGCCAAAGGTAAAATGATCAATGCCGCCAAAATTGCGATGGAACTACATCGCCGGTTGCCGGTTGATGAAGCGCCTGAATTTACGGATGGCTATGATGGGTTTTACCATCTGAACTTCTTCAAAAGCGATGTGGAACGTGCCGAATTGTCCTACATTATCCGCGATTTTGACCGCGAATCATTTGAACATCGTAAAAATACGCTCACTAGCATCGTTAACGAATTCCGCCAAACGTATGGCGCAGATCAGATCGAATTGGAGCTGCGCGACCAGTATTACAATATGCGAGAGAAGATCGAACCGGTGTTTCATATCGTCGAGATCGCCGGACAAGCGATGAGAAATCTTGGCATCGAACCGAATATTGTACCTGTTCGCGGCGGTACGGACGGTGCACAGCTATCGTATATGGGACTGCCAACACCGAATATTTTCACCGGTGGCGAAAACTTTCACGGCAAGTATGAATATGCCTCTGTCGATACGATGGTTAAAGCGACACAGGTGATCGTCGAGATCGCACGCCTGTTTGAACAAGAGGCATAATGACATCCGTTATGAAACGAAACGGTTACGTTCATGCGTTCCGATTGCCTATCGCTAGGTTGGGAATAGCGATAGCATCAGCTGTACTAGCCGATTCATATAGCTGACCGCTTCGTATGATGAGTATGATTTCACCCAAATCAAGCGCTACGATTTACAAGCTGGAAAATGTCTGCTACGATGCACAATAATAGTTTATTCCTATAAAGAAAGTAGGTTATTGATCATGTCATCTCCATCCGCTCTGCTGCGCACAACGGCGCCATTTCGTGCCGATCATGTAGGCAGTCTGCTTCGTACCGAAAAGATCAAACAAGCCCGTTTGCAACATACGGCTGGTGTCATTACCGCCGAACAATTACGCGAGCTAGAAAATGAAGAAATTCGCCGCATTGTAGCCAAACAGGAAGAAATCGGCTTGCAGTCGATTACAGATGGCGAGTTTCGCCGTGCATGGTGGCATTTTGACTTTCTGGAAAATCTCGATGGTGTGGAAGCATTCCAAGCCGAACAGGGTATCCAGTTTCACGGGGTAACGACTAAGCCACGCGGCATTCAGGTGAACGACCGGATTGATTTTACGAACCATCCGCATCTGGATGATTACAAATTTCTGCATAGCATCGTCAGCCCGGATCGTACGCCCAAAATGACGATTCCAAGCCCGAATATGCTGCAATTCCGTGGTAAAATCGCCACCGAGCGTTATGCGGACAGCGATGTGCTGCTGCAAGACCTCGGTCTCGCTTACCAAAAAGCATTGCGTGCTTTTTACGATGCAGGCTGTCGTTATTTGCAGCTTGATGATACGTCATGGGCATCGTTTTTCTCGGACGAAACGAAGCAAAAGCTGCGTGCGGACGGCAAAGACCCGGATCGTATGCTTGCCGATGCGGTGAAGCTGCTCAATCTGTCGATCGCGGATCGCCCGGACGATATGGTCATTACGATGCATATTTGCCGTGGTAATTTCCGCTCTACTTGGACAGCAGCGGGCGGTTATGACGGTGCAGCCGATGCGATTTTGGATCAGCTAAATTTGAACGGTCTGTTTATGGAGTTTGATGATGAGCGTTCCGGTTCGCTCGATGTACTGAGCCATGTTAAACGCAAAGATTTGCAAATCGTGCTCGGGCTCGTAACGTCCAAAACAGGCGAACTGGAAAGTAAAGACGAGATTAAGCGCCGGATCGATGAAGCGGCTCGGTTTGTAAATATTGATCAGCTTTGTTTGAGCCCACAATGCGGCTTTGCTTCGACAGAAGAAGGCAATTTGCTGACTGAACAACAGCAGTGGGACAAGCTTCGTCATGTGATCGAAATCGCTGATGAGGTATGGTCATAATCGAAAGCAGTGTTTTGTAATAGCAGCCAGTCGGCGTTTTCCTTAAACGGAGTATGCACGGCTGGCTGTTGCTGTTGCTGTTGCTGTTGCTGTTGCTGTTGCTGTTGCTGTTGCTGTTGCTGTTGCTGTTGCTGTTGCTGTTGCTGTTGCTGTTGCTGTTGCTGTTGCTGTTGCTGTTGCTGTTGCTGTTGTAAGCATTTTAAATGCAATCGATCGTCCAGTCCAATCAGCATCTGGACAGTCGTGTCGATTAACGATATGCTTGCTAAACGTCCATACCCGATTGCTGTGCAGCTACCCGATCAAGTTAATCGGTATCGGACTGCATGCGTGCTTGCACTCGGCATCACATCGCCCGGTGAATCGCTTGGACACGTAAGGAGGAACTTATTGTCATGGAATGCCGCGCTGGTTGTGCTGCTTGCTGTATCGTCATCTCTATCTCATCACCACTGCCTGGGCTGCCGCAAGGCAAGCCTGCTGGAATGCCTTGTCCCCATCTGACTGCTGAACGCCGCTGTCGTCTGTTCGGTCAACCTGAACGCCCTGCTGTCTGCGGCGAATTGCCTGCTTCGCTTGATATGTGTGGAACGACGGACGCGCACGCTTTTGCTTATTTGGAGGAATTGGAACGTTTGACCGCCCCCAGCGAGCATGCTCATTAATTTAGCTTGTGCATAAGCAGTGTGAGTCATCGATTTCCACTCTGATCGGTATATATGGGCACGATTTTGCGCTAAAAAGCTGTAGATTAAATATATTTCGAAAATTTTTTCAACTGATTCAAATGATGGAGTAGTGGAATTAAGTTAGGTTTTCACTACTTTTATTACTAATTATGTATATATACGCCATAAAATAATGCTTATATTTCATTTTTTCCCTAAAAATATAGTTTCTACAAAACATTTACTATGAGCGCACCGCTACACTTTTATTCTGCACTGCCCGATACATATACAATGTACTGTAATTTATAATTATAAGGGTGGGTACCGATATGAGTATGATTGAAGCATTGATTCAAACGATTCCTTTTTTCACCAAAGCGTTGCGTGAATCCGTAACGGTTTCAGTGTATGACAAGTCGCACATTATTTTTTATCGGCAGATTGGTAATTTTGATCTTGGTTTTAAAACAGGCGACCCGGTCGCACCAGGATTTGAAAACTTTGCGATGTTGGCGGACAAACAAAATCCAACAATTATCGATTTGCCTGCCGAAATGTTTGGTACTCCGCTTGAAGGCATTATGGTGCCTGTGCACGAAAACGGTGAATTGGTCGCTGTATTTGGTATTTATTATGAGCAAACGAATGCGCAAAACCTGAATGAACTCGTATCCAACAGTCAATCGATCTCGCAAAGCCTGGTCGACATGGTACAACATATTGCCTCTCATGCACAGCAACTGCAAGCAACAAGTGAACAAATTTTGGATAACAGCCGCATTACCGTGGAAAAGTCATCCAAAATTAACGAAGTTGCTACTTTAATCAAAGAAATTTCGGAACAAACAAACTTGCTCGGTCTAAATGCGGCGATTGAAGCAGCACGTGTCGGTGAACTAGGCGCCGGTTTTGGCGTCGTTGCAACCGAAGTGCGCAAGCTGTCCGTCAATGCCAAACAAGCAACCGGTGATATCGAAAGTGCATTGCGCGATGTGCAAGAATCGATTCGCAAAATGGAACGTGAAATCGAACAAATTACCTCGTCGTCCAAAGAACAGGCATTGCTCGTTAGCTCGTTTACCGATGTAATCGATCGTCTGCAAAATGCCAGTGTATCGATGCAAGATATTGCGGACAATATGTATTACTACAATTCCATTCCTGGTAAAAATTAAGTAATCTCGCTTTGTAAGCATGGATGGTGTTTGATCATCATACTGTACTTAATAAGCAAACTATCGTTTCGTACCGTTTGGATCACTTCAAGAGCGTGATTTATATTACTGAATAACAGACCAAAAAACGCCATCATTTGCGGGAGAATCTATACGTTCATCGGCACAGACAGATGTAGCTTAATCAGCTCGCCTGCTCGCTCCGTTGCTGTTAGATTCCTCCACATGCAGATGGCGGTTTTTGTCATTTTTATCAGAGTACAATTGATCGTTATTGCTGCTCAGCTATCGCTCACATGCCTGCTATACTTTTCGTAAACAATTGTGCCAATATATCGATCCCGCGCACAATCTGCTCATCCGATGGCGTAGAGAAATTCAAACGCAACGCTTGGCACGGCTCCGATTCATCGACAAGAAAAGCATTGCCAGGCACGACCGCAACACCGTTTGTAGCGGCTTGTTTGCAATAATCGAGCATCGGTACGCTTGCAGGCAGCTCGCACCAGAGGAATAATCCGCCATCCGGGCGCGTAAATGTAACCGCCGGGTTCATCTGCTGCTCTAACGCTTGCAGCATCAGCTCGCTTTTGCGGCGATACACATCACATACGAGTGCAATATGGCGATCATAATCGTATTCGGTCATAAAACGGTGGGCGATCATCTGTGGCAAAGTCGCAGTATGTACGTCTTCCCCTTGCTTCGCTACCGCCATCTTCTGGATCACCTCATCCGGTGCTAACACATAACCGACCCGTAAACCGGCAGACAGCACTTTCGAGAAAGAGCCGACATAAATTACCCGTTGATCGTCATCGATCGATTTCAATACAGGCACATCTGCACCTTGAAAGCGCAGTTCGCCATATGGGTTATCTTCGAGAATCATCACATCATATTTGCGTGCAAGCGCATAGATGCCTTGGCGTTTGGCAAGCGAAGTCGTAATGCCGGTCGGATTTTGAAAGCTTGGAATTAGATAGATCAGCTTCACATTCGGCTCGTGCTGCAACGCATATTCCAGCCGTTCCAGATCGATACCATCCGCTTCCATCGGTACGCCAGCAAGCCGAATACCAGCAGCACGAAACGTGTTCAGCGAGCCGATAAAGCTCGGGCTTTCACAAATAATCGTATCGCCTTCACTGCAAAACACTTTACACGCCAGCTCAATGCCCTGCTGTGCACCGGATACGACCATCAGCGAGTTGCCTGTCGGATCGACGGCAAAGCGCTGCTGCACATGTTGCAGCAGACACTCGCGCAGCGGCTCATATCCTTCGGTCACACCGTATTGCAGCGCTGCAATCGGATTTTCAGCCAAAATCGACTCGGTAAACGAACGAATCGCCTCCAACGGAAATGTCTCGGCAGCCGGATTGCCTGCCGCAAACGGGATAACCGCTTGCCCAGCGCTTGATTTTAAAATTTCACGAATAATCGATGGCTTCATCGCCGTCATCCGTGCGGCAAATTTGTAGTTCATACCGTTTCTCTCCTTGCCCAATAAAGATCGAGTCGATATATGCAGCGATTGCATCGTACGTCTAATGCAACCCGGCTGCCAGCTCGTCGTTTGTTCTAGCTTATCCTATATCGCTATAGACTGGAAATAGTTCCCCGTCATTTATGCGATAAAAATAATCCTCCACCGTGACCAAAGAGCCAGCGCTAGAGGATTGAAGTATAGTTATTTACTTATATGGAACAAGCGTTCATACAGGGATAGCGTTACGTTAATACCGCTTCCGCCTGTTCACGATTGTAAATTGCAACCTGATTTTTACCAGCTCGTTTGGCATTGTATAGCGCATGATCGCTCAGCTCATATAGCGTATTTAGCTGGATATCCCGCTGCGTAGGCACCGACACGACACCGAGGCTAATCGTATATGGAATCGGCAGTACGTGCGAACGACTATTTGCCACCGCCAGCCGCAACTGTTCGGCAATACAGCCTGCCTGCTGTTCATCGGTATCCGGCAACAAGACGGCAAATTCATCCCCGCCATAACGCCCAAACAGATACCGTCCTCCGGTCAGCTCCAACAACTTTGCTTTCAGCCGCTCGGTCATCTGTTGTAATACACGATCCCCGGTAAAATGACCATAAGTGTCGTTAATCGTTTTGTACGCATCGATATCGAACAAAATAAACGATACCTGCCCCTTTCGCATCGCTAACTGATGAATCATATTACGGCTCTCCACCATAAATGTACGCCGATTGAGTACACCGGTCATCTCATCATAACTCGCCATATGCAGTAAATCGGCATCTGCCTGCTCCTTGGACAGCAGCACATAACCGGTATTGCCCAAAATCATAATCAAATATAGCGCAATAAATGAAAAGCTCTGATACAATCCCTCGGTAAACAAACCGACCTGATCCCCTAATCGAATGGCAGCGGCGGCACGCAGCAGTAGACTAAGTGCGACGATCCCGTACAATATGCCCATCAGCCGCCGCAACGTTGAAGCGGTACGGTCGGTCGTCATATGGTATACCGGATAAAATAAAAATAACGCCGTTCCGATCGAAGCATATACAATACGTGTCGCTTCCGACACACCTAGCCCATAAATGAGCACAAAACCTGCAATACAGAGCAATGTGCCGCTAACATACAACTTTTTGATCCTAGGTGAACATGCTTTTTGCAAAATAAGCAATGCGCCTGTCTCCAACCCTGCGCCGATAAACAGTAATGCATTCGCTATCACAATCGACAACAGCTCCGGCACCAGTCCACGAAACATCAATAAAGCCCACGCAAGCGCCTGAATAATTTTGGATAAAAAAAACGCATTGACCGAATGATCTGTTACCGTTCGTCTGCGATAGGCACTAATCAAAATGACCGTAAAAATATGACCAAACACGAGCGATATAAAAATCGTCTTCATATCCAAATTAAAACTCATAGCCGATCTCACAACTCCGTATCTTGCGCAGCGCCCTGGCATAAATGAGATAGGGACAGACGCGGCAATACGTACTTGCCAGCCTAAACGGATGACTGTGGAATTAGTATATCACCTTTATCAATGGCAAAGCGCACAGTTGCAAAACAATCAGCATAAAAATTTTAATGCCTTTAATGCGTTTGTTCCCGATTTTGGAATTGTGCTAGCGCACTATATTGCTGTTCCAGACTGCGGAAAATCGATACATAAATCGGCAACAGCTGATGATACACATGCGTATGCTCCGGAGTCGGTACATGCGCATGTGTGGAACCGATCATGCCGTTGACCGCATCAAGCGATTCGATTCGCCCTAATCCGTACAGACCGAGCACGACCGCACCAAGACAAGAGCTTTCGATACTTTCCGGTACGCTCACCTCTTGGTCGAAAATGTCCGCCATCATTTGCCGCCATAACGAAGAACGGGCAAAGCCACCGGTCGCATGAATTTTGGCGGGATGACCGATCTGCTCTTTCATCGCCAACATCACCGTATACAGATTGAAAATAACACCTTCCAGCACCGCGCGAATCATATGCTCTTTGCGATGCTTCATCGTCAGCCCGATAAACGAGCCGCGTGCATCCGGGTTCCATAACGGGGCGCGTTCACCAGTTAAATACGGGTGAAACAACAGCCCTTCCGAGCCAGCAGGCACCTGCTCGGCAATCCGGGTCAGCACATCATAGGAATCGATACCGAGCCGTTTTGCCGTCTCTACTTCGGAAGCGGCAAATTCATCCCGTACCCAGCGGAACAGCATCCCGCCATTGTTGACCGGGCCACCGATTACCCATTTATCCGCGGTAAGTGCATAACAGAAAATACGTCCTTTTGGATCGGTGACCGGCTCATTCACTACCGTCCGAATCGCACCGCTCGTGCCGATCGTAACCGCCACCACGCCCGGCTCCGTCGCACCTACACCCAGATTGGACAGCACACCATCACTAGCACCTATGATAAATGGCGTCTGCCGGGACAGCCCCATCGCTAGCGCGGCTTCAGCGCTCATTCCTTGCAGCTTATATGTCGTTGGCACCGGACGAGATAGCTTGCTTGCCGAAATTCCGGCAATGCGTAGCACTTCTGCATCCCAATCAAGTTGTCGCAAATGAAACAAACCTGTGCACGATGCAATCGAATGATCGACTACATATTGATCGAACAGACGGGCAAACACATATTCTTTGATCGAAATAAATTTATACGTACGCGCAACTAGATCAGGCTGCTCCTCACTGAGCCACATTAGCTTTGTTAACGGTGACATCGGATGAATCGGCGTGCCCGTACGCATATAAAGATCGTGTCCGTTTAGCTCCTGCTTGAGCTTACGCGCATACGGTGCACTGCGATTGTCCGCCCATGTAATACAGCGCGTTAGCGGCTTGCCTTGCTCATCGACCGCAATTAGGCTATGCATCGCAGAGCTGAACGATACAAACAACACCTGTTGCGGCGATATGCCGCTCTCCTTCATCACACTAGCGATCGTATCGAGCACCGCCTGCCAGATTTCATCCGGGTCTTGCTCTGCGGTAGCTGGCGTAGGTGTATAGAGCGGGTAACCGATATTCGCTGTCGTTATTACCGTTCCATTTTCCTGAAATAAAACCGCCTTCGTGCTCGTCGTGCCAATATCGACCCCGATCATATAATACGGCATATTTGCCGCCTCATCATGTGAGCAAGATCGTGTACTGTTCGTTATAGCTTGATTCATCGTTATCACCCTTGTTTTGTAAAATAAACATCATTGTTGCGTTCATCTCATACGGATCGTTTGTAGTACATAAACAAAGCAAAACAGAACAGGAACAAAGTTACTTCCCGCTCTGCTAATTCGTTTTTACACAAACACACTCAAAATCATAATAAAGATCAAACCAACGACCGACAAAATCGTCTCCATCGCCGTCCACGACTTGAGCGTCTGCCCGACCGTCATCCCGAAAAATTCTTTGATCATCCAGAACCCCGCATCATTCACATGCGACAAAATGAGCGATCCAGCACCGGTTGCCAGCACGACCAGCTCTACATTCACCCCTGTGCTTACAGCGAGCACGGGCGCGACGATACCAGCGGCAGTCGTCATCGCCACCGTTGCCGAGCCGGTAGCAACGCGGATCAGCGCCGCGACCAGCCAGGCGAACAAAATGACATTAATATGGCTATGGCTGGCAATATCGGCGATCGCTTTGCCGACACCACTATCGATTAGCACCTGCTTAAAAGCACCGCCACCACCGATAATCAAAATAATACCAGCGGTTGGCGCCAAACAGTCACTCGTAAACCGCGAAATGTCTTCCTTGCTAAAACCACGTGCAAACCCAAGTGAGAAAAAGGCAAATACCGCTGCAATTAAAAGCGCAATAATCTCATTACCGATAAATTCAGCTACATGCGTAAACCCGTTGACCGCTTGTGGATCAACGATCGTAGCGATCGATCCGGTCAGCATTAAAATGACCGGCAGCAAAATCGTAAACAATGTAATGCCAAAACTAGGCAATTGGCGCTCACCACTCGATGCAAATTGCGCTGCTAGTTCCGTTGGTGGCTGCACGTCAATTCGGCTACCGATAAACTTGCCAAAGATCGGCCCAGCGATAATCGCTGTCGGCAACCCGACGATCAGTGAATATAAAATCGTCCGACCCAGGTTGGCATTGTACGCATCAATTGCGATCATCGGAGCCGGATGCGGTGGCACCAAACCGTGCACGGTTGATAGCCCTGCCAAAATGGGAATCCCGATTTTCAGCAGTGATAGCCCGGTTTTGCGTGCTACCAAAAAGACGATCGGGATTAACAAAATCAACCCGACTTCAAAAAAGACCGGAATCCCGACGATAAAGCCGACTAACATCATCGCCCAATGTACACGCTTTTCGCCAAACCGGTCGATTAGCGTCGTCGCAATCCGTTCAGCACCACCGGATTCCGCCATCATTTTGCCCAGCATCGTCCCTAAACCGATGACGATCGCAATCGTCCCAAGCGTACCGCCAAGTCCACCAGTGATCGATTTAATCAGTGCTTGCGGATTCATACCAGCTAACAAGCCAAGCATTAATGCCGCCAATAGCAGCGTTACAAACGGGTTCCATTTAAATTTGGCGATTAATACAATCAGAAATACGATCGCAATCAACGTCCACACGAGCAGTGTGGCATGATGGCTAAGCCCAAACAATTGATCCAAGGAAATAACCTCCCTATGAAAATTATCAAAGTAGTTTTTGCAAATTTGAAATATTTTCCGTAAGTTAATAGAGCGCTTACAAAATCACTGATCTGCTGTGTCATGTTGATAAGTTGTTGTGATCAGCTAGGGCATGTACGCAAACCGAGTTAAATTTCAATTTTGATGATGTGTTAATGTCCTCATCCTTAAAAACTTAAGCTATCTGCAAAAATCAAATGAATCTCGGTCAAACTAGCAGGTTGACCAAATTACAGACTAACACTAACCTTGTGCTAGCATCGGCATAACATAACGCTTAAACCAGCTTTAACATTCAAATGAATTAGGATCGATGTATAATGTATGCTCATAAAGCGTAGTTGTGGCGCTGTTTTAGCATTCTTGTATACTTGTCGACAAGTTAAAGCGAATGATAGGTATCGTTGACTGTATCTGTTTTTCATTATCCAACTCACAAGCAAGCTAGATGGCAGCGATGAAATACAGCACCTATTTTAAGGCAATGTACGACTTAATGTTTGTGCAGAATCGGCAAAATAATCATCGACAGCACGGCGAATCGTATCCGCATCATGGGAACGCAGTCCATTTAATATTTTATAATGCTTGTCAGCGACCCAGTTCATACGTTCTGCTCCGGTTTGGAAGCCTTTTTCGGTGGTGATCAAAATGACGGTCATGACGATCCCGCGAATGCTGTTCCACAGATGGATCATACGCTTATGCTGTGCCTGCATCACAATCGTTTCATGGAACATAAAATCTTGATATGCAAAATCAACATAATCACCGTGTTTAACCGCCAGCTTCATTTTGTCGATCGTACGATCAAGCTGCACGAGCAATGCTTCATGCTGTCCTTCAGCCAGTCGATGTTGCACAAAGCTTTCGATCAAATAACGCACATCATACAGCTCTTTCACATCTTCCAAATTTAGCCCCAGTACAACCGCACCCATACGTTCCAGCCGAATTAAACCTTCGCCCGCCAACGCCTTCAGCGCATCACGTACCGGTGAACGGCTGCTGCCAAACTCGGCGGCAATACGATTTTCTGAAATAATCTCTCCCGGCTTGATCGTTTCATTTATAATATGCAGCCTTAACTCACAGGCAATCATTTCCCCACGGGAAGCCCCTTGTAGCCAGGCGGATGGATATTGCATCGTCAACGTTCCCTTCTGTGCATAATCGCTAGTGGACAAGCAACGTGAGCCGCATAGAATAGGTGAACAGGAGCTGCTGATCCTGTTCGTGCATACTACTCTAATAACCAAGTTAAATTTAAGCTGTAGCTGTATACTGAAACTATTACAAATAAGAGATTGAATCCGCCCCAAAATTCAAATTAAATGTGGTCAATGCACTATCACTTTGACGATTTTCAATATTAGTTTTACATCTGCTAGATGTCCTTATTTAGACAGGGAATCTGTACAATATTAAACTAGATATTTAAAACGGTCATCGCACTATTAGCTTGTCTTCAATATATTTGCAGTTTGGCGATCCAAAAATCGCTTGGTGCTGAATCGATTTAGGGACGTTTAAACACAATTTTCATTTGAGACAGCCTACTATTAGCTTGACCGAGATGAATTTAGATTTTGAAGATAGTTTAAATCTTGAAATATAGCCAGTTCAGCAAATAATCAAAATTAATATTTAACATGGTCAAGACACTATTAGCTTGTCTCAAGTACATTTACAGTTTAGCGATCTAATCATCGCTTAGTGCTGAATCGATTTAGGGACGTTCAAACACAATTTCCACTTGAGACAGCCTACTATGCTTCTGCACGCTATGCTGTTGTGCTTTATGCAGCACCAGCTGCTGCTTGTCATTATCCCGATTTTAGCACAAACCGGCAGAACGGATGTATCGTTTTCAATGAACAATCCGATTGGAGCAATAACGCTTGGCATGGAATAATAACCCCAACCTACCTGTAGACGGCGCTGGCGTTGCTTGTTTGCTGCAACAGCAACCGTGTTGTTTTACCGCGCATCAACGCCCCCTTTGCTTGCCGAGCTTTAGACGATAGTGTGATACGGCGCTTGAATATTAATAGGAGCGACATAAGCAAAAACGCATGATCACAATAACCTCTACGCTAAAAGAAAACATTGCACGAAGATTAATGCTTATTATAAAAGAAATTGTTGTGTACTTGTATACAACTTTAAAACTTTGATTTTTATGTTACTACTCCTATTTACGAATGTAAAGCTTTTCCTGTAAGCGTTTTATAAATAAATATCTATACACTTCAATTTTTCACGATGTAAGAATTTAACATATATCTGTTCATTATAGTTAAATTAGGTTAAAATGTTAAATGAGAACAGTAAGGAGGCTTTATTATGCTGTTGAGAACTACTGCAATTGCAGGCATAATTATTTTAGGATCACTTCTCTTATTTCATAATTCTAATAATGATACTAAATCTATACAATCGGAAAATATAAACGCCTTTATTCAAAAAGAGAAAATACAAGACCCTAATATAGTAAGAATCAGTGACTCAAAGTATTACTTATTTTCAAATAAAAGTAATAGTGTATATGTATATGAAAGAAACGGGAACTCGCATACTAGTCATAGTGTTCCTAGAAATGGTATTGTGTTTGGTGGGTTAGAACCAGGATCGTTTGGTCTTATTATTCAAAACGATAATATTCTTAAAAATGCAAGTAAATATAACTTAATCATAGACGGCGAAAGTAAAACTTATGAATATAACCATGAGATATATTTAGTTGTTCAAGATCAAAGAATATGGAATCCAACTCCACAAGTTACAATTGAGTTTTTAGACAAACAACAAAACATAATATTAAAGGAAAGCTTTTAAAAGAGAGAGGTCGCTCAAAATGAGCGACCTCTTTTGTTAAATACTCCAGCTTACTGCTGTGTCATTTGCATAATACTTTTTAGCTACTCCAGATACACTTATAGAACCAGTTGTAATGCTAACACTATAAGATGCATTTATAGCTATATGAGCATAATGACCATAAGCATTTGTAGAAGTTGCGCTACTACTATTACGCTTAACATTGATCATCATATAGCCTTCGTGTTGATCCGTAGAGCCACCATCTGCTCCATAAAGTTGCATATCAATTTCAAAAGCTATTCCAGCACTTGCTGATTTATGCGGTGCCTTATTATAGGTCTTCGATGCCCATGTATGCCCAACACTTCCATCACGATAACGATATTGTGCAAACTCACTATCTTGGATATACGTTAAATTAGGATTGAATGTTATACCTACTACATCGTGTAATTTGAAGGTTGGGAAACTAAGCCATTTCCAAGAATTTTTAAGCTTATAAACACCATGCCAATTGCCACTAGAATCAAGAACTTTTGATACAGAAAGTGTCATTTTTAACCACCCTGAATCTGTACTATCTGATGGCAAAGCTTGGATGCGAAAATCACCTAAACCTAAAGTCTTATTTAAATTAGCCTGGTTAGCTCCTGCGACCGCCTCGTTCTCGTCGACTGGAATCGTCTCTTGTTTGGTCACTTTATAGTAAGTAGTAGTTTCATTAACAACTTCACCGTATACATCATCCCCAACAGCTTGATTAAAAGCATTATAATCTGCATGTGTATAAGTAAGTAATTCTTCTTCAGTAAATCCAAAACTTTTTAACCTTTGAATCTCGCTATTATTCAATAAATGATTTGAAGTTTCTGATGCTGAAACAGGAAGTGATATTAACATTGAGACAGCTAAAAGAATAAAAAAAGAAATCTTTAAACTTTTCATATACTCCTCCTTACTGATTAAAATTTTAAGTATATATTCGCTCTAACTAAATTATTAACAGTTTTAAATATTACTATAAAAAAGTATCTAAATCAAATAATTACCATATCAGAAAACAAAAGTGGATTGTGTTCGACTTTGAATATATACAAAATAGCTTGGATTCGGGGCTGCCATGAATCCAAGCTATTTATAAATTTATGCTTTAGCTCAGCTTCCCCTATCACTCCGACTCCCCATTCAAATAATTAAAAAACGGCTGATCCACCCAAAAATCATAGCCTGTAATCGTATCGTCCGGGGCAAGCTTGCGGAATCCGTCGCGGATGGCAGATGCTTGGCTCGGCAGCGAGAACGATTGGGCATACTGGTTGCCGAGTGTAATTTTCGTATTGGAAATGACCGGGTAACCGGATAGCTCGGTTGGTGAATAGTACAGCGGCTGCCACCAGGAACCGTAGATTAGCGGTGTTTTCGTATCGCTGTTCTTTTTGGCGTAAGTTGCGATAATCTGGTTAAAGCGCTCTTTATCGGCAGCATCGTTAAATTCAAACTGAATATCGTACTCTTTTGCATAAGCGATATAGTTACCATTTTCGATCTGAGTCACTTTATAATCGGCTGTTTCCTTTGGTGTGCCCCATTCCTTAAGGTAAATAAACGCGGATGTTTTCGGCTGGAATTGTACGTCTGCATCGATGCCTTCGCTACGCAGTAAGCCGATCAATTGCACCGCATGTTTAATATCATCATGCCCATACGTAATCGTTAGACTATCGATAAAATTGGAATTATAACGGCTGTCTTTCAGATTGTATCCGGTCACCAGATTGCTGCGCAGCGCCTGATCGACGATCGTACGCAGTTCCGGCGCTTGAATCAGATCGGCAGTACGATAAGCGGCATATAGCTTTTCGTAAATATCGCTGTCGCTTGTGCGTCCCAGTTCGTTTTTGTATTTGCCCAAACTGGTCAGCGTCTTGCCGAGCAGGATGTTCGCGGTATTGCGGTCAATCGTACCGCCTTTACGCAGTGACGGGTACAGTTTTGACGGGACAAGCCCGGTGTCGATCGCAGCGGCAAGCTCCTGTGCGGCTTGTCCTTGTACACGGTTTGCTGCAATACCGACTTTGGCAAAAGCGGCGGTTATTTTCGTTTGCGGATACGTGTAGGCAAGCTCTTTGAAGCCTGCTGCTTTTACGGCAGCAAACACAGCCGCATAGACCGTTAACGGAGCGTCTGCATGAATCGTTTGCTCCGCTACAATCCCTTGCTGGGACAGCGTCACCGCTGCATCATAAGCAGCATCACCTCGCTTGAGATCGGTAAATGTCGGTATTTTCGCGGCTGCTGCCGTTGTGTTCGCAGCCGGTACGATCGCGGCAAGCGCTCGCAAAAAGTCGCCTCGTTTCACCTGCTGCGGAAGTTGAATATTGTATTTTGCTTGCAAAAATTGTGCATATTCCGCCGCGGTTTCCTCGTGTGCGGCGCTGCCGTTAGTGTTTAACAGAGCGGATGCTTTGGCTGCCGTCTGCTGTGGTACAGCTGCAAACACGGATGCAGTCGGCAACACGCTTGCTCCGAATACAGCAGGTGCAGCAACAAGTGCCGCCAGTGTGAAACGGGTTATCTTTTTCAAACAAATGCCTCCTCAGATAGGGGAATGGTAGGAAAAACACAGTATATTCCAATTCTTATAATTCCGATGCGAATTAAAATATTGCAATGAATTTAGCATGAATAAATATGCAGTGTCAACGAAAAAATAAGCCAGCTACATCGTAGCTGACTGCTCGTTGCCGCTTGCTTTATGCCGTGTACACAGGATTCAATGATAGGCAATGTCGCAAATGGAATTGCCTTTACCACCACTTGAATTGGCTGACTGTCGATCCGCTTTAACTATGGTCGACGATGTGTTGTTGTGAATTTTCGCCTGTTCGCATTGTCGTCAGGCGGCTTCGGCATCCGTATATTTGTTCGATCATTGTCCGTATCGCTCGTTGATACGATATGGAAACTGCATCTTAATTACTCACACTAAATAACTCCGATGCCCACACCGATACACATACACCGGTGTGCGATACCAATCCTGGCAAATGATTACCCGTTCCGGTTCCCAGTCTGGCAAGGCAAAATAGACGCTAATCACATACGTATTCGGACGACATTGATGTTCCAGTAGTGAGCTTAATTTGCGCATCGCGCGCGGAAACAAATAACAGACGATCACGTCCGCCTGTTCATAATGATATCGATACAGATCGCCTTGCTGAAAGTGGATATCAGCACGTTTTAGCCAAGCGAATAGGCGTGAGCAGAGCAGCGGTAATGGTGAATTTTCAATTCCGATCACTTGTACAGTTGGACACTCCGCAGCGATACGTAGTGCCAGCGTGCCCCAGCCAGAACCCGCTTCCACGACATGGATCGCTTGCTGCTGAGCGCATAATGTAGCGAGTAGTGTAGCTGTCACGTCTTGCTCATGCTGATGACGAGCATCTGCTATCCCCTGCTCCTTATGAGGTTTCCTTGATCGAATTGCCGTCTCGCTGTTGGATGGCTGCTGCAACGTCATCCCTGTACCCGCACGCCCCGCATCTCTTGCAAACCGCATTCGTTCCTGCTCCTGCCTTCTAACATTAGCCAGTTGCGCGGTTACCGTCTGTACCTGCTTGCTCACTTCACTACGAATCGATGCCGAAGCAGGCAACGGGGATATGCCATTACGCCAGCTATAATACACAAGCAAGAGCAGCGCTGGAATCGCTACGATGAGTATGATTATGAATAGGATGGCTGCGTATGTATTCAATGCTGATTCCTCCTGTCGTCTGTCAATGCAGTCATCCTTTGGTTGTACAATGTCCGCTTTCACATCGTTGTCTGTATAAACGTCCCTGCGTACTCCCTAATCCATTATGTATAAAACATAGACAAAAGAGTGCCGCCAAATGAATCGACAGCACTCTTTTGACCATTCTGGATAGTTCGAGTTTATTCACTACTTCTACCGTTAGCACCTACACATCATCGGTATGCGAAGCCCATCATTTAACGTGTTTAGCTTGAGCGTTGTGCAACATACGTAAAACATATTGCATACGTGCATCGTGGTAGTTTACTCCGCACACTTGTCAGTCTATGCACTTTTGCTGCCATTTATGATCGAATTGATCTTTCTTAGTAGACTCAGCGGCAGCTTTGGCACCGGACTTGGACTTGTCTGGATCGCCGTGCATTTCACTCCGTTTCAAATTCAGACGCATGGAATGTCATCGCTACACCAAGCATAAACAGCCAACTTGCCTGTTTGCCCATTCCAGCAGCGCAGCAACCGGCGCACAGACGGCGTGATGTTCAATAATAACACTAATAACACTGACAAGACAGGTAGCAGAGCGAATCGCAGCAGAAGGGGGCATACCTGATTCTGGACTCCGATCTACCTGCCATAGGGTCTGTACTATGCTGACGAATCATTAGCCAGATCGGTCAGCGTCTGTACACCAATTGGACATACTGTCTTATACTGTGCTGACGGATTAGCCTTTAACCGAACCGCCCAGCAAGCCGCGTACAAAATACTTTTGCAGTGCGAAAAATACAGCCAGCGGCGTTAACATCGATACAAATGCAGCCGCTGTGAGCAGATGCCAGTCATTACCACGCGAGCCGACCAGGTTGGCGATGCTCATCGACAATACTTGCACATCAGGCTGTGAGCCGAGGAAGATGAGCGATACGAGATAATCGTTCCATACCCACAAAAACTGAAAGATCGAGATCGATGCCAGCGCCGGTACGGACAGCGGCAAAATCAGCTTGGAGAAAATAGTAAAGTTGGTCGCTCCATCCATAAATGCCGATTCGAACAAGTCTTTGGGCAACTGACTGATCGAGTTGTACATAAAGTACGTGATCAGCGGCAAGCCAAACGCCGTATGTGCCATCCATATCCCGAAGTACGTACCGTTCAGTCCAAGCGTCGTATAATCCCGCAAAATCGGAATTAGCGCAACCTGTAACGGCACTACGAGCAATGCGATAATGACGACAAAGAAAATTTTACGCCCTTTAAACTTTAACCAGGCAAACGCATATGCTGCAAAGGAAGCGATAAAGATCGGAATGACGGTCGATGGAATAACGACCGCGATCGTATTCCAGAACGAGCGTCCCATGCCGCTGCCCTGTTCGGTTTTGATCGTACCGTCCGGCTGCGTAATTTTGTATTCTTTACCGCCAAGCACGGTTTCATAGTTTTGCAGCGTAAAATTGCTCGACGCGCCCCATTTCTTCTCTTGCACATCCACCGTACGGGCGCGGCGATTTTCCCAGATTAGACGCTGATTGCCATCTTCGACACCGGCTTTAAGCTGATCGTCGGTAAATGTTTTGCCGTTAACTGTAATCGGCTGTCGCAGATCGGTATCGCGATCAAGCTTAAGCTGACTTACCGTGTCCCATTGACGATGCGGGAACACCGTCCACCAGCCGCTTTGTAAAATGTCGGCTGCCGGGCGCACCGAGGAGATGAGCAGCCCCAGCGTCGGGATAAACCAGATGACACAGATGATGCCAAGCACCAGATTGACGATCCAGCTCGCTTTGCGTTTTTGTCCTTTGGCTTTGCGCATTACAATGTTCCTCCCTTCTTAAGCTGACGCACGTTCAGGATGATGACCGGAATGACGGCAATGAGCAGCACAATCGCCAGCGTCGAGCCGTAGCCTGCATTCTGATACATAAACAACTGACGATAAAACTCGGTCGCTACGACTTCCGTCCCGTATTGACCGCCCGTCATGATCATTACGACGTCAAATATTTTCAGGGTGAACACGATAATGGTCGTCGTTACCGCCAGTACGGTGCTGGAAATGACCGGCAGCATAATTTTGAAGAAAATGCGAATTTCGCCCGCACCGTCCATCCGTGCCGCTTCTAGCATATCTTCCGGAATGCCTTTGATCGCAGCCGAGAAAATAACCATTGCGAACCCGGTCTGCATCCAGACGAGAATAACGATCAGGAACAGATTGTTCCACGGCTGCACCATACTGAGCCAGCCTTGCGGCTGAAAGCCCATATTGACGATAATCGCATTCAGCAAACCGATTTGATCGTTGCCTGGTTGATAGTAGTAAATGAACTTCCAGATGACGCCTGCCGCGACGAACGAGATCGCCATCGGCATAAACACGATCGCTTTGGCAACACGCTCAAAGCTGCTGCGATCTGCCAATACCGCAACCAACAGACCGAGAATGACGCATGCTAACGTACCGAAGGCAACCCACATCAAGTTGTTACGCAGCGCCGTTACGAGCAGTCGGTCGGTAAATACCGCCACAAAGTTGGCAAGCCCGACAAACTGGGTCGAATCGGCATTAAAAAAACTTAAGTACAGCGTACGCAGCGTTGGCAAAAATAACAGCCAGCCAAGCAGCAATACCGCCGGGCCAACGAACACATACGGGATTACGCGTTCTTTCCATTTATCCGGGTACTGTTCCACGACCCAGTTTAAGGAAAAATAAATGGAATAAATGCCGAATATGCCCCAGATGACCGCCAGCAGTGCATTAAAGATCGGCGGCAATTCCGATCCTCTAAAAAACAGAAAGATCAGCGTATGCAGTCCGAGATTCAGTAACGGGACAAGGATCGATAACAGAATGATTCTGGGCGTGAATCGTTGCTTGGCACGCGTATCCACTGTTTTGCTTACGTCCATTGGCTTTCCCCCTTCAACAATTTGCAAACAAATCGGAAAAACAAGCTCTAATCAAACCAAAGCGGACCGAATTAATCCCGGTCCGTTTTGGCGGTTGGTCTCAATTGGTATGAAGGCGTGTACACAAGCTTATTCGTCGTTTGCATACACGCCTTCACCGGTTTATTTTTTCCAGCCGGCTTGAATTTCTTGCATCGCTTGATCGAGGTTGGCTGTACCGCTCACATAGTCGGTCATGCCTTTCCAAAATGTACCTGCGCCAACAGCACCAGGCATTAAGTCGGAACCGTCAAAACGAATCGTTTTGGCTGTTTGCACAAACTCGGACATACGACGCTCTTGCTCGTTCGCAAACCAATCATCCGGTGTACCGTTCATTGGAGGTGTTACACCGCCGGATTTGATCCAGCTTTGCAGCGATTCGGCTGTAGTGAAAAACTCCATCACTGCACGCACTTCAGGACGATCGTTAAACATCGCATAAATGTCGCCAGAGATTAGCGCTGGTGTGCCGTATTGCGCATCGATCGATGGGAATGGGAACCAGTCGTAATCTTCCGGTTTCACGCCTTCAGGAATGAAGGAAGTGATAAAGCCGGCTTGACGGTGCAGCCATGCTTTGGGCGGATTGGTGAACAGTGGAGCGATCGCATCACCGAAGTTCGTCGTTGCGATCGAACTGCGTCCACCGTATACATAGTCTTTGTTAAACCAGATTTGGGACATTTTCTCGACTGCATTTTTCACGATTGGATCGGTGAATGGCAGCTCGCCTTTGACCCATTTGTCATAGTTTTCAGGCGTCGTTGTACGCAGCATAATGTCCTCTACCCAGTCGGTAGCAGGCCAACCGGTTGCCGCGCCGCTCTCGATACCGATACTCCATGCAGGGTCGCCGTCAGCAGCGATTTGCTCGGTCAGCTTCATCATTTCATCCCATGTTTTTGGAATGGTGTAGCCTGCTTCGTCGAACGCTTTTTTGTTGTACCATACTAAGCTTTTCACACTGCTGCGCGCCCAGACGCCAGCGGTAATATTTTTGTTGTCTGCACCTGGCATTTGCGCCATGTCCAGCCAGCTTTGTTTGTATTGTTTTTTCATATAATCGGCATCCATAAATGTCGATACGTCAACTACTTTGCCGGCTTTCGCAAATGTTTCCAGCAAGCCCGGTTGTGGGAAGTCCGCGATATCCGGCGCATTACCGCCATTTACGCGCACATTGATCGTCGCTTCAAACTCTTTGGAGCCTTCATACGCGATATCGATGCCGGTCGCTTCTTCAAATGCTTTGATGCTGGCATTGAACTTCTGCTCATCCGCATCAACGAACGGGCCGTACATCGTTACTTTTTTACCTTTGTATTCACCATTTAGCGCCTTTTCCAGATCAGAGCCAGCCGGAACTTGTGCTGTTTTGATCAAGTCGGCACCGCTTGTAGTTGCTGTTGTACCGGTTGTGCCTTCGCTGCCGGTTTGCGCGTTATTTGTTGTATTGGCGCCATTACCTCCGGAACAAGCGCTTAGCACGACGGAGAACAACAACACCAGCATTAAACTTAAAGAACCATTTCTTTTCAGTTTGCTTTGTTTCATGGACTCAACCCTCTCTTTTGAATATACATCCCTTTTTGCGATCTCTGAGCACAAACACTTAGTTACAAATAGATAATTTTTACTTTTATCCCATTTTCTTATTTTTATCAGGAAAAGTAAACAATAATTTGATAACGATTACAAAATTTTATCAAATTCTTGCGTTCGTTGAATGATCCTGATGTTTGGTAAAGCTTGACAAAATCAGCCATCTGACTGTAAGCGTTTACAGTTGCTCGCAAGAACATTTTATGATACCGCTTCCAGATAAGCAATCCTTTTTTTATAAATGAAAATATTATTTTTTGCCCTTATCTTTCATCAGCAAAATCATTAATCATAAGCATATTTAAAAACGATGCCAAAATACGATTTTCATGCGCTACACCATCGTCACCAACTGCAACATTGGTATTTCAAAAAAAGCTGTCAATTCAACGTTCTGAACCATTTACAGTATCGATTCGACGACTCGATCACCCTTGTGAAACCGATTCCTTTTTCGGGCAAACGGACAATTGTGGAACCAATTCCATTTTTGCCGCCAAATGCTGTGCAATCGTACGCACCGTGTTCTGTATAAAGGTAAACTTTTCCTTATTTATCCCTTGCCGACCTCGTTTAATATGCGGCAGAAAAAGGCGGTTTTTTATAATGTCAGCGAACTGATCTAGCGCTTTGCTGACGGATATATGTTCTATTTGCCGTATTTATTTCAATATTTTCTGGATAATCATCCACTAGTACTTATTCAAAAATAACACTTTCTTGATAAAAATGATTTATTTTATTTATACAAAAGAAACGCTAAAATAGTGCTCAAACTGCTATCGTACTCATTTGCCAGCATCATTTCCGCTAATCCGCTTGGTGGCAGCGGGTTTATTGTCCGTTCGCGTTTCAGCAAGCGGTTGCAATGTCTAATATGTCATTATCGCCTTATGTTATACGAAAGGGAGCTGAATGAATGATGACTCAATATACGAAACTTGGTAAAAGCGAGCTGCTCGTCAATCCGATCGGACTTGGCGCAAATGCGGTTGGCGGTCACAATCTGTATCCAAATCTCGATGAAGAAGCAGGCAAAGAGGTCGTGCGCACTGCGATTGCGCATGGGCTGAACTTTATCGATACAGCTTTTATTTATGGCCCGAAACGTTCGGAGGAATTAATCGGTGAAGTGCTCAAAGAGGTAGGCGGGCGTGACAAACTGGTCATCGCCACCAAAGGGGCGCATAAATTTACCGAGCAAGGTGATGTTGTGTTCGATAACTCGCCTGCCTTTTTGCGTTCCAGTGTGGAAGGCAGTTTGCAGCGGTTGCAAACCGATTATATCGACCTGTTTTATATTCATTTCCCAGATGAGCATACACCGAAAGATGAAGCGGTTGGTGAGCTGAAGAAGCTGAAAGACGAAGGTAAAATTCGGGCGATTGGCGTGTCCAACTTCTCGATTGACCAGTTAAAAGAGGCGAACAAGCACGGTGATGTCGATGTGCTGCAAGCTGAGTACAATTTGTTCAAACGCTCTGCTGAGCAGGAGCTATTGCCATATACGGCAGCGCATGAAATTAGCTTTATCCCGTATTTTCCGCTCGCATCCGGTCTGCTTGCTGGTAAATATGATGCGGATACACGCTTTGACGATCTGCGTGCCAAAAGTCCGTTGTTTACCGGCGAAGCGTTCCAGCAAAATTTGCAAAAGGTCGATATGTTGCGTCCGATCGCACAGGCAAAAGGTATCGAAATCGCCCATCTCGTACTCGCTTGGTATCTCACTCGCGACTCGATCGATGCGATTATTCCAGGCGCCAAGCGTGCTGACCAAGTGCTCGACAATTTGAAAACGCTAGCTGTACAGTTGACTCCGCAGGAGATCGAGCAGATCGAGCATATTTTTGCATAAACGAAACGGATACGTTGAATCTATCGGTTAAGCGTTGAACAGTCAGTCGTCTGCAACGCATCCTCTATTTCCGAACCGTCCAACTTCATTATTAGAGAAATGCAAATACCAGCATACAGAGCCGCTGCATTAAGCGTCTGTATGCTGGTATTATTCAGGTTAACTATGCTATCTATCATTGCAGCTGTAAAAGATACAAACTGTCTCTTATGTCGCTGCGATGATCAATGATGCTAAACATGCCCACCTATTCATCCGTTCCATTACGCACTTGTCCAGCAAACACGTCTATTGCCTTGACCGTGCTTCACAAAATGACCTTCATTTACGCCGGATAGCCTCCGCCTGGTGGCGGCCATGATCCGAGCAATCTGCGGATGATGACGATCTCACCAAGATGGTACGTATTATGGGAAGCGATATTGCGCAGAAATCCGGCAATCGTTTCGGTTGGGATTAATGCCAGCGGCTGGGCAAGCTCCAATGTGTTGGCAAGCTCACAGGCGCTATCGATCCCTTGCAGGAAATCATCAAGCACGACCTGCCAGCTTGCTTCATCAGCTGCATTCGTATGCTCTAGCCAACTATCGGCTACCGACGGCGGGCGGGATGGCTGCTCGCCGCGCACATGGGCTAGCATAAAGTCCTGCCAGTACCGCATATGACTGACGAGCTGATAAATCGTATACGGAAGCCCTGCGACCTGCTGACCTGCCAGCTGCAAATCGATATCTGACAGCGCACGCGCAATCGGCAGATGCCCCCGTTCGCCTACTAAAGACTGCACTAACGCTCTCGCAAAGGCTTGTTCTGCTGTAACATTCATATTCGTATCCTCCATTTCCAGCTTAATGTATCCCATTCAGCAGTGAATTTCAACTTATGCACATATGTGGATTGAACTCCTAGGTTGAAGGCATAAATGAAGTACAGAGCGGTCACTTCGTGTGCAAACGTGCACTATCGCTAGGCAACAAATGCTTTGGTGCAGCTTTGATGATCGGATTATTATTTTATATAGAAATTACACTGACGCTGACGCCGCATGACTGACAAACCGGAACGTCAAAAATTGCTCCTGTTCATCCGATTCAAACGGCTGCTCATCGTATTTGTAGCTTGTATAATCCGTCAGCAACTGGCGCCAAAAGCGGCGGGTATGCATATTGCGTCCAGTTGGATTCGTATGCAACGCCCAGCGTCCTGCAAAGGTGTCAAACACATGTTTAGCCGCTTGCTGCGCAATGCCTTTGCCACGAAACGGACGCATCAGGAAAAAGTCATGCAAAAAATAATCGACCTGCTCCCCTGTCGGTACGTACGGCGGTGTCGAGACAAGCGCAAAACCTGCCGGCGTTCCATCTACACGAAGCAAAAATGGAAACAATGTGCCCGGATGACGCCACCAAATATGAAACATCTCACTTTGCTGAGCAAGTGTAGCACAATGATCATCGTCTTCAAATACGCCATACCGATTCGGCAGCCGTTCCCATATTTCCGATAAATCATACAAATAAAAAGGATACATATTGCAAATAATATGTTTGTCCGCAGCCGGACAAAGTTCTATCTGAACGACATGTTCCAGCGCCGCTTGTTCGATATCTGGATTACTGTTCATATCAGCCTCCTATAGTGTTTGTGCATGTAAACACGGGTGCAACAAAAAAGGTGGGCATAGCAACACACTATACTTATCGTGTTTGCGTTATTCAAGCACGATATGCAGTGAAAAGAGGTGTGGCATAACAAAACACTATCCCACTATTGCCGAGAACTTAACGTCCTCCGGGTTTGCCTTTACGACCGCTTTTACCTTGTCCGTTTGCCTGTTCATTGATTTTGCCAGTGGTAGGCTTGTACGTGTTGCTGTTGTTCGTTTTGCCTGTAGCGGGTTTGCCTGTTGTAGCAGCCCGATGCGGTGCGCCTATACTTGCGGTGCTTCTAGTTGCAGCGTTTTTGCTTGTACTATGCTTGTTTGTGCTGTTGTTACTGGTAGCATTTTGATGGGTAGCATTTGTATAGGTGGCGCTGCGGTTTGTGCTGCTCTTGTTAGTAGCGCTTTGGTTCGTAGCACGATGGTTGGTACCTTTGTTATGCGTAACATTTGGGCGTGCAGTCGTCTTGCTGTGCACAGCTTGGTTATGCGGCTTGGCACCACCTGGCACAGGCTTTCCAGCAACAGGGGCTGATTTGCGTAGCTGAGCTGCCGTATACTGTAGCGCCTCCATCGCCTGTTTGACAAAAGCACGGTTTTCCGGCTCCCATTCATGCGGATCATCCATAAATGAATCTTCAATAAATTCCTCCAGCCCATCCGCCAGCTTGCGTTGCTGCGCGGCAACGGTATTTCCTTTGCCGCGCAGCGTCTGCACTGCCGCACGCATATCGCGACACGCTTGCTGCACAAAGGCATAGTCGTCTCGATCCCATGCCTGCGGATTATCCATATCGTAAAAAGCGATCCATTTCTCAATTAATGAAGCAGCCTGCTTGGCATCCATCTGTGACATATTGTATTCATTCTCCGTTTCATCGCAGCTCGTAGCCGCACATGTAAATTGCCCGGCAAATTACGTTCACTACGCAAAATAGCCGAGTCCATCCTACTATTGTAGCCGCTCTGTCATGTGACGTACAGTGAGTTGGGCAGCATAAGCTAGTAGCTTGACCGTGTTAAATAAGCCGTTTGCTATTGCAGAGCAGCGATGTTCTCATGCTACGACTCCAATGTGTTTTTCATAAGATATGATAACGATTCGTGCCTATGTCTGCCTTCCATCCTACCGCCCTTCACTCCGAACCGAGCTGCTGCAATTGGCTCGATGTATACACATTCGTCCCTCGTTGCAGCTCCAATGCAAGACGATACATCGCCCGCGCTACCGTCTCCGCCTGAATCGGCTTGTATTTGGCAAGATTGCCGCGCAGCAGCGGCGACAATACGCTGGATGCTACCGCAGCGGCTCGCTCGCCAGCGCGAAACTGCTCACGTTTACCGAGTAGTAATGAGGGCTGAACGATCGATAGAAACGGATAGCCGAGCGTACGCAATTGCTGCTCCAGTTCACCTTTTATACGGGAATAGAAAATGCGTGCGCTGGCATCCGCGCCCATCGCACTTACGACGAGCCAATGCGTCGCTCCTTGCTGGCGCGCAAGCTCTGCCAACCGCAGCGGGTAGGTGACGTCAATTTCATACATGCGCGCTTGGCTGCCTGCTTGTTTGATCGTTGTGCCGAGGCAACAGTATACGTCGTTCGCTTGCAGATTGGCGGCATGTCGTTCCAGATGATCATAATCGACAACAAGCTGCTGCAAGCGTTCGTGCTGCTGCCACTCGGGTACGACTTGGCGCACGAGCACTTTGATGCGATCATACGTCTCGTTTTGCAGCAGCACATCGACTAGTGCGCGTCCTACTAGCCCGGTAGCGCCTGCGATCAGTGCAATTCGTTCGCTCATTCGCTTATTTCCTTTCCATCGCAGCGGTTGTATAGCTGTACGGATATAATGTTACAGCCGAGCGACCGCAGCGGTTTAATCGTGTACATGTATGGGAGCGAGCAATATGTTGTCATTTCCATTGATTGGAAACGCCCTTCCTTTTAGAAAAGGGAGTCATGCTGTGTAGCTGCAACGTATGTGTATGCGTAGCGGAATTATCGTGTAAACTTGTACACCCGAATGCGCACACTACGCGTCATTCGGGTGTACAGCTGCGATGCTATTCAGAGCAAAAAGGCGACACTGCCGCCATTCGTATGCACAATATGATCGGCACCAAGCCCTCTGTAGATCATGCGTGAATTGCTGCTTTCGGTAATCACATAGATCGGTTCGCTCGTCCATGTGCGGCACATCTGAATGTACCGGCAGCAGAGCGGCAAGCTGCGTTCAAACAAATACACTTTGCCGACCGCCAGTGGTGGAATCGTCCATTCTTGCTGTCGCTGTGTATCAAGCAACAGCACATGAGTCACACCCATTCGCTCCAGTTTTACCTTGTCTGCATAGCTGTTTACGAGCGCGATAAAGTCGATCCCTTTGATCTTAAGCAGTTGCATAAACTGCTCCCCTGCACGCGTCGCTGGACATACTAGCACATACTCCTTCGGTAGCTCCGATTCCTGCTCCAACTCCATCTCTTTCTCCTCCAATTGGGTGAAGGCAAACAAAAAGAAGCTGCACAAGAGATTTCTCGCCAGCTTCTCAAACATTCCACACACAGGCATAGCTGTGCTTACCGGATGTCATGATCATTGTCGCCTCTCTTATATTCAGCTTACGAGGTTAGCTGACGGATTCGGAAGTAAGAGTCTCCCTACAGACTGTAGACTGCACGTTTGGACAGCTACCGTACCGATTCACCCCTGAACAGTTCCGCTTACGAGCTGTTCGCTGGTTCCCCCGCTCTCCGGCTACAGACGGATTTGCCTGCATACACGGACATTAAGCTGGTTACGGCGCCAATTTATGTCGTACACCGTAATTTATGAACTTGACACGAATCATACTCTCCTGCCTTGACAAAGTAAAGACGCACAGTTTCGCATTTTGTAGCTATTTGTTGATTACGCAGTGTACAGTCAACGTTTTGCTTCCATTTTCGCTCGCTTGCGTCATATTTTTGATGAATGCTCTAATTTTATATCAAATTGAGTAAAACGGAGCATTCGTTATGAATTACCGTGAATCGATACAATGAATCCGATTACATGGCTCGCCAATGACGTACATGACAATCTAACGTAGTTATCCGCCATTTACGTCCACTGCAAAATGACCTATGATGGCTCACAACTAAACCTTACATGTAAAGGAGTGCATCCTTGTATGCAATCTGCTGTCATTCCGCTCATTCCATCTGCTGTACGTGCCCAATCCGTCATCGTTGAGGCGCATATTCACCGTTTGGAGCTGTTTTTGTATGATCAGACAAAACTCGCTTTGCCAGAAGCGTATCGTCCGCTGCATTGCGGCTTGCTGCGTATCGCAGGCAGCGGTGCGTTCGGGTGGGCAGAGTTTGAGTTTTCCGATGGAGCAGCACAGCTTGATCTGATCAAGTGGGGACAAGTATTCCGACATTTGAAACGACGGCAAGCGGCAGAAGCGTTCGCAATGATACACCAGTATGAACAGCAATGGGGCTTTACACGTACTCATCTAGCAGCAGAGGCACTGGCGTCGTGGCAAAAGGCGCTGAGCGAAAGCTCGGATACACCGAGCAGCGAGTCGATACGGCGGCATATTCATCATATGGCAGGAATGACAGTACCGCCTACGGAGCGGGAATTTCTTAGTTATTATTGCCAATCTTATTATTCTTTTTGAGTTATGCTGGTTAAGTGTCTATAAAGGGTGAGCGGCAGGGCAACAGGAGAATGCGTAAGTAGATCGCTCGATATCCGGTTTGCATTTGCATGACGAGCTAGGGCGTGTACGCAAGCATGGCGTGTTAGTGTAGCCACGCCCTAGTGCATTGACCGAGATGAAGCTTACCTTTAAATCTGTTTCACGTTCTGCACGATAGCAATGTGAATACAGAGCCAAAATTTAAATGTACCACAGTCAAGCTAGAAGATCGTAATCGACGCCAAATGGCTATACCTTGCACATTCATTACGGTCAATGTGTTCGTCACCTCAGCACAGCCGCTATCTATGTATTAGCGCATGTAGCCAGTCAGCATCGGCAGTCAGTTGGGGCGAATGTGGCGGCATAGCTGGATAAGGTCTGCCCGGTGCCTCTATAGTTGCACACGAATGGCTATACAGCGGTAAACTTTACGATTTTGTCAAAGTCAAAGAGAAACGACCGCGCAGCTATGCTGAAGAACACTCTATTACGGATTAAAGGAGCGTTGTTATCGCAATGAGCGGAGAGAAAATTATGGTTGGTGTTCATTACAGTGTAAACGGGGAGCGGCTAATCCGGCGTGGCATTCGCCTGGCAGAGCTATTGCATGCCCCGCTAATTGTACTTAGCGTACTTAGCGAGCCGGTAAGTGAACTGGATATGAATATGCAGCAATATTATAATTCATGGAAAAAATTGACCGAAGAAGCGGGCGGCACCTTTCTCGTAAAGCTCAATGAGGATCGTGAGCTGGCAGAAGCGATCGCAGACGTAGCGCACCAGCATGGGGTAACCCAATTGATTATCGGACAATCGGTGCGTTCGTTCTGGGAAGAAATTACACGCGGCTCGCTCGTGAACGATCTGTTGGAACATCTGGGCGCGATCGACCTGCATATCGTCGCCGTACAGCGGATGAAGGCGAATTTGGAAGAAACGCATGAGGATGGGGTCGAAGTAGATGTAATCCGTACGCCAAAAGGCTACCAGATTCGTTATGAAACCGATCAACCTGTCGTAGCGGAAGGCGTCTTTTTCAAAGAAATGCATACCGACTTTGAAAATGGATTGCTTAAGCTGCATATCGATGGGGAATATCAATATTTGAAAGTGCGCAAAGGCATATTAATCGATACAGAGCCATTGGAGCGGATGCTGGAAGCGAGCAATTAGGCGGTGGCTGCGGTGCGGTGGCTGCGGTGCGGTGGCTGCGGTGCGGTGGCTGCGGTGCGGTGGCTGCGGTGCGGTGGCTGCGGTGCGGTGGCTGCGGTGCGGTGGCTGCGTATAATAAAGCCGCCCGGTTAAAACACCGGGCGGCTTGTACTGTTGTCAAAGCTATGATGTACTATGTGCCGTGTTGCTGCATCTTTCCTAGAAAAAGAAGATTGCAGCGACATGGACAGCTCCGACACTGCGATCGTACAATCGAGCACTGTCACTACAGCGAGCACGTCCCCTTCCCACAGCCAAAATTGGCTGCCTGGCTCCAAGCTGTCCATTGCTATTAGCTCTCCAGCTTGTAAACGCAATTTGCCTAGCGTATCCCAACTGTGCACGCTACGACTTGTAATATAAAGTTGCACATCATGTTCAATTGTACTTGTACCTGTAAACGATTCAGCCAAACGATAGTTGTCGTCAGCACTGTCCATTGCATGCGTATTTCCAAACAGACTGCCTTTATCGTCCGCACATATCGCCGTTTCTGCGGTCAGCCTTGCCGCCAAGCCGGTTGTGCCAAACCATTGTCGATACGGCAATCGTGCCGGATCAATCTCCCATTGCAAATGTACAGGGATCATCATCGTTGATCACTCCTTGAATGATTGTGAATTGAACATTTTATTCCAACCGTCGTCACCATCCAGCATCGTTGAGACGAAGCGCGCGCACTGCCCGGTACGTAGACCAGTCAAATGCTTGCCAGCTATGATCTTGTTCCAGCATGTAGGCATAACTCGCGCGCAAACGCCGTTCCAGCCCAAGCTGTGGTTGCTGCTCGGCAAACTGCAACAATAGCGGCACCGTCTCTGCGGACGAATGCAATAAATAGTCCTGATCCAGCTGCCCACTCTGCGCGTACCGCTCTAGATTGCGCTCTACAATCCAACTGTCCATGCCGACATAATTCAAAATTACATACGCGCTTAAACCGAGCAACAATACGCATTTGCCTAGCGGTAAACGGGCGAACCAAATACGCAATCCCGCCAGCACAAACAGCAGCCCAAGCAACAGCATAAACGCATGCACGAGAAAACGGGTACTTGTATAACTATACGCTTGCTCATATAGCACGAGCCGTGTACAAGCAGAACCGAGCATCACGGCGGAGCAGATGACTAGAATGAACAACAACCAGCGATTCAGCTTAGTTAGACGGACACTGGCTGGTGCGCATCGATACAACACGGATAACAACAATGTGAAATTAATGCCTGTCACTACTACTAACTCACCAAATCCACTTCGTGCATATTCGGCATACGTACTGCCATCCGGCAATTTACCTTGCCCTGCTCCAAACAAATACGTAAATTGCAACCAAACAAATAACATATAAACCAAATTCACCAGCACTAGCACCGTTGCCACTATGAGCGGATCAAGGCGTAATGGAACTGCGGGTTGGGCAGGCTTGGACGGTACATCCGACTGTACCGCTGTAGCTTGAGAATGAGTGGAGGCAACAGCCGTTTGCTTGCCCAATAGTGCCTGCTGCTCGGCGCAGACAGCGTTTGTTGGAGCAATGATGGATAGTGTAGCCGCATCATCTACATGCGGTAATTGATGACGTAACGATGCACGCTGTTGATTCGATAATATCGATTCCAGATTAGTATTGTCTGTCATAGCAACGCTTGCTTGCGCCGGCGTACATGCTGACGACGATTCATATTGCCCAGCCCTATAACGCCCGCTTAGCGAATCACGATGCAGCGGACATACAAAGCCCCATAAATAAGCGAATAGCACCAATGTCATACCAACGATCCATACCGTGTGCACGAGCGCCGTGCCGGGAGACAGACCGGTAAACCATGCTGGCAAATTCGACAATAACTCACCGAACAGACGATCCGCAGCAGTAAGCAACAGCAATACGACACAGAGTAGCGGCAAGGCGACGACGATACCGATCAAAATACGCGCCAGCGTACGCTTTCGCTCTTGCTGCATCCGTTTGGTGACCTGCTCATACAGCAATCGCAGCGGTGTCGACAAATGAACCATCATATGAATGAACACTTGCTCCAACGCGGCTTGCAGCACCGCCGGGCTACTCCAATGCGGACGCCTTGCACTCAGCATATACGCCATATGAATCAAAATAAGACCGGGCACAACTAGCATATTCAGCGCATAAAAAAGCGGATTCGTAAACAGTGCATACGTTAACGACAGCAATATAATCGCGCTCGTCAGCAGCCGACTAATGACAGAACCTGCTCGCAACCGATCACCTGCATACGTGTACATATAGAAATAAAACAAAATCACAAACACCGGATACGACACACCAATCGCATGCCCGTAAAATAAATAATGATGAATAACCGCCAGCACGAGCGCCGTTATACATGCAATCACTGCACGCTGCGGGGCGACAATCAGTTTTTGATACATCGTTATACCTCCTTATCAGGAATTAGTTATCGAGGTGTTTGTTTAGCGGTATGTGAAATCCAAACTTTATTTTGATAACACCATTGCTCGTATCAGGGAGCGACCTGCCTGATCATCCAACAGAAACGGACGATTCCCCTGTCGTACAAGTCTCATTGTAGATGTTAAAATAAGAAAATAAATAGAAGAATTGAACCGATTCATTTCGTATTTTATAAATGGACTCATTAATAGCAGCTCGACAACGGCTTAACAAGGAGGTCGCTCATATGAAGTTGCATCGCCAATTTTTACTGCTGCATCGTCAATTTGCTAATCCGGAAGGGCGCTCGGTGACGTTAGGCGAGATTGCTGACGTGCTGGAGCGTACCCATCGCAGTGCGCTTACGATTATCGGCAATATGCGGCAGGCGGGCTGGATCGACTGGCAAGCACAGCGTGGACGCGGTAAACGTTCATTGCTGCGGTTTCTAGTGACAGCGGAGCAGATCGCGCTTGAATCGATGATGCAGACGATTCGGCGCGGAGATATTCGCACTAGCATTGAGCAAATTCGCGAACAAGCACGTTCGCCAGAGCTGGACGATCAGTTGCAGCAATGGTTGCTAACGTATTTTGGCCCACATTCGGAAATGCGGCATGATCGGCAAATTGACCAGCTCCGGCTGCCGATGCGGCAGCAGATTCATACGGTCGATCCGCTCTATATGAATCTGCTGGCAGAGTCGTTTGTATCCAGTCATATTTTCGATGGGCTTGTGCGTAAAGAAAATGACAGCGGGCGTATTGTGCCTCATCTCGCGCATGCTTGGGAGACGGATGAGACGCGCACAGTGTGGACGTTTTATTTGCGCAAAGATGTGTTGTTTCATCACGGGCAAACGTTGACGGCGGATGATGTCGTATATACGTTTTTGCGGCTTATTCACAGTTCGCGCCCGGCGTTGTATCGCTTTATTTTTCAGCAAATCGCTACGGTTGAAGCGCTGCAAGGCAATGCGGTCGTCATTCGGTTACATCAGCCGTGTGAGCTTTTTTTGCCGTTTCTATGTACAAGCCGGGCGGGCATTGTGCCGGTAAGTTTAAATCGTACGGATGAGCAGGAGTTTGGGTATCGTCCGAGTGGCACCGGGCCATTTCGGTTAGTGGAGCGGGATCAAGATCGGGTCGTATTGGAGGCGTTTAAGCCTTATTTTCGCGGTAGACCACACCTGGATCAGGTGGAAATTATTCATATTCCGTGGCGAGTGCACAGTACGGATTATGATAAAAGGGCACGCGCTGAAAGCGAGACCGCTTCGCCGTTTCAGGTCATTCCTGGCCCTGTGGAAGGCGAGCAGGGTGGAAGTTGGAGCCAGCTGCCTTCGCCGGTGTCGGTACGCAAATTTGTGACATTTAATACGCACAAGCCAGGTGTGTTGCAACAGCCGGACGTACGCCGTCATATTTGTCATTGTTTGCGCTTGCTTCATGCTAATCCAAACCCGGCTGCAGCTGCTGCTGAAACGACAACCGCAACAGATCGTTCCCAGCATAATGACGAACATGAGCAACGGATAAAAGATGCGAACAATGCCTATCTTCCTTCCGAACTACCACCGCTACGTATTTTGACGATTCCACACTATCGACGTGATGCGATCAATATAGCGGAAAGCTTGCAGCATGCCGGATATACATGCGAAGTGCGCTCCGTTCCAATCGAGCAATTCAAAGGCGATGTACGGATGGAATCCGATCTGCTCGTCTTCTCGCTCATTCGCGATCAGGATGAGCAATTGCGCGTATTCGATCTGTACCAGACGATGGCAGGACATGTGGAACCGTATGTAACGACCGATATCGCGTACCGGCTGCAAGACGTACTCAGGCAACCGGATGCCAAGCTGCGGCAACAGCTATTCGATGAAATTGAGCAGCGTCTCGTGCAAAGTTATCAGCTGCATATGTTATACGAAAAGCCGATGCAAACGACCTATCTGCCTACTGTGCGTGGCATTACATTTAACAGCCAAGGCTGGGTCGATCTGCGTCATATTTGGTTACCACCGGGCAAACCACTCGCTTGAATATGGGCTGGGTAAAGCTGTAGGAGTAGGATGACTGTCGTAGCGCTCTATGCTCTCATCAAAGTTATAGTGCTTGCTGCATTAGCAATTAGCGAGAAAAATGGATTATCGCTCCGTATGCAATCCCCATCTGCCCGTCTATATTTAGGTGTATGTGTATGTCTTACGATCTAGCAGCGACCAGGCACTATAAGGCATAAAGACATATAGAACGCGCCATAAAAATAGCCCTTCTTTTGTGCCGAGCCAGCTGCCAAATCGCTCAGCTGTACGGGTAATAACATAAGGTGTGCATTGATCCCGATTTCTAATGGAGTAGCTTGTGTTAAGTACATTTACAGTCGGTCGATCGAATAATCGCTTGATGATGAATTAATTAAGGTACGTTCAAGCAAAATTTTTACGTGAGACAGCCCAGTGTGCAGACTACGTTAAATTTCAATTTTGATTCTGTGCTGAAATGCTTATTCATAACAGTTTAGCCATATTCATCACCCACATTAATTTTGGTCAATTCATTAGTGGGCTAGCTATATGCAACGTAAAAATTTGATGAAATAAAAATAGAATAAAACAATATTCTTCTCTTTTGGCTGTTTATTCTACTTAGGTAAGGGTAATAACATATCGTGACGCTAACATGGCGCACCGAAATTACGAAAAATTCTTATGAGGAGTGAATAGAAAATGGCAAACAATAATCGTAACAACAACGATGGCAAAATGAGCAGAGAAGAAGCTGGTCGCCTAGGTGGAGAAGCCACTTCTAAAAATCACGACAAAGAATTTTACCAGGAAATCGGTCAAAAGGGCGGTCAATCCACATCCGATTCTCATGACAAACAATTCTATCAAGAGATCGGTCAAAAAGGCGGCGAAGCAACATCCGAATCGCACGGTAAAGAGTTTTACCAAGAGATCGGCAGCGAAGGCGGTAAAGCGCGCAGCGACTCTGATGGTATGAGCCGTGAAGAAGCAGGACGTAAAGGCGGTCAGGCACGTTCCAACAATAACAATAAAGACTGATCCGCAAGTTTGCCCGCGCTGGGAAAGCGCTATGAGCGTAGATGTTCCACCCTACTCGCTTTAACGGCGAGTAGACATGGATAAACGTGAATGAGGAGAATCCCGTACAAATGTACAGGGATTCTCTTTTTGGTATATTGTTCGGTTATTGAACTGAAAATCCCGTATATAAAAATGCACATTGTGCGCAAGTTCGCTTCACATGCGTACGCTGCCAAAGGATAGCCATCCGGTTACGTTTCGCTCTGCTTCGGTTTTAGCATCATCCTGTTCCTAGAGCAGAAGATGCCATACGTGTTACGGTCGTTTCCCACTATATTCAGCTAGCTATATCCCGCTAAATAAATAGCTTGATTTGGATAAATAAATTTCGCGCCATTGAACCGATATCAATACGATGATGCTCATTATAACACGCTATCATTGATCGATTTTTGCGTTGATTTCGCGCTAAAATTAACTTTTCCAAGCTTAAATTTGCTATGTAAGTATGTCATAATGCAAGTTATCGAGCAATAAAAAATCGCCTCTATCGACGCCGAAGCCTATCGATACAGACGATTCATAATACGTCATGTTGTGACGATTGCACGGACATATGCTTATCGATGCTACGCCTAATTTATACATCCAAATGGACATTCTTCTCCACTCACAACCGACTCAATGTTGTTTGTCTGGCAACGTAATTTCATCGACATAATTAGTCGCCATCATCCGTGCCACCTGTGCCGGGTCGGATGTTTGCCCGAGTACCCACATCATTTTGGTCGTCAGCGCCTCGGTCGTCATATCGTAGCAAGGAATGACGCCTTTTTCCAGCGCGCGCTGTCCGACTTCATAAATCGTTAAATCGCCGCCTTCGTACAAACACTGCGTCGTCACAACGATACTCACACCGACCTGTACCAGTTCTTCGATTTTGTCGATTAGATTAATCTCTTTAAACGGTACACCGCCCATGCCAAAACCTTCTACAATGATGCCACGGTAACCGAGTTTGTGTACCGCATCAAAAATATCCGGTCGCATACCCGGAATCAACTTGAGCAAAAACACATCCGGCGAATACACATCATTATACATATGCCCTTCAGTTTGACGAGTATTGGGAATATCGTTAAAAACGATCCCGTCCTCCTCCAAATAGCCGATATACGGATGATTAATGCTTTCAAAGGCATCATAACTTTTCGTTTTCACTTTGGAAGCGCGGGCGCCATTAATAATTTTGCCATTGAACACGACGAATACACCGGTTAAGTTACTGGATGCGGTGCGGAATGCATCTTTAATATTTTTGCGGGAATCGCTGTACTCGGCAAGCACGGACACTTGCGAGCCTGTAATCACAACCGGCTTGTCCAGCTTACCGAGCATAAAGCTAAGCGCTGACGCGGTATATGCCATCGTATCGGTGCCATGTGCGATAACGATGCCGTCATAGCTAGGCAATTGCTCATGCACTGTACGTGCAATCGTGACCCATTCCTCTGGCTGAATATTCGTGCTGTCCACACTCATCAAATTCATCGCTGCAATATTGCAAATGCCTTTCAGCTCCGGCACAGCAGCCACGATATTTTCCGCCGATTGTGTCGGTGTCAAACCATGCCCTTCTGCTGAAGAAGAAATCGTACCGCCTGTATTAATAAACAAAATATTTTTCATCGCCCGTCTTCCCTCCGTATCGTATGCCTGACAACAATTTAATGTAACACTTTTGGAGGGGAGTGTAAATTAGGTTTCGACGAAAAAGCGAGAAATTCGCAATAGTTTAGCAATGCTTGCTAATAAGCGCTATAATGCTTTTTTAACGGAAACATATTTGTCCGATCGCCAGCACACCAAGCAATATTAACGATGCACCGGATAGTCGATTAATAGGCTGCATCCAATTCGGCGCAAGTGTACGCAGACGGAGCAGCTGTACGGTGCTACTCAGTGCAAGCCACCAGCAAGCCGATCCGATTAGTACACCAGCCGCAAGCGCGCCGGGCGACAGCAACAGCGCTACCGCTGTGCCGCTCGGTACGAGATCATTTGCACCGCCGCTGGACACGGTAATACCGGAAGCGCCAAATAAGCCGATAAACGATAGGATCGTAAGCGGATTGGACAGTGTGAGCAGTACAGTGGAGCCGTAAGCGCCCCATGTGCTGTACTTGTCCTGTGCTGCATGTGTCGCTGGTCGACTACGCCACAGTTTCACACCGATCCACAATACTAACATTCCCCCTATAATACGAATGATCGGCTCTGCTGCCGTCACATAACTAACCGCAGAAATTAAGCCAAAAGCTGCCACTGCCGCATACAATCCATCCGCACTTGCTGCTCCCAATCCGGTTAATAAACCGATACGCCAGCCGTACAGCAGTGTACGCTGAATGCACAAAATGCCGATCGGTCCTACAGGTGCCGCCACCAGCAAGCCAAGCAGCATGCCTTTAAACACACTGTGCAGTTCGGTAGTTAGCCAATCCGTAATGTTCATCGTATCCACCTCGTTTACAGATCAGCTTTGAGCTGGGATAAGCTAAAGATCGTATTCGTTCGTATTACACCATAGGTCGCTTTGAGCGTCCGACTAATAAAATGTTCCAGCGCTTCGATGTCCGGCAAGGCAACTTTGAGCAAATAATCATATTCACCGGCAATATGATTACATTCCAGCACATACTCTGACTGGATGATCGCACGGCGAAATTGCTCTGTTTCTTCATATCCTTGTACGTTAACCAAAATAAATACGGTGCAATAGCGTCCTAGCGCTTTCGGATTGAGCCGTACGGTAAATTGCTCGATCACACCTTGCTGCTCCAGCTTACGAATGCGCTCCGTCACAGCGGGTACAGACAGATGAATCTCTTTGCCAATATCCGAACTGCTCATCCGTCCATTGCGACGCAACAACTCCACAATCCGTCGATCCAGCTCATCCATAACAAAACCTCGCTTCATTCAGAAATAGTAGCAATCAGAGCACGCTTGTCAGCCGCAAACGTGGGCTTTATGATTTAAAGTTAATTATAGGTTTAGGCTTAATCATTGCAATATTTTGCGGAAATACGATAAAAATGCAGAAATTATAGCATCGAAACTTTATTTTTTATCGTATTCATTTTAGCTAAAGCCGCTGTACTTTATTATTTTAAGCAGGCGATTTTCACTTGCTGCTTCGCCTTGATGGAGTGGGGTTAGACCGATTGTATCGTCTCGGAACATGAAACTGCCCCTCCTCTCTGCCATCCAGCTTTACGCCCAAACGCCAAAAAACGCATCGTACAGGTGAGCGCCTGTCGATGCGTCCGCAGTTGTGCGTATTAGGCTAGAACTTTCACTGCTACTATGTTTCGTTACATCAAGAGAGCATGCTGTGTATGCAAACTTAACTGAATTATAGGCACTGTATTGTTCAACGATCGTAATCGTCATATTATCGGTGCATATGTCTAGTGACAAGCAACATACGCCTCGTATACAGATCAGCTAGCGCAAACGAGTCACACCAGCCTTTCGTACCGTCATACATTTGAGTATACATCCTAATCAGACAGCTTACTGCTTCACAGTCGTTGCTACCGACGCGCTCTCACCTGCATCCATCCCAAGACCAGACACCGATCCATCTTCGTCCTCCGTCTCTGTCGTATGTTTATCCGCTAGCAGCAAATTGAGCAACACCGCAGCGATCGAACCGGTAACGATCCCGTTTTGCAGCAGCGGTTGCAAAAAGCCCGGCATTTGCCCGAAGATCGCTGGCAATACCGCTGAACCGACGCCGATCGCGATGCTGCACGCCACGATCATCAGATTGCGGTCATTGCGCAAATTCACCTCTGCCAAAATCGACATGCCAGACGCTGCTACCGAGCCAAACATCACGACCATCGCCCCACCCAATACAGCGCTCGGAATGACGGTCGTAAGTGCCGCCAGTTTAGGCAGCAAACCGAGCACGACCATAATACCACCTGCCGCGAAAATAACATTGCGCGTCTTCACACGCGTCAGCGAGATCAAGCCAACATTTTGCGAAAACGCCGTATACGGAAACGCATTAAAAATACCGCCCAACATAATCGCCAAACCTTCCGAGCGCAAACCGCTCACGATCCGGCGCTGCTCTACCTTTTGCTCGATCGCTTTGCCAACGGCAATGTACACACCGGTTGACTCTACCATGCTGACGATATTAACGATGATCATCGTCGCAATCGCCACCCAGCTAAATTGCGGAATGCCAAAATAAAACGGCTGCGCGACACGCAACCACGATGCTTCACCAACGGCACCAAAATGAACGATGCCCATCATATATGCCAGTAGCGTACCGACCGCTAGTCCAATCAGCACCGAAATCGAACGCAAAAATCCGGTCGCCAACCGATTCACTAACAAAATAACAACGAGCGTTACTAACGCCAGCAGCAAATTGTGCAGCGCCCCAAAGTCAGCACTGCCTTGACCGCCAGCTACATTGTTCATCGCCACCGGAATGAGTGACAGCCCGATAATCGTTACGACCGAGCCGGTTACGATTTTCGGGAAAAAGCGCAACAGTTTCCCATATAACGGTGCCGCCAGCACGACAAACAAGCCGGAAACAATAATTGCCCCGTACGCGGTCGGCAAATTGCTCGTTGATGCAATCGCAATAATCGGTCCGACCGCCGTAAACGTACAACCGAGCACAACCGGCAACCCGCTGCCAAAATAACGCGTCCCGAGCACTTGCAACAGCGTTGCCAATCCGCAAGTGAACATATCGGCAGCGATTAAATACGCAAGCTGCTCTGGTGTCAAATGCAGCGCATTACCGATAATGAGCGGCACCGCAATCGCGCCAGCATACATCGCCATCACATGCTGTAAACCAAGCGCCAACACTTTATGTTTTGCCAGCATTATACACCCGCTCCTGTTCTGCTCTGGCTTAATTCCGTCTGTCCGATTAACGGTTGCTCCGCTATAAATTCAACACGGCCCGGTGCCATCGCTGCGATACGTGCGAGCGATTGAATCGGGATGCCGCGCTGCTCGAGCAAACCGCGTCCTTCTTGAAACGTCTTCTCGATCACACAACCGACACCAACGAGCGTAGCGCCTGCCTGCTCTACAATATCCGCTAGCCCGATTAAAGCTGCACCGGTGGCGAGAAAGTCGTCAACGATCAATACGCGCTCCCCAGGCTGCACATAATCTTGTACGATCGTCACCTGGTACGTCTCGCCACGTGTGAACGAATGCACGGTGGCGGCGTACACTTGATCGCCTTGTGTGATCGCTTTTTTCTTTTTCGCATATACAAACGGTACGTTTAATGCAATCCCGGCTGCCATCGCAAACTGGATGCCACTCGCTTCAATCGTCAGCACCTTTGTAATCTGTTCATGCGCAAACAAACGCGCAAATTCCTGTCCAATCGCCAAAGCGAGCTGTGTATCGACCTGATGATTAAGGAACGAGTCTACTTTTAACACACGCTCGGATAAAATATTACCTTCCGCCTGTATGCGCTGCTCCAATATTTTCATTTCATTATTCCCCCTGTATCGCTCTCATCGTATAGGTAGTACCTATGTCCAACTGAACCCATGCCGTACATAACAAAAAAGACAGGCTCCTTAAGTCGATGCGCTTAAGTGAAGCCTGTCTGTATAGTTGTTTCAATACAGAATATGCAGTCTAGTGACTTTTCTCAGGAAGATGTAAGGTTGCGTCCATCTGAACCCTGCTTGAACCGTGCAGCATTTAGACGAACGCCATCCCTGGATAAATTTGAGACAAGCTACTAGTCTGCCTATTCCCGCCTGCGGCTCCCTTCCTTCGGGTAGCACAGCAGCCAGCACGTTCTTCACTCATAGTCGGATAATTGCAATGGTTATCCGGTAGAAACTTCAGGGCCCTATTCCCAAATATTATATGAGTGCCGCGGTCAAGCCAATGATGCGCTAATTAGCGATCATTTGGCGCCGCTTTATGAAATTATATATGTATACTACACGTATTCATGCTTGCTTTCAAGGTTGTTTTTCATATTTTCATAGTTGTTATGCAGTGGTATGGGCATACTTGGGAGGCTGTCATGGGTTCCTATTCACAGTGACGACCGATCCGCACGGCGCCGTTTAAACGTCAGCCCCATAACTAACCCTACACCAAGCAAAATAATCGACAACCCCAGCAGCATACCGACCGACAATGCTTCACTGAGAAACATCCAGCCCCATACGATGCCAAAAATCGGTACGAGAAACGTTACACTTACAGTGCGCACCGCGCCCACATTCAGAATTAAGCGGAAATATAACAAATAACCGAGCGCAGTCGACAATACCGCCAGTGCCAGTACTGAGCCGATGACTGCGGCATTAGGCAATGCCGTCGGTAAATGAAATAGCGCAAACGGTAGTAGCAACAATGCTGCCGCCAGCTGTTGTCCAATTGCCAGATTAAGCGGCTGTTCCTCACGGAATGCTTGGGCGGAATAAATGCCACCAATGCCGTAAAAGAGCGCTGCACCAAGCGACATCCATACCGCGCCCCAATGGTTTGCGTTTGCCGCTTCATGCTGCATATTCCAGCTCATTAGCACGGTCACCCCGGCGATGCCGAGCAGTAGACCAAGCGCCTTTTGCAGCGTCAGCTTTTCCTTCAGCCATATGCTGGCGATGATCGCTGCAAACAGCGGTGTCATCGAGTTCAAAATCGCCGCCAGCGAAGCGGTCATACTTAGCTCTGCCGCCGCAATCAGACAAAACGGAATCGCAGCATTACAAGCCCCCAGCAACAAATACGCACGCCAGCGGTGCCGCAATCGTGGTCGCTGGCGCAATAACCCGGCGTACAGCAACAGTGCAATAGCGGCGATCAATACGCGCAAATCGATCAGCACGATCGGACCGAGCACAGGCACCGCAACCCGCATAAACAAAAATGATGCGCCCCATAGCGCAGCAAGCATTAGCAGCATCACGGTATCTTTTATTCTCATCATCGTTCCTCCATCCCGGCACGCTAGCCAGTTGTCAACTGCACTATGCTGACACTCGGCTAACTGCTTTATAGTTCATGTTTCGATTATAACGAACATACGGAACCGTGATGAACGAAAATCAGGCATTGCTTTCCATGATGCCGAGTCGGTATGCAATTTCAAGCCAATCCTGAGTACGCAGACCAAGTTAAATTTCAACTTGGATTGTGTACGAAGTACCTTATCAGTAAGAGCTTGATCCGGCTTCAAAACTCATATTAATCTCGGTCAATGTACTAAGTCTGCTCAAGTACGATTAACGTGTAAACGAATCCTGTGCATTATCCGCCAGCATATACATCATATTCGGAATCAACTCGAACAATGTCAAAATGCTCAGTAACATAAACAGCATAATCGACACATGAATCCGCCTATGCATCACCAGCACGGCAATATATTCACGAATAAAGGCACCGGGCAAATAATACGGCGCCGTATGCGTGCCGATTCCGTCGCCACGAATACCGGCAATCCGTGCATAAATGCCTGCGCGAAACAGATGAAAATTATTCGTAACAAACACACAGCGATACGAGCGTGCGCCCATAATATCATCCATAATGCTGCGCGAAAAACGCATATTTTGCATCGTATTAACCGAACGATCTTCCACAATAATATGATGATCCGGAATGTGATGTTGCAGCAAATACAGCCGCATCGCCGCACCTTCGGAAATCAGTTCATCCGCACCTTGCCCGCCGGAGACGATAAACACCGGTGCCTGTCCACGCAGCTTTTGCTGATGGTATAGCTTGATTCCGCCATCGAGTCGGCTGGCAAGCAGCGGCGGCACCCGATCACGAATGAGCCCGCTGCCAAGCACGATAATAAAATCGGTCATATACTGCGGCTTATACCGGTTATACAAAAACGACGATACGAGATAACAGACAAACAAAAAGCCAAAATATATCATATACAGCTCCAGCAGCAATACCGGCAACTGCACCCAGCGCACCGGCGGTGCTAATAATGTCAGCACCGGCACGACGATAATAGCAATCCCTGCCAGTGCAGGAATCGTATTACGCAACTTCCACCCTTCCCGTTTCAGCAAAATACGCCCGTTATACAACAGCCCGACACTGATCGCCAGCACCATGACCGGCAAAAGCGCAACCGCGATCAACAGCAGCAGCAAACTAGCATATTGCCAAAAACTATCCGGGCTACGCAGCATATAAATGGCAAAGGCAAACAGCAATAGTAGCAGCCCACTCGTCAAATAGACCCCATTTTGCAATCGCCTTCGATCTGCTGCATGGCTAAACGCAAACAACGCCAGCAACAGCAGTGCCGCACCTAGTATGTATACCCTCATCCTCCATCTCCTCCAGCTCATCATTCGATTGTCTCTTTATTGTATGTAAAACATCGATCTTTTGAAAAGACGTTGCCGTCTTACAGTAATGTAAGGTTACCGTAAGCCAAATCGATCCCCGTTGGCAGCGTGATCCGGTACGATGGGAATATGAACATGAACAGCAACTGTACAGCGATATTAGTTCTATAGTAACAGCAATAGCGGCTGAGTAGGCATATGTTTATTTCATTACAATCCGATGCATAGCAACCGGAGTGGACGCGATATGAACGTATCCGCTAGCTAGTAGACTGACCGCGTTAAATAAGTGGTTTGATCGTGCAGAACAGCGATGTTCTCCTGCTACGATTCCAGTGTATCTTTCAGAAGATGGAGTGAAGCAGACACTGAATGTAAGCTGGTCAGCCTACTAGAGCGCGTACGCAAACTATTGCGTTAGAGCATCTACCGCTGCGGTACGCAGCCTAAGAGTTTGCATATACGCTCTAGGTGCATCCTATTTGAAAGGACGATTATTTAAATGAAAAAGTGGATTTTAACGTTAAGCGCACTGATTGTGATCGCCACGGCGGTAGTCGGTTACGGGTTATATCACCTCATGTCTGAACGCAATCAAGTACAATTCAATCCGTTTATGCGTGAACAATATGCGTATGTGCAAATCGATAACAGCGCCGTCAAAACGGGTTCATTTGGAACGGTCGAATACACATTACCCGCTTGGCATGAAGATGGAACCATGCAGCAGACGACATTTACAAGCACGAAAAAATTACGCTCAGGCGCCTATATCCGCCTCGTCTCCAAAGGCGGTTATATTTTATCGTACAATGAGGTAAAACAAGCAGATTTACCTGCTACCGTAAGCGCTCATTTGCAAACAGCGAGCGGGCAGTAAACGGCAACACGATTGCAATCATTTGGATAAACTTTGCATAAACAGAGAGAGTCGAGCCGTTATAGCGCGGTATAGATACGATCTGGTTGTATGCAAAGGTTGAATACCCTGCCTTGTGAGCGATAGTAGCTGACATCCGCAGGGTATTTGCTTTCGTTTATTCGGATAACGGTTTAAGTATATGATACAACGTATAGCATTGGCATACGGTATGCCATCGATGTGTAGATCATATTGCGGCTGCTTGACGGCTGAAATCATGATGAACGTTTGAACATGCCGTCTAGTAGCTTGTCTCAAATTTATTCAGGGATGGCGTTCGTCTGAATGTTGCACGGTTCAAGCAGGGTTCAGACGGACGCAACTTTACATCTTCTTGAGACAAGTTACTACTAGCATGTATATACCAACTTATACGCGGCGATCTGCAAATCAGTTTACGAACATACAATAACAACAAACTGATTATACCGATATTTAAGCCGGATACAAGTCCAATCATCTTTTTATGCCCACAACGAATAGGAGCGGATCATCATGCAAACGATTATGATTGTCGAGGATGACCATAAAATTGCCGGTTTGCTGCAAGCTCAAATGGAACGCTATGGCTACCGGGTCGTATTAACGACTGATTTTGAACGGGTTATGGAGCAGTTTACAGCGATGCAGCCTGATCTGGTGCTGCTGGATGTGAATTTACCGAGCTATGACGGCTATTATTGGTGCCGTCAAATTCGCAATCACTCCATCTGTCCAGTGCTGTTTATTTCAGCGCGTGCCGGTGAGATGGATCAAATTATGGCGCTTGAAAACGGTGCAGACGACTACATTACAAAGCCGTTTGATTACGGGGTTGTGATGGCAAAAATTCGCAGCCAACTGCGGCGTGCTTATGGCGAATACGCCACCAGGCAGGAGGAACGAATCGTGCAAAAAGAAGCGCTGACGCTATATTCCGAACGGCTAGAGCTGACCTATGGCGAACAGCTCGTCGCGCTGACCAAAAAAGAAGCGGACATTATTGAAAGTCTAATGGAACGTTATCCGCGTGTCGCCAGCCGTGAAGCACTGCTGGAAAAGCTGTGGGATGACCAAACCTTTGTCGATGAAAATACGCTTAACGTCAACATTACCCGTGTGCGTAAAAAGCTGTACGAGCTAGGATTGCAGCAAGCAGTAGAAACGGTGCGAGGTATCGGCTACCGCCTACATTTGCCGGAATCGACGTCAGGACGTGAGCTGCTATGAAGCTATTTTGGCGTGAGCATAGGCTGTTGATCATAATGCAACTGGTCGTGCTGTTTGGCGTGCTCGGCATTTACTGGCTGGATGGGTATCATCATCTGCTGCCAGCGCTATATTCGGTATTTCTGGGCGCATTTCTGACCGCTGTTTATTTGGCATACCATTATGTAAGCCGGAGACGTTTTTACGCATTGCTTAGCAAACCACTACAAGTGCCGGAAGACGTGTTACAGCGCGATTTGACGCCAATTGGTGAAGCGCTGCAAGAGCTATTGCGCACGCAATATCGTTATTACCAGCAGCAACTGGATGCTAATCGACACGAGCAGCGCGAGCATCTGACGTTTATGGATCAATGGGTACATCAGATGAAAACGCCGTTATCAGTCATTGAATTGACCGTGCAGCAGGTGGACGAACCGGAATTTGCCAGCATTCGTGAGGAAGCCGAGCAAATGCGCGCCAATTTGAATATGGTGCTGTATATGGCACGCTTGCGCAATTTCCAGCACGATTTTCATGTCAAACCAGTCGTGCTGTCACAGTTAATTAGCGAAGTCGTACATGAGCAAAAGCGCTCCTTTATCCGCAGCGGCGTATACCCTGACGTACAGGAACAATCCGGACAAATCGTCGTTGAAACGGATGAAAAATGGCTCTTTTTCATGATCAGCCAACTGGTGAGCAATGCGGTAAAATATTCATCCGGCAGCGGAAAAAAAGTGCATCTCATTACCCGGATCGCTAATGATCACGCCATCATCGAAGTGCAAGATCACGGCGTCGGCATCCCGGCACATGATATCCGGCGCGTATTCGACCCTTTTTTCACCGGCGAAAACGGTCGCCATTTCCGCGAATCGACCGGCATGGGTCTGTATTTGACCAAAGAAGCAGCACAACGGCTTGATCATAAATTAGAACTAGAATCTACGCCTGGTGAAGGCACAACGGTACGGGTTTTGTTGCGGTCGTATCAGGTGAAGGCATAGAGGGATAGGCATGAGCGGTCAGAGAGTGATGCAGACATATCATCAATAAAAAGGTATGTCCTTGAGCGGCTCGCTGATGTTGTCTAACGGGTGATGGAGATATGTTATCAATACAAAGAGCAATCGAATTAACGATGACTCTTTGTATTGATTTTTATCTCAACAGGCTCATAGTGATCCAATAAGTGTCCTATATTGTTCACCATTTTAGATCAATATATTCTACGTCATCGGTATGTTTATATGCGTTCACTTTGGCGCCCATCACTTCAGATACAAAGCGAACCGGAACTATAACTCTAGGCGTGGTCAATTGCGGAGAATTAGGCAAAACTTTTTGCGCTCCATCCACATAGGCTACGTTACTACCTACTGTTAAAATAATGTCTTTTTTATCTTTGGAATGGATCGTAACCTGCTGTTTTGTTTTATCCCAGCTTACCGTCCCTCCAAGTGCTTCGGTTACAAAACGGATCGGTACATAAGCGGTTTGAGTCGCCCTGACAATATAAGCTTCATAATCTGTCTTTACATTCTCTCCATTTATGCTTAAGTGTACCCCCGAGCTATAGCAGGTATAGCAACCCAACTTGTCTGAATCGGGTTCGTGCATAGCATTGCACCAACTAGAACGAATAGCAAACCGATTTTTTTAGCATCGTCTTACTCCGTTCTGTTCATTTTATTTCATTCACCGAGAACACGTAGCTCTTAGCAGTTCCACTTTTAGTGTAATTGATTTTTCCGCCAATTCATATAAGTCCCAAAGCAACAAAAATTCGCGTATGCAAGCCCCCACCTTACATCACTGTAAGACAGATGAAAGGCAATTCGATAGTCCATCATCGGCAACCCTTCTATACTGTAGCTATACAGGTTCATACCGCAACAGCAACCCGCACGCAGCTTACAACAAAATATCGGATCAACGTATAGACAGTCAAAACCTGCAACGGTGATCACGCATACAGGGAGGTTTTTCAGCATGTTACAAGTACAGCATGTCAGTAAAATTTATGAAGGTAAAGTCGCATATAAGGCGCTAAGCGATATTCAGTTTACGATTGAGGACGGCGAATTTGTCGGCATTATGGGCCCGTCTGGTAGCGGCAAAACGACGCTGCTCAATCTGATCGCCACGATCGATCGTCCTACAACAGGCGAGATTTTGATCGGCGGACGCAATGTGAACCAATTACGCAAAAACGAGCTAGCTGAGTTTCGCCGCCGGGAACTTGGCTTTGTATTTCAAGACTTCAATCTGTTGAACACACTCACCATTGAAGAAAATATCGTGCTACCGCTCACACTCGACGGTCGTCCGGTCAGTGAAATGAAGCAAAAAGCCGCTGCCATCGCTGAACGACTCGGCATCAGCTCGATTATGAACAAACGCACGTACGAAATTTCCGGCGGACAGGCGCAACGAACCGCAATTGCGCGCGCGATGATTCATTCGCCACAATTGCTGCTTGCCGATGAGCCAACCGGCAATTTGGACTCCAAATCAGCACGTGATGTGATGGAGATGCTGGAACAATTAAACCATGAGCAAGGCAAAACGATGATGCTTGTCACCCATGATGCGGTCGCCGCCAGCTATTGTAGCCGCGTTATTTTTATCCGTGACGGACAGCTGTATAGCGAGATTCATCGCGGCGATAATCGGCAGGCATTTTTCCAAAAAATTATCGATACACTGTCTTTGTTAGGAGGGCATTCCAGTGACATTTCGTCAATTCGCGTTTAATAACGTGCTGCGCAACAAACGATTGTATGCCGCTTATTTTCTAAGCAGCATGTTTACGGTCATGATCTTTTTTACGTTTGCTGTATTTGCGTATCATCCGGCATTGAACGGGAACGATATACACGTGAACGCGCACAAAGCGTTGTCGACATCCAAATGGCTCATTTATACATTTTCATTCTTTTTTGTCCTCTATTCGATGAGCGCCTTTTTGAAAACACGCAAACGTGAATTCGGTCTGCTCATGTTGCAAGGCATGTCACCCGGTCAGCTAAAGCGGATGGTGTTTCTGGAAAATATATGGATCGGTGCTGGTGCAACGGTTGGCGGCATCCTAATCGGACTTGTGTTTGCCAAAGCGATTTTGCTCATTGGCGAAAATATTTTGGTGCTTGATGAACGGTTGAACTTTTACATCCCTTTGCAGGCAATTGTGATTACGGTAGTGTCGTTTCTACTGCTGTTTGTACTTATGTCGCTGTTTATCGCCGCCATTGTGCGCAGCGAATCGTTGATCTCACTCATCCGCAGCCAGCGCGCACCTAAAAGCGAGCCACGTGCTTCCGTCTGGCTCTCGCTGCTTGTGGTGATTCTGCTGGCGCTTAGCTATAGCTTGTCACTATCCATTACTACCGAAATGGCGGTGCAATTGCTGCTGCCGATTATTGTTATGGTCAGCATCGCCACCTATTTGCTGTTTACTCAACTGAGCGTGTATGTGATCGGCAGCCTGAAAAAACGCCCCTCTTTTTTCTGGCACCGTACGAATATGTTGCTGCTGTCCGATCTGTCGTATCGGATGAAAGATAATGCACGCACCTTTTTCCTAGTGGCGATGGTATCAACCATATCGTTTTGCGCGATCGGCACACTGTATGGCATGCAGACGCTGCTTGTGCACAATGGTGCGCCGTCTGCACAAACATATCCGATCACCTATATTTCACAAGCTGGCGATACCGAGCGCGATGCCCATGTGCAACAGATCAACCGGGCAATTCAAGCTGCGGGTATTCAGCCTCAACAACTGCAACTGACGCTGAACTACTATAAGCTACAACAAGATGAAACTGAACGCGTAATCATCAACGTCACCGCATTCAACCAAGCCAATGCTTTACTTGGCGGGACGCCGATCGGAGTACAAGGCAATCAAGCAGCAATCGCTATATCAAGCGACAACCGGCTGGAAGCGGCAAATCGATTAAAACAGCACGGCATCAGCCTATCCGGTGGAATTAAGCTGCAACCTGCCGAAACGGTCATTTCACAAGCGATTCCGGACAGCAGTGAAACGCTCATCGTCTCGGATGAACAGTATCAACGCCTCGGCTCGCCCGTTAAAGTTACCAAAGCGTACGTATGGCAAAGCGATGCCAGCAAAAAACAATGGATCACAGCCGCTGAACAAATTTTGACAAACGGTACGATCAAACAATACGACGAACATTACATGACAGACATCCCGATGTACACGCTCTATATCGTACAAAGTCTATACGGCATCTCATTATTCATCGGACTGTTCATCGGCATCGTCTTCTTCGTCTCAGCAGGCAGCTTTCTCTACTTCCGTCTCTACAGCGATCTGGACGAAGACAAACAAAAATTCCGCGCTATCGCCAAACTCGGCTTGACCGACCGCGAGCTAAATCGCGTGCTAACAAGGCAAATTGCGCTGCTGTTCTTCGCCCCTATTATCATCGCCCTGCTGCACGGCTCCATCGCACTAACGACACTCGCCCATCTGTTTAACGCCCAATTACTAACAGAATGCGCAACCGTGCTCGGCATTTTCTTTATGATCCAAGTCGTGTACTTCTTCATCGTACGCTTCTTCTATATCAAGCAGGTGCGTGAAGCATTGCAGTGAGCGCTGCAATACCGCTACGTGCTGCAATACAAAAAGGACGCCTGTCCTCCATACGGAGAACAGCGTCCTTTTTGCATATTAAGTGTGTACGCAAACTCACTCGCATACACGTCTTCATTCCACTATCGCTTCAAGCCCCTCCATCAACTGAAACCGAAGCACCAGCCGTCCCACCAGAATTACCTGCTCCTGTATTCACGTCTGCTCCCGCAGCCGCCCCGCGAAACTTCACATGAATCTGCACAATCTCAGACCGCGTACCAATGCGCAGCGGCGCCCCCCAGAAGCCGAAGCCGGAGGATACGATCGAATGTAGCTGCCCTTTGCGCAAATATCCCCAATCATTTTCAAAAATCCGCTTCGTCACTAGCGAGAACGGTGCCATCTGCCCGCGATGCGTATGCCCGGATAACACCAGATCAGTGCCCAGCTTCTGCTCTGCATCCAGCTCATACGGCTGATGATCAAGTACGATGACCGGATGCGTGTGATCGACTTCGTCCAGCAGCTTGCCCAGTTCGGTACGTGGTCGATCGCTATAATCGCGACGTCCGACGAGCGTAATGCCATTATCGAGTACGACCGATTCATCATATAACACATGCAAATTGCTTTTATTCAACACATCGACCAAATCCACACCTTGTTCAAAACGATCATGATTGCCGAGTGAAGAATATACCGGTGCCTGAAATCCTTTTAAAATGTTCGGAATATCGGTCTTTGTATAATACAGTAAATTATCGTCGATAATATCGCCTGGCAGCAAAATCAGATCAGGTTTTAATGCATTGACCCCTTCCACCAGACGGCGAGCATGACTTTCATTGGACAGCGCGCCAAAATGCATATCCGACGCCATCACAATATTCAGTTCCGACTTGCCGGTAACCGGCTTATCGATCTCGATCGCATACGAGCGTACGACCGGGCTGTAAGCGTTATATGCACCTATACATACGGTCAAAATAAGTCCTGCCAGCGTCAACCAACCTGCCCAGATGACAGCGGTTGTCATCGATAACGGCGACCAGCGCAGCAGCCATAAGATGAGGTTCATCACCGGCAACCATAATACCGAGAAATACACTAACGCGATCCAGACCGCGCCGATCCATTTGAAGGCGCTAATTTCACTCTGCCAAAAACCGAGAAACAGCGCATATGCCAAAATCAGCAGCACGATCACCCACACATAACGTGGTAACATCTGCTGTGGAAACATCGTAGCGAGCCATACCCAACCGTTCCAGCCGATGTACAAGATGAGCAGATGATACACTATCAGTATTGCAATCCCTATCCACAAAGTCGGTATCCCCTATTCCATCATATTCTGACATACGAATAGTATGCCACTGACTGTATTATTTCAATCTTCATTCAGTATATAACTTCAATCATCGATTTACAAAACGTAACGTGTATAAATATAGTAACAACTAGCAAAAAGCTGCTGCCTGTATAATACAGACAGCAGCTTTGGCATCGCCTTAATTTTAAAGTGTACGGTAAGCGGCTATACGGCTGACGATGTGTACAGAAGTACGCACAGCAACAGCAGCAACTACGTGGCGAGCCGCCAATCCTTTATAGCGCTAACCGATCCTAGTTACGATGACGAGCAGCCAATCGCTCATGCTGCTTGTTTCCAGCTTCGATCAAGGTGTGCCTGTGCTGTGGAGGGGTAGCGACTCGTTCAAGTCTAGTACATTGACCGCGATTAATTTGCGTTTTCAAACTCGATCAATCTCTTATTTACAAACAATTTAATGCACATTCAAAATTTGAATTTAACTTGGTCAGCATACTAGTAGGCTGTCTCAAATGGAAATTGTGTTTGAACGCACCTTAACCGATTCATCATCAAGCAATGGTTAGATCGACAAACCGTAAATATATTTGAGACAATCCACTAGTACACACAGCTGCCATTATGTTTTGCCGCAGTGGTGGCTATCCGAACATACTACGTGTACGCATACATGCCCTGGTCATCAGCCGTATTCATTACTGACCCGGCTTAATCTCCAACAGTTCATAATGGAATGTGCCCATCGGTGCTTCAAAGGCGATTTTATCTCCCGCCTGATGCCCCATCAGCGCTTTGCCAAGCGGACTTTCGTATGACAACTTGTTGTTGGCAAGGTCCGCTTCCGCAGGACCAACGAGCTGATATTCGATCACTTCGTCAAATTCAATATCTTTCAGCACCGCGATCGAGCCGATGCTCACCTTCGAGGTGTCCATTTGCTCCGCACTGATGACGCGCGAATTACGCAGCATCCGCTCCAACGTCAAAATACGTGTTTCCATAAACGCTTGATCTTCTTTGGCGGAGTGATATTCACTATTTTCTTTCAAATCGCCATAGCTGATCGCTGTTTTTAGACGTGCCGCCAGCTCTTTACGGCGTGGACCTTTCAGCTCTTTTAGCTCATCTTCAAGCTTGGCGAGCCCTTCCGGGGTCAAAATAACTTCTTCATTTTCGTTTGCCATTTACTCTCAACTCCTTATTTTGTATTATACCTTACCTGGCGCTATTTGCCCCGCTTCACGGCAAATTAAATGATGCGATTGGAAAAGGGACATGTCGTATAATTGCTTTCCTCGAAAAATGTACTCATTTTTACACGAAAATATCATCTTTTTCCAATTTTTTCGATTGCGTATATGCACATTATATTATATCGTAATGGTTCGCCTACTTACCAAACGTGTAAGTACATTGCAATAAGCAACTTACAAGGTACGGTAGTGGGCAGTGTTATGGACAGCAGAAGGAAGACGCTCACGACTCCTTTCCACTGCTCCGGACATGACCATTTCAAGGAGGTATAACGTAACGTGTCCAATCCAACAAAACAAGAGATCGTCGATAGTGTGCCTCAGCATGGATTTTTCGGACATCCACGCGGACTGTTCACACTCTTTTTCACGGAGTTCTGGGAGCGCTTTTCTTATTATGGCATGAGAGCGATTCTGATCTACTACATGTATTACGAGGTGAGTAAAGGTGGGCTTGGTCTCGATCAGACGATGGCAACTGCCATTATGTCTATCTATGGCTCGCTCGTTTACATGTCCGGCATTATCGGCGGTTGGCTAGCTGACCGTGTGCTCGGGCCATCGCGCTCCGTCTTTTATGGCGGCATATTGATTATGTTCGGTCATATTGTACTTGCTTTCCCCGGTGGAGCGGCGATGCTGTTCACTTCGATGGGGCTAATCGTGCTCGGCACCGGTCTGCTGAAGCCTAACGTCTCGACGATCGTTGGCGAGATGTACAGCGAAGCAGATGCGCGCCGTGATTCCGGCTTTAGCATTTTTTATATGGGCATTAACTTAGGTGGCTTTATCGCACCGCTTATCGTCGGTACGGTTGGCACCGAGTACAATTTCCATCTTGGCTTTGGGCTGGCGGCGATCGGGATGTTGATCGGCTTGATCGTGTTTATGATTACCCGTAAGCGCAGTCTCGGTCTTGCCGGTATGATCGTTCCGAATCCGATGAGCACACAAGAACAGCGCAAAGTAGCCAAACTCATCGGTATCGGTGCGATTGTCGTAGCGATTCTGTTGGCGCTGGCGATCACGTTCGGCTGGCTGACGCTGGAAACGTTCGTGCTCGTCGTAGCGGTGCTTGGGGTATTGATCCCGATCTGCTATTTTGTCGTCATGTATCGCAGTCCGAAAACGAACGATGTAGAGCGTTCGCGTCTGACCGCCTATATCCCACTGTTTATCGCAGCGGTTATGTTCTGGGCGATTCAGGAGCAGACATCGACCGTATTGGCACTGTTTGCGGATCAGCGTACCCAGCTACAATATATGGGCATCAACATTTCGCCAACCTGGTTTCAGTCGCTTAATCCGCTGTTTATTATTGTGCTGGCGCCGGTCTTCGCCTGGATTTGGATGAAACTGGGCGATCGCCAGCCGTCTATTCCGCGCAAGTTTGCGATCGGTATTTTGTTTGCCGGGTTATCGTTCCTCGTCATTTTGCTGCCTGTTTATTTTAGCGGTGAACATGAACTCGTTAGCCCGCTCTGGCTCGTACTCAGTTATTTTATTATCGTACTTGGTGAGCTATGTTTGTCGCCGGTCGGTCTGTCCGCCACGACCAAACTTGCGCCAGCCGCCTTTTCCGCCCAAACGATGAGTTTATGGTTTCTGTCCAATGCAGCGGCACAAGCGATTAATGCCGTGTTGACGACGCTGTACAATAAAGAGACTGAACTGCTTTATTTTGGTGCAATCGGCGGTGTCTCGATCGTGCTCGGTATTATTTTGTTCGTAATGGGTCCGAAAATTCAGAGCTATATGAAAGGCATCAAATAACACTGCCTGCTAGCGAGAAGTAAAACTAGTGGACAGGCTACAGCAAACGTATACTATCGCCATGCCCAGCGGATCAAACATTCCAAAGTTATCCAAGCTGGACACACACATTCCATATAAAAACCGAGGCTAGTCGACCGCTGTATAGAGCGATCGATCCGCCTCGGTTTTTCTCTAGCTTATGACTGTAGACGTGCCCATCCGTACAGCGCGTATATCGCACTCCGACAAACAGCGTATGTTAACGGCGGTAAAGGCGAATGTTGTATAACAAACATAAATTTATTCCGTGATGGAGATGTGCTGTTCGTAAGATGGAGTGGATCAAACTTCACCCTGTTCCTATTCCAAATCGCTCCGTTATAGCACTCAGTTAAATCGCTTCGTCTTATACCAGCTCGACTTACGTCCGGTCATAATATCGACCATCAGCGAGTAAAACGCTTTGATCGAGATGATTAGGAACAACTGCGCGTACGTAAAATACGAAATACAGGCGAGCACAAAGTTCATCGTATTGCTCTGCCCGATATCCGAGGCGAGCGCCAGATTGATTTGTAGCACATAAATGTAATACATAAGCGCCCATGAAATGACGAGATACACGTACACATCCCCGGCAAACTGGAACGGTGAGAGCACATGCGGATCGAATAGCGCAATAATCTGGTACACGATATTCGCTACAAAAATAATATCCGAAATAATGATCGCGACCATAAACCAAAAATAGCTAGCTGCATAATATAGCACCTGAATTTTGATGCGCCAACTGGAATTGTTAAACAGATGATGAATATTGTCCAAAATAACGCGGTAATTGCCTTTTGACCAGCGTTGCCGCTGACTCATATAAACGCTTAGTTGCTCTGGTTCCTGTTGATACGCTTCCGCCTGCGGAGCGAGTGCGATCAATTGCCCACGCGTCAAAATATCAAACGTAATCGCCGTGTCCTCGGTAATCGCATCCGGGTCCCAGCCGCCGATATCGCGGATGAGCGCGGTTTTGACGATAAAATTTGTGCCTGGAATCGTCCCGACTTTGAACAGCTCCCATAGTCCGGTATGGTGCACACGCTGGATCGTCACCAGCTCCAAATTAATGCAGCGCGAAAGGAAATTTTGCCCACGGTTACGCGCTTTGTTGCGTCCGAACACAGCGCCGTATTTGTCCGGCTCCTCCAATGCCTTTTGCATTAGAAACATCAACGCATTGCGCTCTGGTGCAGCATCCGCGTCATAGACGAGAATCCACTCGCCCTTCGTAATTTTGAGCGCTTCATTCAATGCGCCGGACTTGCCGCCAGTTCCGGTACGCTCAATAATCGTAAAGTCGCGCCCGGCAAATTCCGGTCTTTCTTTTAAGCGATATAATGATTCCGCCGTGCCATCACTGCAATTGTCGGCAATGACGATCACCTGCACTTTATGCGACGGATAGTTCAGGCTCAAAATATGCTCGGTCGTAATGCCGACTACAACTTCTTCATTATGAGCTGGCACCATCACAGTAACAGTTGGATAGTCGTCCATACTTTCCGGAAACACAATGCCTGCTTTATTTTGACGCGACAAAAAGCGAATCGCTCCCGCCATAATGATGATCGCTTCCAGCACGGCGATCCAGATGCTAATGATCGAAAAAATTAGAATGCCATCCGCCATCGTATTACCCCCGCCCTCGATTGTATTTACGATTCACATGGCTACGAAACCGAAGCGTCGCAATCGTCAATAGCGTAATGGCGATAAAAAATAGGATGCTGACTGCCGTACATAATGGGATAAACCATTCGGTGTAAGTCATACTTCATCTTCTCCTACATGTATGATACCGATCAAATGTATTCACCGATCAGATCGGTTTCCGTATTCCGTTCCAAGGCAGCGATCACAGAATCGAGGCTTTCATACTTTTCAAATTGATCCTTTTGAAACACGAGCGCACCAGAGCGAATGACCAGTTGCAGTTCCCGCCCCCTCGCATCGGGGAAATGCACATTCATCATCGCATCACGAATACGCCGGGTGAGTGGCTGCAAATAATCTTTGTTCGTCATCGGACAAATAATAATAAAGCGACCATTGTCGATCGAAAATTTATAATCTTCAAACCGAAGCTGTTTCTGAATCGTATCGGACAATTCAAGCAGCAGGCGCGCATAACCTGCCGATCCGACCGATTCCTGCACAAGCGGCAAAAACTCAATTTTGAACATCGCCATACAAAAGCTGTATTCATCCGCATAACGACGCGCCAGATTGGAATGCTTGATCAGCGCTTCATTCAGCGCCTCCCGGTTGCCTAGCGTCGTATCCACATCGACCTGCGGTGTGATCCGATGCAGCTCCTCTAGCCGCTCATACAGCCTGCGCGTATCGATCAGGCTGTATTTGACGACTAGCGCCAACAATGTGTTCGCCGGGATCAAAAATATATTAAAAAAGACGACCGTATTCAGCGGTGCAATCGTCACCATCCATACAAAATACGTCACAAAAAAGATATAGATTAGTACGACAGACACGCCTCGCGGCAGCCAAAAGCCGATGATTAGACCTAGCAATGAGCCGAGCATCACAAGCAGCTCGGTCACGCCGAAGCTTTGCTGCATAGCAACATGCCAGAACAAAATCAATTGTTCGAGGATGGCAACTACAATAAGCAACGTGTATCCGATCATCGTACGCCGAATCGGTATACGTTTTTTCATTTTTCCGCTTCCTTTATCCATTGGTTTAACGTATCTGCTGCAGCGTCGTTTCCGCCAGCAGCGCAAGTAAATTGTCAAATGCGTGTGTGTCTCCGTCCGATACATAACCGCCGATATCGCTGCCTGTCGAAGCGCGGAACATGATCATACGTTCATACAGCTGCTGTGCCCATGCGCGATCATTCATCTGTACAGCGAGCAAAATCGCCAGCCCGTACACCGAAGGCGATTCATACCGTACCGCTGGCTGATGATTGGACGCATAATAACGTCCATACAGATGCCCATCCTCAGCAAATTGCTGCTTCAAAAACGCAACCAGCTTGTCCGGTGGACGATTCATTTCCGCCAGATGCAAGCCGATGATCAACTGGTCGATCAGATTAACCTCGGTATCATAACCATACTTGCCATTGATCACATCAAATGTACGCGGATAAAACAGTCCATCATTCGGAATCGTGCGCAGCAACTGCATATGCCGCTCATACAATTCATCGCTAATGAGTCCGTATTGTTTCATCCGTTCAAAAGCAAGTGTATCGATATACGTCAAACTAAGCAGATTACTAGACGTGTTATGCTCAAAATCATGATAATCGACCAAATAACCGTTATTCAGTCCATATTGCCACAGCGTATCGGTAATTTGTTTAGATGTCGTCAAATAACCCGGCACATTCCAGCGTCCATACGCTTCCAGCAAAGCGCTGACGATCCGCAGATCATCCCCAAGCGCATACGTATGGACAATTGACTGTCCATCTGGTTGCAGTTTCCACCAAATATAATGCTGGGGCGACATAAAATACTGATTAAGCAGCTGGTAACTTCGATCGAAATCGGGTTGACTATTTTCCAACAACGTATATTGCATCCATAATCCGAGCGACTCGGACAATGCCTCTCGTCCAGCGACGACATTGGGGTCAGTGGAAGGAGCAGGTTTTAAGTACGAAGCGATCGTACCGTTAGCATTGACCATCGACTGCTCGATGAACGATGCGGTAGGCGATGGTTGTTGGTTCAACGCCCGGATCGTAAACAGAGCGGTCAGCCCGATCACAATGACTGCAATTCCGATGACGAGTGCGATGAGGACGCGACGGTTTTGAGTTACGCGCATTTGCACCTCCTTTGCCGGACTTCAATAGAGCCAGCTCGTTATGGATTGGATTCGTAGACAAGCAGGTTTACATTGTCGCTTTGTTGCTTACTCTTTGGAATTATTTTCACATATCTTGCCGTATTCGTATAGAGCCAATCAAGCGATTTACATTGAATTCACTAAATTTTTCATTTAATTATTTATCGGATGGGATAAGAGAATTTCAAAGAGAAATCGTGAAAAAAATTGTTACAGTAGCATATTATACATAAAGCCATCGATACGCATACCGATGGCTTGGATTGTTTATCAATCATGAACAAACATGAACAAGTACAGCTCACAATGCACTACAATCATACGCTTAATCATATAGTAGCGTATTACCCGCTAATCAGCGTTGCCGAGCCGTTATCACGACTGCGTTCTGCCTTTTTCATCTGTTTGCTGCGCAATTGACCGCAGGCGGCGTCGATATCGGTGCCGTGCTCCATGCGGATCGTGCAGTTAATGCCGTTCTTTTTCAACACATCGTAGAAGGCGAGAATATCTTCCTGCTGGCTGCGCTGATATTGGCTATGCTCATCGACCGGATTGTACGGAATCAAGTTAATGCTAGTCATCTGCTTTTTGTCTGCCAGCAGTTCGGCAAGCTCTTGGGCATGTTGCTTCTGGTCGTTAACGCCTTGCAGCAAAATGTATTCCATCATAATACGGCGATTCGTTTTGTGCAAATAGTAGTCGACCGCATCCATCAGCTGCTCCAATGGGAACGCGCGGTTAATTTTCATAATACGTGTGCGCAGCTCATTGTTCGGCGCATGCAAGGACAGCGCCAGATTGACGAGCAGATCGCTGTCGGCAAACTCGCGAATTTTGTCCGGCAAGCCGCTAGTGGAGACGGTAATGCGTTTCGGTGCGATCACGAGACCTTTTTGGTCTTTGACGATATTAATAAAATCGACCATATTGTCAAAATTATCAAACGGCTCGCCAATGCCCATCACGACGATATGCGTAACGAGCTTGCCTTCGCCTTGCTCGTCCAAATGCTGCTGCACTTTCATAATTTGCTCGACGATCTCGCCGGCGTTCAGATCACGGCTTTTTTTGATCAAACCGCTGGCGCAAAAGCTGCAACCGATATTACAGCCGACCTGTGTCGTTACACAGACGGATTGACCGTATTTTTGGCGCATCAGCACCGTTTCGATCAAATTGCCATCTTGCAAACGCAGCAAAAATTTCACCGTACCGTCCGCTGCTTCCTGTTTCACATGTTCTTCCAACGTGCGCATGCTAAAATGTTCCGCCAGCAATGTACGACATTCCTCACGCACATCCATATCTGCAAAGCGCAACACGCGCTGCTTGTACAGACTGTTCCACACTTGCACCGAGCGCGAACGTTTCTGTCCGTGCTGCTCCAGCCAATCCGCCAGCTGGCTTAATGTTAATCCGTAAATGGATCGTTTGTTCATCGTTAACCCTCTTTTCACCTGTATGGATGAGCTGCATCATTCAATGATTGAATGACATCATCAAAATGGCAGTCATCGACAGCAGTAATGTTGCTTACGATCTATCGTACAACGAAACGTATATGATCGAAATGACGCTCATGACAACCGCTCGTTAATCATTTCATGGACGGACACAATAAAATGCAGTACAGACCCGGCTGTCCAATCGCCAGTCCTATACTGCTTATGCATTCTATTGTCCCAAAATTCAGCGCTGAAAACAATAGATAACATGCAAATCGATACAGCAAATTTAAGATATTCATTTCATTTTCAAAAAAACACTCTTTCGCTTTACCAGAGAAAAGTGTATAGTAGGATACTGTTATGATATGTACATCGTTTCAAACGTTAACCTTTTCCGAACGGAAGGAGTTCCATTATATGAGTCAAAATAAAGTTGGATTCTGGATTCTGACCGCCCTTGTTGTGGGCAATATGGTCGGTTCCGGTATCTTTATGTTGCCGCGTTCGCTAGCGGAAGTGTCCAATCCAGCCGGTACGGTGCTGGCTTGGAGTGTGACTGGATTTGGCGTATTGATGCTGGCGCTCGTATTTGGCAATTTGGCGCTGCGCAAGCCGGAATTGAGCGGCGGGCCGCAAATTTATGCCAAAGAGCTGTTCCCTAACCAGCCGGTATTCGCGCTGCTGTCCGGTTTTATGTCCACATGGGGCTACTGGGTCGGCAATGTGGCGGGTTTTGTTGCGGTCATTACGACCTTTTCCAGCTATCTGTCTACATTCATTCCGGCAATGAAAAGCGATGCCGTCTGGTTTGCGATCGGCAGTTTTGATATTAAAACCGGCAATGCGCTTAACTTTATCGTCTGTTCGTTGCTGTTATGGGGTACACATACACTTGCTTTGCGCGGGATCGAAGGGGCGGGCAAAATGAACCTGCTGGCGACCGCCACCAAAGTGATCGGGTTTGCGCTGTTTATTGTGATCGCATTGTTTGCGTTCCAAGAGGCGAATATCGGGCCATTTGCAGCGCCACATATGAATGCGGACGGGCAGACGGTCGGTCTACTGTCACAGGTGAACAGTGCGGCGGTTGTGACGTTATGGGCGTTTATCGGGGTCGAATCAGCGATGGTATTCGCTGCACGGGCAAAACGCAAGCAGGATGTATCGCGCGCGACGATGGTCGGTCTGCTGATTGCGCTGGCGCTGTATGTCGGTATTAGCATTTTGACGATGGGCTTGCTGCCAGGCAATCAGTTGATGCAATCGCAAAATCCGCTCGTCGATGCAATGAGTGCGGTACTCGGTCCAAGCGGCGGCTATCTGCTTGCCGGGCTTGGTTTGATTAGCTTAATCGGCTCTACGATCGGCTGGGTGCTACTCAGTGCGGAAGTGCCGTATGAAGCGGCGCGTCAAGGCGTATTCCTGCGCCCGTTCCGCGATGTGAACAGCAAAGGCATGCCACGTCTATCACTATGGGTATCGAACGGCATCGGACAATTGCTTATCTTCTCCACCATCTCCGGCTCGATCTCGCAGGCGTTTGATTTTATTATTGCGATTGCGACGCTGGCATATTTAGTCCCGTATTTGATCTCAGCGCTGTACCAGCTTCGGCTCGTTGCCACCGGTGAAGGCTATGGCGCACAGGAAAGCCGTGTGCGTGACGGTGTGATCGCGGTGCTGGCGACGATATATTCGGTCTGGGTCATCTATGCCGGCACCGCGGATTGGAAGACGTTTGGATTTGGCGTGTTGATGATTGTGAGCGGGATTGTGTTTTATCCGTTGTTGTTGCGGCAGCTGCGAGCGAAGCAGGCGTGACGGCTGATACAAGTACGCGTATGATGATGATTGAACTGTTGTTAAAGCAGATAAGCAAACGGATGTGGTAGGAGCAACATCTTCTAAAACAAACCATAAAACAAGCTTTCTCTTACGGAGTCTAAGCACCTACAGCTTACAATTGTATGTAGATGCTCAGACTCCGAAGCTGTGTAGTCTGGTGCATTCGCAAAAAACGTTGTTTAGAGATCAACAACACTATAAATTAGACCTGCATCTTCATTTATAGACGATGAACTCACTATTCATCGGAGTGCTCTTTATGTTTATACGTATAGTTTCCATTTACATCTGATCCAATAGGCGGAGCTGTATTAAATTGAACGATTTGTCCATGCTCTCGTCTGTAAAAATAACGCATGCCTGGCTCATCAGTAAAACGAACTTCAACAGCCAATAATGGAGCTTTACCGATCTCTGCTTTTAAATAGGCGATGTTATTGATATTGATATGTTTGTCATTTATGAGATAGTTTTTCACTTCTTCCTCAATATTGTATTCAACAATTTTAGAGACAATAATAATAAAAATAAAAATAATTCCTATTATAAAAACAATTGTTTTTTTATTCATCGTAACGCCTCCTCATCTAAGAACATAATGATTGACATTTATTCTGCAAGCAACTTTAATTAACTAAAATAACATATTTAGGGAGGTATTTACATTGAAGAAAATTTTCTCCCCTTTTTTATTTAGTTCTTTTTTTTCTATTTTTTTATTCTTTTTTTAAGTAATTCTGCTTATGCAAATAGTTCCACTGTTACAGATAATACATATTTGCCACATGATAATTTTAGTATAGCGCCTTCTGCTCAAATCGGTCCTACATATCTTAATGGCATCGCTATGCAACCTGGAGATTTAATTTACACTACCGCTACTGTATCGACTTTTCTTGTTGGGCATATTGGAATTGTGGGTCCAGATTATGCTGTATATCATTCTCATCCTTATGGTCCAGGAAAAAGAGATTCTTTACAAGCTTATATCTCCAATTTTAACAGCGGTGATCCTTTTACAGTATTACGAGTGCGAAATGGAGGAGGATTACAAGCTGGAACTTGGGCAAAAAATAATATAAATCGTTTAAAATCTTATAGCTTTAATATTTACACAGATAATGTTGCTGATAATTACTGTTCTAAATTTGTTTGGCAGGCGTATTGGTACGGAGTTAATCGAGACATATCAGACACTAATGTAAGTGGAGCTATTGGACATGCTCAGTTTATCGGACCTAATCAAATCAATATTTCCAGTAAAGTTGTGAAGGTTACCAGTTTTAACCGTTCATAAAATAATATCTTAAAATTATATTGACTAATAATTGCTTTAATAATTCAAAATAATACAAAAAATGGACAGCGGTATAAGCCTGCTGTCCATTTTTTGAGTTGTATATCAGTATATCTTCAAGCATCCACCTTTCAAGACCGCGACGAAGACGCCAGCACCACCGGCTCCGCTTTATGCTCCGCCTTGCCTATTACCTGCGTATTCAACCCTTTCGGATCACTCCACAGCTCGCGCCATTTCAAGATCGCTGTCACTAAGATGATTGCGCCAAGAATCAGCATAATGATCGACAGCACACCATTCAGTACGCTAAACCCGCCTGCTTCCGGGTTCAAATACACATGTCGCACCATCCAGTAGCCTGCATAGTTGACTGTAACGTACAAATACGCCAGCGGGATCAAGCAAGTGAGCATATAACGACGTTTATCGGCAAATTTCAAAATAACCGTCGCTCCGATAATTAGCCCGATCGATGCCATTAGCTGGTTCGATACACCAAACAGTGCCCACACTGAACCGATATCGCCGGAAAAGAGCAGATAGCCCCAGGCAAAACACGCCAGCGCACTTGCCAGTATCGCACCCGGCATCCAATCCAGCCGTTTGAGCGGCTTATAAAACTCACCGAAGAAATCTTGAATCAAATAACGCGATACCCGTGTACCCGCATCAACCGCTGTCAAAATAAATACCGCTTCAAACAAAATGACAAACTGGAAGAAATACGCTGCCATCGTTTCAAACCACGGAATACTTTTGAAAATATACGTCATCCCGACCGCCAGTGTCACCGCACCGCCTGTCCGTCCTTCCAGATCGATGCCGATCTCACGGCTTAGCTCTGCCAAATGCACGGTTGACATGCCAAGCGTCTGGAACACTTCCGGCTTGGAGTTAATCGCAAAATAGTCACCTGGTTGCAGCGAAATTGCCGCGATCAGCGCCATCACCGCTACCAAACATTCCACCAGCATCGCGCCAAAGCCGACCGACTTAATATCCGTCCAGCGCATTAACATCTTCGGCGTTGTGCCTGAACCGACAAATGCATGGAAACCTGAAATCGCGCCACACGCAATCGTAATCGAAATAAACGGCCAGACCGGGCCAGCAAGAATCGGGCCGCCGCCATGAATAAATTCGGTTACCGCCGGAAACGAAATCGCCGGATTGACGATAAACACACCGATGACAAGCGCGACAAACACACCGATTTTCATAATACTGCTCAAATAATCACGCGGTGCCAATAACAACCAGACCGGCAATGCCGCCGCAAAAAACGCGTACACTGGCAGTATAATCGCCAATGTGGACATTTCCAATGTCAGCCATTGTCCAATTACCGAATGCTGGATAAACGGCCCGACCGCTACGCCGACCATAATAAGCAGAAAGCCGATAATCGAAGGCGTTTTCAAATCTCCGGTACGTTTATAATACAGACCGACCGCCATCGCAATCGGGATCGTAATCCCAACCGCAAATGTACCCCACGGATTACGCTCTAGCGCATGCAGCACGACGAGCGATAGTCCTGCCATCGTAATCGTAATAATAAACAACATCGCCAACCCTGTACAAAAACCGGCAACCGGTCCAAGCTCCTTTTTGGCGACTTCGGACAGCGATTGCCCGTCCTTGCGCATCGAAGCGAACAATACGACCGCATCATGCACCGCACCGCCGACGACCGCACCGACCAACAGCCAGATTAGCCCCGGCAAATAACCAAACTGCGCCGCCAAAATTGGCCCAACCAACGGCCCAGCAGCGGCAATCGCAGCAAAATGATGTCCAAACGAAACGACTTTGTTCGTCGGTACATAATCTTTACCGTCTTCCAGCTTATAAGCTGGCGTTTGGCTCTGTTCGTCCATCTGTTTAAGCTTTAGCACTTTAACCGCCATAAATGTTCCATACAGTCTGTACGCAATCAACAGTACACAAATCGTAGCGATCATAATTGGAATTGCACTCATCCCATCATTCCTCCCTTATCGCCTTAAGCTTGCCTTTTTTGTCTCGTCTATATGCTTAAAGATAGCAAATGTAAGCGTAATCATAAGGGTTTCACGCCGAATTGCCGGAATAACCGGATGAGTTGCAACAATCGGTTGCCCAATTACAATCGTCCAAAAACAATCGCTCCAACACACTATTCAAAACCCAAGCTGCTCGCGTAACTGCTTCACATAACTGCGACTGACCGGAATACGCGAATCATCGCTCATCACAAGCAGATAGGTGGAATTAAACCACGGCTGAATTTCGGTAATACCGGATAGATTGACGATATAGTTGCGATGCACGCGCATAAAGCGCCCATTGTCCAGCCGTCGTTCCATATGAGCAAGCGGCTCATTTAGCGTAAATCTGCCTTTTGCCGTTGCGACGATCACTTTGCCTTCCTCTGAGCTAAGCGCGATAATTTGCTCCGTATCGAGCATGAGAATACGATCATCCAGCGAGACGGCAAGCTTTTGCAGCTGTGCGCGTGGGAAAGTAGGAGCGGGAATAGCCGGTTCCTTTTTCAAACGTACAAGCTTGTCCAGCGCCTGACGAATACGCCGCTCATCAAACGGCTTTAGCACATAGTCGATCGCATTCAGATTAAACGCCTGCAATGCATATTCATCAAAAGCAGTTGCGAAAATAACCGCTGGCGGCTTAGGCAGATCAAGCAATTGCCGTGCCAGTTCTAGTCCGCTATGCTCCGCCAGCTCGATATCGAGAAATACAAGTTCAGGCTCAAGCCGTACAATTTCTTCATGCGCCTGCTCCAATCGTTCCGCTTCACCGACCACTTCGACCAGCTTGCTTCGTCTCAGTAAATAGACCAGCTCGTCTCTGGCGAGCGGCTCATCATCCACGATAAACGCTGTCAGCATGCACTTTCCCCCCTTCCTGATATTGCAGCGGCAATGTAATATGAATCGCCGTACCTTCACCTTCCACACTTCGAATAGCAAAGCTTGCCGCATGACGATAAATGCCTTCTAGCCGCTCGCGAATATTGTACAATGCCGTTCCACTGCCTTCGCTAGATGAAGTCGTCTCCTGCCCAAGCAATGCCAGCCGATCGGCAGCAATGCCGGTGCCGTTATCTTCGACGATCAGCTTTAGCTCACCGGCAACACTGCTGACCGTTACCCGGATTAGTCCAAGCGTTTGCAGGCGGCGAAAGCCGTGCCGAACGGCATTTTCCACTAGCGGCTGAATGATAAACGGCGGCAATTGTACCTGTTCCAGCCCTGGCTCGATATGCAGTTCCACCTTATATTTATCCGGAAAACGCGCTTGCTCTAATTGAAGATATGCCTCCACATAGTCCAGCTCTTTGTGCAGCGGCACGAGCAATTGCTGTGCCCCCTGCAAATTGCTGCGGAAAAACGTACCGAGTTCCAGCAGCAACCGGCGCGCACGCTCGGAATCGGTACGGCATAGCACCGAAATCGTATTGATCGCATTAAACAGAAAATGCGGATGTACTTGCGCCTGCAACGCTTTAATGCGCGCTGTTTTCAGTAGTGCACTTTGCTGCTCAGCTTCCGCCAATTCCAATTGTGCCGAAAATAGCTTGCCCAACCCTTCGGCAAGCTCCTGCTCGACTTTGCTCAGATGATTCGCTTGGCAAAAATACAGCTTGAGCGTGCCCACAGCTTCGCCATGCACAAGCAGCGGCAGCACGACCGCCGCCTCTAGCGGACAATCCTGATGCGAGCAGCGAATATGTTGCGGCAAGTGCGCAAGCATCAGCTTGCCTTGCTCCAACACGGTGCGCGTCAATTCGGTGCCGACCTCCTGCCCTGCCACATGATGATCCGCCGCCGCACCGACATGCGCCAAAATATGAGTGCGATCCGTAATCGACACCGCATCCGCCTCGGTTAGCCGCAGCAAAATATGCGCCGCTTCCCGGCATGAATCCGGGTTCAACCCTTGCCGAAAAAACGGCAATGTCCGGTCGGCAATATGAAACGCCAGCTGTGTCTGCGATGCGCTTTGCCGTTCCTGTTCTTTTAAAATCGAGCGAATGATCAGCATAAACAATAGCGTCCCAAACCCATTCAGCAAAATCATCGGCATGCCAATCGTCTGCACAAGCATCACCGCATCCCCATACGGTTTGGAAAAGAGCACAATGAGCAGCATTTCCACCGCCTGCATCGCCATTCCGACCAGCGCCGCAAACCACGGCGGCACAAGACCGTGACGACGATACCAGTTGCCAAGCCAGCCGGACACAACGCCCGCCAGCACCGACGATATCGCACATTCCAGCGCCGTAAAACCGCCTAGCGGATAACGATGCAGCCCCGCAATCAACCCAACGCCCAGACCGACCAACGGGCCGCCGAGCAAACCGCCAATGCTAACGCCCATAATGCGTGTATTGGCGATCGCACTGCTGGAGTCAATCCCGCTTAGCCAGTTTTGCGAGACGACTTCGTTCAGATGAATTTCGATCCCGGTATAATTGCTAATCACTCCAAACAGACCGAACACGACGATTAGCAGCAACGTGCCGACCCGTCCACGCCGATTGTGCACCATATGGCGGAAAATTTTAAACTGGGACAGCACAAAGGCGAGAATGATCAAAATCCCGACCCGTTCCAGCATTAACGGCAACAGATGAATCATCACTCGCCCTCCTTTAGATGGCAATGCTCCGTGTATACGATTTAATTTACATCATTTGCGCAATCTGCATCATTCACATCGTTTGCATGTACAATGTATAGCACAGGCTGACGCAAATGAACGATATATTAATATCGCCATTTTAGCATGTAAGCGTATACCAATCTATATATCGCTTATGACATACGCAGCGTACACCAACTGTGCAGCCCATTGTTTTTGCATCCGCTACATGATCTTATGTACAGTAATAATCTATACAATCCCAAACGACATAGTTAAAGCGATCGTCCTTACCTCTTATTCCTTCCCGCAATGAAGTGCGGCTTGCAACATACAATTTTCGCGTATCCCTTAATGCTTGATTGTAGACAGGCTATTTATAAGGAGCAAGGGACATATTGGGGGAAGCTTAACAATATGTAGTCGCTTCACTGGAACTAGCAGCTTGTCTTAAGTACATTTACAGTTTGTCGATCTGACTATCGCTTGATGATGAAAATGAAACAAGAACTCATACAGCTTACTCTGACACAAACTCCCCGTATCGAACTGCCTACCCAGTCGACTATACGATTTATGTACATGTCGTATCAGTTACCTTCAATCCGTTCGATTAGCGAAAAGAACACCGATTCGGGATCGGTGCTCGTTGGTGTTTATTCATTTTGTGAGAACGTGTCTGCTGACAGCTTAATCCCCATCTGGATGGAGCAGGGTGTTGTAGAAGTCAAATGAACTGCATCGCTGTACAAATTGAATGAAAATCGACAATGTTCTTTTGCGATCGCTTTACAACCATACGATCAACAGCACCGTCGCACCAAGCAATGCCACGGCATACACCGCATCACGATAGGTCAACGCTGGGTGTACATAATAAGTGCGCTCTCGTGTGCCGGTAAAACCTCTTGCTTCCATTGCGATCGCGATGCGTTCGGATTTGCGGACGCCTTGGCTGAATAGGGGGAGTGCATAGCGCAGAAACGCTTTGCCACCATGTCCGTGGCGGTAGCCGCGAATGCGGTGGGCGATTTTCATTTGTTGCAATTCGCTTTGGAAAAGTGGAATAAACCGAAAGCCTGCCAGCATGCCGTATGCCCATTTGGGCGACAAACGCAATTGGTGAATGAGGCTCATCATCAACCGATTCAAATCGGTAGTAGAAGTGAACAGCATGCCATAGGTGACAAAACCGAGCATCCGCAAGCCGATTAGCAGCCCATTATGCAAGCTTTCGGTCGTCACGCGAAACCATGCCGATTGCCACAGTACATGCTCGCCTTTGCCAAACGCCGCTAGCATCCAACATACGAGTACGAAAAACAGCGTATACGGTAGCAAGCGGCGCAGCAAATAGACAGGCGTCCAACCGCCGATGCTAATGCCGATCACGACGGCGACTAGCCAGATTGCCAGCGTAAGCAGCGGGTCGCGAATGCCCATTAATACCGCCATAACGAGCACATGCACGATCAGCTTGCCGGACGGATTGAGTGTGGACAACCATGAACCATTGCTTTTCATAGCTGATGCAGCCCCTTTCGTTCCAAATGGAGACGGTATGGTAGCGGCGCTTCGATCGCGCTCTGTTGCAGCAATGTTCCGTTCAAAAACAAGCCTGGTGGATCGCCATCATAGGCGATGTCACCAGCTTGAAATAGCAGTACCCGATCCGCATACCGATCGACCAACTCCATATCATGCGTCACCATCACGATCGTCGTGCCCGCTTGCTGACGGCGATGCAGCCGACCGATCAGTTCTGCTGCTGTACGCGCATCCTGACCAAATGTAGGCTCATCTAGCAGCAACAACTCCTGATCAAACAGCAGCATCGTCGCCACGCTCAGTCGACGCTTTTGCCCAAGACTAAGTGCAAATGGATGTTCGTCTCGTAAATGCTCCAATCCAAATTCACGCAGCAATTGCAATGTTCGCTGCTGTAGCTGCTGCTCATCCCATCCACGTTGCCGCCCGCCAAAAGCGACTTCATCGTATACCGTATCGGTCACAAATTGCAGCTCCGGATTTTGGAACACAAAGCCTGCGCGGGCATACAGCTCGCGATCATGCCATTTGCGCAGCTCTTTATTATGCAAACGCACAGTACCGGACAGCGCGGGCACGAGGCGCAGTAAACTTTTCAAAAATGTGCTTTTGCCACTGCCGTTCTCGCCTACGATCGCCACCCATTGACCGGCAGGGATGTGTACATGTAACCCGTGCATAATCGCTTGACGTCCATAGCCGATCGTTAGCTGATCCGTTTGCAGTAAAGCGGGTAGTTTATCGCTTGCGGACGAGTAAGTGTCGGTTGCAGCATACTCGGTATGCCCAATCGATGGCGCCGTGCTGTCCGTTTGTACAGCTTGCGCAGCATGTATCGCATTTGCAGCTACTCCATCCGTTTTAGCTACTTGCTTATCATCGCTCGACTGAATCGGTGTGCGTTCAAATAGAGCTGTAGCGCCAGTCGAATGATGCTCATCCGACGTTGCTGGCGTTGCGATTATTCGCGTCGTTGCTCTGTCTGGCTTAGCGCCGGTCGGTATATGCTCGTCAGACGTTGCTAGCATTGTAGTCATGGTCGTTGATAACATGTCTATGTCTGCCTTAGCGCCTGCTTGCCCATTTCGCCGTTCCAGACGTTGCTGTAGCTGCTCGGTCAATTCCACTGCCAGCGGATGAGCAGGATTGCGGCGCACGTCTTCCCAGCGATATGGGAACAACCGTGGCAGCCATACACCCGCTCGCTCCATCTCCTGGCGATAATTGGCGATGATCTCAGCGGGCGAACCGTCCGCAAGCAAGCGACCATTACGATCTAACAATATGACCCGATCCATCCATTCGATACATCCGTCCAGCACATGCTCTACGACAATCATCGTATGGTGCCCTTTATTACTAAGCTGGTGTAATAACTTAAAAACATCATTACGACTAACAGGATCAAGCTGGGCGGTCGGCTCGTCGAAAAACAGCACCTCCGGCTCTAATGCGAGCAAACACGCCAGTGCGAGCCGCTGCTTCATCCCACCGGATAGCGTTTCGATCGGCGTTTGACGCGGAATATGCAGTCCGACCTGCTCCATCGCCCGCTCGATTAGCGGCTCCATCTGTGCGCGCGGAATCGAGCGATTTTCCAGACTGAAGGCAATTTCCTCGTCTACGCGCAGCATACAAAATTGCGAATCCGGGTCTTGGAACATGACGCCACATGCGGGCTGGCTTTGTACATGCCCTTCTAGCTCCGCTTCAACATGCTGCGGAATAATGCCTGCCAATACCGATAGCAGCGTTGATTTACCGCTGCCGCTCGGGCCGAGAATGAGCACCTTTTCGCCTTGCCGGATCGTTAGGCTAAGCTGCTGCAATACCGGGCGCTCCTGACTGTAAAAGCGTACTGACAGATGATCGCAGCCAAGATAGGTCTGCTTAGGAACCGGTTGGAAGACCATTGCCTGTTCCTTTTCTGCGGCGCGCTTTCATCAGCTCGTATGAATTTAACACACCGGTGCGCGCCAGCGCTTCGACGACGATTTGGGCGAGCAGTCCGCCCAGCACGATACCGCTTACGACTTGAATGCCTAGCGTCAGCCAGAACATCGTTAACGTGTAATAGCCCATCCCGTTCGCAATAACGCTATAGATCATACTACCAACCGCTGCCAGCGCGCCGGACAGCATTAATGTCCATACATTAAAACGGCGATAACCGAATATCGCAAACGCCAGCTCGGCGCCCAAACCTTGGAATATGCCGATCAATAACGCCGACAGTCCAAAATGGCTACCTGTCAGCATCTCGACCGCCGCCGCCGCCACTTCAGCGATCAACGCCGCGCCAGGCTTGCGAATAATATAAGCGACAATCGGGCTGGCGATAACCCAGATGCCAAACATAAAGCCCGCTCCAACCGGCCCGACCAATGCCGAGATCGGAATCCACAGCGTTGACCAGCCGAGATACACGACCCCACATGCTACGGATAAAATAACCGCGAGCACGACCTCCTTCATATTCCACGTCCGATTCATACGTGTGTCACCTCCACAGCGTTATCATCGTCGAGCGGTACCGGCCAATCTTCCAGCGTATACGCCATCTCCCAAAACAAATATTCATACTGACAACTCAAAATAAAATGCCGCTTCATCCGCTCCCGATGCTCCGCCGTCGTCCGCTCGGCAAGCTCGTCCAGTCGCTGGCAAAAACGAGCGGTAATCGTATCGGTGCGATTGCCATAAAAGTCGATCCACTCGTAAAACGGATGCGATGCATCCGGCTGCACTTCTTCCAGCAGCCGTTTACCGATTTCCCAGTACGTCCACGGGCATGGCAGCAACACCGCCAAAATATCGCCCAAATCGCCCTCTTGCGCTGCCGTCAGCATATGACGAATATAATTGTGCGCTGACGGTGCAAGTGGATAACCTTGCAATTGCTCATACGGCACCCCTGCAACTTGGCAAAAATTGTTGTGTGGGTGAATTTCACTATGCAGCACAAAACCGATCTGCTCGTTAAACATCGCCATATCGTCACGATGCTGACATTTGGCGATTGCCATGCCGTAAATGCGCATAAAGGCATTTAAATATTCAAAATCCTGTTTTACATAATGCATAAGCTGTTCCGGCTGCAACTTGCCGTCGGCAATGCCCCGCACAAAAGGATGATTGTAAATCGCCTCAAATACCGGATCGGCTGCCGCTCTAATTTCCTGTGAAAATCGCATCATTTCCTCGCTCCTTTGCCAATAAAAGTATGCGGAAAGAGCCTCCCTGAGCTAAAGGGGTACGCAAAAAAGCCGCCCCAAATGGAGCGGCAGTATAAACGGCATACATGATGCTATCCCTGCACAAGCTCCACTTTCCTACGCTAGTACGAACTAGATCAGGTTCCAAGGGTCCGAAGCAATTTCGTCTCAGCCAGTATATGGCTCCCCTAGTGGTCTTTCTCGTATAAACCTTGCACCAGGCGCAATCGTAGCGGCTGGCGGTAAGGCTGTTTAATTGCCTTTTACTCTACACAGCGAGATTCAGTATGTCAAGCGGCACAACTGTCAATGCAATGGAAAGCGGTCTATTTTATAAATTGATACGTGTCTTTTGGATACTTATTCCACTCATACGCTACATGAAACGGATTGGAACCATAACCGATGCCGTCTTTGCGCAAAATCGTACCGCCGTTTGGCAGGATCGGAGTTTGCGAAGTCGGATCACCAAGCACATCCAGCACGGTATTGCCACGCTTCAGCACGATACCGGTCAAATTGTAATCGTTTGGCGAGTACATCATCGCTTCATCGTTAAAATAAGCGGCGTTCGTAATATCAAAAAAGTCGTAAAACGTCGAGTTAATTACGATATAGTTCATGCCTTGCGAACTGCCGTCGTACAATAACGGGAGCGTAAAGCTGCTAATCGTATTCGTTTGTTTCATCCATTTATAAAAGGTGAGGCTGTAATCTTTAGTTGTGCTAGTAGCCGAACTCGTATTCATCAGCAGTGCGATCCGTCCGTTCGAACCTTCTACATATTGTGAGAAATACATATCTTTCGTCGTGATCGGGTCTTGCTTGACCGTAAATACGGCAGCACGTCCGTCTGCACCGACGACCCACTGCATAACCGGCAGCGAAGTCAATGACAGCGACGTACCGTTTAATGCCGTCGGGCCGGTAAAGGTTGAATTGGCAGTGCCCATATACGTCGTGAATGAGGTCTGACCTGGGAACAGATCGGATAGATCGTAGTCGATCGCCTGGATGCCGTATTTCAAATTGACCGTAATGACCGCTGCGTTCACCAGCAGCGCATTATGCACTTTTAGCGTATATTGTACCGTTCCACCTGCACCATCATCAGCGGTAATGACCACATCGGATGCACCATTGATCGTGCCTGCTTTGAGTGTGAGCGTATTGCCGTTGATTGAGGCGTTAGTCACATTCGGATTGCTTGATGTGAACGTATACGTCAGCGTATCGCCATCCTCATCGCTAAACAATTGACCCAGATCATAGTCGCGATCCATCGTCACGCCTGGGGTAAGCATTTGCTCCGAGATGGAAGCGACAACGGTTGGCGCATGGTTGATTTTGACGACTTGCAAAGCGAATGAAGAACTGTTGCGACGACCGTATTTGTCATAAACGTCAAATGTGACGGTCGTGTCACCGATCTGGAGCGGCGTGAGCAAAATACGGGCATTTTTGCCTGATACGGTAGCTGTAGCATGATCATACGTATCCGCCGTTACACTGACCGAATCGATGTCGAGATTTTGCAAATACGGCAACAGTCCGAACCATACGGGCGGCTTGTTCAGATTAACGATCTGCTTCGGAATGAAGGCGATCGTAGCATCTTCCAATACCGTCACCGGAATATTCGTCGTAATCTCACCGCCGCGTCCATCGCGTGCGTACACTTTAATCGTTGTATTGCCTGCGGTTGCGGCTGTAATGCTCAGCGTGCTGGCACTGATCGAAGTCTGTACTGCATACACATCTGCTGTCACCGCTTCATACGTCAGCACATCATCATCCGGGTCAGAGAATAAAGTGGACAGCTCGACGGTCGTTGCCGCTCGCCCTATAATGAGCGTTGCTGCTTGTGGTATGTTCGCCACAACCGGGCTACGATTGGGCGCTGGCAATACTGTCACCGTCAAGTCGACGACCGTTTGACCGCCGCGTCCGTCTTTTGCCGTGATCGCAATTTGCGTAACTCCTGCTTTGACCGCATGCACGGCAAGCTGATGACCGCTTAATGTCGTACTGGCGATGCCGGTATCATTGGAAACAGCGGACAGTTGTAGCGGATCGCCATCCGGATCGGTAAACGTATAGCCCAGATCAACGATTTCATCGTCACCACGCACCGTTACCGTTATAGGCAACAATGGCGTAGCAACAGGCTTATGGTTAGGAACCGGCAACACGTTCACTTGGAATGTGATCGTCGCCTGTCCTGGTATGCCATCATCGGTAATCGCGTTGTCCTTTGCCGTTACTGTTACGGTAGCGGTACCGACTTGCAATGGGTCGAGTTGCAATTGACCGCTATTGTTCAGTGTCAGCTTAACGAGGCTCGGTTGATCTACAGTGGCGTCATACGTTAGCGTCCCTTGCTCGGGATCGGTAAAATAATCACTTAGCGTCAGCGCTACGCCAGGCTGCTCCAATGTGAGCGTCTGATCGGCGGCGTTCGTACTTATCGGATTGCCATTCACGGTCACTTTAAACGTAGCATTTACCCGTTTGCCTCTGCCATCATTGGCAGCAATCGTAATGGTAGACGTGCCTGCAGACAGCAGGCTAACCGCCAGTTTGCTTCCACTTACCGATGTTTTGGCAACCGTTGATTTGGATGATGATGTGGCATAGACGAGCAAATCGCCGTCAGGATCATTAAAATGATCGTTTAATTCGATCACCTGATCGTTCGTTTTCTCAGTGGCGACGATATCCGTAATCGCTGCCGTGACGAGCGGCGTACGATTGCTAGTGCCGGAAGAACCAGAGCTGACCGGGCCGTTCGTCGTGCCCGGCGAACCGGTTGTCGTCGTTATCCCGCTCACATTATTGCTCGCTACCCCGTTCGCCAATGACACATTACCGACTTGAGCGGCAACGCCTACACTGACCAATGCCGCCGGATTGGTGACTTGTAACGTCTGTACCGTACCTGTCGTACCGAGTGCTAGCGAGCCGGTTCCGCTCACATTCAGTTGCGCAATAGAGCTGGTGCCAGTCAGCTGTGTCGATTGGTTGTTCGTCACATTGAGATTCGTTACATTACCTTGCAGCTTTACATTGCTCGCTCCGTTGTTAATATTGACGAGCGGCAATACCGAGCCAGCTTCAATATTGGCATCTGTATTCACATTAACGGTAGATACGACCGAATTGGCATCCAGTACGATGTGTACATCCTGTTTGCTCACATTCACATCGTTTAATACGGCGCTGTTAAATACGACGGTATTATCATCCCCACCTTTAACGATCGTCGTTCCTTCTACTTGAAGTCCTGCGGAATAAAAATCATTGGCGACATGCTCGCTGATCATCAGCTTGCCTTTAATGTGCGCATTTAGCAATGATGTATAATCGCCTGCCACCGTCACATCGCCATCAATGACCGTATTGCCCGCATCCAGCTGCATATTGCCGCTAAATTCCGATTGATTTGCAGCTGCGGCATGACCGGCGGCGTTCAGTTGCAACGAACGTACCGACGTGATCGTACGTCCGCTACGCTCAAATGTTAGCTGCGCTCCTGCCAATGCCGCGCTATTACGATCATTCAGCAACCCTGTTACCGTTTGACCGATTTCATATGTGATGCCGTTCAGCTGTATATGCTTGTCCGCGACGGTCTGTACAGTGACAGCACGCCCCTGCGGAAATAATGCCGATAGCAAAATGCTGACCGCATCCGCACGCTTGACGGCTGCTTTGGGCGACAATGTGCCGCTGAACTCACTTAACAGCTGATGTTGAGATGCCGCGAGCAATGCTGGCTCTGCCCATACACTCGCACCGCTCCACTGCTGCGGCAGTTTCGTATCGGCAGCGACGACCGGCTTAACTTGGGAAGTGCGCACCGCCAGCGCAATCAATTCCTGAACGGTCACCGAATCATAAGGACGGAATCGTCCGTCACGATCGCCTTGCATCAAACCTGCCTGTTTGACCGCTGCAATCGCCGGTGCGCTCCATGCCGATTGCGATACATCGCGAAAAGATGACTGGTGCTGTAATACAGGCAAATGGAGCGCCTGCACGAGCAATGCGGCAAGTTCCTGCCTGCTTAACGATGCCTGTGGGCGAAAATGCCCATCCGGCGCACTTTGAATTAGCCCAACCGCCAGCGCGCGATGCAGCTGCTCTTGTTGTATAGTAGACAGCTCATCGATATCTGTTAATGTTTGTCCTTGTACAGTTGAAATAGCTTGTACTTGCGTCGCCTGTGCCGCTTCTGCGGCTAGTGGAAATGGAGCGGCTGGCATCGCAACGAGCAATGCTGCCGCTACTTTCAGCGCGCGGGTTGTCTGTTTGTTCATGCATAATCCTACCCTTCTCGCAAACTAAACTCAGCCAATGTTATAGCAGCCACCCATGAACGTTTACGGTTTTACCGGTGCGTACACGCCGAGGTCGGTATCGTTGCCGCCTGTAGTGATATTCCATTCTGCGCTGTTAAACCCATTCGGATTGCCGACGGTACGATCGAGCCTGCGCAGCGTTTGATCCGCCGAGAAAGTGGCGATATCCATCAATTGACCTTTGTAATACAATTTGACGGTTACTGGACCTGTTTGCGATACAGGAAAGTCAGGATTGCCCATTCCAAGATTGCCATAATAGGTTGCCCCTTCGCTGTTCAGCATACTCAAGTTTGAATGAACGACGAGTGTGGATTTGGTAGTCAGCACGCTAGGATCGTTAAAATTAAACGTTTGATTCATATTGGACAGCAACAGTACGAGATCATCGTATTGAATCGGTGTAGTCGTCGGATTATACAGCTCAATCGCTTGACTTTGATCGTCTTTCCATACTAGTTCCGAAATAAACGGCCCGTTTTTGACAATCGATACGTTGACGTTGACCGAATTGGTACCGCCATGACTATCATTGACGTTAAGCGTAAGTGTCGAAGTTCCTACGCCAACCGGTGTAGCCGTTAACAGCGAACCGTTGACCGACGTTTGCAGCACACCAATGTTCGAGCTGATCGCCGTATAACTTAATGTGTCATGATCCTGATCGCCAAAAATCGTCGCCAGATCAAGTGTATATGGCTTATCGAGCAAGCCGAGGCTGAACGGTGCTGGCGTTTGTTTAATATAAGGGGCATTGTTCAATGCAGGAACAGTCACCTGTACTGTAAACATTTGGCTCGCATATTTACCAGACGGATCGAATGCACGCAAAATAATCGTCAACTGCCCAGCTCCCATCGGTTGCAAATCCAGCTTATTGCCGGTCAACGTTGCACCGACCATAAATGGCATCGTCACCAATGCATCATAGACGAGCGGATCGCCATCCGGGTCACTAAACAGCTTCGACAGATCGATCGAATATACAGCATCGGTTGCGCTCAGTGTCAAATTGTCCATTTGACGAATCACGATCGGCTTGTGATTGATCGGGATCACTGGCTGCACTTGCACATTAAAACGCACATACGTACTGCCGCCTTTACCGTCGCTCGCATTGATCGTTACGCCTGTTGTGCCAGCATTGTGCGCTGACAGCACCAGTTCACCATTCGTTAGCGCTGCGCTGGCAACGCTCGTATCATCGACCGTATACGTATAGCTAAGCACATCATCATCTGGATCACTGAACAGTGTGGACAGCGAGATTGGCGCCGATGCCATGCCTGCCAGCAAATTCAGATCACTTGGTATGTTCAGTACGAGCGGGATGTGATTGAGCTGCTCATACGTAGCGGCGATGACCGTATACGTAAATGACGATTGTGCTGTATTGCCTTTTGTATCTTGAGCAGTGACGGAAATACGGGTAGTGCCGATAGCGTTTGGATGGACGCGCAGACGCGAATGCTGAATGCTGGCATCAGCAACGTACACATCCGAACTGACTGCCGCATAAGTTAGCGCATCTCCATTTTCAGCTTGAAACAGTCCGTCCAATTCGATCATGCTCTCGTCATCGCCAAGCGTAACCGAACGATCAGACAATGGACGCGTTACGACGGGAATATGATTGCGTTTGTTGTCTTTACGATCGCTAATGTTAACGGAGGGAACCGTTGTAGAACCGCCTGTACCGGACGGAGTAGATGATATTAATGCACCGAAAATAATTTGCTTGTCGTTAACGCCGCTCGGCAGCTTAATTTGCGTTGGCACAATGCGTTCGTCTAGCTGAATACGGCTGTCTGGAGACTGAACTTGAATTTGCCCGATTTCGCCTATACCTTTAATTTGCAAACGCTGATCGGTATTAATGATTAACTTTTTCATATTTGCTTGCAGTTCAATCTGAGTTACACCTGGTTGCACATTAATCTGATTGAACCCGCTACCTTGCACAACGATATGATCGCCGGACAGTGTAAGATTACCGGAAAAAGCATTGGCTGCGTCAAACACGAGCGGTGTTTGCTCAGTGCCGCTTGTTTTCAACTCAATCGCAGACAGATTCGCCAGACGATGGTTGAGCGATTCAAACGTAATCGTCGACCCGATTAATGCGTTCAGATTATCGGTTTTAAACAGTTGCTTAAGCTGTTGCCCGATCATATAATTTTTACCGTCAACAGTAACTAGATCGCCATTTACAGCGGTGATGCTAGCTGAACGTTGCTCGGATTGCAATACATTCATTATCAATTGCGCCACATCGGCACGGTTGACCGGCTGGGATGAACCGAATCCGTTCGCTCCGGCAGGCAATAGATCAAGTGCTAATGCCGTCTTGACAGCGGCATCTGCCCATCGGCTTACGTCTCCTCCATTCGCCGCAGCTCCGGTCAGATCACTGTGCATATTATCAGCACCAATTGCACGCACAAAAATCGCCGCCAACTGCTCACGGTTCACTAATGCATTCGGATTAAATTTGCCGTTCGCATCGCCGTTCATCAAACCAGCGCGTTTTACCGCTTCGATATAACCGCTCGCCCAATTGCTTTTCACATCGCTAAAAGAAGTGCTGTCCGTAACCGGTGCCAATTGAAGCGCCTTTGCCAGGACGACGGCAAACTCCATCCGAGTCATATTCATTTGCGGACGGAACGACCCATCCGGGTAGCCGGACAATATTCCTTTTTGCACAGCTGCAGTAATACCTTGCATCTGAGCAGCTGGTAGCTCATTCAGATCGTTTAATGCTACGATTGCACTGCGATTGCCGGAGACGCTTCCCTGCGAAAGATCGCTTTCCCCAGCGGCAAAACTTGCGGATGCAGGCACCCATGCCGTACCTGCCAGCACAGCTGCCAACAGCCATTTGTAAACCTCGTGATTCCACTCTTGCGCCATCGATAAACCCCCGTTGATTAGTCTGCTATATTTGATCCATATCGTATGGTCACCTGACTTTTTTTCGTAACTGCAATCAGGATAACACACACATTATCGGACGGTATTGCTTATTTTCTAAGGGTTTTTATTGTATAAACAATAAAAATTTTCCGCGCATTTGAGATTGTGTTGTTAGCTGAATGTTACTGTACGGGTGACTTTTTTCGATCTGATTGGGAATATGAGTATCTGACTTGTAGCTCATGGTGAACCGTATATGTTCAGGCATATTTAATGTCTGTTTTGGATTGGAGCAGGAGTAGCTGCTTTTAAATGGACACGAATCTGTTTTACGAGGTAGTTTAGCGAACATAGCTATTGTAATGTTGTGCAATAATTCATTGAGATCATTTGAAGGTATGCCTGCCTGCATCGCTTGTACATTATTTATGAGAGTGTTGTAGGTGCTGTTAGTTCTATGTTATGCGAACATAAGGTAGACAGATGCAGCGGTATTAACAGTAGTTAGGTGACTTTTGTGTTATGTATACATCGGAGAGTTGGTCGTACTGGCAAAGCATACTTGCTGAAATAGGTTAATAATGGTAGATAATAAAATGCCATTATTTGCTTAGGAAAGGCAGGTGCACGGAATGAGTGACATATCGCAGCAATCCGAATTTACTGCACAGGTGATCGTTGTCGGTGCTGGGTTGGCAGGGTTAAGTTGTGCGTTTGAGCTTGCTGAAAAAGGGATCGCGGTGACGGTATTGGAGGCTGCGCCGCATGTAGGTGGGCGGACAGCAAATTGGAATGAGGATGGGATGGCGGTAGAGTCAGGGTTTCATAAGTTTATCGGCTATTATGTTGCTTTGCCGGAGCTGCTCGAGCGTGCAGGGATTGAAGTAGACAAAATCGTACATTGGGAAAAAACCGCGCAAATTTGTCATCCGGAAGCGCAAGGTATTTTCGGTCTAGACCCGCTCAAAGCGCCACTTAAAACGATTGCTGGCGCGCTTGGTAACAATCATTTGTTGTCACCGATGGACAAAGCGTCGCTAATTCCGTTTTTTACGGCTGGTTTTAAAGATTATATCGCTCATCCCGACAAGTTGGATCGGATTCCGATTCGCGATTATGCGTTTGAGCATGGGGTCACGATCGATGCATTGGAGCGGCTGATTGAGCCGTTATCGTCAGGGATTTTCTTTTTGCCGGTGGAGCAGTATTCGAGTTATGCGTTTTTTGGACTGTTTGCGCCTGCTTTGCCGCGTCCGCAATTGGTGCGGATTGGTGCATTTGAAGGCGGGATGACGGATGTAATGACTGCGCCGCTTGCCCGTGCAATCGAGCAGCGTGGTGGTCAGGTGTTAACCAATGCGCCAGTGGAACAACTGAGCGTACAGGATGGACGGGTGAACGGTGTGCAGCTGCAAGATGGTACGGTTTTGCAGGCGGAGCATACGATCGTTGCAGTCGATATCGGGCAGGCGAAACGACTGGTCGGACAGCATTTTGGCGAACACGAAGGTTTGGCGGATTTGATGAAGCTGGAAAGCATGCCGTATGTGACGGTGCAGTTTGAAGCGGAGGAAAAGCTCGCTCATGCCGACCATACTTTGTTTGGACCCGGCACTCAGCTCGGTTCGTTCAGCGAGCAATCACGCACAACGTTCAAACGCGACAGTGGTCGCGCCTCGCTCATTTTGGTTAACCCGGATGAGTTGATCGATTTGCCGGATGAGGAAGTATGGAAGCGGGCGCTTACCTCACTGCAACAGATCGGTCTTTCCGGTGCTAATACGATGACGAATTATCGTGTTATCCGCAAACACAACAGTTTTTATCGCCTGTCCGCAGGTAATGAAAAACACCGTCCAAGACAGATGACTCCCATTCCAGGTTTATTGCTCGCTGGCGATTATACGAATCAGCCATTGCTTGCCACGATGGAAGGCGCTGTTATTTCCGGTCAACGCGCTGCACGTGCTCTGCTCAAAGCGCAGCAGGAAACTGTGCGTTAATTGTATGCATCATAAATGCACATGAAAAAGGCTCTGCCCCGTCACCTAGCATCCAATAGGCTAGTGATGGCTTGGCAGAGCCTTTTTGAGCGTCACCAATTTATTAGCATTACAAATTTGCCGCTTCAATACGAAGCTGATCGAAAAAGCGTGCACTCTCCACCATCGGTGTACAGTCGATATGTGCGCCCTCCAAATTAATTTCAAAAATATACTCTTTACCTTGCACAAACGACTTGACCATCTTCCAATCGATCAGCCCTTGTCCTAGCGGCAAGGAGTCGTGGAACTGCCCCATACTGTCCACCAGATGATAATACACCGCATACGGCGCTGTCCGTTCTAGCACTTCACGCAGACGTTCATTATCGCCACGAAAACTAATAAATGTATGGCTAACATCGACATTAATCGGCAGCTTGAGCGGAATGATCACCTCATCGATCAAATACGGATTGTTATAACAAAACAGCCCTTCGGTCGAATCTTCCCACAGCAATGTATCCCGCCCATACGTCAAAATCGCCTCGATTTCCTGCCGCAATGCAAGCGTGCGTGCGCGTGAAATTTCGGGATTGTCACTGCGTAAATAATTCGCATGAATGACGCACTGACTGCCTTCCTCCTGACAAATATTTACGAGTTGCTCGGTCGACTCACGGTAAAATCGATACATCTCCGGCTCTGTACTCATAATGTCCAAGTATTTGCCATTATACCGACTCGGATGGTGCAAATATACACGAATGCCACGCTGCTTCAGCTCCTGAATGCGCTCGCGAATGAGCGATTCCTGCTGCAAATCATCGGTTCGCAAATACAGCTCGATAATTTCCGGATCATATTGCAGACGGTTATCCAAACTTGCACGATTCAAATTGCTTTTTAGGCGTATGTTATTCATGATCCCACTCCTTTTCCACTTCCGTTATATGTCTGTCTTTATTTTAATATAAACTACCACTCATTCGCTAATCCCCCGCTTAGCATATCACGCTATTGTCAATGGAAGATGAACGTGGCGCTACCGTGACCAAATGACATACCAACAGACCTTGACGTTACGAATGCTAGGCAAACGGATGGCAAGGTCGATGTAGTCTATAATTCGGGTGCAATGTATAACTATATATGATCCTAATGTGCTCATTAAAAGACAGCCTGTGAATGACGTTCTCTATGTCGTAGATGATCCGTTTCCGTTGACTCCCTTACAGCCTATTCATATACCGGATTTGATCCGAGCCAGTCGCAATCGCATCGCCTATTCGCAATGACCCATTCATCTGGCAGTATCTCATCATACAGCTGTAGTTCAATCTTATCATCATCAATTACACTATTTTTAAACATAACCGGTCAGCACTATTATAAATTTGTATAACACAGCATTGTCACCATTACATACCATCGATATTAACGATATAAAATCCATATTAACCGATCCTCGTTTACAACTGGCTATTGCTAACACTGAATGTGTCGCCACCTGTCAAGCTGCCGGATTCAAAGCCTTTGTAAAACCAGCGTTTGCGCTGCTCGGATGTACCGTGTGTAAAGCTGTCTGGCACGACATAGCCGCGTGTACGCTGCTGAATCGTGTCATCACCTACCGCGCTTGCCGCTGTTAATGCTTCCTCCAAATCACCTTGCTCCAGCAAGTTTTTGCCCTGTTCATAGTGCGCCCATACACCGGCATAATAATCCGCTTGCAGCTCCAATCGTACCTGATACTTCGTATTAAATTGCTGCTCGCTCAACTGCTGACGATACGGCTCCAGCTTGTCCATCGTACCGAGCAAATTTTGCACATGGTGACCGACTTCATGTGCGACTACATATGCCATCGCAAAATCCCCTGGTGCTTGGAATTGCTGCTTCAACTCATCATAAAAGCTCAGATCGATATACAATTTCTGATCGCCAGGACAGTAAAAAGGCCCAACCGCCGAACTTGCCATCCCACAGGCGGATTGCACACTGCCACTATACAATACAAGCGTCGGATTCGTATACGTTAGCCCTTGCTGCCGGAATATATCGCTCCACACATCCTCGGTATCCGCTAGTACGACCGACACAAAATTCGCCAGCTCTTGCTCCTGCTCTGTACCTTGATAATTGCTCGCAGTCTGTGTCGTGCTGCTTGAGCTTGAACCGAGATCGCCTAACAAACTGGACGGATTGCCACCGAGCAAAATGACAATAATGATGACGATAATACCGCCAATTCCACCGCCAACAAGCTTTTTGCCGCCCATACCGCGGCGATCTTCCACATTGTTACTCGTTCGTCTTCCTTGCCACTTCATCGGCTGACCTCCTCGGGGTTGTTTGTTATTTTGATTGCTAATACGCCTGTATGCTAGTTTGTGCCAACAGTGCTATTCAGCGCTTCGGCTGGATTGGCAAATAGGATCATTGGCAATCGATGTACCCAATCAAGCGTATTATTGATAATTATGTGACGTGAATCGACATACTACGTGTTGTTGAGCACTGGCTATGTGGTTGATCCAGCTCGGCTTTCATGTGCCACAATACGATATGGACGTACCTTATTGCTTCCATCTCAACTATTGTACCCGCAATGCTGATGGGAAGAAACGAAATTTATAGGCATGAACAAACCTAGACGAATGCGGTTATACCGCCAATCATAGCGGCAAATAAGCTAGCTAGCTTATTGGTTAATCGCTAACCGTTCAGTCAGACAGCAAGGTTTGTGCGGAAATGGAATGGTTTAAAGTATTAGCAACGTGCCGGATCACTTGCATTCATGGTGAACATAAAGCAAAAAACAGCGTCATATTAGCAAGATGGACGAATATAAAAATGGAGGCGATTAGAATGGGCAAATATATACAAGTTGAAGATGGCGTGAAACTGTTTGTGCAAGACCTCGGTGAAGGAATTCCGGTGATCTTTTTGCATGGATGGCCAGCGAATCAATTGATGTTTGAATATCAATTTTCCCGGTTGCCGATAAATGGGTATCGTTGTATCGGGATCGATTTCCGGGGCTTTGGCAAATCGGATGCACCGTGGGACGGATATACGTATGATCGGATGGCAGACGATGTGCGCGCGGTCATCGATGAGCTTCATTTGGACAATGCGGTACTTGTCGGCTTCTCGATGGGCGGTGCGGTAGCGATCCGTTATATGGCACGCCATCAAGGGCATGGCATTGCCCAACTCGCGCTGATGGGCGCGGCGGCACCTGTATTTGTGAAGCGTCCTGATTTTGATTATGGACTGATGACAGCGGATGATTTGACAAACGATCTAATCGAAGCAACCTATGAAGACCGCCCGAAAATGCTAGGCAAATTCGGTCTGCAATTTACGCATGACAAAAAGCGCGCCGGCATGATGGTATGGCTGGAATCGCTCTGTTTGCAAGCGTCTCATCACGGTACGATCAAAGCGGCAATCGCTCTACGTGACGAAGACTTGCGCGGCGATCTGGCGGCGGTCAATGTGCCGACCGTTATTTTCCAGGGTATGAAAGACAAAATCTGTGATCCGCAATTTGCCCAGCTGCTGAGCGAGAGCATTACCGATGCGCGTGTGGTGCCATTTGAACAGAGCGGACATGCGATGATGTTTGACGAAATGGACAAATTCAACAAAGAACTGCTGCTGTTCCTCGATCAGATGGCAGCGACGAACCAGATTCCGCGTCCAGCAAGTCAGAATTTGTAAGCGGACAGCGCAGAACTACCGATTGCCGGATGATCCGTACAAACAAGCCGGTAAATCAACCAAGCGATCTCGCTCCTAACAGCAATAAGCTGGCGAACATCTCGCCCTATAACTTCACAGTCTAAACCTATAAATAACGACAGCTCGTCCTTGTCTCAGTTGGTGGATACCTTGAGCAGGACGAGCTTGTTTGTGTTGTCCTTTTTCTTTTAAATCAATCCAATCTTATCAATAGCGAGCAAGCTTTGATTGCTGGGATTTTATTGACTGTATTAGTATTCCCTATAGTTTACTTATTTAAACAAGTTCGCTCAAAAACTAATTAGTCGCACATACTTAACGATGAGAACAATTCATCATCATTCAACTCCTCTTTCCTAAATTCCAACTTATTTAATCTTAATTAATTACATATATTAAAATTTAAGTAATAAATTTAAATTAATACAAACTAAATATGCCTTTCACAAGTACATGCTTTTCGACTTGTAAAAGACATATTCACCGTCCACCTATTCATCACTTAAAAATATTATAAAACCTCGACCCATCCGCAAACGTTACCGCCATACACGTTACCGTCACGACGATCGCCATACTGATCGCGATGTAATCGCCTGTGCGCAGTGGGCGGGCGCGGTACCAAGTGCGCTTTTTGCCGCGACCGAAGCCGCGTAGCTCCATCGCGGTGCTAATTTTCTCGATCCGTTCTACACTCGTCAAAATGAGCGGCAGCAAAATGGACACGATATTTTTGAGCCGTTTGCCAAACTTTTCTTTGCGCGAAATATCGATACCACGCGCTTGAGCAGAGAACGAAATATTTTGAAAATCCTGCTGGATATCCGGAATATAGCGCAGCGCGATGGCGACCGAATATGCCACTTTGTAACTAACGCCAAGTCGACTAAGCGAAGCGGCAAATTCGCTCGGATCGGTCACAAGCAGGAACAGCAAGCCGATCGGCACGACGACAGCATATTTTAGCGCCACATTAAACTGGTAAAATAACTGCTCCCAAGTGAGCGTATACCAGGCAAACAGATGCACAATATTATGCCGTGTACCATACAACTCTACCCCATACAACGGAGCAAACAGAAAAATCGCAATCTGATTCAGCACAAAAAAAGATCAAAATCAATACGAGCACAAACGAATAACTCGACAGCGGCACCCGTGACATAGCAAAAATAACGATCGCAATGACCAACATCACCAGCAGGCAGCGCGTATCATAAATAATCATCGCCGTCAGCGCCCATAATACAAAAAACAACAACTTGCTCGCCCCGGTTAGCCGATGAATAGGCGTATTTTGGTTCGTATACGTGAGCATTTTCGTACTCATGGATGACGTAGCCCCCTGTCATAAGCGATAAACCGTCCGACAAATTCCGCTGGCTCGGCAATGCCCGCACGCTCGGCAAGCGTATGCAGTGACGTCTGCTTGAGATTGGCGGCAGCGATAATATGACGCTGTACGAGCACACGGGATGGACAATCGTCCGCGATCTTTTTCCCGTCTGCCATCACGATCGCACGCTGACCGTATTCCATCATCAGATGCATATCATGGGTAATCAAAATAATCGTCATCCCCTGCCGGTTCAACTGATTCAAAAATTCCATCATCTCGTTATAATGGCGGAAATCCTGTCCGGCGGTCGGTTCGTCCAAAATAATAATTTCCGGTTCCAGCACGAGAATCGAAGCGATCGTCACTCGTTTTTTCTGTCCGTAGCTCAGTGCCGAGATCGGCCAGCTGCGAAACGGATACAGACCGCACACTTTAAGCACATGATGCACGCGCTCGCGGATCGTATCTTCATGTACACCACGCGTCCGCAGCCCCAGCGCCACTTCATCATACAGCAGCGGCTTGGACAGCATATGGTTCGGATTTTGCATCACAAAGCCGATTTTGTCCGCTCGCTCTTTGATCGTCGATCCGCTTAGATCACGCCCGCCTAGCAATATCCGTCCGCTGTCAGGTTTATAAAAGCCGCAAATCAGCTTCGAAATCGTCGACTTGCCTGCCCCGTTGCGTCCGGCAATACAGACGATCTCCCCTTTACCAATCGCAAACGATACATCATGCAAAAGCGGCTGCCCTTTTTCATAACTAAACGAAACATGCTCCAATTCTAGTACAGTTTGCTCGATCATCGGTAGCGCTTCTTGTGCGATACAGTCATACCAACGCTGCAATGGCTCCACACAGTTGGCAAGCTGAATACGGTCGATATGACCAGGCTGCATCGGCTTCGTAATCTGACAACCGGCATAATGCAGTGCAGTCAAATATAACGGCTCACGAATACCTGTCGTCCGCAGCAGCTCAGTGCAAAGCAGCTCATCTGGCGTCATATCACCGATAATACGCCCTTCATGCATAACGATAATCCGATCGACTGGACACGCCAACACTTCTTCCAGCCGATGTTCGATAATAACGATCGTTTTGCCGGTGTCACGGTGAATGCAATCGATCAGCTCGACCGTCAGCTTGCCAGTATGCGGATCAAGGCTTGCAAGCGGCTCGTCAAACAGCAAAATGCCCGCTTCGCTGACGAGCACGCCAGCAAGCGTCGTCTTTTGCTTTTGCCCACCGGATAACGAATGCGGCGATGCTTCCAAAAAATGGGCAAAATCGACCGTATCGGCAGCAGCAAACACACGCCGCATCATCTCCGCTTGTGGTACAGCATCATTTTCCAGCTTAAAAGCGATATCTTCCGCCACCGTCAAACCGACAAATTGCCCGTCCGGGTCTTGCATCACCGTGCCTACTTCGTCCGACAATAGCGCAATGCCGCGCTCGCTAACCACTTGTCCAGCTACGTGCAATGTGCCGCTCGTCTCCCCTTCGTACATAAACGGGATCAGCCCATTGATGCAATGCGCCAATGTGCTTTTACCTGAACCGGATGGCCCGATAATCAGCACTTTCTCGCCTTCATAAACGGTCAAATTGATCTCGTGCAGCGTCGGCTCTGCTTGCGCACGATATTGAAAGCTAAACTGCCCAAATTCAATGACTGGTTTTCTCATACCTTTCCTTCCTCCTGGCTTATAAACGAGCCGCCATCACGCTACTCGCAGCCTTGCTCTAGCTTTAATCTCTATATCAATATGCGCATTCTCGCTGACCGGCGATAACGATCCGCACGATGTTGAATCGTTATCACTTGCAAGCGCTCGCTACCAATGAGCATCCATTACTCGGACAGACGAGCCATCCATCTCCGGCTCACCTGCATAGCTTGCTATCTAGAAGTGTCCATTACACTACATCCTTGCACGTCTATCTCTATCAAAATCGAACAATGAAGCATGTCATCCTGTCAACGAAAAAGACCGGTGATACCCACCGGTCTATCGCTTACTTACTGTAGCACTCACTGTAACACTCTATTGCAGCACACGGCAACTGCCGTCCTGACCGATATTGCCGTACACGACACACCGATCAAGCTTCCCGGCTCAAACTGCCGCGCTTCGTTCTTGTTTTGGCATATGCAATCGCCAGCAGTGTACCGATGATCGCTACCGACAACGTATTGGACACCGCTGCCCCAATTCCTTGTACAAACACTTTGTTCGCTGGCTCCGAATAGATCAGAATGTCCAGCACAGGCGCAACGATCAGCCAGCATACAATATTGGCGGTTAGCTGTGCCACATTAAAGCGGATGATCTCCTTGCCGCCAAATTCCCCATCTGCAATGCGAATACGGCGTGTCATCAGACCGACAATCAAACCGAACAATGCTGAAGCGATCACCCAGCTAAACCACGGTGCACCATAGAAAATAGCATCCTTCAGCGTGTGACCGATTAAGCCGATCAATAGCCCTGCCCACGGCCCGTACAAAAGCGCAAACAACGCCAGCAACGCATAGGTCGTTTCGATATTCGTGTCCGGAATAAAACTTGGTATCGAAGCAAAACGGCCCAGAATGACAAACAGTGCCGAACCGATCCCGATCGCAACGATCGTTTTCACCGATAATCCGCTTGATCCTGCCATCCTCTAACCCCTCTTTTCATCTAAAATAAACAGTTAGCGGTATGTACCGCATTCCTTACTTTCTGTTCGATTATACAATCGAATGTTAGGAAATACTATAGTTTCCGCGCGTAATGACAGACTTTTGACACCGTAAATAGGTGTAATTGCAGCAACACCCCCTCTAAAAAGATCGCGATCGCTAACCGCTACAACGTTCGACTCGTCACACCGAAGTTTATCGCTATTTCGTTAAAAGGAAACTAGATCATTTTAATCGATATGTTAATCAATGATATGAGTATGCTTATACCGGCTATTTTTTAAATTTAATCCCTGTTTCCCATAAAAAACAATGCATTATGTATTTCAATTACATATGAAATAACGTACTATTTAACTAGTTAAGTTATCACACCTTTAGACCTATAAAATTCATTATACATTTAGGTATACACCGTCTATATTTGGGTATTATTAACTAAACAAATTAAAATTAGAGGGAATGAATATGCCTAAAAAGGCTCAAACCGCAAGGCCGCTGTCACTTCTGTTTATGATCGGCTTCATCGTTATATATTATGTGTGGATTTGGGCTTGGTCGGATAACGAAATCGTACGCACACTAGGTGGCAATCTGCTAAGTGTGACCGGCACGATTATCGCTTGTTACTGGTTATATATCGCCTGGATGAGCAGCAAACGCAGGCATCGACCGTTTTGGTTGCTACTGCTACTTGGTTGTATCAGCTATACAGTCGCTGAGCTGATTTGGCTTACTTATGAGAACGTGATGAATGTCAAAGTTCCTTTTCCAAGCTATGCCGATATTTTTTATGTGATCCAAGTGCTCTTTTATATGCTGGCGTTTTTTTATAAACTGCAACGAGAAAAGGGTAGTTTGTCAGTTATTCGGCTTTTGCTCGATATTGCCATTTTGATGACGGTGTTAACGACGTTAAGCTGGCATTTTCTGATTCGATTTATTATCGCTTTGACAGGAATGTCGTATATTTCGCCGGAAGTACTGCTGTCGATCACTTATGCGATCAGTGATCTGGTGCTGCTTGGTGGTGCGTCAAGTTTGTATTTGAGCAAGATACGGACGCTCTCTAGTAAGGTCGTGCTGTTTTTATGTGCTGGGCTGTTACTACAGGTGGTCGGTGACACTTTATTTTTGTATAGTATTACGCTTAACAATGACAATTCAGGTAGCTGGTTGGACCCGTTGTTCACCGCGGGTCTGCTGCTAGCTGGCTATGCAGGCATCGTGCATATCGATGAGCTGAAGCAGCCGTGTGATCCAAATGTATCTCGTGTATTAAAACCCGAGCAGCCACGGCTGGACATTCCGCATCTGGTAATTCCGTATTTGGGCATTACAGCGCTATTTTTGTTTATGATCTTGAATGCAGATGGACGGTATATGTTAACGATCGGAACAGGGCTAGCGATTGTGCTCGTAATGATCCGGCAGGTGATGGTCATTATAGAAAATCACCGACTGGCACGCACGCTGTACGACAAAAAACTTGAGCTGGAAAATAGCGAAAATCGCTACCGTTCCATCGTTGATTTTCACCCCGATGCGATCATGGCGATCGGCTTGGACGGACGAATTGAAAGCGCCAATCCACAAGCGGAACTAATGCATGGTGTCAGTGAACAAGAGATGATCGGCAAGTATGCGATCCATTATTTCTGTGATGCGCAAACTAACAATGTGCTGAAACGAATTGAGATGGTGTTGCAAGGACATCCGCAAATTTACGAGACAACACTTAGCAATTGCCGGGGGGATTCGTTTCCGGTGCGTATGACGAATGTGCCGATTATCGTACAAGGTAAAGTCGTCGGTATGTATGGCATCGCCAAAGATATTACCGAGAACAAACGCCATGAAGAACAGGTTCATTATCTCGCCTATCATGATGCATTGACCGGGCTGATGAACCGTGCCGCCTTTGAGAGCGAGCTGAGCGAAACCGTTCAAGTTGCCCGTGTTAATGAGGAGCTGTTTTCGATTTTGTTTATCGATCTGGATCGCTTCAAAAATATTAACGATACACTTGGTCATGATGTCGGTGACCAACTGCTGCGTTCAGTCGCGCAACGTTTACAGAGCTGTGTACGTGATAACGATATGGTTGCACGGCTGGGCGGTGACGAATTCACACTGCTCATTCGCCATATGAAAGATACACGCGAAGCATCGGTCGTAGCACAGCGTATTTTGGATAGTATGAATGCGCCGCATTTTATTCAAGGCTATGAAATTATCGCTACGCCAAGTATCGGGATCGCCCTCTACGATGGTGAAGATGAATCTCCGATTACACTGATGAAAAAAGCCGATATCGCCATGTATCAGGTGAAGAAGAACGGCAAAGGGCATTATCGCTTTTATAACGACAACGATCTGATCTATTCCAAAAAGCTAATGCTGGAAAAGGAACTGAGCCAGGCGCTTTATCGCAATGAATTGATGCTCCATTATCAGCCCCAAATCGATGCAACACGTGGGAGTGTAGTCGGTGTCGAAGCGCTCATTCGCTGGGAGCATGGAACGCTCGGTATGATTATGCCGGGTGAGTTTATCCCGATTGCCGAGGAAACCGGGCTGATGTTACCGATCGGTGAATGGGTGCTTAGGGAAGCTTGTGAACAAGCGAAGCGCTGGCAAAATGAAGGGCATTTGATCAAAATCGGCATTAATTTGTCGGCACGGCAATTTGAGCAAGAAAACTTTGTCACCACCGTCGCACGCATTCTGAAGCAGACCGGTGTTAATCCCGCCTATATCGATCTGGAAATTACCGAAACGATAGCGATGACGAGTATTAACAATGTCATCGTTAAGCTGAATGCGCTGAAACAGCTCGGTGTATCGATCTCTATCGATGATTTTGGCACCGGGTATTCATCACTCGCCTATTTGGAAAACTTTCCGGTCGACAAGCTCAAAATCGCCCGTGAATTCACTAGCCGCATCGGTAGCAGTCGTGCCAACCATATGATTATTAGCTCTATCGTCAATTTGGCGCGCAGCCTGAATATGAATGTGATCGCTGAAGGAGTGGAAAATCACGAACAAGCATCAGCGCTCAAAAAAATTCGTTGCCATGAGATGCAAGGCTATCTGTTCAGCAAGCCGATCTCTGCGGAAGAATTGAGTAAATTGCTGATCAAAGCTCCTTTTAAAGTCGATTTTAAACAGAAGCCGACGTTATAAAGTGGCGTTTCTAACAGCGTATACGGTATCCGATCGGATGGCATCATCGGTAATCTATTACTTTGATCAAACTGCATTTGCGCATTGAAGCTAGTTCAAGCTCTTATTGGTAAACATATCAGTACACAATCGTTAAAATTTAACTTAGTCGGCTTACTATTCATTCCATTCAATACAAACAGCCAGCTGACTATAGCCAATGTTTTGCCAGCGTACAACGTTTTGATACGCAAAATCGTTTGTTATAACAGCCTTCATCCACACCGAGCGACACATTTGGATCGTTATACTCAAAAGCACGAACACCGTCTACAGACAGCCGCATAGGATCATCTTTCCTATACGGCTGCCACGCAGATCGAACTGTTCGTGCTTTTTGGCTTGCTTATGGATGAATGGTTTAGCGATTAGTGTGCTTTTTCCGCTACGATCGTAAACGTCTTTGGAATGCCTTTATCAAACACATCGGATGACTGGTTCGGCAATTCTTCCAGCGTTTTAATGATCAGACCGGTATCGGCAATCGCCGTCACAATTTCGCCGAGCGTCCAATTGCGTAAATACACTTTTTGTTTAGCTTCTTCCATTTGACCGGATGCGGCATATTTGGAATAGGACACTTCCTTTTCGACTAGCGAAGTGTCAAAATAATCGCCGTCCACTTTATGTTTGCGAATTTTGGCAGTCGTGCCGCGCGAGGAGATCAATTTGGTCGAGATCGGGTGAAAATCTTGCAATACGAGTCTACCACCTGGCTGTAGCAGTCTTGCCACCACTTCAAACAGTGGATGCAGATCGGTAAAATAATGCAAAATGCCAAACTCCATAAAAGCGATCGTATAGCTTCCGTTCAACGTCTGCGGCAGTTCCAGCACATCCGCAACGATATAATGCAGCGGTACACTAGCCGCTGCTGCCAATGCCAGTGCGTATTGCTCATTTTCCGTTGAAAAATCCGCGACCGTCAGCTCCGCACCAAGCAGTGCAAGCGCGACCGCCTTGTTACCGTTCGAGCCCATCAGATTAATAATGCGCTGTCCGGTAATGTCTCCGCCCATATGAAGCAGTGCACCGCTGACACGTTTGGCAGGATCAGCGACGATTTTGGCGGCAGCTTCCTCTGGTGTACCAAATCGATTCAGCCATGATTGATACGTGCTGCCATTCCAGGCAGATTTATTTTGATCGGATGATTGCATAGCTAATTAGCCTCCATTGTGCGTTTAAAATAATACCGTGCGATTGGCAAGTATCCGTTATGGATCAACTGTTAAATTGAATTCAGCGCTTGAATTTGTAGCCTATATTCACAGATCGATCTTAGGAGTGCGCTTGATCGGCAAATCGATCATAGTTCAGCGCCGGATTACAAGCCGCTTACATCGTTTGCGTCCATTCATTGTACCATAATCCGGTTTACGCATTGCGCTCCTGCGTAAATTGTGTTACCTTCAAGAAAAGTTAGTTTAACCATTATACAAAGTTTTTTGTTTTGGTTAATATGGGCAGTTATCCATTACTGTGTCATACTGCCTATTGTTTTAGCTGTGCAGAAACGGTATACGACCTGTACAATTTATTCCCGCTGGATTGCTCGGTCGACAAGCTTTGTCAACCGTCAGTGTATCATTCACATCGATTGCAGCATCGATTGCCGTCCTATGCGCTGTCCCATTTGTAAACGATTATTGTATAATTTACAGCTTATTTGTAAGCGCTTTATGTGGAAATGGTTGGAGTGCCCGCTAAGGCATATGTAAGGCAGTGTTATGTTAGGGCGTATACGCCAACTCGTATGCTACAGCTACAGTGGTCGATGCTCCGAGACACTAATTTGCGTACACGTCCTAAACAAATCCCGATGGAGGTACAAATCATGACAATCCAAAATCCTGTATTACGCGGCTTTAACCCCGATCCGAGCATTTGTCGTGCCGGGGAAGACTATTATATCGCTACATCGACATTTGAATGGTTCCCCGGCGTACAACTTCATCATTCCCGCGATCTGGTGAACTGGCATCTCGTACATCGTCCACTTAATCGCTTGTCCCAACTTGATATGAAAGGCAATCCGAACTCCGGCGGCATTTGGGCGCCTGACTTAAGTTATTATGACGGCAAATTTTGGCTTGTATATACCGATGTCAAAGTCGTTAGTGGCATTTGGAAAGACTGCCTGAACTATCTCGTCACCTGCGATACGATTGATGGCGAATGGTCAGAGCCGATTTTGCTGAACGGTGTTGGCTTTGATGCCTCATTGTTCCATGATGAAGATGGACGTAAATATTTGCTCAATATGTATTGGGATCATCGTACATACCATCATCCGTTTTATGGCATTTCGTTACAGGAATACGATCATGAAGCAGGGCAGTTAATCGGTGAGCCGCAGATCATTTACAAAGGCACCGATTTGCGTTATACCGAAGGCCCGCATCTGTACCGGGTAAATGACTATTATTATTTGTTCGTCGCAGAGGGGGGGACGACGTATCAACACGCCGAGACGGTCGCACGCTCACGCGATCTGTTCGGGCCGTACGAAACACAGCCGGATTATCCGATGCTAAGCGCATGGCAAGACCCTCGCCATCCATTGCAAAAATGCGGTCATGCCTCACTTCTGCATACCCATACAGATGAATGGTATTTGGCACATCTGACCGGACGACCGCTGCCTAATGATACGCTGCCGATTTTGGACAATCGTGGCTATTGTCCGCTTGGACGCGAAACCGCCTTACAGCAGATCGAATGGGTGGACGGTTGGCCAATGGTCGTTGGCGGCAAACAAGGCAAGGTGGACGTACCTGCACCGCAAATGGAGCCGGTAACATGGGAGCAAGATTACGCGGAACACGATGATTTTGACAGCACAGAGCTGAATATTCATTTCCAAACGCTGCGCATTCCGCTTACTAAAGAAATCGCTTGTCTGGAAACACGTCCGGGCTATTTGCGTCTGTATGGACGCGAATCGCTTAGCTCGCTGTTTACGCAGGCATATGTGGCACGTCGCTGGCAAGCTTTTTCGTTTGACGCTGCGACAGCGATCGACTTCCGCCCGGAAACGTTCCAGCAAAGCGCCGGATTAACGTGTTATTACAACACGGAAAACTGGTCGACACTGCAAGTGACCTGGCATGAAAAATATGGACGTGTACTCGATATGCTTATTTGCGATAACGGGCAATTTGCGCAGCCGTTCGGACGCAAGCCGATTCCAGTGCCGGAAGAAACCGAGCTGGTGCATATTAAAGTTGAAGTGCGTGTGCAGCAATATCGGTACAGTTATTCATTTGACGGGCAACATTGGCATACGGTGCCAGTCGAGCTGGAATGTTACAAGCTGTCTGACGATTATGTGCAGGGTGGCGGCTTTTTCACCGGCGCATTTGTCGGGATGAACTGTATCGATATGGGCGGCAGACGTCGCCATGCGGATTTTGATTATTTTATGTACAAAGAGCTGGAACATGAAGCCGATTGTCGGGTTACATTATAAGTTGAGGTATAATGGGAAACATAAGCTTCGCTGTGGCGTGCTGCCGTGCCGGATGATGCCGGGATGACAGTGCGTCCGAATCGGCTGCTGCCCAGCCAGCCATCGGCAACAGCAGCGGAGCGGAAAGGATATGATTCCCATGCCACAGCGCCATCAGAAACGACAACACAATCGTCATCGTCACAACCAAGACACCGCTCAACAACAGCCACACGCGAATGAACAACATTCCCGGCAGCCTTATGCTACACAACAAGCGATCGGGCAAACTGAACATAACGAACCAAATCGGCAGCAACAGCCATACGATCCATTATCGATCCAAGCGAATGACCGCAATGCAGCCGCATCCAAGCTGTCAGCAGACCGTCCGTGCTTTTGCGGCAGTGGACGTGCGCTGAAAGACTGCCATCCACGCGCAGCGGCGAATAGCCGGGCGATGCATATGACCGCATTGTACAAACAGGTGGATACGACGATCGAACAGTATCATGCTAACACGAGCAAACATCCGCCGTGTGCAGCAGGTTGCAGTAGCTGTTGTTCGGACTATTTTCCGGTATCACAGGTCGAATTTGAGCTGTTGTTAACGTATATGGAACATAGTTGGAGCCAGGCGGATATCGATGCTGCTTTCCGGCAAGCAGAGCGTAATTTGGAGCAATTTCGGCAGCACAATGAGCCGATGTATGCGGCGCTCGTCAACCGGACGAATCGCAAACAAGAGCTGGATTCGATTCGCCATCATGCCGGACGCAATAATTTTGCTTGTCCGCTGCTTGATCCGGAACAAGGCATCTGCCGCGTGTATCCGGTACGCCCGTTCATTTGCCGTACACATGGCAGTTCCCATACATTTTATGGCACATGGCGCGAGCGTTTCAGTTCGGAACGGGTATGCGAACATATTCCGAGCAGCCGTGCGCATCGCCGCATTACGCCGAATATTGCCGATTACTGGCAACCTTATGAGCAGCTTGCCGATGTGTATGTTGGCGCTCAACGCCAGCCACTACGTCAGTACCCGATCTTTTACTGGCTCGTGCTGTATCAACGCCACGGCGGTGGTGCGACGACACAGATCGGCAATCGCGATAATTTTGAGCTGTCATTGGAACAGCATAATGCACAGATGGCTGCATACGGAACAGATCGCTCCTAAGCGGGGGCGGTCTGTTTTAGCGTTGTTCTCGTCGGATTGACTAGGGCGTGTCTTCAAACGGCTTCCTAGGCAGTTCGATGCGTTTATTCGTGAGATTGCGCTTGTATACGCAGCTCAACTCACTTAAAACGCGACCCACTTGAACAATAAAATGACAACGCTGAACGTTTGAAGACACTGCCTAGTCTGTATCATCTGCTTGACGACCTATACAACGTCCCTAGACAGCATCAACGATTGAAATTCCCTGCCTGGCGTCGAGTTTCGACTGTACGTCGAGTGTTTATAGACAGCATCAACAATTGAAATCGCTCCGTGTCTCGTGTTCGTATCTATTAGATTAAGCGTTCAAGCGGGTAAATGGATGCTGCTCCATGCTATACTGCTTACATGGATGAATTTAGCGGGAAAGGATACGGATATTTATGCTTGAATCATTGCTTTTGCTTGCTGTCGGTATGCTCGCATCGATTTGCGGGGCGGTCGCCGGGCTGGGCGGTGGCTTTATTATCGTGCCGGTGATGGCATTTTTGTATACGATTCCGGTAGCCAGCATCTCCGGCACGTCGATGGCGGTGCTGTTCGTAAGTGCCATTTCCAGTACGATTGCGTACGCACGTCAGCGCCGCATCGATTATCGCAGCGGAATCGCATTCTCGGTCGCGATGATTCCCGGTTCTGTGCTGGGCGCATTAACAACAACGGTCGTAGGCAGCCGTACGTTTTTTGTTGCGCTTGGCATCTTTCTAATGATAATGGCGGTGTTGATTAATTTCAAACCGACTTCCAGCCGTGGTGGCTGGCTGCGTCCGAATGTAAGTCATCGCCTGCTTGATCAAAGCGGGCAGGTGTATGAATATTCGTTTAATCTATCGTTTGGCTGTATTGTCGCCTTGTTTGTCGGCTTTCTGTCGAGTCTGTTTGGCATCGGCGGTGGTTCGGTAATGGTGCCGACGATGATTCTGTTTCTCGCTTTTCCGCCGCATATTGCTACAGCGACGTCGATGTTTTCGATTTTGCTGTCATCATTCGTCGGGACGATTTCGCATGTTAGCCTCGGACATGTGTTATGGGACAAGTTTATTTGGCTGGCGCTTGGCGCACTGGTCGGTGGACAGATTGGCGCACGGATTGCGTCGAAAATTCCGGCGAAAGCGGTCGTGCGCGTGCTGGCGATATGTTTGTTTGTGGTGGCGGTGCGGATGTTATTTAAAGGGTAAAGCTTTGTTGATTGGCGTCATCGTGCTTGCATCATGCGATTGTAGATGTAGACGTAACGATAAATGAATACGTAAAAAGCGTCTGTTGCAGTCAACGTAACAGACGCTTTTTTGAATGGATTGTAGACGTTAAAGTTCACGCTCGCTTCAAAATGCAATAAAATAAAACACAGTACAAAAATGAAGCCCGCTTTTTAGCACGCACTGCCTGTGTGCTTATGAAAACGCCATGCCTTTTCTGTCTATCCAGGCATCGGCAACTGCCTGTATAACCGTGCTTTTCGCATGTACAAAAGTGTGCGACTACATTCCAGCTTTCATCGCACACTGCCTGTCTCCGCTGAAACTTCCGCCGTTCCATACACCTGTACACGATTACGACCGGCACGTTTGGAGACGTATAACGCCTGATCCGCCTGCTTCACGAGCAGCTTAGTCGATAGCTCCCTTGTTCCGGATGGAACGTAAACCGAGGCAACGCCAAAGCTGGACGTAATGCGCAGTTGCTCGCGATCGATGCAAATTTCGCCGCTGGCGATATGTCGGCGCAGCTTTTCCGCCATTGCACAAGCTGTGTGCACATCACTGCCAGGCATGCACAGAATAAATTCATCGCCACCATAACGACCGGCGAGCATGCATTCATCCGCATATTCTCGCACCGCTTCTGCCAAATACAATAGCGCCACATCGCCTGCTTCATGACCGAATGTATCGTTCACCAGCTTAAACTCATCGATATCAAACATCAATATCGACAGATGCCCGCCACCGCTACTGGCGAGCTGCTCTAGCTCTTGTTCGGCACGGTACATGAGCGCTGTTTTGTTCAACAGATGGGTCAGCCCGTCCATATCTGCGAGATACTGAAGCTGATCTTGCAATTCTGCCTGTTCGGTAATATCGGAGACGTGAATAATACGTCCGACTTGGATATTACTTTTGTTGAATACGGGCGAGAAGCGAATCCGATAGCAATACCGCATATTTTCATACCGATACACATAATCACAATCTTTGCCTGTGTCCAGCAATTGCTGCAAATCAGGTCGGCTTCGCAAAATATCGGTTAAACGGCGACCGATCAGATTCGCAGTCAATCCGTGCATAAGCTGCTTCATGGCGCGATTGTAATCGACAACGACATCATTTTCATTAATGACGAGCACGCCATCCGCCATACTTTCGAATACGATATCGCGCGCAATCGGCGCCACATCAAACATGCGGTAACGAAACAGCGCAAAACTGTGAAATACAAACGATACGCTAATAAATACCGGTCCCAGATCGATGCCATACATACTTTGCCCACTTACATAAAATAGACTGGCAATGACCGGTGTCAACAAACCCGCGATCATCATAAAAATTTGCAGTCGAAACCGAACCGGTATACGGCGCGCCTGATTCAGCAACAGGAGCACACTAAGCGCAAGGCAACCGTATAAATATAGAGAATGAACATAAAAATACGGCCCATGTTCAATCCGAGTTACCGGAAATGGCGTATCCGTGCTCAAAGCGATCGATGTATAATACAGATGATGCCACTCATTCGTATGCTGCATCACTAATGTTGACAACGGGATCGCAAACAAAATTATACGCATCCAGCGCTGCGGACGATAACCGATATAAGCGCAGCACATCAACAACGTAACCGCCGGAATAAACGGCAAAAACACATATTCAGCACGCAGCCAAAACCAGGTCGATTGCAGCGTTGAGCTTAACAATTCAAACAAATACGAAAAACCAAACATAGACGTCAAAAACGTAGCGAGGCAATAATATACTCCACCTGGCGTATCCTGCAATCGAAACAGCGCATAGAACGATAATCCCAAACTTAGCAGACCGCCCAACATAATGATCAAGGCATAGGTTAATAACTCTTGTTCCATTCCTCACCTGCTTTACCGATGATAAATCTGTATAACATAACTTCCAGTCCGGCATTGTATCGTTCTACTTATTATATCGGAGGACAGAGTGGCACAGTATAGCGCTTTTTGTCGAATGAACCAAAAAGATATTTTATATACACGCAGTGAAAGGACAACATACACTTATGGATCGAATCGATCAGCACATTATAGCCCATCTGACCGAAAATGGTCGGATGACGATGAAAGAGCTTGGCGAACGCATACATCTGACCGGACAGGCTACCGCTACCCGTGTCCTACGTTTGGAAGAACAAGGCATAATCGAAGGTTATACGATCAAAACAAATCCCGCCCGCCTCGGTTATCCAGTGCATGTGTTTTTGACGATTGTGACACAGCATGTGCATCATCAGCCGTATCTTGCTTTTGTCGATACGCAGCCGGAATATGTGTGCGCCAATTACAAAGTGAGCGGTAAAGGCTGTTATTTGCTAGAATGCCGCTTTCCGTCCAATCTCGAATTGGATAAATTTCTAGTGGAACTAAATCGCTATGTCAATTACCAGCTATCGATCGTCATCAGCAAATAAATCGCTACAATAGAGACATCACTTTCATTATTCAAGTCAAATGAAACAAACACTTGAGCTAGCCCATTCCTTTGCCTTCGTTTCCTCGCTACAATAAACTGTATACAATGATTACGAAAAGTAAAGGGGTTACTCATATGAATATACAATTCATTCGCAATGCGACACTGGTCGTCCATTATGCAGGGGTGCGGTTTCTGATCGATCCTTTTTTGGCGGAGCAAGGAACATATCCTCCATTTACCGATTCAGTGAGACAAGATCAATACAATCCACTCGTCGGCTTGCCGGTCGATGTGCAGCAGCTTGCCGCAGTGGATGCGGTCATCGTTACCCATCTGCATCTCGATCATTACGATGCACGCGCTGCCGAAGTGCTGTCGCACGATGTGCCGATGTTTGTGCAAAATGAAGCCGATGCCGCCAAAGTACGGCAAGATGGCTTCAAGCAAGTGACTGTGCTGGATGAACATACGATATTTCAAGGCATCTGCTTGAGCAAAACGGCAGGCGAGCACGGCAGAGGCGCGATTTTGCAACGAACCGGACAAGTGTGCGGCGTCGTATTCCAACACGAGCAGGAGGCAACATTGTATGTAGCCGGTGATACCGTCTGGTATGATGGCGTACAGCAAGCGCTGGATACGTACAAGCCGCAAGTCATTGTCGTCAATGGCGGGGACAATCAATTTGTGCAAGGTGGCTCGCTCGTAATGGGCAAGCAAGATATTTACGAAGTGTTTCGAGCTGCGCCGCAGGCGACGATCATTTCAGTGCATATGGAAGCGGTCAATCACTGGGCATTGTCGCGTGAGGAGCTACGGGCATTTGTAACGGAAAAGGGCATGCATGGACATGTGCTTGTGCCGGAAGATGGCGAGTGTTATACGCTGTAGATTGGCAAGTGAATAAGCTGCTTGAGCTGCTTAAGATACTTGGTGAAATCGCTGCTATGATCGAAATTGTAATTAAAAACGGCTGTACTTTGCTAAAGCTAATGTACAGCCGCTTTATTGTGCCTGCTCATCACGGATCAGCCAATCGTAAAGGCTAATCATCTAATGATCATTTAATCATGTCGCTCATGCCAGATAAAGTTAACATAGCGAATAAAATGCTGCATAACAACGTGTGATCCTTACCCCAGCGACTGTTTCGCACCTGCCGACGCCTCACTTTCCGCTCCATTCAGCGTTATCTTATTCTCACTCACAAGCCGTAAATCGCGAAAATAACGATACACCCGTTCCAGCTTCTGCCGCTGCTTGCCATGCGCTTGTTCCATACCACCGAACTCCCAGAACTTTACTTTACGAATGCCGATATAGTTAAACAATGCACGCCGCATCAATATACGATGGGCATTGCCGAGCCAGAGCTGCAAATAACCGGATGGCCCTTTCATCGTGGAAATACATACGACCGACTTGCCTTGCAGCAACCCTTCTGGCAACAAATCATACGGTTTGCGATGCCGATACGCAAAACCGGATGCCATCATCCGATCAAAAAAGCCAAGCAGCATCGCTGGCGGTCTGCCCCACCAGATCGGATAAATGAATACAAGTTGATCTGCCCAGCGCACGCGTTCCCGATACAGTTCCAGCTCAGGATCACGATGCATATCCCGTCTGCGTTTATGCTCGTTAAACAGCAGCGCTGGATGGAAACCTTCCGCGTACAGATCGATCGTTTTCGTTTCGATCCGATTGTGATGTACATGTGCTCCAAGTCCGCGCTGCACTTGCTCTAGCATCGCATGACAGAGACTATTGTGATTCGGATGTGTATAGATCAGCAATATGTTCATTTTCGCCCACCTTTAATTATCATTTGATAACTAAAACGATACCAATTTCTGATTTAGTTGTCAAATGATAATTGTTTTAAGATAATGACTTTGTTATTTTATGAAAGAGAGGTGAGTATATGCAGCATTCTGCACTATTTCAGCAATTGATTCCATTTATTACATCCGTCCACCAAACGACGACCGCGATGACAAGCGATATTCAGCACGACACGATCACGCCTGTTCAATATAAAATATTGGAATATCTTGCCGTCAGCCCGCCGCAAACACCTAGCTCGATCAGTGTGTGTATGAATATGTCACTGCCGAATACGAGCCGTGAACTGCGCAAGCTTAGCGAAAAAGGATTGTGCGCGAAAACATCCGACCCGTCCGACGGCAGAAAACAGATGATCTACCTGACCGCCGCCGGTAAGCAGCTAATGGACGACATCTTTAGCCAAATCGAAGTCCGTTTCCACGAACGCATCCAACATCTGACCGCCGAGGAAGTGGAACAGGTCGAACAGGCGTTACAGTTGTTGCAAAAGCAGGTGTTTTTTTGAGGAGGATATGTTGTAGCCTATTCAACATCATCCGCCCCCTACAGGCACACCGCAAATAGCCGCACTCCGGCTTATGGACTGCGGCTATTTTATCTGTATTTATGTTCAAAAACAGACTGCGCTTACGATTGATAACACCTATCGATTCGTTCAATACAGCATAACGGAGCAAAGAGCATATTATGCTACAAACCGAATCCTATTTTAAAAGGTACGTTCCAACGCGATTTTCACTTAAGACAGCTTACTGTTACTGTTGCAGCGCTGCCTTTGCCTGTTCCAATGCCGCGATCACGCGGTCGCACCAGGCATCAAATTCGCCATCCTCCTGTTGCAGCTCCGGATGGGCGAGAATATGTTGTACGACACGCTTAATGCCTTGATCGACACGGATCGTAGCGTTAAAGCCCGGTACGAGCCGCTTTAACTTACTGTTATCAAATACGACCGTATTCGCTTTGTCCCCAAGCAGGCTACCGCGATAATCTTCGCTGCTGCATGCATCGAGAAATGAGGATGCCACATGCACCGCATTCAGCTTCACACCTAATGCATCCGCGATCGTCTCGTGAATTTGATTCCAGGTGACCGATTCATCTGAAGTAATATGTACCGACTCACCTAGCGCATGCAAATTGCCCATCAATCCGATAAATCCACGTGCAAAATCATCGCTATGTGTTAGCGTCCAAAGCGATGTGCCGTCTCCGTGAATAATGACCGGTTTATGTTGCTGCATGCGGCGCGCCACCTGCCAGCTTCCGTTGGCACCATGTACACCGAGCGGTAATGCGCGATCGCTGTACGTATGACTTGGACGCACGATCGTAATCGGGAAGCCTTGTTCGCGGTACTGTTTTAGCAAATAATCTTCACAGGCGATTTTGTTGCGCGAATAGTCCCAGTACGGATTCGAGAGCGGTGTACCTTCGGTAATCCGGTAATCGGACAATGGTGTCTGATATGCGGATGCTGAGCTAATAAATATAAACTGCTTCGTCCGTCCGGCAAACAACCGATAATCCCGCTCCAATTGCTCCGGCACAAATGCGATAAAATCAGCGACCACATCAAACTCCAGCTCCGCGATTAGGCTCGCCACCTGCTGCTCATCATTAATATCGGCTTGCAACCAATATGCCCCATCCGGCAAATGTTCATTGCGGTTGCCACGATTAAGTAAAAATAGTTCATGTCCTTGCTCCAACCATTGTCTGGAAATCGATTCACTAATCGTGCCTGTGCCTCCGATAAACAATGCTTTCATTGCTGCACCTCCATGAAATGAAATGGACGCTGTGCTATAACGTCCGTCTGTTCATTAACTGTGTTCATTAACTGATCTACTGGCTCGATCGAGCAAATCGGCTCATTTGCCTCGTTAACCATACCACGCTTAAGGAAGCGGTTACAAATGCCAAACTTAACTTTATCAACTTGGCATGCCGATTTTGTCCGACTTCTACTGCATCTGTCGTGTGACGATCCAGAACGTATACGCGCATGATGCTTATTAGCCGCATGTTCCACAAAATAATTCTTTATCTGGTAATATTTATGGTTCAAATAAATCATTCTTCTTTATTAATCCTGTATAAACTTATCCCCTAAAGGAGCGACATGAATGAAAAGCAAATCCCGCACACTCACTCTCCTGCTCGTCTGCCTATCTCTTATTTTCAGCTTTGGGATGGCGCCTACTAGCACTTTTGCAGCAACTGCCAAAACGACTAAAACACCTGCTGCCGATTTGCGCGCAACCGCTGCCAAAGTGTTTGGCGAACATAGCTATCTAGCCATGCTTGTTATGCAAAAACAGTTTAATCAAGCCAAAGACACCCAGCAAGCGCTGGACGCACTGAACGCCAATACGAACAGCATCGCTTCACTGCTGACCGGCACCTACACCGATCAAGCGGCTGCCGAGCTAAAAGCGCAGTGGAATACACACAATCAACGCTTTAGCGAATACGCGGTAGCGATGCGCGACAAAAATACGACGAATCAGCAAGGCGCTCTCGCTAGCATCAAATCCGCCACATCGATGATGGTGACGATACTAAAACAGCAAAACCCGTACATTAACGAGCAGCAATTGCTCAAAGATTTGACCGCACATAATAATTCACTGATCCGTTCCTTTGACGCCTATGCGAAAGGGCAATACGGTACTACTTACTCCGAAGTGCATAATGCTTATGTACGCGCAAGTACGGTTGGCGCTTCACTCGCCACCGCAACGACTAAACGCTATCCGTCCCGTTTTAAACAATCGACGACACAGACCGATGCCGCCTATTTCCGTCAAAAAACAGGCGAAGCGCTCGGTGAACATGCGATTCTGTCCATACTCGTTATGCAAAAAGGCAATGATAACGCGCCTGACCTGCCCAATGTAAAAGCAGCGCTGAACCGCAATACCGATGCATTGACAGCGACCCATAAACTTATTTTTGGCACAGCAACCGCGCAAACATTTAATACGCTCTGGAATCGCCATATTAACGATTACGTGATGTACCTGAACGCAACATTGGCAGGCGATACTGCCAAACGCCAAGCAGCTAAAACCGATCTGGGCGGCTTTGTCGCTGACTTAACCGCATTCCAAACCGGTCGCCTGCCATCGCTTAACAAAACGGCTACCTATCAAGCCAATGCGATGCATGGTGCCCATGTCATTACCGCATTCGATTCGTACCATAACGGCGATTATGCCAAATCATACGAAGCGCTACGTACGGGTTATAACCATATGTGGAAAACCGCGAATACATTGTCCGAAGCGATTGTGAAGCGCTATCCAGCTAAGTTTTGAATAGTTTGAGCGATGATGATCCGGTCATAAATAGATACAAAAAGGCTGCCGATACGATGTCGGTAGCCTTTTGTCTTTCAACGCATATGATGGCGAAGTCAGTAGCTCGTTCCAATTTGAAGGAAAGCCCCTCAAAGCAAGAAAAGCAAGATCGACCTCGTTAATTGTTGATATTAAGTCTGCAAGTCTATCTACCTAATTTGTCCAAATTTCCTGATCTTTACTTAAATATTTAGAGTTATAAATGATTCCATAGACCCGATTGTTCTCCAAAAAAGCTTGCTCTTTCTTGATGTACTTTATAATTGTCGGCTTTTTTAATATGCATTCATTTGACATTAAAAAACTAACTTTATAAAAAAATGTCCCGCCCTGTTCCACTTGCCATCGGCAACGTGCGGGCGAGAACTCTTATGCTGATCATAAGCTTATATAGATCACAAAATCAATCGACTAATGACTCGAATTCAATTTATTTTAAAATACATATTCACTTACATGATTGCCTCAACTACACTTCATACTCCACATTGCATCGCATCGTATTACTTCCCGTTCTCCTGCTCCCACCGCGCAATTTCCGCGCGCACGATCGGCGCCACCTCTTTACCGAGCAATTCAATCGCACGCAGCACATCGTCATGGTTGGACATCGTGCCAACCGGTGTATGCAGCATAAAGCGGGTAATACCGACCTGTTTGCGCAGATGAATAATTTTGTTGGCAACCGTTTCGACATCGCCGACATAGAGGGCACCTTCAAAGCTGCGCGCAGCGTCAAAGCTGGCGCGTGTGTAAGGACCCCAGCCACGTTCGCGTCCAAGCGCATTCATTACCGCCTGTGTAGACGGGAAAAACTTGTCCGCCGCCAGCTCGTTCGTATCGGCGATAAAGCCGTGGGAATGCGACGCAACCGACAGTTTGGACGTATCATGTCCGGCATGTGCGGCAGCTTTGTAATACAGCTCCACGAGCGGGGCAAATTGGGTCGGACGCCCCCCAATAATCGCCAGCACGAGCGGCAGACCGAGCAAGCCTGCACGCACAACCGATTCGCTATTACCGCCGCTGCCGATCCAGACAGGCAACAGGTCTTGTACCGGACGCGGATAAATGCCACGATTGTCGATCGCCGGACGATGACCGCCGCGCCAGGTTACTTTTTCCGCTTGCTGAATTTGCAGCAGCAGTTCCAACTTTTCGTCAAACAATGCGTCATAATCGTCCAGATTATATCCAAACAGCGGGAATGACTCGATAAATGAGCCACGCCCAGCCATAATTTCTGCCCGTCCATTCGAGATCGCATCTACAGTGGCAAACTCTTGAAATACACGTACCGGATCAGCCGATGATAGCACCGTTACCGCACTCGTCAAGCGAATGCGCTCGGTGCGCGCAGCTGCGGCTGCCAAAATAACAGCCGGTGCAGACGCTGCATAATCGGCACGATGATGCTCCCCTACGCCAAAAATATCCAAACCGACCTTATCCGCGAGCACAATCTCGTCCACTACTTGACGAATGCGCTCGGCATGACTGATCGTCTGCCCTGTCTCCGTATCCGGCGTTGTCTCTACAAATGTACTAATTCCTATTTCCATGCTGTATAACCTCCCTGTGTTGGTTGCATATTATCGTTAATGTCCTTCGTGATCGATGTTGCTATATGAAATGAAGATCGCTGCAAAACCGATCGTATTCAAATGTCCGCTAAATATCTTTATTTCAAAATATTATATATCTTTATTTAAAACTATTTCTCCATTTATTGCAAGCCTTTCTGGATTACCGTTTTGCAGCATTCGTAACTACAACTACTGCCCACACCTTACCTCTACTCCATTATAGTAGCGCTAATGTGCTAGTATCACGATCATGCAAGGCTCCAATTCGCGTTCCTATTCCAATTCATTTCGCTTCAACGACTGGCAGACCATGCGCAGCAAATGCAAAACGATCCACGCCAAATAGCCTGCTACGCTTCATCAGCGAACAGCAGGCTATAATAGTGCAGCGTTACAGCAATACTAATGCGGTTAGATCATGCCTTTTTCACAAATTCAGACTTGAGCTTCATCGCACCAAAACCGTCGATTTTGCAATCGATATTGTGGTCGCCTTCTGCGATCAGACGAATACTTTTGACACGGGTACCGATTTTCAAGACGGATGAGCTGCCTTTAACTTTGAGGTCTTTAATAATCGTCACACTGTCTCCGTCCTGCAATATATTGCCGTTGGCATCGCGTACGACAAACGCGTCTTCCGCTCCATCCATTTCACCGCCTGCTGTCCATTCATGGGCGCATTCCGGGCATACGAGCAGACCGCTACCGTCTTCGTACGTGTAAGCAGAGTTGCATTGCGGGCAATTTGGCAATTCGTTCATCGTTCACTTCTCCATTCATGAGTTCAATGCGCCTATTTTCCCACAGACTGCATCATCTGACAATGTCGGATATTTCCATTCAAATTGCAAATATTTTCGGGAAAGTACCAACAATTCCCTTAAACGCCCTCTAAATGCTTTCCAACCTGTTAAACGAATGCGCAGTGGTGGTATACATGAAAGAACGACAAAATGAGTGCTGAAAGGGAGGGTCGCATGAGCCATTACATTTTGCAGGCGTTGACGCTACGCAATGCGCTGCGTCTAGTACGTCCAATCGCTGTGCTTTGCTCCAGTGTGGCGATTATTTTCTCCGGCGTTTTCCCGCTGGTTACATACGGAGACGTTCCCATATCGACCATTGTGCTCATCTCTGTGGTGCTGCTAGTCGGCTGTATTCTCATCCACGGTATGCTCACACATGCGCTTAATGACTATATCGATCATCTGTCAGGTACAGATCAGCATAGCCCGGCAATGCTGTCCGGCGGCAGTCGTGTCATTCAGGAAGGACGGATTACACCAGGGCTGCTGTATCGGTTCGGTCTATGGTTAACCGGTATTTTGCTCGTGCTGGATGTGATCTTGCTGCTGACCGGACAGTACCGATTGGCGATTTTGCTGCTGGTGGGCATTTGGGGTGCGGCGTCGTATTCGTTGCCTGCACTGCGGCTTAGCTACTATCCACTCGCCGGCGAATGGATCAGCACTTTTCCGTCCGCATTGTTTTTGGGGCTAGGCGGAGCATGGCTGGCAACCGGCGAATTTCCGCTCTGGTCGGTGCAAAATGCGCTCATTAACGCGCTCTATTGTATCGCTTGGGTAATGGTGCATCATATTCCTGATCTGGACGCAGATCGTCAAGCTTCGCCGGTCAAACGTACGAGTGTGGTCTGGTGTGCTGACCGCTGGGGTGTCGAATTTAGCCGTTTGCCAGCGCTAGCTTATATGCTGCTGATCGCCCTATGCTCGCTTTGGCTTGCCATCAGCGGGCGGTATATTGCCGCTGCTAGTATCGGCATCATCGTGCTGCTATCGTTCTGGTGGATTTGGCAAATGGACGTGCACAATCCCGCTTCCGTGACCGCCTGTGAAAAGAAACTGCTGCTACTCGCGATCGCCGGAGCGGTGTTGCTTGGTATTGGGGTGTAAAACAGAATCAAAATAAAAAAAGGACCTGAACTAAGTTCAAATCCTTTTCTCTGTGATATCATACTAAAATAGTATGAGCAATGCGGCCGGTGGCCTTCTGTAATTAAAGTTATAATAACAAAAAGTGAAAACGTCAAGACAAACTCAATAAAGTATATATCTATACTTCATCCGTGCTTTTATTCAAATGTGAATGTTCTTCCACAATCTTAGATCGATCTTCCAATGCTTTAATTTGCTCTTTCAACATAAATATCTCTTGTTCTCTCTCTTTTATAATTTCCTGTGCATTCATAAGCTCTTGTTTGTTATGATCTAAATCACGTTGAATATGATGTATTGATGCAATTTTAGTACGAGCTGTTGGATTTAATTGAATTAAATGATTATCAATTTTTGTAAGTAATGACATACTAGCCTTCCCATGTTGTTGAATGATACGGTTACGATGAATCCATCTACCAGACTCCACCTGTACACCTGTATTTTTTAAAAATCCATCTAAATTTGTGGCATCAATAATATCTCTATAGCCTTTACCATATTTTTTTGAACTACAAGGTACTACATAAAGAGCTGACTTCCTAGATACTAATACAATACATGGATGAGCAAAGGAGGGCTCGTATCGAAAATTTGCTGCACCTAGATCAACTTGAATAATCGTTCCACGTGGGTAATCCTTTCCATTTTCATAAGAATAATTGTTTAATAAGCGATTTGTGCTAATAATCCACTGTCCCATTTCATAAACAGACTGAAGACTCAAATGATCATAAAGGTTCCAAAATTGAGTCTTCAATACTTGAAATAAATAGATATTCTGGTGGATTTTTTTTAGTAGGATCAGAGTTAATATGTTTTTTTACTTCTTCTTCATTGATAGGAAACATCTACCTAACCTTCTTTCTCTATTCGTTGATTCCTGTGCGAGACGGGAGTCCTTCCCCTTATTCCGTACCGCACTAGTGCCTGCCCCAATACGCTAAGTTTGCGTACACTCCCTAGATACTTTCCTACATCCTTTTCTAGATATTTTCTAAATTGTTTAGATTGAAGAAAATGAAAATCCCTCTTGGATATAAACTGATATTTTAAATTTTTGAAATGCTCACTAGATTTACACTCCATTATTGTAGTTGAACGATCATGAAGGATGAATCGCGATCTGCATTCATCTTAGCCCCTTCAGCCTGGATTGGTCATAATCTTAGTGCAGACGGCTCTTTAACGATTCGATTGCCAATTGTAGCGCTGTTAAGCGATGCTCATTTAATGTTTTTTGCGGGCTGCCTTGTTTTGCCTTGGCGATTTGTTGTTCGATCGATGGAAGGATACTTTTCAGCATTTGTTTGGACGCTAATATGCCTGCTTCGTCATACTCAAACCGCTCGCCTCGCCACATCTCTTTTACACTGTCCAACCCGATCTTCACTGCACGTAGCCTCTTTGCAATCCGTGTTGTGGATGAACCTTTAGCGACTGTACTTTGATGAGCATGTAACAGCTTGGTGTATGTTGACTCCAACGATACAATGGACATATATTGAATTTCCTCGCTAACAGGCTTCATCGCAACTCCTCACTTTCCATCGATCATCGACCTGTTCTGGGTCATATTTTCAAATATAAAGTGTAGCTTTTGTTATTTCAATCGGTTATCCAAATCGAACGCTAAATCGATACTGAAATTAATTTGCCTAAAATTCCCTATACATAAATCAATTGGAATGTTCTATACTTTTAATGTAAGCGTATACATCGATATGCGTTTGCATATTGTATCTGTTTCCATACGGCTCTACATAGTTTGGCAGCATACTGAAGACGATGGTTGCTGCTACTTTACAATCCGATTGAAGGAGGTTCAATATGATGCAGCATACTGGAAGCAAACGAATGCGTATGGGTGTGAAGCTCGGAGCATTGTCTCTAGCCGCGCTGCTTCTGTCGGGCACAGCCTCACAGATGACGCACGCACAGGATAACGCTACCATCTCCAAGGAGGTTAGTGAGGTGCAACAAATTCATGTCAATGGACAACAGCAGTACCAGCAGATCGATGGTTTTGGCGCTTCAGGTGCATGGAGCATCGACCATATCGGTTCCGAATGGTCAGAGCAAAACAAGCAGAAAATCGCTGATCTGCTCTTTTCACAAGACAAGGGTATTGGTCTGTCGATCTGGCGCTTTAACATCGGGGCGGGCAGTACCGAAACCGATCAAACGATTATTAGCGATCCGTGGCGGCGTGCTGACAGCTTTAAGTCCAGCGCTACAGCTCCATACGATTGGTCAAAGCAGTCAGGACAGCAGTGGTTTTTGCAAGCTGCCAAGCAGCGCGGTGTTGGCAAAACGGTCGCTTTTGTAAACAGCCCACCGGTGTGGATGACCAAAAACGGGCATGGACAGCCTGACGATTCGGTCGGCAGCACGAATCTAAAGCCGGAGGCGGTACATGATTATGCCGTATTCCTTGCCGATGTGCTGGAGCATTTTGACAAGCAAAAGCTTGGTTTCGATTATATTAGCCCAATCAACGAACCGACATGGGATTGGAACAAAGCCGGACAGGAGGGCAATCGCTACAATATCGACGATATTAAAGCTGTACTGACTGCCCTGCACCAACAACTGAAACAGCACGGATTGTCTACCGAAATCGATGCGATTGAAGCGGTCGAATATTTGTCATTGCTGGACAATGATCTGTATGCCAAGTTTACCGGCAAACCGGGCAGCCAATATACGAGCGGCAACGCAGGTGGCAACTATCCAGGCAAATATAGCGAATACATCCGCGAGCTGCTTGGCGATCCGACTACCGCAGCGCTGCTCGGCAACAAAATTAGCGCCCATGCCTACTGGTCAGATCAGCCGAATGAAGGCGATGATCGACTCGTACGATTGCGCCAGCTTGTGCATGAAAATTTGGAACGGTACACTCCGTCCGCACAGTTCTGGATGTCGGAATATTGCATTTTGGGCGATCGTGGGCCTGGACGTGATTTGACGATGAAAACAGCGCTGGATGTGGCGCGTGTGATCCATTTTGATCTAGTGGAAACACAGGCATCCGCATGGCAATGGTGGCTCGCCGTATCCAAAGAAGACTACAAAGACGGACTGATCTACACCGATTACAAACAGCCCGGCGACCCGGAATCGATTATTGAATCCAAATTGCTATGGACGATGGGCAATTACAGCCGCTTCGTGCGTCCAGGCGCAGAACGTATCGCCCTCGATGGCGCGAACGATCCGAATGGGCTGATGGGTTCCGCTTATTACCACAACGATGATCAGCAATTGTCGATCGTATTTGTAAACTATAGCAATGAAGCACGTACAGTCCAGCTGGATATCGATCAGCTGCCAGGTGGCAAAGCGGTCACACAACTCCAGCCTTATTTGACATCCGATACGAGTGATCTGCAAGCGCTGCCCGCTGTTCCAGTACAACAGACGGTGACGATCCCGGCTCGCTCGGTGATGACGCTTGTTGGGCATAACTGAGCGTACGCTGGATCACCAATTCATTGCTGGATGCAAATGAAATATGTGCTCACACAAAGCTAACCTAAACAGGCTTTTATCCACGCGCTCACTGCCGCTTATACACATGAGGCAAACGTGGATGAAAGCCTGTTTTTATTTTCGGGTAGTTAACTATTAGGATTCCAATTATGCTAAAATTTAGAGAATTAGATGAAACGTTCGTTTAGATGATCTGTTCGTATATTTATGGCTTTCCTATCGATCGCTTTTCATAGCGTAGCTTTCATTGATTATCGTCGCTTGAACCTGCTTGTTTACTGCTTGTTTTTTGTTATCGTCGCTTGAACTTGCTGCTTTACTTTTTGTTTATCGTACCGAGCTTGTTTATTGCACCGATGCGTAATGCATCATCGTGCGTCATTCGGTATTACGCTATGTAGTTTGTCCCCATCCGCCGCTACCCCGCTGTCGCAACATCCATTTTACGGGAGGAGAGATGACGATGCAAAAAAAAGCTGCCGCACTGCTTGCTGCCGCGATTGCGCTCGTAGCGTATGTGCATGTTGCTAACGAGCGTCACGTTGTCTCTACGTCATCACCGGATTTGTTGGCAGGTCAAGCGGCTGCTCCGCTTGCGGTCGCGAATAACGAGCACACCGCCGAAGCCGAAACGAGCCGCCCTACCGCACTCGGCGCTTTACCGGCACGTACGATCACAAGCGAAAGTATGACACTGGACGGTCTCGCCGCACAAATGGCAACCGATACGAACATTACGATGGAGCAAGCGCGCCAGTGGATTGCAACCGATCAAAGCGCTGAGGCGATGGCGAACGAGCAGGCGCGCTATGTCGTATTCACCTCTTTTTTTCATGCAACCGATACATTTACCCCGTATGTCAAACTATACTGCGAAACCGAGCAAAACGGCTCGACCCGTTCAATCAAACGCATTATCTCCTACCATCTTGTACACACCTTTGGCAGTTTGAACAAACCGTTTGCCGGCAAGATTGACGTATTGCTTGCCGACCCGAATACGATTCATTATGTAGTGAACGGTGACTTTTACGAACAAGGCATCACCTCTGCCCAGTTGGATATGAACCCAAACGGCTTCATGCGACTCACCTATTCCATTACCGGCTCGGCAAACTGGTATGCGTATGTGTATAGTGAGCAGGATATTGAGTATCCGGGGTAAATAGTTTACTATACTTTTATATCCAACCCAGTACGAGATTCAGCCAAAGCATGTAACGGTTAGCCTATTCATTTGCCAAATCGTCCATGTTTAAATCTCCATTTCACTTCGCTGATTCCATAACCGATAATAAAACATACTGGAATCCATGTGCTTAGCTGAATCCATGTATCTTTTGCAGTTGTAAAGCTATGGTCGATCCCGAGCAGTATCATTATAGTTACATTACAAATAACTCCTGTAATGAAAGAGTTTTTTAAAAGGAAGGCTGTTTTTGGTCTCATTGCGCTCACTCCATTAGCAATTTATTTGAAAATCGCATTATTTATCGCTTGCCAACCCGTTGTTATAACTCCTCCAAGCGTTCCGAAAGAGGCTCCCGTAATCCCTCCCATAATAACTTCAGGTGGACCAAATTCCGAAAAAGCGATCGCTCCTTCAACAGCACCTGCTTCTGCACCATGTCTTGCATTAGGTATGATATTACTTTTCACATCTTCCATTACTTTCTGCCCAAACGTTTTGCCCCCTGTTAGTAGAAGCTACATGTCCACTACTAAAAACATTTAATCATTTCACAGTACATAAATGGTTCCAGTATACTTCTGCATACATAACAGCTGATCGGCAGTAGGCAAACTTGTTCTACGTACTTTTGGGTGGATGAATAATACTACACACTAACACAAATCATAGAGCACAGCCGTAATTTTGGGGTATATACAAGTAAGACATATCGCTGGGCAAATATCACTTTAAATACAGAAAGGAACATTCCCGTGAAGCGAGCTATGATTATTATTAATCCTTCCTCCGGTAAAGAGCAGGCGCAGCAGTATGTGGACAAAATCGAGCAACTGCTGCGTGATGAAGCCGACTATGATGTGGTAATCAATGAAACTGCCAAAGAACTCGATGCGACCAAATATTGCGCGTCCGCCTGTGCAGATTGTTTTGATCTGGTCATCTCGGTCGGTGGGGACGGTACACTGCACGAGACGATTAACGGGTTGCTCGATCAGGAACATCGTCCGCTGCTCGGTGTTATCCCGCTCGGAACGGTCAATGACTTTGCACGAGCATTACATATTCCGCTCCATACGGACGAAGCGATTCGTACATTGTTATCACCTAAACGGCGTAAAGTAGATATGGCGCGGCTTAATGATCGGCTGTTCGCCAATGTTGTCGCTGCTGGATCGCTTGCCGAATCATTATCTTCGGTCAGCTCGGAAGATAAATCCAAGCTAGGCGCGTTCGCCTATTTTCGCGAAGGGTTCAAAGAGCTACTCGGTGGTGCTGCTTCGCCACTAACGATCGAATATGATGGCAAAACATGGTCTGGTGAATCGCCATTATTTCTCGCCACATTAACGAATTCGGTCGGCGGCTTTGAGCAGATCGCCCCGGATGCTAAAGTCGATGACGGACTGCTGCACGGATTTATTATCCACAATCTCAGTCTGCTCAACTCGCTCGCCGTAGGCACCTCACTGCTGTTCGGTCAGCTCAAAGCGCATCATGATGTCACTTATTTCACCGCACGCCAAATCGTCGTGCGCTCGGATGAACCGGTACGAACGAATGTGGATGGTGAAGAAGGCCCAGCATTGCCGATTGAAATGCATATTTTGCCGGCGTATGTGGAAGTGATCGTGCCGGAGGATACGGAGTAAGGTTGGAGCTGCATGTATGTAAGTTTATCGTCGTAGCCAATCGGCGGATTAGCAAATCGTACTCCGACTGCTGCCAAAATGATAGCACTCCGAATCCGATATGACCACAACGCTAATGATCACTATGTGACGAATCGTCGATTGAATTAAATAGGGCATAAAAATGAAGGGCTTGAACATCACCCTTCATTTTTTGTGCTCGCGCTTGAATACCGTTCCATCTTCGTTTGTCGTGCAAACGTATAACATACACTCGCTATATTGACTATGTTACATATTAATTTTGTCTATTAGAAAAATAGACCTATGAATAAACGGCAAGCTACGTACAATATACGCTCTCTATCCCCTCTATTCCTCATCCTATTTTCTCAAAACACCAAAATACATGCCTGATTTTCGGCGCTTCTCCAACCGTACAGACGATATAATACATATATGAAGTCGATACAGGAAAGGACGTGTACGGATGATTACACTGGATCGCAAACAGGAATATTACGAGGCATTAGTGTCCAAAAATACGGAATATGAAGGTTTATTTTACGTTGGTGTCAAAACGACCGGTATTTTCTGCCGTCCCACATGCCCGGCGCGTAAGCCAAAGTTTGAAAATTGCGACTTTTTCGAGACGGCGCAGCAAGCGCTGCTCGCTTCCTTTCGCCCATGCCAGCGCTGTCGTCCACTGTCCCACCCGAATCATGTGTCTGCCGTCATCCGCACATTGGTGGAAGCGGTCGAACGCAATCCGGAAAAGCGCTGGAAAACGCAAGATTTTCGCGAGCTAGCCATCGACGAATCGACCGCACGACGCCAGTTCAAAAAGCGGTTTGGTATGACATTTGTCGAATACGCACGGGCACGCCGGATGGGCATTGCACTCCAAAATATCCGCTCCGGTCGCAGTGTGATCGATAGCCAATTAGATACAGGCTACGAATCGAGCAGCGGCTTCCGCGATGCGTTTGCACGCATTATGGGCAATGCTCCGACACGGTTGGACGGCGATCATGTGCTCAAAGCGACCTGGCTTGACACACCGCTTGGCCCGATGCTGGCGATCGCTGATGAGCAGTCGCTCGTACTGCTGGAATTCGTCGACCGACGCGGGCTAGAGCGCGAAGTGGAGCGGCTGCGACTACGGGAAAAGGCGGCGATCATTCCGGGGCGCACGGAACCGATCGATGAGATTGAGCGCGAGCTAGAACACTATTTTGCCGGAACATTAACGCAGTTTAACACACCGATTCGTATGATCGGCTCCCCATTTCAGCAAAGTGTATGGCAGCAGCTTATGCAAATTCCGTCCGGCGAAACGCGTTCGTATCAGCAAATCGCCAGCGCACTTGGACGCCCAACCGCTTCCCGCGCGGTCGCACGAGCGAATGGTTCCAACCAGCTCGCCGTCATTATCCCATGCCACCGTGTGATCACATCAGGCGGCGAACTGGGCGGCTATGCAGGTGGGCTGACGCGTAAAGATTGGCTGCTAAAGCATGAATATAAGCAGCGCATGCAGGCAGCGACGGAGCAGGAAAGTAGTTGAATTTGTTGTTTATATAGACGTAAATGAGCGATTTGTCGTTACCGATGCTCTGTTTGAGAAATGGACTTTGACGCATAAACAGTTGCTTCCTGTTGCGCCTTTTTAACCGATCTGTCTACCTTGCCACTAGCCTAATCCGCTTCCTCTGTCTCTGGGCGATAATCGCGCAATTTGCCCTCATACACAATCCGTAGCCGCTCGCTCATCCGCAGATCATTAGGCGTTACCAATGCAGGCAATTTATGCCACAACTTAATACCGGAACGATGCAAAATCTCCGCTACAAATTGCGAGCAAAAATAAGAATTGCTAAACTCCACCGGCTCCTGTAGCGCCACGCCGATCACACCGAGCAAGTTGTAGCCATATTTCGGACTGCTGCGGATAAAAATGTTCAGCACACGCTTCATCTTCTCGACTTCACGCTCCGTTACGTTCAGCTCGTAAATGACACAGGTCGTCTTCGGATATTTGCTGTATGTACCTGTCGCGATATTTTCCTTCACAAAACCGCCGTGCAGCGGGTTGCTCGGATGTTTGCGTCCAAAGCTGTACAGCTCTTGCAGCTCCCGGTCAAATGAAATCGAAGCATGGTTGTACGGTGCCTTCGTATACAATTGGATCATGCGCGTGAATAATGTTCCGGTGTTGGTCAGCAAAATATAAACTGACTTTTCTGCCTGTGCTTCACTCATGCTGCGATTCCCCTCTTATCAAGTTAACGTTATTGCTTCATAATAACATAGGAGTACCTGTCTGCTCAGTCATCATTTGACAGACAATTATGGATGGGAAGATAGGATGGTGAGGCGATATGAGTGCTTCTGTGCTTACGCTTAGTTTAATTTTTGCGGCAATGCTCGTCATTCAAGTCGTATACATAGTGATCGGCAAACTGCAACCGGCAAAAGATTATCGCGTGATTGGCGCGCGCATTAAGACATGGTGGGGGATGTTTGTTATTTTCTGCCTCGCGACATTGTTTAATCCGATCGTGTCGCTGCTATCGCTGATGGTGTTGACCTTTTTTGCGCTTCAAGAATATTATTCGATGATTCGCACCCGCAAAGCCGATCGGCGGCTGTTCTTATGGTCGTATTTGGCGATTCCGCTGCAATTTTACTGGATTTATATCGGCTGGTACGGCATGTTTATCGTGTTTATCCCGATTTATGTGTTTTTGCTGTTGCCGTTGCCACGTTTAATTAACAAAGGAACCGGCGGCTTTTTACGCAGTGTCAGCTCGACCCAATGGGGGCTTATGCTTATGGTGTTCGGGCTTAGCCATTTGGCGTATTTTCCGTTTGCGACGCCGCAATATGGTGGCGGTTTAGTGCTGTTCCTCGTCGTGCTAACCCAACTGAACGATGTGGTGCATTATGTGGCATCGATGTATATCGGCAAACGCCGCATCGTGCCGACTTCGAATCCGCATATTACATGGGAAGGGTTTGCCTGTGCATTTGTGGCAACGACGCTCGCTTCGTATTGGATTCATCCGTATTTGACCCCATTTGGCTGGAAGTTTGCGCTCATTATTGGGGCGTTAACGAGCCTTGCCGGATTTTTTGGCAGTTTAACGTTGTCGGTGCTTAAGCGTGATTTGCTGATCGGTGACAGCGACCGTGCCGAAGCGCTCAAAGAAAGCTATTTAAGTCGAGTCGATAGTTTGACGTATACGGCGCCCGTCTTTTTTCATGTCGTGCGTTATGTATTTGATTTTATGTAAACGTACAGTTTTCGCTTATGTACAGCATCTGCCCTATGATCTTGATCATATGACATACACACCTGATTTTTAAGGGAGACGTAGGACGATGTTCATCATCCGTTGCAACGATCTGCCCATCTTCAATAGCCACCAGCGCCGAGTGACAGGCAATGGTGGCTATTAGTCTATTGTGTTTTATTTATTGTTTATTTATTTCTATTTTGCAAATGCCGCCTGCAACTGATCTGCCATCAGCTCCCATGCTTCCAACGAATTGGCGGCAGTACCGTTATGCGTAAAACCATGCGCTTCACCCGGATAGTCGCGATACAGCACCGGCACACCAGCTGCTTGCAGACGCTGCGCATATTTCTTCGCTTCAGCAGCTAGTGAATCTTTGCCTGCCGTAATGACAAGCGCAGGCGGCAACCCTTGTAACGCTTCATCCGCTGCCCAAACTGGCGAAGCGAGTCGGTCGCGCGCATCGTCCACATGATCGATATACATCGCATTAAATGTACGTGCCATCTCCGCCGGAATCGCTTCGGCAAAATCAGGCTTATCACCCGGATCGGTTGCCAAATCAAGCGGTGGATAGTCCAAAATCTGATACCGGATCGGCAGCTCATCGCCACGCTCACGATTCAAAATACACACCGCCGCCGATAGATTGCCGCCTGCACTATGCCCACCGATCGCCATTCGCTGCGGATCGATCCCTAATTGATCGGCATGTTGGTACACCCATTGCGCAATTTCATAGCACTGATAGACAGGTGCCGGAAATTTATGCTCTGGTGCTAGCACATAATCGACATTCACAACAACACAGCCGGTACGTTCCGCAATTAAAGCGCACCACGGATCGTCCATTTCCGGTGCTCCCATAATAAAGCCACCACCGTGCAAATTAATAAACACAGGCAATGGCACTTCCTGCTCAAGCGGACGATACACATTGGCGCGCGCGTCCACAAGCGAAGTTGGAATCCGAATTTGTTCGCGCTGTGCTGCCGGCAGATGCGGCGGAGCCAGCACCGAGCCATCCACCTGTGCAAAACTCCGCTCTCTAATTTGACGTGCCATTTCGATCTGTTGCTGTTGGTTCATGTGATTCACTCCGTTTCGTCATTTGAAATATGCAAAAATAGCATGAAATACAAACGCCTGCTAACCGGTTAACATGAATAGGCAATAGACAGCATGCTATCTGTAGTTGTTACTACTGAGCTGTACTGACTGTAATGCGGTATGTACAGCATCGATTATGATGCTGTTGTACACGTATATGTTCAGCGCGATAATTGACCGTGCATCGTACTGCTCTGTTTACACAATTATAGTCTGCTATTTGCCTTACTTTTACTATATGCCCATTTTATCGACGATTCAAACTTGCTGCTACAATGAATGCTGCAACGAAGCGAGCCAAGCAAATACATAACTGACCAGACAAATGTTCCCTATTCTAGCGTATACCCCCTTTCATGGCGCGCCATTGGCTTATTTGCCTATAACTATCCGCTATAGCTAACATGCCCACAACGTCATTTCTACCCGCCAAACTTGCATTTGTCTGCAAACAAATGCCATTTCCAGCAAATCCCGTTATAATCAATAGCAATTAGTGTTTGTGGGTTTCAAACACGAGGTGCAATAAAAAAAGGTTTTTGCACAGCAAAAACCATACCTTTAGTGTTTGTGGGTTTCAAACACGAGGTGTAATGAAAAAAGGTTTTTGCACAGCAAAAACCATACCTTTAGTGTTTGTGGGTTTCAAACACGAGGTGTAATAAAGGAGCTGATTTCATATGGATGTATGGACGCTTGTCTCGTTTCTTGGCACGGCTATGTTGCTAACACTTATTCCTGGTCCGGACAATATGTTTGTACTTGCCCAGAGTATCGTACAGGGCAAACGAGCCGGTTTTGCCACCACACTCGGTCTCTGTACCGGGCTAATTGTACATATTACAGCCGCTACGCTCGGCATTTCGGTGCTTATTTATCAATCGGCACTCGCTTTTAATCTGGTCAAATATGCCGGTGCCGCCTATTTGCTCTATTTGGCATGGCGTTCCTTTCGTGTGCAGAGCGGTGCCGCATGGAGCGGAGACCATCGTGTTCCGCACTATACGTTAACAGCATTGTATCGCCGTGGCATTTTGATGAATGTGCTTAATCCGAAAGTATCGCTATTTTTCCTTGCTCTGTTACCACCATTTATCCACCGTGAAGCCGGGCTGGTGCCGGTGCAAATGCTCGTGCTCGGCACGATTTTCCTGTTGCAAGCATTGCTGCTGTTCGGCTTAATTAGCCTGTTTGCCGATCGTGTACGGGGATTGATGCTGCGCAGCCCGCTCATTTCGCACCATATGAACCGGATTCAAGGTGTGATTTTTGCCGTGATTGGATTGAAAGTCGCTTTAAGCAGCCGTTAGTAGATGAAGCACTTCATTCGTACGATGTTGATCTGGGCATAAAATGTTTAATAGCGCGACTGCGGCGATGGCATCTGCAATCGATATACCGTTGCCTTTGTTTGTATTCCAACCTTTTGCTTATGCTCGCTCCTATCTCCAATCTGTTATAGGAAAAAGATATACCTACACCCACTCCCCAATATCATATAAGGTGGTAAACTAATATCCAGGCTTACGCAAGTTCGCTATTGTTACGGGTATGAGCTTCACCTATGAACATGCATAGATATGAACTATCCCCATTTTGCTTCGCCGGCTGCTCCATTTTATCCATGATGCCAAAATGATCCGTCATAATTTACAAATACAAGAAATCATATGCAGACATACCCTGAATGTTCCAACACTCTTTACGACGATCCTATTTATTTTTATTCATAATTCATACATTAATATCCATTTATCCTGAATTTTATAAGAAGTAAAAAAGTCATTATTTTTATTTTCACAAAACCAATTGACATACTTGGTTTTAGCTTCTATATTAAATTCTAATATCGCTGGTCATAACTCATTTAAAGCTTTAATGCAACCATGTACAGGGGGAAAAAGAAAATGAATATTCGTTTGAAATCGACAGCCTTGCTTGCTATCCTGGTGATCTTCGCCGTCGTGCTAAGTGCTTGTGGAAGTGGTAACGCCAATACGACTGCCTCCGGAAGCGCAGAGAAAACATCCGGCAATCCGCTCGCAGGTAAAAATATTGCATTGATTATGCGTCTGAACAACGGTACATTTTCCGCACAATATGTAGACGGGGTTAAAAATCAAGTCGCCAAATACGGCGGTACGGTGACCGTCATTGCCGCAGACAACGATTTGAGCAAAATGGCATCCTCGCTAGATGCAGCCGTAAACCAAGGTCAATTTGACGGTATTTTGATCGACCACGGCGATGCAGGCGCATTGACTGCTGGTGTGCAAAAAGCGGTGCAAGCTGGCATTCCGGTCGTGGCGTTTGACTCTGCACTGGACGGCATCCAAGGCGTAACGAGCCTGGCGCAAAACGATCAAAAAATGGCTGAAATGACGCTGGAGCAGCTTGCCAAAGATGCAGGCGGCAAAGGCAATATCGTAAAAATCTGGGTCGCTGGTTTCCCACCGATGGAATCGCGCCAAATCTCCTATAAAAAGTTCCAGGAAAAATATCCAAACATTAAAGAAATCGCCGCTTTTGGTACAGCGGACAACGCGCAGTTGGATGCCCAAACACAAATGGAAGCGATTTTGAAGCAATACCCGAACAAAGGCGATATTACCGCTGTATGGGCAGCATGGGATGAATTTGCCAAAGGTGCATCGAATGCGATCAAACAAGCCGGACGCGATGAAATCAAAGTGTACGGTATCGATATGAGCGATGAGGACTTGAGCATGATCCAAGACCCGAAAAGCCCGTGGGTCGCTTCCGCAGCCGTTGATCCGACTACAATCGGTCGCGTACAAGTTCGTTATTTGTATCAGAAATTCGCCGGTAACAAAACCGATGACAAAGTCGAGCTGGAACCGGTATACGTCACTCGCGAAGAACTGCCAAAAGACAAAAAAGTAACGACCGCTGACCTGAACCAGTACGTAAAAGGCTGGGGTGACAGCGATCAAGGCAATACCGATCAATTGAAAGAGCTGGAAGCTTCCGTCGCTGCTGGCAAATAAGTAGCGTCAGTCAGACATGATCATTGTACGCACATAGCGGTGAATGAACAGGCTCGCTTTGATGTTTGCTGTACCGCTGTTATATGCCGACAGTGCCGCTATGTCTAACCGCGATCATCTCTATCAACCTATAATAGTACCGATCCACCTGTGCGGTTTATGCCCGTGCAGGTGGATACTTTGCTATTACAAGCAGCAACAGAAAGGAGCATCATCATGAGTAATTCCGCAGCGACAGCCGGTGGCAGCCTCCAGATGACCGGTATGTTCAAATCGTTTGCCAATGTACCCGCGCTGCAGGATGTGGACTTTCAGGTGAACAGCGGTGAGATTCACGCTTTGCTCGGTGCCAATGGCGCAGGCAAAAGTACGCTGATGAAAATATTGTCCGGTGCCTACAGCGCCGACCAGGGCAGCATTACGATTGACGGCAAACCGATCACGATCGATTCACCTGCCGCCGCCAAGCGTGCTGGCATTCAATGTGTATACCAAGAAGTCGATACGTCGCTTATTCCGCAATTGTCGGTAGCCGAAAATATTTTGCTGCATCGTATTACCGCTTCCGGCGGCAGTCCAATCGTAAATTGGAAATCGCTCTATGCTGAAGCGGAACATATGCTCAAACGGCTCGGCTTTGCGATCGATGCACGCAAACAGGTGAGCACGCTAACATTGGCGGAAAAACAGCTCGTGCTAATCGCGCGCGTGATGGCGGAACAAGCGCGGTTTGTCATTTTGGATGAGCCGACCGCACCGCTTAGTATCGAAGAAGCGCAGCGTTTGTTTACGATTATGCAGGAACTGAAAGCGCAAGGCATCGGCGTTATTTTCATTTCGCATCGTTTGCCGGAAATTTTCCGGGTATGTGATCGAATTACGGTGATGCGGGACGGCAAGCGGGTGAGCACATTGCCTACTGCCGACACGAACGCGAATGAAGTCGTACATTCGATGCTAGGGCGTGCGTTTGAAGAAGAATATCCAAAAGTGTTTGTCGATATTGGCGATCCGCTACTGTCTGTACGCCATCTGGCAGCAGGACGACATGTGCAGGATGTGAGCCTTGAAGTGTGCAGCGGCGAAATTGTTGCGATCGTCGGACTTGTCGGCGCTGGCAAAACCGAGCTGTCCAAGCTGCTATTCGGTGCGGATGTGCCGGAGCGCGGTACGATCGAACTCAATGGCAAACGAGTGCGGGCGCGCTCGCCACAGCAAGCGATCAAAGCAGGCATCGTGCTTGTGCCGGAAGAACGGCGTAAGGAAGGCATACTCGTCAAACAATCGGTACTGCACAATCTCAGTCTACCGATGCTGCAAAAGATTACGTCGCTCGGCATCATCTCAGGACGCGCTGAACGCAAACACGGCGATCGCCTGATCGGTGCGCTTGGCATCAAAGCCGCATCGGATCGCCAGCTAACCGGCTATTTAAGCGGCGGCAATCAGCAAAAGGTAGCGATCGGCAAATGGATGGAAACGAACGCTGACATTTACATTTTGGATGAACCGACCAAAGGGGTCGATATTGGAGCCAAACGCGATATTTTTAAGGTGATCGGCGGTTTGGCTCAGCAGGGCAAAGGCATTTTGTATCTGACCTGCGAGTTTGAAGAAGCGCTTGGACTGGCTGATCGCATACTGGTGATGTGTGACGGACGGATTATTAAGTCATTCGCTTATGGCGAAGCTTCGCATCAGGATTTGTTATATTACGCCAGCGCAGGCCGGGAGGAACTTGTATGAAACACCAGTTGGGCCAATTGTCATATCGTTATGGAGCGCTGATCTTTATCGGTCTGGTGCTGATTTTCTTTTCCGTGTATAACACACACTTTTTGACGTACAACAATATTACCGATATTTTGCGCTCGATCTCGATCGTCACCTTTGTCGCGATCGGCATTACCGTTTCGCTCACCGTAGACGGCTTCGATCTGTCCGCAGGTTCGACCGTATCGCTCACGACCGTCGTCGCGGCAGCGATCATGGTCTGGTATCAAATGCCACTCATCGTCGTCATTATCGTACCGCTCATTCTCGGTGCGCTCGTTGGCTTGCTCAATTCCTTATTAATCGTCAAAATTCGGATTCCCGATTTGCTCGCCACACTGGCGGTCATGTACATCATTAGCGGGATTCACCGTACGTACACTAAAGGTTATGCAATCTACAACAATATGCAATTTCAGGATGGCACCAAAGCGCCAGGCGTCATGCTCGATTCATTTCTATGGATCGGTCAAGGCAGGTTGCTGGGCATTCCGTTTCCAGTCATTTTAATGATTTTGGCGGTCATTGGGATGCATCTATTTTTCAAATATACACGCGGCGGTCGCCAAATGATTATGACTGGTAGCAATGAAGAAGCGGCACGCTTATCCGGCTTACGCGTCAACCGTATCCGTACGCTCGCTTATGTCACATCTGGCATTTTCGCGGCGATCGGCGGCATTCTGTTCGCCGCCCGCGTCGGCTCCGGACAAGTCGATGCCGGTTCCTCGATGCAAATGGACGCACTGGCAGCCGTATTTGTCGGTTATTCCGTCTTCGGCGCAGGTCGCCCTAACGTCATCGGCACCTTTTTCGGCGCTGTACTGATGGGCATTCTCGTTAACGGCATGACGATGCTCAACGTACAATATTACGCTACCGATATCGTCAAAGGCGTTGTACTCGTATTGGCACTTGCGGTTACGTTTGTGCACCGTGCTCGACAAAAGGTGTAAGTTTAACTGCGCTTCAAGTTACGAATCGGCGCTTAAGGCAACATTATTGATGTGCAATGTATGCAGTACATTTCACTGCGGCAAGGAGATAAAGGGAGGACGACTTTTGGTCGCTTAACCGAGCATAATTTTAATTTTGAAACGGGCGCACCATTTTATTTATAACGGCTTCAGCATACAATCAAAATTGAAAGTTAACTTGGTTGGCGTACACAAAATAGGAGGGATGGTCGATTATGAGCATAGCTGCCCAAGGAACGTATGAGCCGTTAAACGAACAGACAGCGATTGCGCTTGCCGTCAAACTGCATCTGTTTGCTGGCGATACAGAGCTAAGTTGTCGTGAGATTGGAGACGGCAATCTGAATCTCGTTTTTCATATTACGGAGTCCGCAACCGGACGCGGCATCATTATTAAGCAGGCACTGCCTTATGTGCGTGTGATCGGAGAAAGCTGGCCGCTGACGCTGGAACGGGCGCGGATGGAAAGTGAAGCGCTGCAAATTTTTGCCCGCTATGCACCGGATTATGTGCCGGTCGTGCATCATACGGATGAGCAGTATGCGATTACGGTAATGGAAGACTTGTCCAGATTGAAAATTGTGCGCACTGGCTTTGCTGAAGGGGCAATCTATCCGCTGCTATCCACACATATCGGTGCATATTTGGCGCGTACGCTGTACGGCACTTCGGATTTTGCGCTCGGTGCGGATGCGCGGCGCGAGCTGGCATTGCAATTCCATAACCCAGAACTGTGCAAAATTACCGAAAATTTCGTATTCACCTATCCGCTAATCAACGATGAGAGCAATGCGGTGGAACCCGGTCTAAGCGAGCTTGCCAAGCAGCTTTGGCAAGACAATGCACTGCTGCTGGAAGGCGCCAAGCTCAAACAGCATTTTATGACTTCTGCCGAAGCATTGCTGCATGGCGATTTGCATACCGGCAGTATTTTTGCGAGCGATGACGAAACAAAGGTGATCGATCCAGAGTTTGCCTTTTACGGACCAATCGGCTATGATATCGGGCTGTTTATCGCCAATACGCTGCTGTCAGCATTCGCTCGTCAAGACGATACACGCAGTGCGTTGCTGCGCCATGTGACGACCGTATGGGATGTGTTCCAAGCTCAGTATACCGAGCTGTGGCAGCAGGATAATCAGGAATATTTTGCCCATGTGCCGGGCTATTTGGATTATCAGTTACAACATATTTTGGAAGATACAGTCGGCTATGCTGGCAGCGAAATGATGCGGCGTGTGATCGGACTGGCGCATGCCAAAGATATCGAAGCGATTGAGGATGATGCTAAACGCCTGCATATTAAATCGAGTGCAGCACGCCTGGCACGCGACTTCATCGTTAACCGCAGCCGTTATCGCAATGCCGAGCAGATTGTGCAAGCATTGCAGCAAGCGGATCAAGGTGCGGAAATTCATGTTCATGCGTAGGAAGACAGGCTTGCAATAAATAGATGTGATCAGAACTAGTAGCTTGTCTCAAATTTATTCAGGGATTGCGTTCGTCTGAATGCTGCACGGTTCAAGCAGAGTTCAGATGGACGAAACCTTACATCTTCTTGAGACAAGTCACTAGTAGCTTGTCTCAAATAAATTTACGGTTTGTCGATCTAACCATTGCTTGGTACTGAATCGATTGAAGTACGTTCAAACACAATTTTCACTTGAGACAGCCTACTACACTTGTGAAAGAACGATAACTAACGAGCATGTAACGGGAACGATCATCATTACATGTAGAAAAAGAGAGCACGCAGACGATGCGGCTCTCTTTTCTTTTCTGCATATTCCATGACGATGAAATCTGTCTATTCATACGCTGTACACGCTCACGTATACGCTCAACCTTAGCGGCGTTGCTCAAATTGTATCCGATCACAGCCCGCACCGGTTGCTCCTGCATCCCTTTCTTTAACACGATATTAGCGTTATCGCTCACTCATCCATTTTGCGACAACGTAATCGTCGTATGGTCATCCAGCAATGCCTGGTTGTTCTCGATCACTTGATCGCCTGCTTTTAAACCGCTCGTAATGAGCGTTTGGTAACCGCTAATCGTGCCAAGCGTGACTTGTTTGCGTACAGCTTTGCCATTTACAGCAACATACACGTAAGCATCGTTACCGTCTTTGACGACCGCTTTGGTTGGGATGATCAGACCAGTTTTGGCATCATTGCCGATAAAGCTTACATTGGCGAGCATACCCGGTTTTAGTTTGCCGTCTTTGTTGGAAACAGCGATTTCCACCGGATAGCCATTGCCATCGGTCGATTGTGGATCGATCCGTGTTACTTGCCCGGTTGCCAGCACATCGGAGGCGGAGACGTTAATCTGTACCGCATTTCCTGTTTGCACATGATCGATTTCACTAGCTGGTACATAAATAATAATATGCACGGTATCCAAATCGGTAATGACGAGTGAAGCTGCGCCTGTCGGTGTCATTTCGCCGACTTCGATATTTTTGGTGACGACGATACCGTTTAGCGGTGATTTGACGACCGCATTGTTCAGTTGATCACGGGCGATATTGACGCTAAGCTGTGCTTGTGTCAACTTTTGCTGACTTGCTGCGATGCCAGCCGTGCTCTGTGCTACTGCCACTTGACGCTGGGCATTGCTATAGCCGTCGCTAGCGTTTGCATAGCCGCTAGTGGCGTTGCTGTACGCTTCGCGTGCTGTAGTGAGGCTTTTATTGGCTGTAGTTACCGCATTTTGAGCAGCTTGCAGTTGATCTTCTGCATTTGCTTTGGCATTGACTGCATTATTGTATGCTGCCTGTGCACTGCTGACGGCAGCTTGCGCCTGTTCCAGTGCAGCCTGTGTAGCCAAACCGTTGCTTAGCAGCGACTGTGTACGTGTTAATGTAGATTGCGCGGTTTTGAGCGCCTCTGCCGTTTGTTTGATCACATTGTTAGCGGTCGATACACCAATCTGTGCTTGTTTTAGTGCCGTATTCGTCTGGTTGACAGCGGATTGCGCCTGATTGATTCCATTTTGTGCCTGTGTAATTGCACTTTTGGCGGAGATTACACCGCTTTTCGAACCGACGACACCGGAATTGGCGGCGACGATGCCTGATTCACGCGAAGCTTGTGCCGTTTGTACACCGGCAGCGGCGGCATCGACGTTCGATTGTGCGATTTTCAAATTATTTTGCAAATCGTCATCTTCCAATTTGAACAATACTTGACCTGGTTTCACCTGTGTGCCGACATCGACGGAGACGGCGGCGATTTTGCCCATCATTTTCGGTACGATATTGACCGTTGCGGACGGATTGACCGTACCGGTATATACTTCGCCTTGACCGATCCGTCCTTGCTGGGCGGAAGCGACCTTGACGGTCACATTCATATTGGATGCAGCTTCATTCGCATTAGAGCAACCTGCCAGCAGCACCGTGCTTAATACGAGTGCAGCGGCAGTCATTTCCCATTTTGTTGTTCTCATAGCTCGTTTCCCTTTCGTTCTGTAATGGATTGCATACCGATGATGCGTTTAGCGTGCGGTCTGTATTTCCTCAGTTATACGTGCAGGTTGGGGCTTTTTCTTGCGGACAAGAAACAAAAACATAAGCGGAATACAGCAAAATAACGGAATCGCTGACAACAGGAATGCATCGGCAATCCCGCGCGCATAAGCATCAAGCGAAATCAGCCCACTCACGCTCGATAACCATGAGCTGCCCAGCACAGACTGCAAATATTGCGCACGATCCGCCGTTACCGCTTCAGCAATATGCTGTGTATGCAGCGCGGCGCGGCTCTGCATAATAAACGTTAAAATCGCAATCGCCATCGAGCCAGCAATCGTGCGAATTAAGTTGGAAGCAGCCGAGGCGCTGCTCACTTTTGCCGGTGATACTTCATCCGCAATCGCATTCATCCCGACCGTCGATAATGGCATCAGACATAGCCCGATGCCCATCCCGCGCAGCGACATAACGACTTCAAACCAACCTCTGGATGTTTGCGGAGACAGCACATGCAGATGATATGTCATCAAACTCGTTAACGTTAATCCAACAACCGCCAGCGGCACGATGCCGATACGGTCGACCAGTTTACCAGCAATCGGCATCATCGCTGCCATCGCCACCGCTTGCGGCAGCAAAGTAAGCCCGGTCTCAATCGCTGAAAACGACAATACATTTTGCAAAAAGATCGGTGCCAGAAACGTTCCGCCCATCATGCCCATCATGACAAAGCTGGATGCGATCACACTGATCGAAAATTTATAGTTTTTAAACAGCGATACATCGATCACCGCATTATCTTTGCCACGTTCCACGACGATCAGAAACACAAGCGCCCAAAATGCGATAAAAAACAAACCTACGATTTTAAAAGACGTCCAGCCGGACGAAGAACCGTTTGAAAGTGCATATAACAATGTACCTGCACATGTCGCCGCTAACAGAAAACCGGTCAGATCGAATTTGATCGGCTGATTTTTTGGCGGCTCTTTGATCAATAGAAATACCATCAAAATCGCAAACATCGCAATCGGTAAACAAGCGATAAACAGAAAGCGCCAGTTAAACCATTGGATCAAATAACCGCTTAACGTCGGTCCGATCGCTGGCGCCGCCATCGCAGCAATGCCCCATAGACCGATCGCTAGTCCTACCTGCTCACGCCGCATAATTTTGTAGATGATCGTCATCCCGAGCGGCATAATGAGACCGCCGCCGAGACCTGCAATAATACGCGCCACAATTAGCGACATATCACTCCAGGCAAAACAACACATCAGCGTGCCCAATGCAAACACTGCTAACGCCAACATCATAAATTTCTTATAGCCGATGCGCTGCTCCATAAAGCCGGTAATCGGCACGACAATACCGGAAGCGAGCGAATAGCCGGTAATTACCCACTGAATACGCGTCGTCGTTGAGCCTAGATCGTTCGTTAATTGCGGAATCGCCACGTTAATGAGGCTGTTGTTTAACACCGCCACAAACGTGCCGAGTACGATCGCAAAGAAGGCAAACCAGCGTTCACGCGCTGTAAAACTTTCCGGCCCGACCGGAGCGGTGTGTAAAGCTTCCGTTGACATCGAAACACGCTCCTTTTACGGTGTATGAATCTTAACTTCCACATTCGTGCCGGGAATTAACTGCAATCCTTTGGGTACATTCAGCGCAATTTCGACCGGAATCCGCTGTGTCACTTTGTTAAAGTTACCGCTTGTATTCAGTGCCGGAATAGCGGAAAAGACCGAGTTGGACGCCTGACCGATACGGCGTACTTTACCTTGAATCGTCTGATTGTTGTCGGCATCAAGCGTAATATCGACAAGCTCACCGAGCTTCACACGATTAATATCCGTTTCTTCGATGTTGGTGGACACATACAGATTGTTCATATCTGCCATAATCGCTACCGGAGCGGCTGGCGAAGCGATCTCGCCTGTTCTGGAATACAGTTTAAGGATCGTGCCATCGATCGGTGCACGCAAAATCGACTTGCTAATGTTTTCCGGTGGCAAGCCGGATACGTCCTGCTCGGCAATCGGCTGATTGCGTGTTAGTGTATCGCCTTCCTCCACGTCGAGATGGGTTAATTTGGCGCTAATTTGTGGCATCACCTTGTACTGATCGGCTGTAATGCGGGCATCATCGCTTTTGATATAATATTTGCCTTCATACCAATAGTAGTAACCGAGCGTCCCGCCGCTAATGAGCAGCAGCACAACCAGAATCGATAATACGAGTTTCTTCTTCAATTTCTCCACCTCAACCATGTAAATTTTGCCTGTATCTAAATTAGGATGACTGCCCGTTATGCATCTGCTCAACCACGCCGAGCATCTCCTTTAATGCAGCCAGTTCATGTTCTCGTCTCGACAGCGAATAGCGGACGATAAACGCATACAATTGCTGTTCCTCAGTTTCGTTGCTGCTCGCTGCGCCCTCCACGATGCGCTGTTGCATCGTCGTCAGCTCAACTTCGCGTTGCTCGATCGCCTCCTGCAATAAAAATACGATCCGCTTCCGATCGACCAGCTGTAAAAATAACAGCGGCGCCATCAACGATTTGACATCGCTCGGCTTGGCAAAACTTTTGTAAATCATATTCCGCAGCCCCGTACGCCCCTTGTCTGTAATACGATAAAAGCTTTTGTCCGGGTAGTTGTCGGATTGCACAACTTCGATCTTCTCGATATAACCCTTTTTGTGCAGTGAATCGAAATTGTAATATAGATTGCCGTCGGTAATGTTAACGGTGCCGCCTGTATTTTCGGTAATGCGCTTTTTGATCTCATAAGGATGGATATCACGCTCCCATAACGAGCCGAGAATATAAATTTGCAAAGACAATAGGTTGCCACTCTCCTTCTTATCGTTCGTTCATACTATCGGTATAAAAGTACAATGTTCATTTTATGATGACTGTAATCGTACAAAACTCTGTATAAAGTACTCTGCACAGAGTAATTCTGTTGATACTATACAAAATTTAAGTTAGTGTGTCAATCTATTAGGTAACCTACTTTTGTAAAAATAATAGCCTTGCACAAACAGTGCCACTGCAACCGCTAAAGCAAGCAGGCAAACTTCGTTTGACATCGCTACAAACGCATATTACGTTATACCTAATTACGGAATTTTTTTATGATGCTGTCTGATGAAATCGTCGTTACTTACCCCAACAGTCCATACTCTATCCCATCCGATCATCAGCGGTGATTTGACCTATTTTCCAGCCAAAGGAGTTCAACACAGATGAACCAGAAACAACGGATGCAACAAGGTCTGCCGTACAAATCTGCACTCGATGGTCTAAAAGAAGCACGTGAAGCATGCCAGCTCAAATTGTACGATTACAATCGTCTGCGCCCGGATGAGTATGAACAGCGCGATATACTTATGCGCAGTATATTGGGCAAAGCGGGCAGTGAGCTTCATATCGAAGCGCCGTTTCGATGCGATTATGGCAGCAATATCGAAGTGGGCGATCAATTTTATGCAAATTACAATTGTACGATTTTGGATGGCGGCAAAGTGACGATTGGACATGAGGTAATGTTTGCGCCCAATGTATCGTTATATACAGCCGGACATCCAATTCATCACATTCCGCGTAATGCTGGCTATGAATATGCGCTGCCGATCACGATTGGCGATAATGTATGGATCGGTGGTAATGCGGTTATTACACCCGGCGTTACGATTGGCGATAATGTCGTGATCGGCGCTGGCAGCGTCGTGACCAAACATATTCCGGCTAACGTAGTCGCCGCCGGCAATCCGTGCCGAGTCATTCGTACGATTACAGAACAAGATCGCGCGTATTATTACCGCGATCGTCCGTTCGATATCACAGCAGATGATCTATAAGTTATCGTGGTAAGCGGACCGAAATCGCTTACGATTTCCACGATGTCGATGATGGATAACAAGCAGGCTGCGCAAGCGAAGTTGGATTACTCGCCTGAATCAACAAGCGAGTGGTCAGATAGGAAAGTAGACAATCGATCGCCACGCCGTGTAGCAAAAGGTTGCAAACAGATACGCTAGGCGGCGAAGCGCAGATTAGAGCAAATGAGTTGTTCACGTTGGCATGTACGCATAATTTGAATCGCTTTTGTTTCATTTATCGTTATGAGAGGAGGATACGTATGTACCATGATCCGACGTCCAAGCAACCAGCCTTACCATCGATTCACACGCCTGCCATACAGCGACAATCCCAGTCAACCCCAACGGCTGCTGCCCCTGCCTCACGTCAGCTGTTGCAATTATCCGCTCAATTAGGGAATCAGCAATTTGGCAAATGGCTGGCAAGTCAGGGGAGTTCAACGACTTCGCAAGCTAGACCTGTGATTCAGCGTACAGTCCAGTTGAATGCAGCTACGGTTAACTCTATGGAAAATGCAATTGATATCGCATTAGATGCAATGAATGAGCGGGATGATACCGATCCTACAGAGTATGTAAATTTATATAATCTATACAATAATTTTGGTACAGGCTCATTAACTATGGAGACGATCGAAGAAATCAGAACACTTACACGAAATTCTGCGAGTGCTGTTTTGAGAGAATTAGATCGTCACATGGAAGGTCTAATTACAGGCAATGTGCGTAATTCCAATTATCCAAGCTCTTATAGTCAACAAGCTAAAGATGCACTGACTACTTATAAAACTAACCATCAAAATCCGCTAAATACTAGTCAGTGTTTATGTCCGCATTGTAATACACAAGTAGCCAAAACAAGTATGACGATCGATCATATTACACCTGTAGCTACACATTGGAATACGACGGGTTACAATACAGATCGTGATACACGTAATGAATGGTACAGCGATACAACCAATCATCGGTATTTGTGCGGACCATGCAATTCTAGCATCGGTTCTGGCGGAGTGCGCTATAATTTATTTACAGGCCCGAATTATAGGGGATAACTCAATGTGTGACAAAACGTAATCGCCTTCATCATAGACATTCCAGCGCACATATTACAGATCGTGCCCATCGCGTTTCATACGATTCCAATTCAAAAAACGAAGCGATCCACAGCGGATCAGCTTCGTTTTTGTTGTGTGGTTTAGTCATTCATGCTTGGCTACTATGTCATCGTGTATGCAATAACTTTTATTTGAACTTCTTCACCCGCTCCAAATGCGCCTCCAACCGATCCCATGTCTGCGTAATGCCTTCCGCCATGCCCATCTCCATCACCTGCTGAAGCGACTCCTCTGAATCAAAATAAGCGCGACTAATCAGTCTCGTTTTGCCTGCCTGGTTATGGAATACGGTCTGGATGCGGCTGCTTGGCATATCTTCAGACACACTGCCGTCTGCATTAGAGAAATAATCAGTGTACACGATCTGGCTTGGTTTTTCGATCAGATCGTAGACCGCTTTGCCCCACGATTCCTGTCCATATAAATCACCTTGGTTTTTATCGATACAGGTCATACAATAATGCCATTCACCACCTGGGCGAAAATCGATCTGGCATACCGTCAGCTCCCAGCCGTGGGGTCCCCACCATTCGCGAAGCTGCGCTGCTTCGGCAAACGCTTGGAATACCAGCTCTGTCGGTGCATCGAAAATACGTTCCAATGTGAGTTCCTGACCGTCGGTTTTAATAATCATCTGATCTGACATAAATGATAACCTCCTGAGCTTCGAATAATTGGGCACTTCAAGTCGAGATAACCGATTGAGTGAAAAGAGGATCGATCAAGTACACGGTACGAGCACTATAGCTGCATAATGATACGCTATCCGGCTCGTTTACATACGCTACCGTAATGGTTGCGCTTACCTGTATCATATCATCATCACCCGTTATAGTTGTACTGGGAAAACAGGAATTATTTTGCAGCCATTTTACTATATAAACAAAAGCGTATTGTCTAACGAATACATTTGCGCAGGCTTGGAGTCGCTTGAACTATTTAGCTGTAAGGCAGCGTTGCAACATGAACAGCAATATTGGCAATAGGCGCGGTATTATATCCTCATTTGGACTTCTCGTACATATCGCTATCTATACCGACTCAAAGTCGCTTGAACATTCAAATAAAGCATGGTCAAAATGCTCGTTATAACGACCAAAAGGCTCACCTCTGCTGCACGAAGCAACAGTAAGTGAACCTTTGAATTGTAGGCTATTTCAGATTTAGTTCATCGCTCTCACTGCAACAGCTCTACCGCATCATACACCCAGCCTGCACTCAGCCACGTACCCAGATCGCTAGAACCGCTAATCGGCGTAATTTTCAACGTATTGGAGCCTGTACGCAGTGCTGAAGCAGGCACTGTCCATGAAAAGGTATGATTGTTGCCACGATACGTACCGATCGTAAAGCTGCGCGAGTTCGGCTGCGCCGATGCGCCCGGATTGGTCAGTGTCGTATCGTTGACAGTCACACTTGGGCGTCCACCAATGTAAGCGGCGGTAATGCCGATATTAAGCACATGTGGTGCACTTGCTTGCGCGGCATCCAGATTGAAGGTGATCGTCGTTGGCGAATTTTGCTGACGGAATTGAATCGCCGGGAAACGATTGGTTGCGCTGCCTACCGCATACGTGACTGGACCCCAGCTTGCATTGCGGCTGTCGGATGGATGACGAAGCGGAATCGTCTGTCCATTCAGCAACTCACGCGGTGTACCGTCCCAGTTACCGATGCGCCAGATCGCAGCACGGGTCGCCGGATCGCCGGTAATCGTGCGTGTATTCACTGTCGTCGTACTGCCAGCGTTCACCGTTACACTTTCGGTGTGCAATGCCAGCTCCCCTTTATACACGGTCATCGTATAGGTGCCCGGAATCATATCACGGCTAACAGCAGCGCCGCTTGTCGATGCAGTTGCCCAGTATTGGGCAGTGCTATTTGCAAAACCGATCGTATACCCATAGTTATTATCCATCCCGGACAAACCGTTCAGCACAACCGCACCACGACTCGATACCCAGCCAGTCAAATTCAGCCCAGCCATCCAGCTAAAATCCGGTGCGGCTGGCGCTCCACCGGTCGTAAAGATCAATGCATACGGGCCATGCAAGCCCATCCGAAACGCCTCGGTCTGTTCATGACCAGAGTTCATGTAATTGTACACCTCGGTATCGCCGCCACTTTGAAATTGAATATCACGGAAAAAAGGACCGCCTGAACTTTTTTCCCGATTGCCATACGCCATAAACACACCGACATTGTTGCCCGTCACACCGCGAACACTCAGCTCGCGCGCCTGATCATTGCCGTAATATTTGGAAGCAGTATGCCCGTTAGAAAAGCCAAACACATCCTTACTTTCGATCGCGCCGGTATTACCGCGCAAATCGGAGGCTATCGGTACGCCGGTAAGCACATTGCTGTTGCCACGGAAAATATAGCGCAGCTCGCCAACCGCAGGTTCAGCCGTTATGTATGTTGCCATGTAAATTATATTTTCGCCATTACGGGATGCGTAGTAGTGGGTTAATGTGTCTGTTTTGGCTGTAATGAGCACGGTTGAGCCGGACGGGGATGTGTTCCAAGTGACTTCGGCACCAGAGCCGAGACCAGAGCCGATATGGGAGCCTTTACCACCGGAGCTGCTTAGTTCGGTGCCGTTCATTTTGCTAGAAATGAGATCGCCGTTGTTTTTATTGACCGTATATTGCAGTCCAGCGCCTGTAGTAACGACGATCGTCGAACCATTGTCGGTCACACCGATCGATGCGGCATGTACATAAGCAGGTGAGAGCCAACTACCGGTTATACTAAGCGCCAGTAACAAGACGATCATAACGGTGCGACGAAACAAAGTTGGTGACATTGCCAAACGGTTAAACATACAAAACCCTCCTGTGTGATGAACATAGGATAGCGATAACATAAACGTTATCGCTTCGAAAAGATAACGCTTACATTTCTGCCTCTGATTTCATCTGGATGATTACAACATCGCTTGTCCGACTGCATACGAAATGGCGGGGTGTCATAACAGGTATTTCTTCAACAGATATTTCTTCATTCTTACCTTATAGTACGTGTTTAAGTGCACCTTTTGAAGTTGTTTTCGGAATTTTTATGAGGTAGATCGGTTTTTTTATTCTAATTTTTAATAGTATGGTACAAGGATGACCCACTTTAATATTTTTATAATTTCACCGATTAAACTTTAGTTTTTTTGAGAAAAATCATTTTACTATCTCGTTTTTTCTAGTAATATAGATAAATTTCTCAGTCTAAAAATGTGGAGGGGTTTGGATGGATCAATATAAATTCAGAGCAGATCATAGCAAAATGATTGTTGATGCTATGGTAGATGAATACCACGAATATATTGCACATCGATTCGACTGCAAACAAAAAATGAAGATTAGCAAGAGAGCCAAGTCAATGAGGAGCTACATCATTTGCAAAGATACTATGATGAATTTCACATTTTGACTTATGCATTGGATGATGCGTATCAAATGGCTAAAGTTTTGCATTATTTACCGAATCCGGCAGACAATATCGCTTACTTGATTGAAGACTTATCTGAACTCATTGCCGGTGCTGAATTAACGAATGAAGAACGCGAACTATTGGCTCCGGAAGCCGAGCATATTCTTGATCCAGTCGCATATGATATTAGCATTATTGCCGAACAAGACAACCTAGTAGCTTGTCTCAAATTTATTCAGGGATGGCGTTCGTCTGAATGCTGCACGGTTCAAGCAGGGTTCAGATGGACGCAACCTTACATCTTCTTGAGACAAGTCACTAGACTCATAAAATGGTTTCGATTAAATAAGGAGGGAACTTGCATGTTCATCGGTGAGAATCTTACCAACCTAAGAATCATGCGCGGTTATTCCAGAAAACAACTCTCCGACATGCTAGGCATTACGGAACAAGCAGTATGGCAGTATGAACACGGCTATACGGCTCCCAAGATACAAATTATTAATCAACTCAAGGAAATTTTCAATGTGAAAAGTAAGTATTTTTACACGAACGATCCGGTAGTCGTATCGAATGAAATGGTTCAATCCTACTGCAAAAGTGAAAAACCTACCTATATCCGGTAAGCTGCATCCCCAAATCAATGCTCATGCGTTTCCCCGAAGGGGTTCCTAATGTTCATTGCAAAGGGATGCACTGTACCAGGATGTAGGTAGGTTTTTTATTGCAGTTTTATTTGTATAAGCGAAGTTTGCGTACAGGCAGCTAAACTATAATATGAATTTATTGTAAGCCCGTAGCTAGCGTAATATCATCGGCTGCCCAATAAGAGGAAGGCACATCCGCCCAAACTACAGACGTATCCGTGGTCGAATGGAGCGCAGTTTCCGTAGATGTATTCGCCTTCACCCCTAGCACCCGATTAAACAGCGTCACCGCCTCCGCACGGGTCAATGTACGATCCGGCGCAAAACTGCCGTCTGGATCGCCTTGCATATAACCTGCCTGTTGCACGCGCGCAATATCTGTTGCTGCCCAATGGTTCACCGTATCGTGAAATGAATAGGTCGCCTCGGCACCGTTTAGCTTCATCCAGCGAGACAGTACCGTTGCCAACTCAGCACGCGTGATCGCACGCGCTGGTGCAAAATGGTTCGACGTATCCCCTTTCATCCAGCCCGCATCAGTCACTGCTCCAATTGCAGATAGCGCCCAGTTGTCTGCCTGCACATCATGATATCGGTTAGCGATGGTAATAGCAGTCGCAGTCGACCGATCTGCTGCAATTGTAGCGATTTGTGTGTCTGCTATAGCAACGTTATGCCCGGCTGCCACTATGCGGGTTAGCATCACAGCTAGCTCGGCGCGGGTTACGGTGCGTGACGGACGGAATGTATGATCCGAGTAGCCTTGCATATAAGCTTTCATCTGCTGTACTGATCCTATTGCTGACTCAGTTGCCTTATCGGTTGCCTTAAACGGTTCCAATTGCAGCAATGTAAATGTGCTAAATTTGCTGACAGTAAACTGCATCGCTAGCGCTTGATCCGTTCCGGTTGTCAGCTCCGGTCGAATCAGCTCTTTACTGCCGTCGCTATGCTCCACATAGACGACAAGCTGCTTCAGGAAGCGGGCACGCTCAGCAGCATCAGCAGGCAATTGCTGTGCCGGTACTGGTAAGGAGAGCTGAACTGGCTTGCCTTGCACATTCGTCGTAATTTCAACCGGTTTGCCAATCACATGAATAGCTGCCTGACCAGCGGCTTGTTGCACGAGCGGATCACTGCTCGCACGCGTGACAGCCGCATTCACAACAGCCGTCCCCGTTCTGGTAGTGATCGTAAACTGGCTTGGTTCGTTTAATACGGCAAGTGTCGCTGACGGCAGCACTAGCCCGATCGCTGACGTGCTTAGTTCCAGACTAGCGGAAGCTGCCGATAGCGTACGTGCTGTATCGGTTGGTAACGTAAAGCCAATTTCTGTCGCTGGTGTTGTGCTTGTCGGTACGACCAGATGGACACGATTTCCCCCTGCTAATTGTATCGCTTGTAAAGCGGTATTCGCTTCCGTCGCAGTATAGCTAATCTGTTCACGCACCTGCCCATCTGTACGCAGATCGCGCTGAAGTGTAAATGCGGACGTAACGGTACCAGTTTGCGTATTTGCAGCACTATTAATAAGCTGGCTTTGTGCCGCTGGGCTTGCTCCATTACCGCTGCTCTTACCGGATGAACCGGAGGAGCTACTGCCCGCATTGGATTCAGGCAGTCGTATCGGTATCGGCGTTGGTTCTGTTGGTATTGGTGTTGGCGTTGATTCTGTTGGTGCTGTTTCTGTTGGTGCTGGCGTTGATTGTGTCGGAGTCGGTACAGGTACTGGCAGCGGCTCTGGTGTCGGTGTCGGCTCTACGCTTGGCTGCGGTATCGGCGTTGGTTCTGTTGGTGTTGGCTCCGGTACTGGCGTCGGCTCCGGCGCAGACACACTATCCGCAGCCCGTACAAATGTCAAATAAAAGTCATCTAACGTGCCCCATGCCCCGGCTCCGGCACGAACGAGCGCACCTACGGTTAGCGATCCATCTGCCACATACACATCATGGATCACCGGCTGACTCCATTGCACCCAGCCGTTAACGCTTGTTGGCTGTTCCACCGTTTGTCCACCTGTGCTGGCGTACAATTTCATATCGGCAGCGGTCGCATTGCCGCCTTGAATATTCATAGACAGATCGTAATAACCCGGCTTCAATCCGTACACAGCTTGCTCAACCCGGAAATTCACGTTGTCCGCATTGTAAAAGTGCAGCGAATACTGCCCGGTTTTGGCATCGGACGCTTTATTTTGGTAGTCTGTATGGGGAGACAACCCGTCGCCATACGTTATTTTCCACATGCTGCGGTCGGTTTGCTCAAAGCTGCCGTTCAGCAGCAAATTCGGCTTACGGATCGATAGATACGCCTGTACCGGATACCCACCATCTGCTTGACCATCGATCGTATAATTGCCTGCACCGCTAGTGATCGCCTGTTGCAGTTGCTGCTCATTCCAGACGACATGCACGATGCCAGTGCTGCTATCGTTGTACGTAGCTGTCGCCGTTTCCGGCAATGTTATCGAATCACCAGCGTTGACGGTTAACGAAACCGATTGGATCGCATCCACTTGGAGCGGAGCGGTTGCGCCGGTATTGACGTATTTGAACACATGTAGCGATGGCAACGGATGCCCGGTAAAATCAAACAATGCCTGGTTATCGACCGCACTGCCGCCATACCATTTGCCAGCATCATCCGGGTCATATTCGCCCGCATAGCTGGACGCCCAGCCAGAGCCGTATTGTTCCCATAATTTCTGGTTATGTGCCAGCTCATGGGCTGGACCAACCGGTAACCAAGCTGGCTCCCAGTAAAAGACACCGATTCCCGCCGAGCCTACATTCGCCACCGCCTGCATCACATTGCGCACCGATGTCGCTTGCCCCTGCACGGTGATCGGATAATCCAGCGTTTGCCCGCTACGGCGTGGCGCTGTATTTTCATGGCCATCCCCATCTGTAGCCGTGTAGGCGTAAGACGTTTCCGCGACCATCACCTTTTTGCCATACGTATCTGCCACCTGCTTTAACACAGCGGTTAAATTGCTAAGTGTACCGTGCCAAAATGGATAATATGATGAAGCAAACACATCGTAATCGACGCCATTGTCAGCGAGCGATTTGGCATAAAAAGCATATCGCCCCGCCGCTTCCGGATTCGCAAAATGTAGCGCAACTAGAATATGCGGATCAACCGCCCGAATCGCCTGACTGCCTTTGTTAAACAGTTTGCTAATGTTCGTCCAATCTTTTTCCCCGATAAAATACTCGTTCGTCTCATTGCCAACCTGCACCATGCCTACATTCACACCGGCATGAATGATCTGCTGCAAACTGTTTTTTGTAAAATCATAAACCGCCTGCTCTTTGTCCGCAAAGCTTAAGTTTGCCCATGCTTTAGGCACATGCTGCTTCGCCGGGTCTGCCCAGAAATCCGAATAATGCAAATCGACCAGCAGCTTCATCCCGTTAGCGGTCGCTCGTTTGCCGATTTCAATCGCTTTGGCGAGGTCATTGTCTCCGCCACCATAACCTTTACCGGCGGCGGTATACGGATCATTCCATACACGTACACGCACATAGTTCACACCTGCCGCATGAAGCGTTGTGAAAATGTCCTGAATTTCGCCCTGCTCATTATAAAATTTCACACCGCTTTGCTCTAGCGAGATGATGCTCGATACGTCGACACCTTTAATAAAATCGGGGCTAAGCCCATCGATCTTTTTCACTACAATGTCCGCTGTAACCGGCTGTGATGGATCACTGCTCAATTGCTTAAGACGCACATCGTCCACATAGCCCCATGCCTTCGCATTGCCAGCAATATGCGCACCGATGACTACATTCGTTGTCGGTTGCTTCAACACAAACTGTAGCTTGAGTGTGCCCCAGTTGTTATAACCGGTCGTCGCGATAGCGGTTCCTTGTGCATCGCCTGCAAATACTTGCACCTGCGCCGCTTCGCTCCCCCCGCCGCCCATCGCTTGCAGTGTCAGCTCATAACTACCCGCAGGTAGCGCATAAACCGATTGGCTGACCGTAATTTGCTGTGTGGAAGTTGCACTGTCTTTGATCCAATATTTAAATGCATAACTGCCTGCGGCGGCAGTAATAAATGAATCGTTAGCGTACGCATACCGACTAAGCTCGACTGCATTCCAATCGGACGCAGCGACCTCCCATGAATGATCGCTCCAAAAATCACTTTCAAAACTAGCATTAGCTAGCATAACCTCCCCATCCGCCGCCGCTGCATGATCCGTCCCAAGCGGCAATGTGCTTAATACGATCGCTACGATGAATACTAACAGCGCTGCCCGTTTCTTACTTCCCATTTATGTATCCCCCTTCTCTCTATCAACCGTTTTGCGCTTCGTTTCCACTTTTTGTAAAGCGCTTACATTATAACTGTGATCACTATAGCAGACGGTCGGAAAGGGGAGTAGGGGAGGATTGCAATATTTTGTGTTTTTAAGCAAGGGATTTGGGAGGATTGGAACAAATAAGTCGTAGTTTAAATACCGAATAGCCAAGAATATGTCTTATACTGCAATTTAATTAGATACAAATAATTTTTCAACATACAAAAGGAGCAAACCGTTTAATGAGGTTCTGCTCCTTAGTTGACGATTTCCCTATAATCCAGCATATCAGATTTATTATTCAAATCGGTGACTGTTCCTCATTCAATGCAAACTAAATATTTGTTCGATCGCATATGATTGCACATGCTATATGCTCGGCAGTATCCATGCTAATACGTGCTGTCCTGCAAGATTAAACGAGCGGTGACACTACCTTTTCTCCTTGCAGGACTATAAACGAACTTTATTATACCGCCTCTATTCAAATACTCCGCGTCACTACATCCGGCGACGTTTCCACACCTGTCGTCACTGGCTTATGCCCGTTCAATTTCAGCGTCTCGGACGTTGAATCGAAAATTTGGCGGAACAGGTCAGGATGTTCAGATAGCGATACGCCGTAGGATGGAATCATTTCTTTGATTTTCGGCTCCCATGCTGGCATTTCTTGCGGGAAGCAGCGACGCAGCACTTCCAACATAACGTGTACAGCGGTCGATGCGCCAGGCGATGCGCCGAGCAGTGCGGCGACAGAACCGTCGGCAGCACTTACCACTTCGGTGCCGAATTGCAGTGTGCCTTTGCCGCTTGGTGTGTCTTTGATGACCTGTACGCGTTGACCGGCAACGACCAGCTCCCAATCTTCGCTTTTGGCAGTGGGAATGAACTCACGCAGTTCTTGCATCCGTTGCTCGCTCGTCAGCATCACTTGCTGTACGAGATAGCGAGTGAGCGCCATTTCTTTCATGCCTGCCGCCAACATCGTCAGCAGATTGTTAGGTTTGACGGAGCCGATTAAGTCCATATTGGAGCCTGTTTTCAGAAACTTTGGCGAGAAACCGGCAAAGGGACCGAATAACAGTGCTTTTTTGTTATCGATATAACGGGTATCCAGATGCGGGACAGACATCGGCGGCGCGCCTACTTTTGCCTTGCCATACACTTTGGCATGATGCTGTTCAATCACATCTGGATTTTTACAGACCATAAACACACCGCTGACCGGAAAACCACCGATTTGGCGGGATTCCGGAATGCCGGTTTTTTGCAGCAATGGCAAACTGCCGCCGCCTGCGCCGATAAATACGAAGCGTGCGCTATGGTTTTCGACCCGACCGTTGTCGAGATTGTGTACTTTCACGTTCCATGAACCGTCTTCTGTACGTTTAATATCTTTGATGCTCTGCTTATAATGGACTTCGACGCCTTTTTCTTTCAAATAATCGAACATCATGCGCGTTAGCGCGCCAAAGTTCACATCTGTACCGGTGTCGATTTTAGTTGCGGCAATCGGTTCGCTGGATGTGCGTCCGTCCATAATGAGTGGAATCCACTCTTTAAGCTTTGCCGGTTCATCCGCATATTCCATTCCTTGAAACAGCGGGTTTTGGGTAAGCGCTTTAAATCTCTTTTTCAAAAAAGACACATTGCTTTCGCCAAGCACCAGGCTCATATGCGGGATCGGCTTAATAAATTGCTGTGGATGATGAAGCACTCCGGTTTGAATCAGATGCGCCCAAAATTGACGGGATAGCTGGAATTGCTCGTTGATCTGCACCGCTTTGGTAATGTCGATCGAGCCATCCGGCTTTTCGGACGTATAGTTCAGTTCGCACAGTGCCGCATGACCGGTACCGGCGTTGTTCCATTCGTTGGAGCTTTCTTCTCCAGGGCTTGCCAATTTCTCAAACACTTTAATTTCCCATTCTGGGGCTAACTCTTTCAGCAATGATCCCAGTGTCGCACTCATGACCCCGGCACCAATTAAGATAACGTCTGTTTTTTTCTGTACGCTGCTCATAAAAACCTTCCTTATCTCGTATATTTGCAAAAAAGAGCAGTCGCTCCTGCTCAGGTAATCCAAGAAGCAAGGCTCCACTCAGGAACATCATAAGACTGACTATTTTCCATTACCCGATCGGGCGATCAACCAATACCTTCATTATAACGCAATTAAAGTCCCTTAAAAATACAATCGACAGTCATCATCTAATTATATACTATTTAGAGTTGGTAAAAAATGAAAAGTTTGCTCGAAAAGGGCTAACAGGACGAAAAAACGAGCATGGCACGCGGATTGCAGCATTTTACTGCCACGTAGACATCATCCCAGCGCATATGTTGGCAGATCGTATTGCGATCCATCTCATCTATTATATATTTTTTGACATATATTATACAGCAAAACGTTTCGAAATTATAGTGTTTAGTATAAAATCACAACGCTCATCCAATCGAACGAATCGCCAGCCAAGCTACGAATCGAATATATACACCGTACAATATTCATCGTATACAAAAAATATAAAATCCGATACGCCTTTTTCGTAAAATCAAGCGATCAATTTCGTGTTTACACACACATCATCAATACGATCGTTTGCGTTCAATCCCCTTGCCAGCCTCTATGCGCAAGTCAATCGAACCGAATCGACAAAATCTTCTCATTGCGCCAATCTAAAGCGATCGCCCACATCCTCCACTTCAAACAGCCAACAGCGCGATTCCGGTATTCGAAACGGACGATGCAAAATTAATTTCCATCTGCCATCAAACGTACGAAACAACATCCCATGCCCGCTATCGTCACGCACGAGCGGATCAAGCTGCTCCCACGGCCCGGCAAGTTTGCCGCTAATCGAACGAGCGATCGTCTGCACATAGCTGCCATGCTCATAGCTTGACCAGAGCATCATAAGCGTGCCACCTGATGTGCGATACAGCTGGCAGCCATCGGTTACATACACTTGCGGCTCAGGCTGAAGCTGTGCTGATTCCGTTGCCGTTGTCGCTTGTCGCGCTGATATTGAAGACAGCCACGGCGCTGCCGAACCGCTAAACAATGTTATCGGCTCACCTACCACTGCCGACAAATCTTCCTGTAGCCGTATCGCTTCGATCGTCCCATCGATTGTCTGCACCCATTCATGACAGTAAACGAGCCACGGTTGCTGCTGTTCATCAATATATAGCGTACCATCCAGCGTCATCATCGTTTCCGGCAATAGCGGATGCTCCTCATGCAGCAGCTCGAATGGTCCCTCCGGTGTATCACTCACCGCTATAACCGTACTGCGCCAATGCTTCGTATAACCTTGAATCGGCTCGCCTTCCAATGATCGCCCTTCATGATGCAATGTTACAAACAAATAATAGCGTCCCTTATATGCATGCACTTCCGGTGCCCATGCGCCATGCTGCGGATGTGCCCAGCTCGTGTCTGGAATCTCAAATACGATATACGGTCCCGCCCATCGCTCCAGGTCATTGCTTTTGTACAGCAGTACACCATAACGATCCATTCCATGCAAATCCGGCATACCACCTGTGTACAAATAATACGTTTGTGTATTTGCATCCGCCAGCACAAACGGATCATGAGCCGGAATATGTTCCAGCCGATGATGATCTTGTGGTTGGGACACATCGGAGGCAGCATTGTAGATCAGCATGAGTAACAACTCCTTTGCACGTTTTGTGACTGAATACGCTTTCAATTTATTTTATGAAAATATAGCTTAGCGCCTACCTATCCATCAGAACAGCCTGCTAGCGGTCGTTGTCTGTATTGGACATCTAGCTACAAATACACAGCCGATCAAGCTGCAAGCACAAGCATCCACTTTAGCCCGTTACTGCTCTAATGTCCGTACAATATAATTGTAGTATACTCGTTCATGGCGCGAAATGCCAAATAAAAACGAGTATTAAAACTTCTCTTTTCTTATGCAAATTCATCTCGCGCTTCTATCAGCCTACATTTAAAACTGCTGCTGCACACATAAATAGACAGTTCCCGTTGCTTTTTACGGGCACTGCCTGCTGTAGATGATTATGGATAACAGTCAACATCATGTACAACGTTTTTCTATATTTTAGCCTAGCGATTGTAGCATCGTAGCAACTTATTTGTCGCTTATATAGAAGCTATTAGGGCGTGTACGCAAACCTAGCGCGGTGGAGCAGCCTACGCGTTTGCGTACACGCCCTAGCTTGACCAGCTTAAATTCAATATCTAATTGACTACATCCTATGAAAGATACACTGGAATCGTAGTCTAAAAACATCTCTACTCTGCACGATCAAACTGCTTATTTAATGCGGTCAAAGCACTACTATATGTGTATAAATTCATAATTTAAGCGCTTTAGACGATTTAATTGTGATGTATTCGCCATTCCGTTTTGCCAACCTATTTCAATTTTAACAACCGATCATCATTGTCTGCCGCCGAACCGCGAGCTGTGTTATTAGTCAGCACATAAATATGCCCGTTATGCACCGCCACATCACGCACACGCCCCACATCGGTTAATATATTCGTCATTTGGCGGGTAGATGGATCGAATAGCTTTAAGCTTTCGCCTGCCAGCGTCGCCACCAGAATCGTATTTTCCGGTGTCACGGCAATGCCGGACGGTGCGATTGCACGCGCACCGGCTACATAGATCGGAGCGGTCATACCTTTGGCTGTCTGTGTACCCATCACTTTCGGCCAACCATAATTGGCGCCTTTTTTAATAATATTGATCTCATCCAATCCGGTACGGTCGGTGCCGCCCCCTGGAATCGGTGCGCCGCTTGGGCCATGATCTGACGCATATAATGTACCATTGGACGTCCAGGCAAGCCCTTGCGAGTTGCGCAATCCGTACGCATACACATACGAATTGGCAAACGGATTATCTTTAGGCACTTTGCCGTCTTTGGTCATCCGCAAAATTTTGCCGCCCAGACTGGAGCGATCTTGCGACAGTTCACGCTGTCCCGTTTCGCCGGAAGTGCTGTACAGCAATCCGTCCGGTCCAAAAGCAAGTCGTCCACCTTCATGAATGCGTCCGCCCGGAATGCCTTCAAGCAGCGCCTTTTGTTCTTTCCAGACACCATTGGTCAGCTTTATTTTGACGATTCGGTTCATGCCTTTGCCGTTTTGCGTGTACGCATGGTAAATATAAGCGCTGCGGTTATTGGCAAAATCAGGATCAAGCACAAGCCCGGTCAAGCCTGCTTCGCCAACGACACGCAGCGGCTTGCTCGTCTGTACTTTTTGTACGGTTTGTTTACCGTCTTTTACTTGTACAATACCGCCGCCACGCTGGGTAATGTACACGGTATCACCAGCAAATTGCAGCGACCACGGGATATCCAAACCAGTTGCTAGCTCGGTATAGCCGCCTTGCAACGAATCGACCAAATCGACATTACCGCTCACACCAGAATTCGTTGCTGTTGTGCGCTCCGCCGCCATTACTGGCTGCCGTACCTCCTCTTGCAACGTCGTTTCCGTTCCGGTTTCCATCGCTTCACGTTCGGTAGCACAGGCAGACAACGGCAGGGCAAGCAACAGCGCAGACAGGACTAGCTTTGCTTTTGCATGGACATATAACATGCTGTTCCTCCTTTGGCTCTTTTTCCGTTTTTACCCAATCGTGCACGACGGTAACAGCATATACATAAATATTGTGGTCAGGCGTGTGATTCGTGTAATTTGCCACCGCTAAGTGTTACAACATTGGTCGCATACTACTAACCGTCGAAGCAGACGCTCGGCTGTAGGACGTGTCGTTGAATTTGTTGTTGGACGTAGCGGCTGGGACACCATGTTTGAATGGTAGCGCCTTATTGTTAATATTGAATATGCAGCTGCTTTCTCAATAGCTAGCAGCCTACCGATCATTCCTTATACGATCATCCTAAAGCAGGACGATTTGTCGAAAAAACGATCCATACGACAAGCGATATACAGCAAATAAGGACACCCATTTTGACAGGCATCCCTATTTGCGTCACGCTATTTCATTTCGGCTGTAACGATGCGCTTTACTTGTCATCTTCAGCGCCAAACATTGTACATATACATATACATATACATATACATATACATTACCGATATGCTGCATGTACGCCGTATGCTAGCGATGACGACGTAATGACTGTGTATACATATTACTTAATCACGACATATTGCAGATTGACCAGCTTGGCATACGTTACGATCTGATCGGTCGTCAAGTTCAACGATACGACCGTATGGTGACCGCCGCCATTTTCGATCCATGCGCGTACGCCATCTTGGAAGCTTGGTTTTACCTTCCATAGCACGCGTGCTACAGGCAACTTTGGTGCTGGCACGGTTGGTTCAAATGCAGACACTTCGTTAATAAGCAGTTTGTAATGGGTGCCAAAGTCCGCCATCGATACGACGACACCTTCGCCTGCTTTACCGTCAAACACAAGGCGTGCCGGGTCTTCACGATCGCCAATACCGAGCGGGGAAACGACAACTTTCGGTTTGTTTGCCGCCAGCGATGGATCAACTTCCAACATATGCGATTGCAAAATCGCTTCCTGTCCCGCTGCCAGCTCGTACGTATAATCTTCCATAAAGCCGGTATTTTGGTTATGGCTCATCACTTTCAGCAGGCGATCAAGCGCGGCTGTTTTCCAGTCACCTTCACCAGCAAAGCCGTAGCCTTGTGCCATCAGACGCTGTACCGCCAAACCTGGCAATTGTTTCATGCCGTACAGGTCTTCAAAGTTAGTCGTAAACGCGCTATAGCCGCCGCGATCGAGAAAACGCTTGAGCGCAATTTCGTAGCTTGCCTGCACACGCACACTTGCTTCCCAGGCGCTTTGCTCATAATCGCCGTAATCAAAGTCATACAGCTCTTTGTACTCCGCCATTAGCTTGTCGATTTCTTGTTCGGTCACATCGCTAATCTCTTTGACCAGATCACCGATGCCAAAATAATCGACCGTCCAGCCAAACTGAATTTGCGCCTCTACCTTGTCACCTTCCGTTACGCCAACATTGCGCATATTGTCGCCAAACCGGGCAACTTTAATGTTAAAGCTCTCATTGTAAGCAACCGCCACATCCATCCAGTCCGCAATTTGCTGCTGTACTTCTGGACGCTCCCAGTAACCGACCACGATTTTGTTTTGTTTGCCTAAGCGTGCATTAATAAAGCCATATTCACGGTCGCCGTGTGCCGCTTGATTCAAGTTCATAAAGTCCATATCGATCGTAGACCACGGAATGCTTTCGTTATATTGTGTCGCAAGATGCAGCAATGGCTTTTGCAACAGCTTCGTGCCACGAATCCACATTTTCGCAGGTGAGAAAGTGTGCATCCAAGTGATCACTCCGGCTACTTCATCACGGTAGTTGATCTCTTTCATCACGTTTGTGATCGCTTCTGCACTGACGGCAAGCTCTTGCAATACGAGCGGATACGGCAGCACACCGCTTGCATTTAGCGCATCGGTAATTTTTTGCGCGTTAGCTTTTACTTGTCCGAGCGCTTCTTCTCCATACAAATGCTGTGAACCTACAACAAACCAAAATTGTTTCGCTGCTGTTGCTGTCATGCTTATCATCCTCTTTTCGGATTATTAGGTATGGCTAGGTTTGGTAATACCCGCCGTTTTCAATCTATCGTTACTACTGGAATTGCAACACGAACATCAACGATGCGCTGCATACGTACTCGTGCTATCCGTTTGCCCCGATTCATTCGTACCGTACATCAAGCATTTGCAAACGCCAATCGATCGGCATGCACATATACGATGTCATTTAGGCACTGCTTTGTACGCTTACAGCATCCATACTGTATAACGTTATTTCTGCCCGTAATACGCATCTTTCCCATGCTTGCGCAAATAGTGCTTATCCAGAATGCCTTGCGGCAGCTCTTTGGCAAAATGGTTTAGCTGGCGCGCATACAGATTCATTTTGCACACTTCTTCCAGTACGACGCTATTCACGACCGCTGACTGTGCATCTTTGCCCCATGTGAAAGGAGCATGTCCGTGCAGCAACACCGCCGGAATCGCCATCACATCCAGCCCGCGCTGCTCAAATGTCTCGATAATGACATTGCCTGTCTCCGCTTCATAACCACGGTCGATTTCCGCCTGTGTTAGAAAGCGTGCGCATGGCACGGCACCATAAAATGTATCCGCATGCGTTGTGCCCATTACCGGCACATCTAGCCCCGCTTGCGCCCAGATCGTTGCCCAAGTCGAGTGCGTATGCACAATGCCGCCGATCTGCTCATAATGTTTGTACAACACCGCATGGGTCGCCGTATCCGAAGACGGACGCATATCGCCTTCCACTACATTGCCGTCCAAATCAACGACGACCATATCGCTCGGCTTCATACGGTCATAGCTTACACCACTCGGTTTAATAACGAACAAGCCGCTGTCGCGATCGACCGCGCTGGCATTGCCCCATGTAAATTTAACCAGCCCGTGTTTGGGCAGTTCCAAATTCGCTTCATATACTTGCTCTTTCAGTTGCTCTAACATATTGGATGCCTCCGTTTCAGCTCAGATGTTCAACCGCTGCGCGTTCAATCGCCAGCCCTTGACGATACCGTTCGATAAAGCTGCCAAATCCGTCCACATCCGCCGCGTCCGGCTCGATCCGCTCTGCCGATACGCCGCTAAACACCTGTTGTTCCAAGAAATCGGCAAGCGACTGCCCCGGTTCACGATCGACCGCATACGAAGCGAGCAATGCCATTCCCCATGCTCCGCCTTCACCTGCCGTCGACATAACCGATACCGGCACATTCAGCGCTGCCGCCACGATACGCTGACCGACAACAGGCGTTTTGAACAGACCGCCATGCGCAAGCACCGAATCGATCGCGACCCGCTCTTGTTCCGTCAAAATATCCATACCGAGCTTGAGTGCACCAAAAGCGGTGAACAGATGGGTACGCATAAAGTTGGCGAGGTTAAACCGACTTTCCGGTGTACGGACGAATAATGGTCGTCCATGTTCCAAACCGGTAATATTTTCGCCGGAATAATAACCATAGCTTAGCAAACCGCCGCCATCCGGATCGGCTTCCAGCGCTTTGTTCAGCAATACGCTAAACAGCTTGGACGGATCGCTTTCATAGCCCATCGCCACCGCAAATTCACGGAACAAGCCCATCCAGGCGTTCAGATCGCTGGAACAGTTGTTAGCATGTACCATACCGACCGGGCTGCCGTCCGGTGTAGTGACCATATCGATTTCGGGATAGACGCGTGACAGCTCATGTTCGAGTACGATCATCGCAAATACAGATGTACCGACCGAGATGTTACCGGTGCGCTTACGCACACTGTTCGTCGCTACCATACCGGTACCGGCATCACCTTCCGGCGGGCAAAATGGAATGCCAACTTGCAAGTCGCCATCCGGATCAAGCAAAACAGCGCCTGCTGCGGTCAACTCGCCTGCCTGTTCGCCAGCAAGCCGAATCGTCGGCAATAACTGCACTAGTGTCCACGGATAATTTTTGCTAGCGATATGGTTATGAAATTGCTCGATCATCGCTGGATGATATGCATGGCTGGCATCTTCAATCGGGAACATACCGGAAGCGTCACCGATGCCGATCACACGCTCTCCGGTCAGCAATGAATGAATATAACCGGACAATGTAGTGATGGAAGCGAGCAGAGCGACATGAGGTTCATCATTTAGAATCGCCTGATACAGATGTGCAATACTCCAGCGTTCCGGAATGTTAAACCCGAACAATTCGGTTAATTCACGCGCTGCTGCACCTGTCGTCGAATTGCGCCAGGTGCGGAAAGGAACGAGCAACTCGCCCTCGGCATCCAGTGCAATATAACCGTGCATCATCGCTGAAAAGCCGATCGAACCGATCTGCCGTAATGTCACACCATAACGCTGCTGCACATCTTGCTTTAATTCACGGTAAGCGGTCTGCATGCCTGTGATGATAATGTCCCGGTCATATGTCCAATAGCCGTCTTTTAACTGGTTTTCCCATTCATAGCTGCCCGATGCAATCGTCTCAAATTGCTTGTCGATCAACACCGCCTTAATGCGGGTCGATCCGAATTCGATACCAAGCGCAGCAGCTCCGCTAGTGATAACATCTTTTGCACTCCTATCACTCATGATCGTGTGACTCCTTTCCCCAATCCCGTTTTTCATTGCAGAGCACGGTCAGTGTATACTCCATCTGGCGCAAATTGCTTTGGATGGAGCGCTCCCGCTTCCGCGTTCATATCGTTCATATTATCTAGCTTCCAAAAGAATGCGCTTTCTTTTCAATCAACAATTTCAGTATAGTTATTGTACGTACATTTGTCAATTTTAGCTAAAGGTTATCGTTACAAGGTTAATAAAGGTGTTGGAGGCATGTTATTTAGGAGCAAGGATGAGCTTTTGAACGACTGCAATGATGAACTATAATAGACGTAAATTGGCGTAAAATAAAGGGATAATAACATCGATGCTATAACTGTTGTTGTATTTTATACGATATTTGTTAACGATATCATTATATGTACGTACAAGTATGTAAATGACGATATGAAGTGCTGCTACATGCTCATTCCGGGGCGATTGATCTATGCGCACCTAATCAATCCCACATAAACAGTATGAAAAAAGACCGTCATACGTAGATGCGGTCTGATTAATGATAACAGCAACCTATTTTTCGAATGCAAACGATACATAAAACTGATATGCTGATCCATTCCGCCCGATCGATGCGCTATGAAAGCTCAATCTGTCTCATCGTCCGCATCGTCAGCCTGCAATGCCTCAATCAATCCGAGCGCTTCCTCATGCTGCGGTTCCATCTGCAATAACCGTTCCAAATAATCGCTTGCCTGCTGCATTGCTCCAAGCTCCAGACAACAGATCGCCAGACAGTAAAATACCGTCGCGACCACATCGTCCTGCTCCTCTGCGATCGATTGTTCCAAATAGCTGCGTGCTTCCTCATACCGCTCCATCTCGAACAGCACCAGTCCTGTATCGAGCGCCAGATCATAACGCTGTGCCATCGCATAATGAGACGACCACATCCGTCTAATTCCGTGCAGCAAATCAAGCATTTCCTCATCGCTCGCTTCCGGCAGCAGCAGCGAAATGCGCTCCGTACTCTGAATAAAAAATTCCGCATCATAATTGCCTAGCCGCCAAAAAGCGAGCCATTGCGGCAATTCCAGCTCATCGATTCGTTCATCCATCCACTGCTTCAAACTATAAAAGTCATCCGGTCCAAAGCGCGCCACCGCCCGATCGTATGCCAAGCGTAAACCGGAATAACGGCGCGGCTGTGCCACATGTAGCATACAGCCTACATTAATGCCGTTATAATGATGCCGTGGAAACATAATTTGCGCCCCTTGCTGCTGGAACACATAGCCGATCGCATGATAATTTGCATTAAGCGAAAATCCACCGCCACCATTTAACGTAAGCTGGGGCGGTTCTTCCAAATTCCAGCTATCCAGCAAATGCTCTCCTTTGTCAGCGGTAATGAGCACAAAGCCCGCCGTCGACAAAGCATTTAAACGCTGCAAACAATCGATGCTAACTAGCGGCAACAACACATACGCATCTTCCAATTGCTCCCGATACAGCGTCAACAAATCGGCATACGGATGATCAGGCTGTTCATATGCCGGTGTATGACGATACGTATAACTTAGCCCGGTGTACGTAAAATGATCGTCTATTGCCTTATCCGTTTCGTTCACTATGTCGGATCGATCGGTTATGGAAGTTGTATCGATGATGTTCGTTTCAGCGGACATCGTAGCCTGTTCGTGCATATGCTGCTCATTGTCCACATCACGATGCTCAGCCGTCCCTAACGCAAACTCAGGCGCTGCCAACTCGTCCAGCTCCACCTCCGCTTCATACACCTGCCCATGATCAAGCCGGATCAATTCCTGCGGCAAACTGTCAAAAAAGTAATTTGCAACGAGTACGATCGGCTCCTGCAATCCGCCTGCACGTAATGGATGACCACTCACCGCAAGCGTTAGCTCCGTATCTGACAATGCATCAAAACAGGCAAAATCAAGCACCCCTTGTGCGATATACGTTTGCAGCGCCGGATGCTGCTGCCAAGCAGCCACATTGTCCGCTGCCAAATCGGTCATCACATAACAAAATGACGGCAAATCCTCCACCACTTCATCACGTACCCGACATAATTCATGCAGCATATGAGCAGCTAAGCGCCCAGCACCTGCCCCAATTTCCACGATATAGATCGTTTCCTGCGCCCCTCCTTGCTGCTTGCGATCAAGCAAAAAGGCAACGATCATATCCACATACGCCGCCGCAATCATCGGATTGCTCGTTACATATTGCGGCACTTGATCATTGCGCCAAGCGTCCAGACCATGCCGCTCATAATACGTCCGCAACAGCTGCCAAATAGGCGCCTCGCTAAAACGATACCGTTGCCGTTGATTCAATTGTTCTGTCATAGATAAAGTCCTGCTTTCTTCAATGTTGTTGATGTTATCCATCATACTACAGATGCACGAACCGATTCAGGTCTTTGGCAAAACAATACCAGGCATACAAAAGACAACAGAGAGCCGCAAACTTACGACTCCCTGTTGTACATATCTGTTGTACATATATGATTGTTTCTATGGGGTTTGCTTCATTATTCATATTAATCTAATCTACATCTAGAATACGTAGCCTCAGCCCAATTACACGCCAGCCCACACATCTTTAGCATACCGCCCCTGCTGTTGTAGCCTATCCAGCCAAACCGCAGCTTCTTGCTCATCTTTGCCATAACGCGACTGATAAGCGGTTCGTAGCGCTTGTTCCACATCGGGTGCCATACGTGTGCCGTCTCCGCAAATGTACAACATTCCGCCGCGCTCGTGCAGCACATCCATAATTTGCTCAGCATTTTGCGCCATTAGATGTTGTACATACGTTTTCTGCTCTGGCGTTTCACGTGAAAAAGCGGTATGCAAGCTGACGATGCCCTGTTGTGCATAGTGCTCCAATTCGTCGCGATACAGGAAATCCGCCGCATTTCGGCAGCCAAAATACAGATGCGCTTCGCCCAGCTCTTGCCCTTGCTGCTGCAAAGCGGCTCGCGCTTGCAGGAAACCACGGAACGGTGCTACCCCTGTACCCGGTCCTACCATTACGAGCGGCACCTGCGGGTCTTGCGGCAATTGGAAACCGGATTCTGGTGTGCGTACAAACACGAGAATTTGCTCCTGCGGCGTGCGTTCAGCAAGATAATTGGAGGCGATACCTTTGTATGTGCCTGATCCATTGCGGGCAGGTGCATTTACGACAGCGACCGTAATGCTCACCCGCTCCGGCGTTTGTTTTGGTGAACTGGAAATCGAATAGTAACGTGGCTTCAATGCAGGCAACAACTCCAAAAAGCGTTCAAACGGCATTTCGCACGCCATATATTTTTCCAGCAAATCAAGCATCGTTACCCGTTTGTACAGCACTTCGCTATAATATTGTTCTTCTTGCAGCAATTGCTCCAGCTCGCGTTTATGCGGCGGACAGACGGTGTAAGCTGCTAATTCACGCAATTGCGCCCGGCTAGCGGGTTCCTGCAATTCAACGCTTGATGTGAGCAGCTCCTGCAAACGTACCGGACGATCCAGCGGCAAATGGCCTGCACTCCAGCCGCTGGCGGTCAACACGACCTGATCGCTCGCTTGCAACCCGAAGCGCCGCAGCGCACGCTGTACTAGCTCTGCCGGATTGTGCGGCAGCACGCCCAGATGATCGCCTTCATGGTATTCCATATCATCCGGCAACTGTAGCTCAATATGGCGTGTACTTCGTCCGCTGCCCGCTTGCTGCAATTCACGATTGTCCAGCACAGTAGCATACACCGCTTCATACGACGAAGCGAGCGGCGTCTCCGCCACATTGCTCACAAACTGCAAGCTAAGCGCAGCGCGTTCCTGCTCGGCATCCCGGTTAAATCGCAGCCCAAACGCTTCGATTGCATCCGCCCACATCGTTTGCTTCCAATCGTCCAATTGCTTTTCAAAATCACCGCTAGCATCGCCTTCACCGCGAGCGGAAAAGCGTTTCGCACCCTTTTGCTCCATCTGCTCGTCGATCATACGTGGCACCTGCTGATACGTGCTCGCCCAGTTATGATCACCACAGCCGAATACGGCATAAGTAACACCTTCCAACTCGCCCTCATCTGCATTGTCAAGCCATTGCAGAAACTGTACGGCATTGGTCGTCGGCTTGCCATTGTACGATGAAGCGACGATTAGCAACGCACCTTCGCGCGGCAAATTGCCAACACGATCATTGAGCGCTGCCACCTCGCTGCGCACCCCGTGCAAACTGGCGGTGTCTGCGAGCGAACGGGCAATCGACTCTGATGTGCCCATATTGGAGCCGTACAGTACTAACAGTGGTCGATCATTGAGTCCGCTTAACGCACCTACTCGTTCCGCTGTAACGCTCTGCTGCTTGTCTGTGCCTATTGCGGTAGCCGCTACATTGGCTTCGGCACCTCCAAACGCTGGCAGATGATCGCTGCGCAATTTGACTTTAATCGTAAATCGATCCGGTTTGAGCGTGAGCGTCTGTTTGATCTTCAGCTCATAATTGCCGTTAAACGCCAGCTCAAAATGCTTCAATATCATCCCCAGCACGAGCACCGCTTCATGCAGTGCAAACTGCATCCCGATACATGCACGTTGCCCGTTGCCAAACGGCTTGTACGCATGACTTGGCACTTTAGCCGGATCAGCGAAACGCTCCGGTTTGAACTGTTCGACATCATCGCCCCATGCTTCCCGGTCACGATGCAGCTCCGGCAAAATGACGCGAATTTCATCGCCTTTGGCAATCGCATATTTGCCGCCGATAATTGTATCTTCTTTGGCATACAGACCGATACCTGGCGCTGTTGGCCATAACCGCAACGATTCGTTCAGCACCATACGGATATACGGTAATTGCAACACTTCCTGATACGTCGGTACATCGCCGGTGATGACACGTTCCGCTTCCTCTCTTGCTTTGGCAAGTGCAGCCGGATTTTTCAGCAGAAAATAGGTCGCAAATGACAGCAATCCACTCGTCGTTTCATGCCCGGCAATTAGAAACGTAATCATCTGGTAGCGAATATTTTCATTATCGAGCGTCTCGCCGGTTTCCGGATCAGCCACATTGAGCATCCGTGCGAGCAGATCGGTTTCGCCGTGATCGCCCTGCTGCTGACGATCGGCAACAATTTTGTCGACGAGCGAAAACATCGATTCGATATCATGCTTGTATTGTTTGCGTTTAGCGACCATCAGCTTGCTTTGCAGCGGTGAACGGGTCGTTGCATGCATCGCTTCATCGAGCGCACGCACCATACTTTGAATAAACGGATTCGCTTCCTCACGGTAAAAGCTATTAAACCGATAATTAAACCCGCACAGACCGATCGTATCGAGCGTTAACCGTGTCATATCTTCCGGCACATTAACCGCTTCATCCGGGTTTAGCCTTGCCCATTTTTGCACAAGTTGCAGCGCGATATCCGCCATCATACTATGATAGCCTTTCATCGCCTGCTGACTGAACGCAGGCATCAAAATGCTGTGTGCCTTACGCCAGTTCGGTTCGTCCGTACGACTTGTAAACAGCCCATCGCCGGTAAAATCACGTACTTTTTCCAATGAGCCGCCGATACTTTTATCAAAACGCTGCTCATCCTCAAGCTCTTTCATCAGCTCCTGCCCTGTCACAATCAGGACGGAATGCCCACCCATATGCTCAAACCGATAAATCGGCCCATACTGATGCGCCAGCTCACCGAGCGAAATTGAAGGGGTATCACGATCAATAAGCGGAATACTGCCCAGCGGCCCATACGTTTTGGATTGCGGAATCGATGTATTTTTTTCCATGTTGTTCGTACCTCCCGATTAATGATGCATATATGTCAGTGTTAGTTTACCGATCCATTAAGACAAGCGAATGCCTGCATTGTTCAGCCACTCGCGCAGTGTGGTCGTATTCCAATTCAGTGTAGAATGGTCGTTGCCCATCGATTGCTCCATCATGCTCGCTAGTGTAAAACCGGAAAAATACTGCTTGAGCAGCCCATCCGCACCAGCGAACACATCATTTAGCAGCTCGACGCCGCGCTCCACATACGTACCATCTTGAAAAATATTGCGCATCACGCCACCATCTGCATACAATGACAGCTCACCTTCCATCGCTTCGATCACATGTAACAACGTAATTTCAGCAGGCGCCCGTCCAAGCGATAGCCCGCCATTATTACCAGGTGCTGAACGGACGATGCCTTGCAACACTAACTTGCGCGTAATTTTGCGAAAATAAGAACGGGATACACCAAGAATATCGCTCGCCCGATCCGAGGATAATGGCACACCCGGCTGCTGTGTAGCGAGCAAAACGAGTAAACAGATCGCCTGCTCCAAGCTCGGATTAAATTTCAAATGCTCAACCTCCTTATTGCGCACTTCATTTGACCATACGATCAAACGAATGAATTACGAATCTATGACAGCTCATCATCCATCATTTCAAACTGGACATTTCATATCCACAATGATGTCGTATATCTATTGTAAATCTCTCCCAACCTACATTTCAAGTTTACGCCTCAGTAACCCGTTGACGTAAACTGCATGCTAAATAACCTTTCCCCAGCCAGACTGCCGGGAAAAGGTTCGTTTACATCTGTTATGTTTGCGGATAATGTACGAACAGGCTATACAGCGTATACGCTCACTGATCGGCTATATTTTCCACCCTTCATATTATCCTACAGACTATAAGAGCAGATGATAGCACATTGGAGAGCGTACTTTCTGTTATCTTTTACGCAAATAACATACGGATTCGCAGCGATCTTTCAAGCAGATCAACGAGCATAACAGCTTGCACGATTCGCAGCGATCCGTTAGCGTATATGCCTTCATTTGCGATCGATATGTTACAAGCCGTCTATGCAAAATTAACGCTGACGCTCCCAATAATCCGCCGGCAAGCCAAGCTGCTGCAATCCGTGCTGCAATTTCTCGCTAACTGTCGGCTGATTCCGATACTGCTGCCACAGCTCGGCATAATACGGCAGTAAACGTTCATCGGCAATCATGCCCCAATATAGCACAATTTGGTGCCGAATCTGTGGCGAAGCGTCAGCCAATAGTTGCTCCACTAGCTGGATGTCAGCAAGTTTGTCAGGACAATCTTTGGTCGCATAAATCGCCGCCAACTGTAACTGTTCATCCCGACTAAGCAATGCAGTGGAGAAATCGCGCAACATTACGCCTGCTTGTCCATCCAGACTGTACCCTGCATAACGTAGCGCTTCCGCGTTATCGATTCGGTGCAGTTGCTGCACAATAATCGGCACAAACTCCGCTGTATTCCAGCGTTCACGCGTATGATAGACGATCTGCAAACCGCTCAGCAGCTCATCCGCATCATCGGACTGTAACAATGCAATGACATAAGGCTTACCTTGCGGCGGCGCACTTTTACAAATTAAACGAATGGCAATTAAACGCTGCTGACGGACTGCCGCATCATAAGCAGCATCACGCACTGCCAGCGTATGCAAAAATGCTAATCCGTCCGCCGATATCATTTTAAATTTAAACAGCGCATCCAGCACTTCAGCTTGCATAGCCGTATCTGTCGTCTGTTCATACGCCGCTAACAATGTTGCTTCATCCCCAGGCATCCGGCTACCAAACCAACTGCGATCATAATCGAGTATAATTTCATCCAACCAGCGTTCATACCAGTCCACAAAATGATCGTCATATACAAAGAAAAATGGAGTATCCTCATAAAAATCGTTCGTATACACCAATCTACCACGATATTGCCCGTCCAGCACGAGATACATATCATAATCGCACCCTTGTGTACCGATGCACAGCATACCGCCTAATCGCTCACTTTTCACCTGTTCGTATTGCTCATCGGAAATGTTATCATCCGCGATGAGCGGGGCAATCAACTCATTCCATTCCGCTTTGGGCATCCGCGGACGCAATATAGCCGGCAAAGATAATGCGTCCGGTTCGGTATAAGCAGTCGCTTGAGCGAGCGTATAGATGCCATAATACGGCCCGGCTCCACCATTACCAATCGTCAGCAAAAAACAGGCAAACGGTTCCGGTAGCGTTATGCCGTGCATAGCCTGCCACCGTTCCAATTCCGCTCGCTCCAGCGGCGGTTGCATCGTATATTGATGCGAAGCGGAACCGAATTCCGTAAACTCGGTGTCGTTCGCTTTAACCTGCTCCAATTTACGCTGAATCGCTGCAAGCCGAGTCGCCATATCGTTCGTAGTCATCCGAATCGCTCCTTTGATCGCTGAACTATTTTATACATCCAGCAATTTGTCATGATTCCGCATCTTGATTCTGCTCCACTAGGCAGTGCCTTCAAACCCTCGTCATTTCATCGATCAACATCATTACGTTTCAAAAATGAAATGAGTTACAAAACAGCATAGCCTAATAAACACCAACCCCATCAAGTTGTCTGTAAAACAGTTTGAAAATACGCCCAACACTAGTTCACCATGTCACTGCTGCTGCCCCTGCTCCGCAACCACTTGCTCAATCCCTAACAAAACGACACGCAAACCAAATGCAAACGACTGATCCGAACCCATCAGCTCAAACAATTGATCCGTAAACATACGCCGAAACAAAAAGCTATCTTCTACACGCATCGTATCCATCGTGTGTAGCAATTCCTGCTCCAATGTGGAGTGCTGCTGCTCGGGAATCGCTTCGACCGCACGCATATGCTGGTAATGATCCATCACGAAAAAGAGTACATAATTTAGCAGCGTCGTCACCACTTGCATTTTTTGTTCCGCTTCCAGCGGCGTATCCTCTACGCAACCTAACATATAGTTCATAAACCGAATAATGTCCGGATCGGACGGCATCGTCATCATCATGATCTGCGCTGAGCATGGATAACGATTCAGCACCTGCCGCATCGTGATTGCCAGCTCGCTTAATCGATCCTTCCAATCGCCATTGCCGCTACATTGTTCCACAATCGTTTTGGACACTTGACTCGCCAGTCCCTGATACAAATGCTGTTTGCTTTTAAAATGCCAATACAGCGAAGGTGCCTGAATACCAAGCCGCTCGGCAAGGCGCCGCATACTTAATTTTTCGATCCCATCTGTACCGAGCAGCTCCCAGGATGCTTCCAAAATCTTTTCCTCCGAAATTTGAGGCTGTTGTTTTTTCATACGGGCTCATCCTTTAATTTGCATTTTATCTAACACTGTAAGTTTATACTTTACATTTGGCTATGCTCATGATAACATCTAACACTGTAAGGCACAAACTAACAGTGTTAGATTAGCATCGAATGATCGTTTTTATTACTGTTGTCAATTATGAAGCGATTGCAGCGATACATTAGCGTGACAGTTTATGTAGCTGCATCCCTCTACATCCGCTTCATAACGAGCCATTTCTTTCATAGCTTTATGAACACTTACCGTCACTTGGGTCACTTTATACGCGATGCTTCACATTACCAACAGAAAGCAGTGATACGATGGATACCGCCAACTTGCATTATTTTGAAAAAGCTCCGATTGCCCGATCTGTCGCCTATTTTGCGCTCCCGATTATGCTCGGCACATCGATGAGTGTCATTTATTCAATCTTAAACGCCTACTTTCTCGGCACGCTGCACAACACCGCGATGCTAACCGCACTTGCGCTAACATTACCGTTGCTGGCTGTCATTATGGCACTTGGCAATTTGATCGGTATGGGCGGCGGTACGTTTATTTCCCGTCTGCTCGGCGAAAAACGATATGAAGATGTAAAGCATGTCTCCTCATTCGCTTTTTATAGCAGCTTGCTGCTGGGCATGCTCGTCATATTGGCAGGCTTACCGCTTATTAACAACATTGTCGCCAGCCTCGGCGCTACGCCAGAATCATTTGGTTATACGAAACAATATGTAACGGTTATGCTGCTCAGCTCGCCATTTGTAATCTTATTTTTTAGCCTTGAAAATATCGTGCGTTCTGAAGGCTCAGCAATTACCTCGATGGTGGGCATGATTGTGAGTGTGATCATGAACGTATTGCTCGATGCGGTTGCCATCTTCGTGCTGCATTGGGGCGTAATCGGTGTGGCGACGGCGACGGCTGCCTCCAATTTGATCGGCAGCGCTTTGTACACGTACCATCTCGGTTACCGCAGTCAGTTTCTGACCATCTCGATTCGCTCATTTAAAGCGAGCAAGGAAATAATGAGCAATGTATGCAAAATCGGCACACCGGTGTTTGTTATGAGCGTTTTCTTGGGGGCGATGTCGCTCATGTTTAACTATTTTCTGATTGAATATGGCGATCGGGCGGTGGCGGCGTATGGCATTTCATCGCGCCTGATGCAATTTCCAGAGTTTGTGCTAATGGGGTTATGTGAAGGGGTCGTGCCATTAATCGCCTTTTCATTCACTGCCAACATCGTGCGGATGAAGCAGACGATTCATTTTACGATTAAAACGATCGTGACGCTTGCGATCGTGTTTGGTATCGTCGTCTACCTCGTAGCGGATCATCTGATCGGGTTGTTTACGAGCGATCCACAGTTGATTATGATGGGCAGTTATATTTTGCATGTAACCTTTCTATCGCTGTTCATTACCGGGATAACGACGTTGTTTATGGGCATTTTCCAGGCGACCGGGCAAGGTACGGCGGCATTGATCATGTCGGTCATTCAAGGGGTAACGCTTATTCCGGTGCTGTTTGTAGCCAATCAGCTAAACGGCTTCCACGGTGTCGTCTGGTCGCTTGTCATCGCCGATACGGTAGCATTTCTCGTTGGCGCGGGGCTGTTGTACAGCTTGCGGCATCGACTACAGCCGGATGTGGAAAGTTTAGTGCAATAACATCATCTGATGTAGTAAGATCGTGTTCTAAAAAAGTACATTTCCATTTGTGCGCATATAAGCATAAAGCCCACCAAACTTCTCATTTGGCGGGCTGTTATTGTTATCTATCGCTTATAATTCATGCTGCTATCGTTTTATTCATGTGTAGCAGTCTAATTTAACTTAGGCTACTCAAAATGAGTACGATGATTCGAACTTTTACAGCTCTCCCATCTACTTACTGCTGCGCTATTACTGCCGCTCCTCCACCCGCACCGGCTCCTGCGCATATTCTAGCCCGGCGCGATACGCCTGTTCTAACAAGCGCTCATAATGTGCCGGCTCCATTCCGCCTGTCTCATACAAAAATTCCACTTTGGAGTTGGATACTCCGCAATAATCGGCAATGCCAACATTAAGCAAATGCGTAATCGCTTCCCTGTAATTGCGCTTATCCATCTGCGCCTGTGATACACCTGTCAGCGTCAGCCACAAAACTTGCTGCAAATGAAGCTGATTGGCGCCATAAGCAAAACCATTATTCATCACCCGATCGATATACCCTTTCAGCATTGCTGGCAAATGCCACCACCAGAGCGGAAATACAAACGCTACCGCATCATGCTGTTGGAGGCGCTGCATCTCCCGCTGCACTTCCGGCGAAAACGTTTGCTGCTGCACCGTCATATCCGGCTCATCGATCCCCCGCAAAATCGGATCAAAACCAAGCGCATGCAAATCCAATAGCTCATACGTATGCCCGGCGTCTGTCAGTCCCTGTGCCAAACGGTTTGCCGCTTGAAAAGTCAATGAATCCGGTCTTGGATGCGAAACTACAATCAATACGTTCATAGCGTTATCATTCCTCGCTTTGTAATGGATATGCAGAGTAGTCATTCCCCTGTGTCTGATGCTATTATAAACATGGTTACAGACACGCGGAAGTACGCACTTTGATGTGCCATAGGCACGTTTATGTACGTTAGGAACATCCAAGTACTTGCATTGTGGCGACGAGGAGCAGCGCACAAATCGATCCGCATCTATCGATCATCACTAGCGCTCGCCTCGTTCCGTACGAGGGCAAACGATACGCTCTCCATATCCAATCTTGGCAAAGGAGGAATTAACTATGACCGACCACACCGAGCCAAATGACCAGCAGCCTATCAAAAAGTACAAAGTCGGCGTTGAAGCTGCACTCGAAGTCATGGGCGGCAAATGGAAACCGCTAATTATTTACCATCTCATCAACGGCTCCAAACGCACATCCGAGCTGCGCCGCCTTATTCCGGAAATTACGCAAAAGATGCTAACGACCCAGCTCAGAGCGCTTGAAAAAGACGATATTATTTTACGCAACGTATACGGTGAAATCCCGCCCCGCGTCGATTACGAACTGACAGCATATGGACGAGGACTCAAGCCTGCACTCGATTTGCTCTGTTATTGGGGAGAACAGCATCTGGATAAAGTATACGGAGATAAGTCCAAAGTGTTGGACAAATTTTGAGCATTCCTTTTTATTTAACACAGTGCGCGGCAAATAATACACAAATCAATCGCCCTGCTTCATTTTACGCAAAAGCGCCGCTTTACCGTAGCATAATTGTGCAAATCTGCCTGCAACCCCACGCTGTACATGAGCTTGTGAAACGACACGGTTCCAATAGGATGGTGATGTAATTATGCAAATGCCGTTACACATGCATGTCTTATTGCACCTAATGTTGACATCCACATGCTTATCAACTTTATACATGCTCCTATCTTTTGCATGTTGATCCGCTTCACACGTATCGGCATCTCTTACGGCTTTGTCCGCTTTAAGCATGCGCTTGCCTCCAGCTATCCTCCAACCGCTGTTGCTGATGTAAATGATGACGATAATGCATCTCTACCAGCCAAAACCATTCCCATGCGTTCAGTCCACCTAAGCGCGGATGCGTAGCAGTTGGTAGCGATAGCTCAGCACGTTCAGCACAGCTTTCGCTATGTTGTTCAACATACGCTGACTTCCTCTGCTCTAGAGTATCTATTGCCTCGCCATCCATACTGTCGATTTCCCATCCATTCACCGCTGATCTTGCCAGCCACTGTGCACGCACATCCGTCACAACTGGCGCCACTTCAACCATCTGACGAACTGTTTCCTGCAACCCATTTATCAGTTGCTGCTTATTGTCCGGCTGTAGTGGCGTATATTGCGGCGATGGCGGCACTTGAATACGCTCTGCGGGAAAACTGCCATATTGAAATAATGCTTCACCTTGCAGCGTTTTTGGCACATTTGCTATACGTGTTGCATGCTCCGCTGCTATCTTGGCATAATCGGCTTCAGTTACATACATCCCCGCTACCGCCAAACAATGCCGAACATGAGCCAATTGCATTCCCTGTGCAGATTGAATAAGATGCATTAGCATCTGACCAAGCGACCATTCATCTACGGCAGGTTTCCATAGCAATTGCGCTAGCGATACACGCTCCAACGTTTCCACATAATCATTCACCGTTTGCTCCAAACGGCGTAATACTTCATGGACAGCTACCTGTTTCGTTTTATTCATTGCTTAACCAGCTCCTTATAGGCAATATGGAAGATGGATTCAGCATAACAAAACGCTACTGACAGCATTATGTCAGTAGCGTTTATGCATCTTTTCAACTTCTGCACGCAGTCGCTGGCGAAGCGATTCCGGCTCTAATACTTCGACAGCCGCTCCCCAGCTTAGCGTCCATTGTACTAACTCCTCGATGCGTCGCACCCGAAACGTCACTAGCCAGCCGTCGTCATCAGGTTCCAGTGATTCCATATAGAAATTTCCGGTCTCCTGCACCTGTGCTCCGACAGACGCTTCGAAGCGCATTTGTACGAGCACATGACGATCATCTAGCGATTTGCGTGCATGCAGATCAAAACCCGGTTGCACCTCAAACGTCTGCTCCAACACTGTCAACTCTCGCATACGTGATAGCCGAAAATGCCGAATCGCCTGCCGCTCATGGCAAAAGGCAACTAACATCCATGCCACCTGTGTAAATACCAACCCATACGGATCAACCGTGCGTACACTATGCCGTGACTGCTCCGGTTCAGATAAACTTTTAAAATAATGAAAATGTACGCTTTGCTTATGTAAAATCGCTCGTCGCAGCGGCTCCATTCGCTCCTTGTCTAGTGCAGTCGTGCCTGCCATGCGCTCATGCAGCAAGCGAATCGCTGAGCGTACCCGCGTCGCTTCGTCCTGCACCGGCTTCGTTAAAATCGCTTCAATCTTCTTCTGCGCATGACGCGCCTTCGTCCCATATTCCGCATCCAGTAGCATATGCACAAAGTCCGCACCAACGAGCAACGTCACCGCTTCTTCCGCCGTAAAACTAACCGGAGGCAGAAAATACCCGTCCAGCAGCGAATACCCTATCCCCGGCGCACCGATTACAGGAATGCCCGCCTCACTCAGCGCCTGCACATCCCGATAAATCGTGCGCACACTCGTTTCAAACTGCATTGCCAAATCTTCCGCTCGCCGCATGCCATAGCGTTGTAGCTCAATGACGATCGCCAGCATCCGGTCTGTTTTGTTCATATAGTGTTCATCCTTTCGGTATGAGCGCATGACCGTTGTACCGTATATGATGCTGATGGAGTTTCGGTAGTGGCTTCCATATAGTACGCTTCATAGTACGCTTCGAACCGTCATCAACACGTCATCGATTGTTTGCCCCCCATTCACATAACTGTTCCAGCACAGGCAGCAGCGTTTCTGCCCTCGGTGTGAGCGAGTATTCTACTTTAGGCGGAATTTGCGGATACTCCGTACGCTTTACCAGTCCGTCTGCTTCTAGCTCCTTCAGTTGTGCACTCAGTACTTTATACGTAATCTTCCCTAGCTGGCGCTGCATCTCATTAAAACGAACCGGTTGCCGCGCCGCCAGCAAGTACACAATCGCCAGCTTCCATTTACCGCCAATGACCGACATCGTATAACCGAATGGCGTGTCCGCAATAACTGTATCATTCCCTTTTAAGTCCATCATGCCCATCGTTACACTATCCTTTCAGATCGTACCTATCTTTAATGTGCGTACTACCGTATCATTTTTGCCCAGTTTATACTAGCCTTAATTCAAAGTAAAGGGGCTACGCTTATGACAACGATTCAAACGTATAACCACTCCCTATGGGATCACGGCATTTCTCAGGGCTATCGCGTCGACCACACCATTTATATTTCCGGTCAATTTTCCCATCATGCAGACGGCGAATTGGTAGGAACAGACAATTTTGAAGCACAAGTACGACAAACACTGCACAATCTGGATCGCGTATTAAAACAATTCGGTGTGACCAAATCCAACTTAGCCTATGTAGAGCTCTATTTAACCGATGCACAGGCACATGGAGAGATGGCGATTGAGCTGTTCAAAGCATACATTGGCGAGCATCGTCCAGCAGGCAGTATGATCGGTGTTACGTATTTGGCATTTCCAGAGCAACTGGTCGAGATTCGTGCTGTTGCGCATACCGGATAATAGCTAGTCAGGAGTAGATCGTAGAAAGAATCGCAGACGTCGAATGAATATCGTTGACAAAGGAGGACTGCCAGTGCAGTTGCTCCTTTGTCCGAATATTCTATACTGTGCGCATAAAGCTGGAATCGATGTTTTGAATCGCTTGCTTATTTATCTACCATCAAACCGCCGCATCGCTTCTTCTGTCACCGGCTCAAACAAATTCACCAGATTCCCATCCGGATCGCGAACAAGCAAGGAGCGATTGCCCCACGGCATCGTGGTCGGCTCTTGCACCCATTGCCACTGCTCTACCAATGTGTGCAAACGTACATATTCGGCTTCAACATCGTCCACGCGAAACTCTAAAATAACCGTACGATTGCTCGCTGCCTGCACCGCATCCATACCAAATAACTGCGCCGTCTGCGAATGCCCAATCGCTAGCGTACACGCAGGCAACACCAGCTCCGCAAATACAGGTGCAAGTCGCTCGGCTTCAACCCTCAACAATTTTTCATAAAATAAAACAAGACGATCGATATCGTCTGTAATGACACGTACAGAAGTAAAATTCAACGTCTATCATCCTTCCTTGTGATGAATGCAATTGCAAATGGTAGAGGGAGAAAGTAGAGATAGTATATATCGCTACTCCTGTGCTGCTCTCCACAGACACAATTATAAAAAAAGGCTACTGACAGCGTAATGTCAGTAACCTTTTCCAAAAATATTGCTCGTTATTTTCAGCAATCTGAATTAGTGTGCTCTCCTTATACTTCACATACTTCAAGCTTCAACAAAGCTTCAACTGTACAGTTTAATGTATAACCTCATTTCAATCCGTCTGTTCCAGCGCAAACGCAACCGCCGCCTCCGCATGCAGCCGTGTCGTATCATACACCGGAATTCGGCAATCTGTTTGACCGATCAGCATCGTAATTTCCGTACAGCCCAAAATGACCGCTTCCGCTCCCCGATCGACCAGACGATCAATAATGTCGATATACTTTTGCTTGGATGACTCATTGATTATCCCAAGACATAGTTCCTCATAAATTACATCATGCACAATCGCACGCTCCTCCGCCTCGGGAACGATAACGTCCAGCCCAAATGTATCAACTAGACGCCCTTTATAAAAATCTTGTTCCATCGTAAACGCCGTGCCTAACAACGCAACCTTGTGCACACGATCCGCCACAATCCGGCTTGCTGTCGCATCGGCAATATGTAGTAAAGGAATCGATACCGCTTGCATCACTTCAGCCGCCATTTTATGCATCGTATTCGTGCAAATGACAATCATATCTGCTCCACCGGCTTGCAGCTTTTGCGCCGCTTCCACCATCATCTCTGTCGCCGCTGCCCAATCCCCTCGATGCTGAAGGTCTTTAATTTGTTGAAAATCTACCGAATACATCAAACATTGAGCCGAATGATGCCCACCCAGCCGCCGCTTCACCGTTTCGTTCACGATCTGGTAATAGAGCATCGAAGATTCCCAGCTCATCCCACCGATCAAACCTATCGTTTTCATCGCATGCGCTCCTTGCTTTTCTTTTTAGGGATTTATCCAACTTCAATCGCGGAGTTGATCGTATTCATAATTTGCGTATAATTCGTAGTGAACAATATGTAGTTCCTATGCTTCGTCTGAATTGCCACCCGATCGGTCGTTCCATAGGGCATACCGATTCGAATCGCATCCGCTTCTTTGCCACCATACGTATCATCTAGTGAGACGCTAATGATGTCGGCAACTGGAATGACAATCTTGGTAAGTTGGTGCTTGATAATGATATCCTGATCTACTTTCTTTACGTCGAGTGCTAGCATGTTGGAATTCCTCCTTTGGATAAAACGGGATACGTTTATGATAGCATAAGTGGGAGGAAAATCCATTTTTAGCGCGATACATAGACGGAAATAAAGGAGACAGATAAGCATATAAAAACTTCACTTCGCCCGACCGAAGCATATCGCTGAAATTCTCGCTTTTTTGCTACAAAAGCGACCGGAACTGTAGTTACAAACCAAACCGCAAACGATCGATTGGACGGAGGAGATTTTAGAGCAGATGGGCGATTCTGATCCAAAGCCAGTCTAGGTTGCAGCATGGTAAAGTGTGTTCAGTTTAAAGAGTTTATTGCGTAATTTTATGACCGATATTACCGTCGATTTGGAAAATAATGTCTAGGCATTGTACATACTTTCGACTCGTCACTTGTACGCCAATTTCCACTTGAAACTCTCTCACGATCGTTTGTTAGAAATGCTCTCCAAATTCAATCATGCCACCGATAGGTCTGTAATAAAATCCTGTGCCAGTGGAATACTTGCCGTATTGTTGTTCCACGAGTGTTTTTTGATGATGCATGACCATTTCTAAAGCATTTGCACGTAGTTTCAAAGTGTGAACTCCTTTGGGGCAATGGTTAAAACGGCTATGAGATATATTTGATCCCATAGCCGACGATAACCTCAAGCCCCCTACACCAACCCAATCAACCCTTCCAATTCCTCCACCAACACCTTCGCCTTCTCAAACTCCCCAGCCTGCAACGCCAGCTCAATCTGCATCTCTACAGCCTTCTTCTTCTCCTCAGCCTGCAAATAATCTTTACTAAAATGGCTCGCATAGATCATCTGTCTGAACTTGCGCATGCTCATTTTCCGAATCGTCTGCTTATCGATGATTAGCACATAATCCATCCCGTTCACAACCGAATAAAAATCATGCGAAATCATCACAATTGCCCCTTTATACGCTACAATCGCTTTCTCTAAAGCCATTTGCGTATAAATATCCAGATGACTCGTCGGCTCATCCAGCAGCAACAGATTCGCTCCACTGGCAGCCACTTTCGCCAGTTGCAGCATATTTTTCTCACCACCAGACAACGATTCAATCTGCTGATTCAAAATTTCACCTTCAAAGCCATACGTAGCCAGGTATGCGCGCACATCATCATACGTTGCGAAGCCAGCTTCGATCAACTCGTTGAGCATCGTATTGGAACTTTGCAGCGTTTCGTCTTGAATTTGTGACAAATACGCTACTTTCGCATCCGTATTAATCGCAATCGCTTCATGGCGATTTTGCGCAATTTCACGCAGTAGCGTCGTTTTGCCGGTGCCATTGGCACCGATAATCGCCACTTTATCCGTCGCTCCAATCTCGAAGCTTACATTTTCCAGCAACAGTTCATCGAAAGTAACACCATAGCCCTGTACGCTTACAACTACCGCATCTGGCTCCAACGGCTGCTCCAACTCAAACTGAATCGTCGGCTGCTTCACATGTACGAATGGTGCTTTAATACGACTCGCTTCCAAGCGTTCCTGTAGCTTCATTCTCGCTTTTAACGCTCTGCCGCGGGATTCATCGGAATTGTACGTCGCAATCGTGCGTAGATTGTCGATAATGACTTCATTGCGCTCCACTTCTTCCGCTTCTGCTACCGCAATTTCCTGCATCTCAATCTTCGTCTGTAACAGCGAGAAATTATAGTCGATATATCGTCCATCGAACTGTTGCAGCTCTTTGTTTTCCAGATGAATAATTTTGTTAAAACAATGATTGAGCAGATAGCGGTTATGGGTGACGACGAGCAACATGCCTTTGTGGGCATTGATTAGCTTTTTGAGCGCATTTAAATTTTCAAAATCCAAAAATACGTCAGGTTCGTCCATAATGATCAAGTCCGGGCGCTTAAGCATTTCTTTCATCACTTGAATCAATTTGAATTCGCCACCGCTTAATGAAGATACGTTCGTATCTTTCAGTTTGATCAAGTTAGCAAGATTAAGCTGCTTATTGATCGTATTTTCAAAATTATGCCCATCGATCGCCTCGAATGCGTCCAGCGCCAATTGGCACCGCTCCATCAGCGCCTCCATATCGTCAGTCGTTTCCATTTCGGCGTAGATGGCGTTAATGTCATGTTGCAGCTTAATAAACGTTTCACCGATATAATCAAATACGGTAACCGCTTGTGTGTTGTCCATTTGGGAGAACTGACTAACATACCCGATCGTGCAAGCTGGATCGATCTCCAATTTACCGTCGAACAAATAGTTGTTAGGTTCCAGCAAAATATCGACCAGCGTACTTTTACCACTGCCACTCGTTCCGATAAAGGCGCAATGCTGACCTTCCTCTAGTGTAAATGAAATAGTTGTATACAATTCCTTCTGCGGAAAAGAGAAGGATAGTTTATCCACTTTGATCATTTGTGTTACCTTTCTTTGCAGCTAAAATGGGGGTTGATACTTGGATGTGCTGCATAACATCCGGTTTATGTTTGCCACTCCTCAGAGTACCATTGTTTATGTGGGAGTACAACGAATTTGTGGATCGTACGCGCGCCTAAATAGATGCGCTATCTACATCCCCCGATGAGCTTGCTTACCTATGCTACAGGTATTGCAGCAATGACGTATCCAACTCCGCTTTTCCCAAATACCCGCTACACAGCACAGGACGCCCGGCGATCTCATAAAATTTCTGCATATCCATATTATCGCTCCGACCCCAAACTTCAAATGAATCGAATTCCGCTTTGGAAATTTGATGATACTCCGGTGTATCTGTAAAGCCTGTTAAAACTTCATACGCATAAATATCGTCACCAAATTTGCCTACAGAGTGGTATCCGCCTTCTTTGAGGCGTACATAGTCTTTATAGCGGAAGCTCATGATGATCACGTAATAATCCGAGTCTATTGCGTCCACACTGACTTTCCATTCTGGAAAAAGGAGAAGGTCGATATTCAACAGTGTAAATCCGAAGCCAAAATTCATCAAGCTGCCGAGGATTACATCTACTTTTATATCTATCAGCGTTTTCAAGACAAACTCAAACAGCGCGCACCGGTTGAGTACCGATGCGCGCTCATAGCTTAGCTTTTTACATCTGTTTACTTGACAGGAGTATAACCAATTATCAGTTTTATAATTTAGATTTTAGAATATTACTTTCAGAATCTGATTGCGAACCGTTAGACTCCTTAAGAGCGGCTATTTCGTAAGGTATAGGCTAGATTCTCCACACTCTTTTACTTATTGCTCAGTACATTACCAATGAATTCATGATATATTTTTATTTTCTCTTTTATAATTAATCTTCTTGCATCAACTTCCATAAGTTCTTTTAATAAATGTGGGAGGTCAGATAAATCTTGTTCTGTTGGGACATCATCAGTCAGAGCAGCTCTATCTTGAGGAATAAGCTTCATTTCTTCATTATGCTCGACAATATCAATTAAGTTACCGTTTTCAGACTCACTTACCTCATTAAGCTCATCTTTACTAAGCTCAAATAAGTCCTCCTCTTTATGTCCTTTACTTTTAAACGAAGCATTTCTTGGATTATTTGCAAAAATCAAGCTTTGAATATGTTGCGGAACCTGATTTTTAATTTTATTTTTATAACGTGCTTTACACCCCGGCATTGATCTATCCAGCTTTTTACTAACAATTTGAAAAGCATCTTTCAATGTTCCAGACTTATCGCCCACTACATCTATAATTGTAGCTAAAAAATACTCATCTTCATTTGTTGTCCAAAATTTATTGATCAATCCATCCGCCTTCTTTCATCCTCTTTGATCCTCATTATAAAGGTTACAAAAGTAACAATTTATTGTCAATACTCAAATTATTGATACTCAATAGATTTGATCTTCATTAATAATTAAAAAAGTAACTTAGACCCATTAAAAACAGCTATTCTAATACAAATTACTTTTCTAAAGCTTCCTAGATTTGTAATCAAATCGTTTTTTAATCATTAGGATACGATATAGTATAAAAAGCTCAAGCCATTTATCTGCTTGAGCTTATATTGATTCCTTATCTAAAGCAGAACAGATTACTTGAAATCATTAACAGGCCCTTCATCCATGATCACTTCCACCATATCAGCCGCCCCCATACGCAGCTTCGGTCTAAACTCTGAACCTGGTCTGCTGTACAGCTCCAATGGGCTAATGATGACGCCATCTGGCGTATTATGCAAAATTCCGGGTACACATGTATATACCGTATTTTTATTGTTGGCATTTTTGGCGGAAATCGTGACAGAGGTGCCATGATGATTATCGATACTCATCGACACTTTATATTTATAAAATGAGCCGGTTCCATTAGACTGAGCGGAATATACGACAGGCACGACGGCAACGATATCATCTCGTAGCCGTAATCGGATCACCTCTGTCTTGATCGCCTGTTTGTCTCTCCCCACATCGCCCATATGCTCGACCGCACCATCACCAAAACTTTGCAAAGGCTTTACACCTTTCGCCCCAAACATAGCAACATCGATCTGCTTGCCTTGTTTCGTATAAACTAAAGCATAAATATCATAATCCGTACCAGTCTGCCACGATACCGTAGCTGTAATCTCCGGTGTTTTTTCGATTATAACGGATGTTTGTCCTTTTTCCAGATTGATCATACCGGTTACCTTTTGCAAATTGATCGATGAAGATAACGGATGTTGTTGTGATGCAGGAGTAGACGTAGGTGGAGCAACTGGCTGTGCAGACACAGAGGTAGGCGCAACAGGCGGTTGAACGATAGGTTGAGGTGCAGATTGAGGTGTAGATGAAGCTACATGATTGGGAATCGTTGGGGATGCAGAAGATTGATGCGGATCATCTACTTCAAATTCCACACCATAATTGTTGCACAAACCTTCCAACCCGGAATGAAATCCGCGCCAGATCGATTTGACTTTTGTTTGACCGTTTCTGAGATACAATTCTAATATGATAATCCCATTTTCATTGGTAAATGGGGACGGTATGAGTTGAATAGTTGTATTTCCGGCGGTGATCTCTGCTTGCAAATTGTGCACATTCGCAAAGCCGGTGTTGTTATCCTCGGTCAATGTGACCGCTATTTTGGTAATGCCGACAGGAACTTTGTGCAGCGCAAATTGCAGCTTATGCACTTTTGTATTGCCAATTTGCTCGGATGGCAAAAGAGTGGCTGTACCGGAAGCGCTAGTTGGTTGATTGTAGAAAATGATGCCGCTATCGCCTTGCACTTTGTCGGCGTCGGTGAGCAGGAATGCGGTTAGAGAGATATCAATGGAAGGAGATAGGTCGTGACTGATCGTAATGTGACCGTTTGCAGCATTCAAATTAGTATTAGCACCCATTGGAAGAAATTGATTCATTTCAAAATCACTCCATTCGTTAATGGCTTGTATTCCGTTTGTTTGTGTAAACATAACAATTAAAACTATGTACTAACCCCCTTATATTAACACATAAAGGAATTAGTTAGGATATGCATATAGGTACAATTAGAATGCTGTTTGGACAGCCCTATTTTGCCGAGTAATCTTCTTAGATATCGCTTTGCTTAACTGCCACGCTTCATAGCGGCATCCCACGCTTTGAAATATGCATCGATCGATGAATAGCGATCCTCTTTATGCACACTGACCGCTCGCAAAGCAATTTTAAATAACTGTTCATTAGCTTGCCATGTATCAACGTTCCGCTCTGTCCCACCGCCAAACAGTTGGAAAGCTGTGGCGCCCATTAGGAATACATTCGACCTTTCATCAATCTCCGCCCCTAGTTGGTATTCCTCTGGACACATATAACGACTTGAACCCCACATACGCCCCATCGTGTTTATCACTGGACGTTTTGCATAAAATTCGATATCACAAATTCGGGTTTCCCCCACAGCAAAATCATACATGATACAACCGTCATAAAAGTCCAAAGCAATATATCCTTTTTCATTGGCATGGATATGAAACAGCAAAATGTCAGCGTACATATCAAATTTCTGCGCTAACGGCAGCGCCAAAAATTTCGCATACGAATCGTATTGCCTGCCCATGCAATCTCCTTCAAACCATTCAAATACGGTTAGATAGCCACCTTGGATCGCCTTATGTTCAATCATTGCAATCAGGGTCGGGTGACGCAAATCCTCATAAACTGAAACGGTAGCTTGAAGTCGCATAATCGCCGTCTGTGTACTGATCGCGCTGAATACCGTTGCTGCACCTGCTACTTTGATAAAAAGCTTCCGCTGATCATTATGCACACCAAAACAGATATATCCAGAATCTTGCCTGTCAAATACAGCAAACACTTTGCCATATGCAGACAGAAAATGAAAATCAAAGTCTGCTTGTAACTGAAACGTCATTCCATCGATCATTTTAGTGATCATCTCGCCCCTCCCCCTGTTCCGATCAATCTTTGCCAAATGCCTCGCCGCACTATGGACTTGCTCCGCAAACAATAAAATTCCTCATGAATTCCCACTTTCATTCGTGTAGTATATACGGGCATAATACGATCGTTTGATGGATGATAGGACTAACGATAACTCTACTTGTGTACGTTCCTATACACAGCGCAGCTTACTATAGCAGGTCTAGCAACGAATAACTATGTTAAACTATGACAACAGCAACACTTATTTATATACTATTCATCCTATGCAAAAAGGAGCCGCCATGCCTCATTTCCAGCAACAACGAATACTATCCTTATTCGCACCCGTTATTCCAGGTGCAGTCCTAATCATGCTCATATTCTCCCTAAATTATTTCCAATTTGCACTCGTCGAAAAATTCCTGCTGTTTGCCGCTTTTGTGATTGTCCCTCTAGTCATTTTACTATTAAACTATGACGCCAAACACGCCTGGCAACAGACGATCTATACGGCAATACAATGGTTTCAGTTCCCCGCCGCATTGCTTGCCCTCTTGTCTGTAATGAGCGCTAAACTATGGGGATTACAAGGTACCGTTATACCGGGCACACTCTCACTTGGTTGGCTATTGCTCACATTGCTGCTCGGTTTGTATGGGCTAGCTACGATAACCGTACATAAAGGAAAAACAGCGGAAATTGCGATCGGCGCAGGACTTGTTTATTTTTTTATCGGAGGCATTTGGTTTACTTTATATCAGTATCAATTCCATCTATTCCAGGCTCATCCCGCAACACACGCATTAAGTGCGGTTCACTTTCATTTTTCATCAGCAATCGTTCCGATTTTTATCGGCATGCTGGGGCGGATGATGACGAAGAAAAGCTGGTATCCGTGGGTCGTGGCGATCGATATTATCGGGCCGATCTTGATCGCGATCGGTATGATTTGGTCCAAGCCACTCGAATACATTGGTGTTACGCTGTTTGCTTGTAATATCTTCGTTTACACCACCTATCTGCTGACATATTTAAAGCGAAACATGCTATACAAAGCGGCAAATTTGTGTTTAATTGTTTCTTGCCTCGCCTTTTACACCGTTGTCGTCGTTTCCATGTTGTATCCGCTGCTGAAAAGAATGTTTAATTTAACGATTTTTGATTTCATTCCCATTTACGGGGCGTTACATGCGTTTGGCTTTGTATTATGTGGGTTGATCGGATGGGTATGGATGGCAGGTTGTTTTCGGGGAAATCGTACGCCAATGCCACTAGATGCGTGAGCTCATTTGTGAACGATTATAGTAGAGCATGTCTTCAAACTGCTTTAAAAACCGTCTGATGCGATTAGTTTTGTTTAGATGACGCTGTGCATGTGGCTCATCTTATTTGTAACGTAATTTTTCGCACTATAACATGACGAGCATAACGATTTGAACATATCATCTAGTAGCTTGTCTCAAATCCTCCAAGGGTTACGTTCATCTGAAACCTGTACGATTCAAGCAGGTTTCAGATGAATGCAACCTTACATCTTTCTGAGACAAGTCACTAGTAAATTGTCTCATATACATTGACGGTTTGTCGATCTAACCATTGCTTGATGATGAATAGGTTAAGGTACGTTCAAATACAATTTTCATTTGAGACAGACTACTAGTGGGCTGTCCAGCTTAAATTCATGTCGGATGGACTACATCTTATGAAAAAAACACTGCAATCGTAGCCTCAGCCTATGTCTGCTATACAATATCAAACTGCCTATTTAACGCGATCAGTCTACTAGCCAAACAGCTTCCGTCCGATAAACATGTACATTTCTACGGCACTTATTCACCCAACTTCCACTTTCCTATATCTCTCATCACCTCTACTTTCTAGTATAATAATTCGATATAACCATCATTTTAAAATGAGCCTGCCTGCGGTTTGTAAGCTATTTTTATAGCCATTTAAGGTAGGAAAAAGGAGAATCGTTATGGAATATCATGTATCCATACATGGAAATGATCGGAACAAAGGAACAGCGGAGCAACCGCTACGTACGATATCGCGCGCTGCTGCTTATGCGCTCGCTGGGGATACGGTCATTGTACATGCCGGCGTGTACCGGGAATGGGTAAATCCCGCGCATGGAGGAACCGCCGAGCATCGAATCGTCTATCGTTCGGCAGGCGATGGGGAAGTGGTCATTACAGGCGCGGAGCAGATTACGAATTGGCAGTCGGAAGGAGATGATGTGTGGAGTACCGAAGTGCCCAATTCGCTCTTTTCCGTACGTAATCCGTTTGAAACCGAGCTTAGTGGAGACTGGTTGTTTGATGGACAGTTCCCGGTTCATCTTGGCGATGTGTATTTGGATGGGAAATCATTGTATGAATGCGCTAATATTGAAAGCGTTCGCAAGCCTAGCGTTTGGTCGGAAGCGAAATATCCCGACGACTCACTGTTAACATGGTATGCCGAAGTCGGTGCGACGACAACAACCATCTGGGCGAATTTGGGCGGGAAAGACCCTCGGCATGAAAATGTCGAAATCAACGTGCGTCCGCATTGCTTTTGGCCGGAAAAACCAGGGCTTAACTATATTACTGTAAGCGGATTCACCCTTCGTCAAGCCTCTCCTCAATGGGCACCGCCGACGGACTACCAGGAAGGTTTGATCGGGCCGCATTGGAGCAAAGGCTGGATCATTGAAAACAATACGATCAGCGAATCGAAATGCGTTGGCATTAGTCTCGGTACTGCTATCGGTACAGGGCATCGGCAGTCGTTGGAGCAGCAAAGTAAAGGTGGAACGCAGCGGGAGCAGGAAGTGATTTTGCGAGCATTACGCTCCGGCTGGCATAAGGATACGGTCGGCAGTCATATCGTGCGTGGCAATGTGATTCATGATTGCGAACAGGCAGGGATTGTCGGTCATATGGGCGCAGCGTTTAGCCACATTTATCGGAATCGGATTTACAATATTCATCATAAACGACTGCGCCACGGTGCAGAAGTCGCCGGTATTAAACTGCATGCTGCATTAGATACGCAAATTAGTGACAATACGCTGTATAGCTGTTACCGTGCACTTTGGCTCGATTGGCAAGCACAAGGGACACGAATTAGCCGCAATGTATTTTTTGATAACTTGTCGGAAGACCTGTTCGTTGAAGTGTGTCATGGGCCGTATATGGTCGATCATAATCTGTTTCTGTCACCGATGAATTTCCGAAATATGGCGCAAGGTGGAGCATTTGCACATAATTTGTTTGCAGGGCAGTTTGTCGTTCGTGCCGAGGTTACTCGGACTACACCGTATCATTTTCCACATGAGACAGCGCTGGCGGGGTACTCGAATATTACAGGTGGCGATGATCGCTACTATAACAATATATTTTTGGGTGATGGTGATGAGGACGCTAAGCGGGAGCCGGTTCCGATTACATTTTTTGAACATCTTCCGCTTAAACCGAGGGATGAAGCTGGAGCGGATGGCAAGACGGTAATGGATGGTGTGCCGGATGATTCGATTTGTTATTTGCATGCTGTCGGGTTGGGTGGCTATAATCAGCATCCAAATGTAAAAGATAAGCGGTGGTGGGAGTACACGAAAGAGGAGCTTATCGAGCTGGGCGAGGCGGCAAAGGACTTTTTTATCGGCAATGCGGTGCTTCCGGTTGCGATGGGTGGGAATATGTTTCTGAATGGGGCGGTTCCGAGTCGGCATGAAGCTAGGACGGAGAGTTATACAGGAAAAGTTGTTCATGTTGAAACTAATGCTGCGCAAGGTACGGTTAAGATACATATTCAGACACATGCGTCTGAATTGATTCGGGGACAATCTGGAACTGCGATGCTAGTTACAACAGAGCTGCTTGGGAAAGCGTATCATGCAAATATGGGATATGAGGAGCCGGATGGCAGTTCGTATCCGTTGGATACTGACTTTTTCGGGACAAAGAGACTAGATGGCGTTGTGACGGCGGGGCCATTTGAATTTACTGAACATGGTGCGGTTGAGTTTGAGATTTAGTTTTTTAGAGAAGATTCAGCCAGTTTGGGTGGCTGAATCTTTTTCATGTGTGAAATTTCTACTTCGCTTATCGGTCTAGAGGATTTAATAGTAAAATTAAGTAATAATTGTAGGATGGTCATTAATGCTTCGCTCTCCTTAAGAGAGTTCTTTTTTCACCGGGAAATGTCCATTCTACTTATGGTATAGCTCTCCATATTATTTATAGAATTAAGTAGCGGACGCTAGGTTGAATCTTTAGAACTGAGCCTTATTATTTAGTAAATAAACTCTCGTAGATAGTTCTAATTCTAGAGTTACTCAAAATTAATGTTAGGTCAATAGCGAAGTGGCATAAATCGAATTTCATTGATTTTTAGCTTGTCAGTCTTCCCAACTTGCGTTGTGGTGGTTCCATTCACCAAAAAAATCCCTTTCATCCAGTACATGATTGTAAATCGGTTTGAGAAAAACACGAATGAATTCCATTACTTCTTGAAAAGTAGGCGAATCATCAGGCTTTAAATTCCTAATGAAGTTACTCCACATTGTTAATCGACGCTTGTCATTGTAGAACTCTTTAGCAAAAATAATATGATCTTTATCAGTAATCGTTGCCCTCCGCTTAAACGTTTCGGAAACTGCCTTGCACAAGTAAGACCCCTCAAACGAATTGGTTCGTGCCAGTGTAAAGATATCATAGAAATCTTTCATTCGACTGTTCACAACTGATAAGGAAACCATCGCTTCAAACTTTTCAGCAATGACTGATTCATTCGTGCAAACCAATAATTCCGATGTACTCATATGAGGTAACAGTACAGGATAATGGATTGTTTGCGGATTGGGGATGATAACATCACCAAAACCAATGTCCAACTGTAGTCTTTCTTTCATGTTACCAAGTGAGCAAGGAATTGTAATGCGCACACCTTCATACTCAGGTCTTCTTTAATGATCATATGTTGGGTCTGTTCAGTATGAAAAACAATTCCGTCATTTTCAACATCATCAGGCTGTAACTTACAAATATCCATAATAATATTCGCCAAAATAACGGAGTCATTGCTTAACCTTCGACCAGAGAAATCCATATCCCTCGTCGGTCTAGATTTGAATTTTGTGACTGACTATAAATATAATCCACCTTTAAGGATGAAATTTTCCTTATAGTTGGACATGGACAAGCGTTTAAGAAAACGTTCCTGATAGTAAAGAATAGATATTACATTAAAGGCTTTGTTATTTTCTTTAGCAATATTCTTAAGTTTATCAATCACAGAAGCAGCGATGTTCGTAACCAATTACAACACCTCAAGATAATTATTTAATATAGATTTAACCCTCATTTTCTCCGCATACTGAATTAACTTACCATAATTGACCTTTCTATGAGTGAAGTACTGTTTTAGGCTTTCCTTCACGATATTAGTATCCAGTTTGTTTCTGAACTTTACGACATCGCAAATAGTCCGTTCAAGATCGTAAACTTTTACAGAATGCCCACTTATACTGAACTTCTCAATGCCTATACCGAATGTATAATTATCAAAATAGTGCAGACGAATTGGTGGATAAATTGGAAGTGACGGTTTGCTTTCCTTCCTTGATATTGCAAAGTTATACTCACTAGGGGTAAATGTACTTAGTTCATGATGAGCCAATGCGGAATAGAGACATAGTACCCCTCTAGGTACATACAATGCCGCTTCCACCATATCATGCAACTCTTTTTTGACATCTGATAGCGCATAAAGTCCACGTTTTACTTTTGTAATTATACCCATTTTCTCGAGCTTGTTTAACTGATAATAACTAAACCCTTTTTCCCGAAGGGAAGCTGAATCAATAATCCCGTTATGTTCCTTAAATAGTTGTTGTATGTCCGAGTTATTTTTATAATTATTGTTCAAATCTACCAGCTTATATTGTTCCTTAATCGCTAAAATAAAATCATCCATACTATTAATATTAGGATTTTGTCGTATAATCTCAAAAAAACTTTCTTCCGTAAGACCAGACTGTTCAAAACTTTCTTTTATTTGCTTTAGGATGATATCATCCAAATCAATCACCTCCATTATTTATTATAAATATATACACATAAAAATAAGTGTATATATTTTGTTTAATATTAAAATCATTTTTAATGATTTTTTAAATAAATAGTATACATTTATAAAAAAGTGTTAATCGTTTTTGAAAATAGGGAGAATTTTCAAAACGGAATTTTTATTGAACATATGATTGCTTGTACTTTTAATAAAGGATACGTTTACTTAATACTAATCCATCTTCTCGGCTGCAATCGATTAATGGATACTCATACGATTGTGTTATATCTTACATTCGCTGCATATTGGCTCTCAACTGGCCGGAAACTTCCTCTGGAACACCCAACTTCGCCTTCCTACTACAAAAATACAAAAACGCCCTATTTACCGATTCTCAACAATCAGTAAACAGGGCGCTTGATTAAAATCGATCCTCACCATCTACAGCCAAAAGTTCCACACAACGTCTACACTACTTACTCCGGAATATAAGGCAGATCAAGCAGCTTCGGCACATTGATCACATGCTGTTCTGTATACGTGCGAATACCTTCTGTGCCATATTCGCGACCAACTCCGGATTGCTTAACGCCGCCAAATGGGAACCGCACGTCCAGCCCCTGAACGGCAGCGGTATTAATCATCGTCGTTCCGGCTTCGAGTTGACGCGCAACCGAAATCGCATCTTCCTCTTGCCCCCACACCGAACTCGTCAATCCGTAGATGCTTTCATTGTGCAGCTGAATTACCTGTTCTTCATTATCAAATGGCAAAATCGGAACTGTCGGGCCGAACTGTTCTTCCACCACGATCGGATCATGCACATCGCAACCGAGCACGAGCGTCGGTTGCACATAGTATCCTTGCTCAAACCGCTGCTGATCCAAAATGCGACCAAGCGGGATCACCTTCGCCCCGCGCTGCTTGGCATCTTCGACCAGACTTAGCACGTAATCCCGCTGCTTCACATTGTTGACCGGTCCGACTGTCGTCTCTGGATCGAATGGATCACCGATGCGAATCCAGCGATTTGCCGCCTCGATATATTTGTCCACAAACTGATCGTAGATCGAACGGTGTACATACACACGTTTAGCGATCATGCAAATCTGCCCAGTCGTCAAGAAATTGGAAACGACAATCCGACGCATCGCGCGCTCATCTTCCACATCAAAGCTGTCCAGGAAGATCGCTGCATCATTGCCGCCAAGCTCAAGCGTCATCTGTTTAATTGTGTCCGAAGCGGCTCTCATAATATGCTTGGCGGTTTCGGTTCCGCCTGTAAAAGCGATTTTAGCCACATGGGCATTCGTAGTCAGTTCAGCGCCCACATCGGCAGCCCCATGCACGACATTAATGACGCCTGCCGGGAATTCGCTTGCGATAATCTCCGCTACTTTTGCTGCTGCCAGCGGCGCATACGGACTTGGTTTAAGCACGATTGTATTACCCGCCAACAAGGCAGGAGCGATCTTGATCGTAGACAATGCGATCGGATAGTTCCACGGACTAATCGCAGCGACTACGCCGATCGGGTCATACGAAACGATCGTTTTGCCGTGATCATGCTCTTGAACCTCTCCTTGCAGAGCCGCTGTCGCTTCATTGCAAACAAACTCCATCCACATTAACGAAACATAAATTTCGCCGTGCGCATCATATAGCGGTTTACCATGCTCTCTAGATAGCAAATGCACAATTTCGTTCTCGGCTGCTCTAATCTTCGCGATCGCTTTGCGCATGCTTGTAATGCGGTCTGCGATGGCGGTTTTCTTCCATGTTTGAAAAGCTGCTGCCGCTGCTTCGATCGCTTCGACAGCTTGTTCTTTGGTCGTGACAGGGAAATAACCGACGATCTCGGTCGGGTTAGCCGGATTCTCTTTCGCTAATTGGGAAAGCGACTTTACATTCTGTCCATTGATCAACGCTGCAACGGTGATGACGTTAACAGCATCCTGGTCTGCTTGAATTGTCATTTGATAACCCCTTTTTTATCTAAATAGATTACGTCCATACTTCGTCGGCAATTTCTTTCACATAACACAGCTTACGCCATTGTTCGTCTTCGGTTAAAATATTGCCTTCTTCCGTCGACGAAAATCCGCATTGCGGGCTTAAACAAAGCTGTTCCAGCGGCACATACGTAGCCGCTTCAGCAATCCGGGCTTGGATATGTGCTTTATGTTCTAACTCACCGGTTTTGGATGTGAGCAGACCGAGCACGATTTTCAGGTCTTTTCGCTGCAATTGTTCATACGTGATGCTATCTGCTTTATATAGTTCACGCGCCTGACTCAAGTTGCCAGGACGTAAAAAGCTACCTACGTGATCGTGTCGAAAAGGGATCATATGACTTGCTCCTGCTGTTTATTGTAATGAGTATAACATGAGTGAAAAGAAGTGCTGTCATACGAAAAAGGCATGTCTGGTCATACTTTTGGGCTATAGCTAGCGTTTCGTTTAAGTGTATTGATCATTCGTACACGTTCGTATACGATCGCTGGCAGCGACATAGCTATAGCAATCGTTCATCGATTGTCGTATTTATGTATAATATAGTTCTCCCCACGATATAGCTAAACACAAAGTGCAGTTTGACCATACAATATATCTATATCCAAACACAAAACCACTCCGTATATGGAGTGGCTTCTTTAAAAATAAAAGCATCATATCTTCAATAAAGCATCATACCTTCAATCGTCTTAACCGGCAAACGAAGCATACAGGTTCACGGGAAATTAAAGCTAGAAAAGTCATTTAGGTGCATCAGCTAACTTAATCGAATCTGTCGGACATCCGTCCACCGCGTCATGCAGATCGTCTTCCAGGGCGGCAGGAATTTGGGTCGTTCCGCTATTCCCGTCACCGGCATAGATGACTTCCGCTAGTCCTTCATCATTGTATTCGAAAATATCGGGAGCTGTTGATCCACAAGCCCCGCAAGCAATACAAGTATCTTGATCTACCCAAGTATAAATAGCCATACTAAACTCTCCTATTGATCATAATACTTTGTTTCATTTTAATTTATAATATAAGCGTCTCATAATCGTGTAACGATATACAGGTTTAAACGTACTTAACCGTATTCATGATCAAGCGATTCGTAGCCAGGCATATTCTCAATTAGAATGAAACAAGCTAGTCGTCTAATCTACTGAAATATCATTTGTGCTATGCAAACGTCATATTGCTGCTGTGACCAGGCGATAGCTTTGCTTCCGGATTGATATACACTATCGCATTGTTGACCGCCGTTGGTGCCTCGCCGAAGCCAGCGGCAATCAGCTTCACTTTGCCAGAATAATGGACGATGTCACCTGCCGCAAAAAAGCCCGGTATATTCGTCTCCATACGCGTATCCACGACAACCGATCCACTTTTGATCGCCAATCCCCACTCCGCAATCGGTCCAATCGAAGAAACAAAGCCGTAATTGACAATCACCTCATCCACCTCGATCTGCCGTTCTTGCCCGGAAGTCGTATGGCGCAGTTTTACCTTCTCCACAGTGCCTTCTCCGTGAAGCTCATCCAGCTCCCAAGGCGTCTGTATGTCTACGTTCGAACTTCTCAATTTGTCGATACTGTGCTCGTGAGCACGGAATTTATCGCGCCGATGCACAAGAATGACCTGTGCTGCTACCGGCTCAAGCATCAGTGCCCAGTCCACCGCGGAGTCACCGCCGCCGGTGATCAGCACTCGCTTGCCCGCGAATCGCTGAATATCACTTACGAAGTAATGCAAATTCCCCCCTTCAAATCGTTGCGCTTCCGGCAGGTTTAGGCGGCGCGGCTGGAACGCTCCCGCTCCACCTGTCAAAATAACCGCCTTTGCATAATGGATGTTTTTGTCCGTTGTGATCGCAAATTTGTGATCTTCCAGCTTAGCGACCGAAAGTACCTTTTCCTCCAGCTGAATGTGTACCGGAAATTGTCTCATCTGCTCGACAAGCCGATCCACCAGCTCCTGTGCCGTAACTTTGGGAAATCCAGCCACATCGTAAATATATTTCTCCGGATATAGAGCCGCTAATTGTCCGCCCAGTTGTGGCATGCTATCAATAACTTTGACGGTAGCCTTCCGCATGCCGCTATAGAAGCAGGCGAACAACCCGACAGGCCCCCCTCCGATAACAATTAAATCCGTTGTCTGTTCCATTATGCACGATCTCCCTCTCCGTACTATATTGTGCGATTCGTTCGACCAAGCCTTGAAAGCGGCAGATAATATTTATGTTGTCCATAGTGAGCTAGCCAACAATTGGGATGACACGTTACCGGTTGCGGCAACGGTATCGACCACAAGCATCTGTGCGAGCTTTGGCATTGAAAGGTCGCTCCTAAAGCTACAAATCATCAAGTCGTCACTCTGCGATAATGTGCGTTAGTTCTGTGCTCGAACATCCACCTTACAAACGGCAATCCAGCCTATCGTTTCTACTTCGCCTATTGATCGACGAAGCAGAAACTTTTATGTTATTCCGTTATTTAACGCTTTCCACTTCCACCTGTGTATCCGAAAAAGTGGGCGCGCGACCGAAATCGGCGTATTCCAAAGCGGTCAGCGCATTGGATGTAGGTGAGTTGGAAAGGCTTGACCAATAACCTACCGGAGCTACTACCACACCTGGAAGCACGGTATCGTTAACTTTAGCGACGACTTCCATCGAACCTCGTGAATTAAACATCCTAACTTTCTCGCCATCTTGAATGGAACGCTTGTCAGCATCGTTCGGGTGCAGCACGATGTGAGGCTCCCCGACAATCCGCCGCTGCCGATCGAAGTTGCCAAAGCTTGAATTGATAAATGCGTGTGATTTGGGCGATATCATATTTAGCGGATACTTATCTTTAAGATGCAGCTCCGCAGACTCCCGATAATTTGGTAACGGGTCCAACGGCTCGCCAGGCTGAAATTCGCTATAGCCTTCGCGGAACAGAATAGATACTACATTTCCTTTAGCTGCCGTAGCGGAATACAATTCCACTTTACCCGAAGGCGTTGGGAAACCGCCTTCTGCGAACGGCGCATATTCGTCCGGATGCGGCAAATTTAAACGCGCAAACCCGGTTTCCTGAAGGCTCTCCACTGTAATTCCTTGCAATTGAGGCGCTGACCATTCCAAAAATTGCTCTACCATTTCTGCATCGGTCAATTTGAAGCAATCATCGTCAAATCCCATCCGCTCTGCCAGGCGACGAAACAATTCCGTATTCGGGACAGCCTCTCCTAGTGGAGCAATGGCAGGTTGATTCAACGTCAGATAATGATGTCCCCAAGAGAACATAATGTCGAGTTGCTCAAGCTGAGACGCTGCCGGTAAGATCAAATCAGCATAACGAGCCGTATCGGTCATAAATTGCTCGCTGACGACCGTAAACAAATCTTCCCGAGCGAGACCGCGTAGAACTCCGCCTTGATCGGCTGTCGATACGGCAGGATTGGAGTTGTAAACGACCAGCGCCTTGACCGGTGGGCCTTCCACTTCTCCAGCCAATGCCTTGCCAAGACGCCATTGGTTAATGACCCGAGTACCAGGCTTGATCATATCCGGACGAAGCATACGATCCCAGCGGAGCGGGAAGTTATATAAGCTCAGTTGCAGGATACCTCCGCCTGGTTTGCGGAACGCTCCGACTAGCGCTGGCAGGCTTGCGATCGCTCTCATAGACTGACCGCCATTGCGGTTGCGTTCCATCCCGACACCAACCCGAATAGCCGCAGGCTGAATCGTCGCATATTCGCGAGCCAATTGCACAATGGTTTCTTCAGACAAACCTGTAATCTCCGCGACTCGGGAAGGCGGGAACTGCTGCGCCCGCTCTTTAAGCTCCGCATATCCGACCGTATAGTTCGCCACATAATCGGCATCGATCAGATTCTCGTTGATAATTACATTCATCATGCCGAGCGCCAGAGCGCTATCTGTACCTGGACGAAGCGCGATATGCCAATCCGCTTGTGCAGCCGTCTTCGTATGAACAGGGTCGATAACGACAATTTTGGCGCCTCGTTTGCGCGCTTCCGCCATAAACTTCCATTGGTGGAGATTGTTGCTCAGCACATTAGCTCCCCAGATGATAATATATTTCGAGTGAACGATACTTTCCGGGTCCAAGCCCACTGCTGGCCCAAGTGTAAAATCATAGGCGGATGTTGCGCCGCTATCGCAAAAAGTACGTTCGGATACGGAAGCGCCCAGCTTATGGAAAAAAGCGTCGCCGACGGTTAGTCCATTGAGAATCCCTTGAGTGCCCAAGTAACTGTAAGGCAAGATCGCTTGCGAGCCGTATTCGGACACGATCGATTTGAACTTTGCCGCTATTTCGTCAAGTGCTTCATCCCACGTTATTTTTACGAATTGGGCTTCACCTTTCGCGCCGATCCGCTTCAATGGATACAAAATTCGCTCCGTGCTATACACTTTCTCTTGATAATGATTCATTTTGGCGCACAGATGCCCGGCAGTCATAGGATGTGTCGGGTCGCCCTTGACCGATGTTGCCACACCATCTTCAATCGTCACCAACATCGTGCAAGTGTCAGGACAATCAAGCGGACAGGCTGCCTTTACGACACGTTTGGACAGAACAGATGGTGTACTCATAGTTCTCGTCAACTCCTTATATATCATTTTGTAGTCAAGCTAGATCGGACTAGCACAGCAGCATACTATCCTCCAATTTGCGACATTCTTCTGACTGTTGGCTGGTGAGAACGCTGTTCGTTAGCTAACGCTTGAGCCATTTCATGCGTCTCCGGCTTCTGGGCGAGCGCCTGCTTTAATACATGCTCGATCAGCTCCGGCTGACCGATTGCTGGGCGAACATTGGTCTCGTAGTTCCAGTAGAGACATGGCTTGATCATGCCGTCCGCCGTTAACCTCAATCGGTTGCAATTGGAACAGAAATGGTCGCTGACTGGATGAATTAATCCGAACGATCCTTGCGCGCCGGCGATTTGGTAATTGTCGCTGGGGCCATTGCCATACACTTCATGAATACGCTGATAGGACATCCCGAGCGCCTGGCAGCGCTGTAATACGGTTGACAGCGGCACATACTGGCTTCTCCAATCGTTGCTCTCATGACCGATCGGCATATATTCGATAAAACGGACGGTCAGCTTACTATTTAGCGTTAACGCTAGGAAATCGTCTATTTCATCGTCATTCATGCCTTTCATTAGCACGACATTAATTTTGATCGGATCGAATCCAACCCGGATAGAGGCTTCAAGCGCCGCCAGTACTTTGCGTACGTCTCCCCCTCGCGTAATAAGCCGAAACCGGTCTGCTCGCATGGAATCAAGACTGATGTTAATTCGCGTCAATCCTGCTGCCTTCAGCTTTTCGGCTTTAGCTGCAAGAAATATACCGTTCGTCGTTAACGCCGTATCTTCAATACCTGGAATGGTAGTTAATCTCGAAATCAATCGATCCAAATTTCTTCGCACTAAAGGCTCTCCGCCTGTTATGCGAAGCTTACGAACTCCCATGCTGGCAGCGACCGTGACCACTTCGACGATTTCATCATCAGACAGCAACTTTTCTTCAGGCTCAAATTCCATTCCTTCCTCAGGCATGCAATACACGCAGCTTAAGTTGCATTTATCGGTAACTGAGATGCGCAAGTAATCATGTTTCCGCCCGAACCGATCCTGTAATATAGATTCTGTCACTTGGTCACCCCTTCATAATGTGATGTAAATTAACATTTAAAACTATGAATGATGTTTTTTTTATTATATTTTTATTTTATTCGAGAATCCAATGCAGATTTAACATACCCCCTATAACAAAACGAATATAAAGATGATTTTTTCATAATATTAAGACAGATTTCCTTTCATTTAATGTTACTTAAAGGCTCGGAAAATATGTTATTATTGATCTACTAGATAAAGGTGAGGATTGATTGTATGTTCCATAACTACTTGGGAAAATTAATATATGAATTGGATAGAGAAAATAATGTGTTAGTCTGGCGCGTCACCGATCAGTTGGATTATATGGAGTGCAAAAAGATATGCGATTTGATTAAAAGTCTCGTTTTAAGCATGCCGCATATGAAAGCGAAAATTATCGCCGACAAACGGTATTCGTATGACAAATATGGTCATGCTCTAATTTTCAGCCGTAGTGTCAGCGATGAATGGATGAGGCTGCAAGAATGGCTCATCTCGCATAGTCCTGCCGTTGCCGTCCTGTGCGGAACGCTTGCTATGAAAGCTCAGACGAATCGCTTATCCAAGCAGAGCGGTTCCTACAAGATTTTGAGATCATTTTATGACAAAGATCAGGATAAGCTGCTGCGCAAAGCGTATGCCTTCCTCGAAATTCAAAGCAATACTCTGGCAGAAATGCCTGATACCGTTTGGAGAGATGTCCCTTGAATATTAGAGATATGGAGATTTTTGCGCAAATCAACGCCTATGGCAGCATCTCAGCAGCAGCGGAAAATCTTCATCTTTCTCAGCCTGCGATTAGTCGAAGAATCGGAGTTTTGGAGAAAGATTTAGGATATGAGCTGTTCGAACGAATCGGGCCGAAGCTCGTTTTGACGCCAGCGGGGAAAGTTTTCCTAAAGTACTGTATCTCTTTTATGGCGGATATGAAGGAGATGGAGCACGCCATCCGTTCCGTATCCGAGAACCTACAAACATTCACCGTCGGAATGGTGGATGTACTTGCAGAAACAAGGCTATCGCTTGTGTTTAGACACTTTTGCCAAATGTATCCTTTGGTCGATATTAAGTTGTATACGGCTACGAACGATAAAATTACCGAGATGGTCGCAAATGGACTAGTCGATCTCGGCATTAAATATTTTCAAGATAACAATGTCAAAAATTTAGAGCAAATCAAAATCGGCAATGAACAATTAGCCATCATCGCCGCCTATAACAGCCAATATATTAAAGAACCTCATTCCATCCAACAGCTTGCCGATGCCAAATGGATCACTTTCCCAAAAGAAGACCCTTTCGGGTCTATTATCGCGTCTTTCCAGCATTATAACCGTCTGCTGTATAAAAGAACGGTTAGTCGTCATCTTGAAATTGGCAGTCTGACTATGCAAAAAAGACTGGTCGAAGCTGATTTAGGGTTATGTATCCTTCCACTCTATAGTGTTGCTGATGAAGTACAATCCCGTAAGCTGCAAGTGCTGCAAACCCCCATGCCTGAGATCAATTTCCCAATTATCGCGCAGTATCGCGTGACCTCACCTGTGATCGAGTTTATTGAGATTTTTCTCGATTTGACTAGCATGGAGTGAGGGTGGGTGAGGATAGTTTGAAATGTACTCCGTGTCGTTAATGAAGCTATCGACTGAATGGTGAAGCTTGCCTTTTCGAGTAATGCAAAAAGCTATGTCTTACGTGGATCGTATAGGATCAAGTTCATTATTAAGTTCACCAATCAGAAAACGGCTGCATGCTGAAGCCTGGTTTGATGCAAGTTGTTATCTGCTTGGTTGCTGTTGCATAGTGGCAGAAGCGCGGCTCTGGCGGCTCTGTGAGTATTTGTTTTGATTTTGCAGCGCGCGGCTTCTGACCGAGTGCTTTGATCTGCCCGCAGATGGGTTAATCGTCCGCTTTCTAGAAAATGGTAAAGTTTCTCAATCATGAAGTTGAAGCACGAATCATCGCGCTCCAGACGATGAGCTGAGCTGGCTTCTTCGAACTCTTGCGTTCTATTATGGTCATTTCCCCTACTTATGATACGGCTCCCCCCGATTAATCTTCACCGCCCGATACACCTGCTCCACCAGCACCAACCGCATCAACTGATGCGGCAACGTCATTCGTCCAAAACAAAGTCGCTGCTGCGCTCGTTTCAGCACCTCATCTCCAATCCCATGACTCCCACCGATCACAAACACTACATGACTACTCCCATACGTCCCGAGTCGATCAATCTCCGCCGCCATCTCCTCTGAACTCCACAGCTTCCCGTCCAGCGTCAATGCCACCACATGTGCATCCGGCTTAAGCTGCGCCAAAATCCGCTCGCCTTCTTTATCCTTGACGATCTTCACCTCGGCATCACTGAGCGTGTCCGGCGCTTTCTCATCGTTCACCTCGGTAATTTGAAACTTAATATACGGTGCAAGTCGCTTACTATACTCTGCGATCCCTTGCACCAGATACTTCTCCTTTAATTTGCCCACACCGATAATTTGAATATGCATATATCTGCCCCTTTTCCCGTATTAAATACTTCATTATGTAAAATAGTCACCAGACCATTCGCCTCATAAAGTAAATTTTCGCCTTAACTCTTAACTAAAGTATACCATCCTCTCCAATCCCAGACGCTAGCCCATGTCAGTTCCATACATCCCCATTCGTTACAACATAACATTCAAAAAATCCCTTTCATCTCTACCCTAACCCTATTCCTTTAAAATAAACTCATGATAAACTAAGTCAAATGCAACTAAGATCAGATAGTCGCCTTATATCGAAAAGATTCCCCGCTATGCAGTAGGCTGACCAGCTTAAATGCAATGTCTGATTCACTCCATCTTATGAAAGATACACTGGAATCGTAGCAGGAGAACATCGTTGCTCTGTACGATCAAACTACTGATTTAACGCGGTCAGCCTACTAGAAGCTTGTCTTAAATACATTTACAATTTATCGATCCAACAATCGCTTGGTGTTGAACAGATTTAGGGACGTTCAAACACAATTTTCATTTGAGACAGCCTACTAGAACAGCATAAACTACCATCTCTCCTACCATTGGATAACTACTGTTATCGTGCACTATAGAAACTTCGTGCGCCACTCCCCCACCCAAATTGAAAACTCCCTCCACACCAACCACCTACGGTTGGCGCAAAGAGAGCGCTTGCCAATCTTATTTCATTCCTTCATTACTATCGGCAATCCAATTTCAATATTTAATACATTATTGGAATATTGTGTAAATCTTTATTCTGCTTATTATTTCCCTTTCACCGCTTCAGCTACAATCGTCGCATACACTCGCGCTCCAGCCGGATTCACGTGTACGCCATCTGTCGCGAAGAAGCTGTCTTGTCCTTTACTCGCAGAATACCAATCGACTACACGAATGCGGCTATCCTCGGCAGCAACCGTATTGATCGTATTGTTGACGAGCGTTTCCCACGGGCGTGGGACACGGGTGTTGACGAGTATAATTTTGCGGGCGCTGCTTAGCTCATCCAGTAAATCTTCGAGCTGTTCTTGCGTAAATGATCCGTTCGTGCCCAGTTCGAGAATGACGGTAGAACCGAGATGACCGCCACGGCGTAACTGGCGGATCACGTCAGGTGCTTCGGTCATCTGGCGGCCGACACGACCGTCGATCGTAATGCCTGGCATCGTCTCGGTTAGGTAATGCGCGACGTCCAGCATTACCGAGTCACCGATGGCGGTAACGCCGTTACCGGATACGATCTCATCCAAGTTTTTCTTCGTTGCGGCGGCTGGTAACGATGGCGCTGGTGCGGCTGCCTTTGGCCCGTTGCCACTCGTCGAACCGGAATCGTCGCTGTTATCTGTTCCAGTGTCATTCGTATCACTACCGGATGTTGATTTGTCGGATGAATCGCTATCTGAGGTAGAAGATGTATCGTTGCTACCGTCCGTTGCAACAGCTCCGTTTTCGTCTTTGTTTGTATCCTTTTTATGTGTCGCTGATTGACTATCTTGATCTGTCGTTTTACCTTCCGACGACCTGGATTCACCAGAACCGGAAGCATTTTTATCGCCTTCTTTGCCATCTTTATTCGTATGCGACACATTGGTCGGTGTTGTCGTAGAAGATGAGCCTGTGATGAACACGGATTGAGGCTGTTGCTGCGCTTCTGCCGTTTCTGAGACGGCTTTGTTCGTTAACAGATGACCGAGCACAGCAGCCAACATGATAAATACAGCGGCAGATGCACCACCGATCATCCAACCGCGACGGCTGCGCCAGTTGGAGCTGCCGACACGACCGAACGCGTAGCGGAAGCCTTGGCGACGAATCGGCTGTTCGACGAAGCGCCATGACAGCTCTGCCAATGCCAGACTGACCAATACTTGAAGTATCGCGCGCACGATCGATGGCTCGCCGGTATCGACCTGTGGCGTGCTCAGCGTAATGACTGGATAATGCCATAGGTACAGTCCGTATGAACGCTGTCCGAGCCAGCGCAGCGGCTTGCAGCCGATGAGCACAGCTAGCCGGCTTGCCGGATGTGCCAGCACAGCGATCAGCAGACCGGTCACAAGCGAGAGCAGTACTAGACCGCCACGGTACAAAAATGGATCGTATTCGTTTGTATGCCAGATCGACCAGACTAACACGAGCAGTGCGCCTAACCCTACGCCATCCAGTAACGTTTGCGCCGGGGCGGATACATTGGACTTTAGCTTCATACTTGGCCAAACGATCGCCAGTGCGGAACCGATTAACAGTGCAAAAATGCGTGTATCGGTGCCATAATATACACGGCTTGGGTCTGAACCGGGCACATACAATACCGCCATCAGCAAGGCGGAGATCAGCGCCAAACTCATAATCCAGCCTGCCAAATTACCGCGCTTCGGCAAAAATTTAAGCCCCAGCATTAGCATAAACGGCCATAACAGATAAAACTGCTCCTCCACCGCCAGCGACCATAAATGACCGAGTGGGGAAGCTGGGCCAAAGCTTTCAAAATACGACACTTTGTGGAAAATAAACCACCAGTTGCTCACATACAATAACGCAGCCGGAATATCGCCCTGTAGTGCGGCAAGACGACCATGATCTCCGATCAGACACCATAGCCCGACGACGACGATCATGACGTACATTGCTGGCAATAGCCTACGTGCACGCCTTTTCCAAAAGTCGATCATATCAAATCGTTGATTACGTTCCCATTGACCTGCAAGTATATCGGTGATCAGATAACCGGATAATACGAAAAAGATGCCTACCCCGAGCAATCCACCTGGTGCCCAGTCCGTATTCAAATGATATAAAATAACCGCCAGCACCGCGAATGCGCGCAATCCATCCAAACCCGGCATATAACGATGCTGCTGGAGCGGCTTAGACATAATAAGTCCACCGCCCTCTATGTATAGTTAAGCCGTTTGCCACGGCGATCTCACAACAGTTATGTTGCATTAGCGTCAAGTGTTCCGTTCGTAGCTTCAGAGCCTTGATGTCTTTCATATTCTTTTATCCTTTCCAGTGGTCACTCTTATTCCGTGCACAGCACAGCTGGCAGGAATCGACAAGACCCATTATATCCAAGTATTCTGCGCGAATCGTCTCAAACGAGTTAAAATTGGTTTACAGCAACGTCGTATTTTACTTTTAACCTAATCATGTTCGCCTTGCATCTGTGCCCAATAAAGACACAGGAAAACAAGGACTCGGAAATTGCGGTCCCTACCCTGTATGGCATCATGATCTATACTCGCTAATGGGAATGTATGGCTGGTATGTTGAGTAGTGTATCGCATTCGTATTCAATCGGCTGCTGGCTGAATTGCAATTCAGCCAGCAGCCGATATCGTATAGCTCCGTGATCAGCAGATTCATGATCGTGCCGGATCGGCAGGGAGATCAGACGACCAGAAATTCGCCGTGCTGATCACAATAAACACATTTTGCAGGTGGGTCCCAATCGGAAAATTCCGTTTCTTTCAGATCGACCACATCCGGTGCATCTTCATATTCATCAACAAACGCTTCAAGCGCGTCTTCTACATGCTCTTTGCATACTACATACATAAATAATAAGCTCCCTTTTCCCGCAGTTCCGGCTTGATAACCGTTACTGTTCCGTTGTTTCAGTGTGCCAACGCTAGCCATTATGTGGCGCTGTTTGCCAACCGCTATTTACGCTCCGGTGTATCTAGCAACGTTGTCGTAGCCGTCTGTTTTTGTCCATCACGATAATACGTTATTTTAATCGAGTTACCGATTTGTTTTTTGTCGTATAAATATTTGCGCAGTTCAAGTGTCGAGCCGATCGTTTGTCCGTCCAGCTGGACGATCACATCGTTAACTTTTAAACCTGCGTCTTTGGCAGGACCGCTCACTTCAAGCACAACTGCACCTTTGGTCACATCGTCAGGCAAACGAAGTTTGGGCGCATCGCTATTCGCCTCTGCATCATAGGAACGGTAGGCGGATTCGTTATCTAGATCGATGCTGTACACACCCAGATAAGGGCGGTTAATTTTGCCATGATCAAGCAATTGTTGTACATTGCGCATCACTTCATTGATCGGAATCGCAAAACCGAGACCTTCTACGCCGGTATCGGAAATTTTCATCGTATTGATACCGATGAGCTGACCGCGCATATTGACAAGTGCGCCGCCGCTATTGCCTTCATTGATCGCCGCATCGGTTTGAATGACGTTCTGCTCCCAGTCATAATTGCCATCCTGATTAAGCGACACCGGGATTAGACGATGATCATAACTAACAATACCTGATGTCATCGTACCATTAAATCCGAGTGGATTGCCAATAGCGAGCACGGTTTCGCCTGGACGAAGCTGATCGGAGTTACCGAGCGCGACGGTATGATCGATATGTTTGCCATCGACAGACAATACCGCGATATCGCTAATAAAGTCTGAACCGATCACATTTGCCTTTAACATCGTGCCATCGGTCAGCACCGCATCGACTTCATCTGCGCCGGAGATGACATGATTGTTAGTGACGATATACGCTTTGCCGTCCGTTTTGCGGAAAATTACACCAGAACCGAGCGCGGATTCATCCAATGTGGACATTTCCGGTTTGTTGTCATCTTTGTAGTTTACGATGCTGACGACGGCGGGGCGCACTTGCTGGGCAACCTGAACGATGCTCTCATACGGATTGCCTGACGTTTGCTGAGTCGGCAGCATGCCGCTTGCAGTAGCCGCACCGGAATAATGATCATGATACAGAAATAGTCCGCCCATAATCGCACTGATCGTCACCGCACTTGTGAGCGCGCTAATCATGACGACACGAACGGTGGACATCCCACGACGCACCGGTTCGTAAACAGACCGAAATGATGAATTACGCTCATCCGCCATCACATGTCGTTTGGAATGGCGGGATACTTTGGTGGAGTAGAAATCGTCATCAAATAGCGCCATACTCATCGCTCCTCTGCTGTGTTTCCCTATGTGTCACTCTACCCACCTTGATCTGCATCGCCTATCGGCGCAAGCAGCTTTTACCCTTTTTGCTTACCTATTATTAATAATATATGTTGTATTGCCTCAATTTTGCTTACTGTGTATTGTATGAGCCATACGTTCATCTGCGATGGCATCTTTTATTCATTGGCAAATGGATACAGACGAATGAAGCACAACTTTCCACCTATGACGACCTTTTTATAACTCGCGCATCGTCATGAATAGAGCATCAAAACGATTCAAATACGCTCATATACCAATTGCAAAACGTTATAACAACGCATAACGATCATCGTCAACTTGAACACCGCTTGAGTTGGCAGCGGTGTATGCCTCTATGTTCATTTTGTTCATCGTAGCGCCTACAAGCTTTATGTGTTGTGTTCGATAACATCATATAAGCGCTTGCTGTATAACTTAGACCGTACTTTCCCACTTTATACCATTCACCGCTCCGGTTCAAGATTCACTTAGCGCATCCCACGGTGTAGGACGATCATAATACGTGTCACATAGCTTAAATTCATGCTCCTTATAAAAGCAGCCCCGACTTTCCATCGCATCACGTACCGTCATTTTGGCGATTTCCATCATATTGTGATCACGGCTTAAATGTGCCAAATACGTACGTTTCAGCTTTTTGCTGAGCAGCTCGCTAAGCACTTCGCCAGCCGTATCGTTCGACAAATGACCGATATCGCTCAAAATACGCCGCTTCGTATTCCACGGGTAACGACCCATCCGCAGCATTTCGATATCATGATTCGCTTCCAATACGAGCACATCCGAATCGGCAATACTTTGCATTACTTTGTCGCTCACATAACCGAGATCGGTAGCGAGACTTAGCTTTTGCTCACCATCCCGAAAAAAATAACCGACCGGCTCTGCCGCATCATGCGAGATGCCAAATGACTCAATCCGCAGCGAGCCAAAGCTTAAATAGTCGCCCGTCTGCATCACTTGCTTTTGTTCCGGTGTAATTTTGCCGACCGCTTTTTCCATCGCTAGCCATGTTTGTTCATTGGCATAGATCGGCAAATTGTATTTGCGTGCGACCGCACCCAAACCGCGAATATGATCGGAATGTTCATGTGTGATCAGAATGCCTTCCAACTGATCGCCGCTAAAATCACGCTCTTTCATCAATTCATCGATCCGTTTTGCGCTTAGCCCTGCATCGATCAACAAGGCTGCATCTTTGTTGCGAACGATGGTGGCATTGCCTGTTGAACCGCTCGATAATACTGTAAATTGTATACCCGTGCCTATCATTCGTGTCTACTCCTCATTTTCTGCCGCTGGGGTTGTGGTCACTTCCCCGGTAATTGCCTGTACATAATAAAAGGCTCCGCTTTCCAGTGCAATGCGCCATACCGGTACTGCGATATGGAAATTGTCACTGATCTTTTGTCCATAATAACCAAGCGTAATATCTTTAACGACCGCGCCTTCCGGCAGATCGTTTTCAATTAGTGTGCCTAGTGCAGTTGATGCCGACAAAATTTCCTGATTCGGCTTGCTTGCACGATCCTGCTCCAATGTAAAACGTGGGACAGTGTAAGAAATAATCTTCTGATTACTATAATACAGCTCCAGATTCATATTAAACAGGGGTAAATCGTTATTTAGTAGCGGATGCAACACAAAAATTCCCTGTTTAGCAATAAAAGCATCATATTGATATTGTCCGATATTCGGAATCTGTGAGGCAAGCTGCACAGCAAGCTCATCCTCATTAAAAATCAACTGGCTATCGACCGGGCGTTGCAGCGGGACAGGCTGGTTGCCGGATGATGCTGTACTCTGATATGGAATTGGCGCCAACATCGGCGTTTCGCGTGGAATTTGAGCGGTCACCTGAATGCGTTTATTTTCCAGTGCACGCTGCGCATTTTCACTGAGCGAAGCGATATCCAGGTTCGATTGAGCCTGATCGCGCACATCCATCCAGAGCTGGTAGCCCAATACGATATTCAGCAATAAAAAGGCACTGATCAGTACACTTTTGGCTCGTCCCCAATCCATCGTCTTCCTCCTGCCTGTCATCAGCCTGCTGCGGCTGTATTGTCGATTTGCTCGTTATGCATTGTTTATTATTCGTTAAACATAAAGCCTATTGCCGCCTGCCTCTGATGATGCGGACAGCGATAGGCTGTACTCATTCGTTTACGGTCAGAAATTGGGTGCTGCCATCTTGCAATTTAGCCATCCATACCGGCGTTAACACAATGACACCGTTGCCGAGTGAAGGGCGATATACAGGCGACAGATCAACAATTTGCTTGCTGGCTGGAATTTGTAGTTTGATCATTTGCAAAAGCTGTTGTCCAGCAGGCAGTTGGCGGATTTGTACAATGGAATGAATGCCTGTATCTTCATTTCCGTTGGCGGAAGCGGCTTTATTAGACGACTTTTGCACTGTCTGATTTGATGCCAAATAGAGCATCGAGCGCTCATACGTAGATACCGTATTACGCTCTACCGCCAGCCGGATATAACCAAATTTAAATTGATCGGTTTCTATAATCGGGTAGGAACCGTAATATTGACGGAATACAAAGCCATTTTTGTCACTGTTGCCTGTACCCATACTAAGTGTATACGTACCCGGCCATCCACCATGCTGATTGACAAAATCAACCGCTGACAGCACATTATCGCTCACATTGTTCGTACCGGATGTCGGTGCAGTCGGATCGGTATAGATCATCCAGCGTTGCCGGGTATCCACTTGCAAACTGCGCTTGCTATCGGTATAAATTTCCGTACCATTTTCCTCATTGATGTTACGTGTAGCACCTGGATCAAAAAACAGATTACGCTGCATTTGCTCGGTCGTCAAACTGTCCAGCTTTAACGTTACCGTTGCTGCTGCAATCGTTGTGCGCGGCAAATAATAACCGGCTGCCGTGTACTGATAACTAATGCCATTAGTGCCGAGCTGTACGCTACGGCTAATATCGTCGGCTTTTAGCTCCATATCGGTCGCTTCATAGACAACATCCCCGCTCGCACTAAAAAAGAACGCCCGTGTCGTACGATCATCCGGTGCCGTATACAGCCAAATCCGATTCACCGCATCGCCTTCAAACAGCGAATCCGGGTTAATGCGCATGCTGCGTTCCAGCAAACTGACCGGAATGCCGCTACTAAACAGCAGCTCGATCCCTTGATCGTTACGAATTTGGTTCCAGTCCATACTTTGCACCGATAAGCGGCGAAATTGACCGAAACTGCTTTTGCGTACCTGATTATAGATGGATGTATATTCGGATGAAGATGGATAGAAAAGCGTATGCCGATTACCGCCCATATGCACGATCATTTTATCAGGGAAAATCAAATTCTCGATACTGGAACGTGGCCCGATATCTTCTGCCTGCACATAACCGGCTTCCGAATTAACGACCGAATTGGCACCAGGCATACGATAAATCAGAAAATAACTCTGGATCAAACTGACGACAATAAGTGCGGCAAGCATGCCGGATTTGAGCTTTTCCTTCATGCGTCCACATTCCCTTCCTCATGCAGCGGTAACCGTACGGTGACGGTAGTGCCTCGATCAAGTTCGGACTCCAGTTCAATCGTACCGTTATGAGCGAACACTATTTCCTGGGCAATCGACAGTCCAAGCCCTGTTCCGCCCATATTGCGCGAGCGCGCTTTATCAACCCGATAAAACCGCTCAAAAATACGATGCAAATCCTGCTTTGGAATCCCCATACCTGTATCCTGAATTCGTAGCGCCAACATATCTTCATCCGGCGCACTGTAAGCGCCTAACGTAATGCTGCCGCCTTCCATCGTATATTTAAGCGCATTGGAGACGAGATTATCGAGCACCTGATCAATTTGATCGCGATCGATCCAGACGCTGCCAACACCTGGCTGCAAATCGATCGTGCATTCGATCTGTTTTTGCTTCATTTGCACATAAAAACGATCTGCCGTATCTTCCAACAATTCCAGCACATCGGTACGCTGTTTGCGCAGTGTCGCTTCGCTTGAATCAAGACGCGACAAATGTAGCAAATCGCTAACGAGCCGGATCATACGCTGTGTTTCGTTACGGATGACACCGATAAAGCGTTCCGCCAGCGCCCGTTCGTCCAATGCGCCATCTTCCAATGCTTCCGTATAACTTTTAATCGTTGTGAGCGGTGTACGTAGCTCATGCGATACATTGGCGACAAATTCGCGCCGTGCCGCTTCCAGCTTCTCTTGCTCGGTCACATCCTGCAATACGGCGATCACACCGCCTGCACCGCTATGCTCTTTGCGCCGATGCACCGGGCTAAATGTAACACGGACAACCGAGTTGCTGCCTTCTTCATGCGCATCCAGCTTCAAAATCGTCTGACGGAGCGTGCCGTGTTGCAGCTTCGTCTGCTCCGCTTCAGACAGCGGCAGTAAAACGGACAGCTCTTTACCGGATAGATGTGATTCGGTATCACCTAACATCGCGGCAGCGACGCGGTTCACCAAAATAATGCAGCCATGTTCATCGGTAGCGATCACACCATCGCTCATATTTTTCAAAATGGAGGCGAGCTTTTCCTTTTCCTCCTCATTTTGCGCGAGCGCATCACGTAATCGACTGGTCATATAGTTAAACGCTTCGCTAAGTTGACCGATCTCATCATTGCTGTACACGGTCATATGATGATCAAATTCCCCTTCAGCGACCTGTTTCGCCCGCCTGGTCATTTCTTTGATCGGCTGCGTAATCGTGTGCGCCAAAATAACACCGAGCACTGCCGTCATCCCGAGTGCAATCAATATGCCTGACAGAAAAATACCATTGATACGTTTCATCGTATCATACAGCTCTGCCATTGATGCCACGATATAAACCGCACCGACCGTGCGATTACCGCTAATGATCGGCTCGGCAACGACACGCTTGCGTTCACCTGTATCGTCGATAATATATTCTTCATTGTCTCTAATGCCTTGTAATGCACGGCTAACGACGGTTTGTGTATTACGGCGCGCCTCGGTGCCGGAATCGTTATTCATCGATGAAATCAAAATCCGTCCGCTCACATCCAATATTTGAATTTCCTGAATTTGTGTGCCGCTCATATTGTACAAATTGTCCACCATCAGCTTCAGATCGTTCACCGAGCTGGAAAATGTCTCCCCACTGCCTGACCATTTATCCGCCGCCAGCACCGATAATAGCTGTGCACGCTCTTGCAAATCTTGGGTAAAATTACTTGTGAGCGAGTTTTTCATCGCACTGACAAAATACACACCAATGAGCTGCATCGCAATCAAAATGAGCAGCACATAAATAATAATCAGCCGCGCCTGAATGGTGCGGCTGAAGCCGGATAACAGACGCAGCTTGCGCTTCACCTTACATGCCTCCCGCTTTCGGGCTGCGCATCATATAACCAAGCCCACGCCGAGTCAAAATATACTCCGGCTTGCTCGGATCGTCTTCGATCTTTTCGCGCAGACGGCGAATCGTCACATCGACAGTACGCACATCCCCAAAATATTCAAATCCCCATACCGCCTGCAACAGATGTTCACGGGTCATCACCCGACCTGCATTTTTAGCCATATAATAAACAAGTTCATATTCACGATGGGTCAGATCAAGCGGTTCGCCATCTTTGTACACCATATACATATCGGTATCGATAAACAGGCCGAACAGCGCCAACCCATTTTTCGGTTCATCCACTGTCGGTACAACAACGGCGGCTGTAACAGTGGGCTGTTTCTGACGGCGGCGCATATGGGCTTTCACTCGCGCCAGCAATTCACGCGTGCTGAACGGCTTAGTCACATAATCATCTGCCCCAAGCTCCAATCCGAGCACTTTATCGATCTCCGCATCTTTGGCGGTTAGCATAATGATCGGCATATCGAGCCGGGTTCGCACCTCACGGCACACATCCATACCATCTTTGCCGGGCAGCATCAGATCAAGCAGTATGAGATCAGGCTCCTCTGCAAATGCCTGCTCCACCGCACTAATACCATCAAAGGCACAGATGACTTCATAGCCTTCTTTTTCAAGATTAAATTTCAAAATATCGGCAATCGGTTGTTCATCGTCAACGACTAGTATTTTCCCCTGCATGGTGCTTCACCTCATAACGGCTTTGATTTTTTTATTTTATCATATTATGTAGACGTATTCTTGTGGGGGCGATGGAGAGCATTCATTAACATTGGAAATAAAAGCAAGTTTGCAACATATTACCGATCCACTCATTTAGAACTTATGTATACGGCATAGCACATAAAAAAATGGCCCACCCTTTTATGCATCAGATCAATTATGACCTGCTAAGCCGGGTGGGAACTGTTATCTATACTATGCTGCAACCTATATTCAATTTCAATACAATAGGCAACAATCTGACTCTGTTGGTCAAAAAGCTTTATAGTTATAGGAAATTGTTAATGCTCGCAACTATATGAATGTAGCTGCCGTTCATAACTGAAAACGAGACAAGCCACTACACTACCTTCTATCAACGCAAATACGATAACGGATTTTGCAACGCACCGCTACTATGCACTTCAAAATGCAAATGCCTACCAAACGAGTGACCCGTATTGCCCATCACACCGATATGTTGACCTTTCTCAACGACTGCACCATTGCTCACATCGATCTGATTCAGGTGACCGTACAATGTCTCATAGCCGTTGCGATGGTTAATAATGATCACATTACCGTAACCGGTCATCGTACCGGCATACGTAACGACACCATCATCGGCTGCCATAACAGACGAACTGCCGACGATATCGATCCCTTTATGCAATCGTCCCCAACGCTCACCAAACGGACTCGTTACGATAGCACCGCTAACCGGCCAAATAAAGTTACCGCTACCTTCACCGACAACAACCTTCGTGCCTTTAACGATAATTTTCGGTGATGATTCCTTCACAACTTCCTGACCTACCCATTCCTCGCGCAACACTTGACCGTTTGCTTTCACCACGCGATAATCGATCCGTTTCAAACCTTGTGCACCGGCAGAGATTACTTTGGACTCGCCTGCGCGCATATTATCGCTTTTGCGAATTTCCACATCCGGTTCGGTGACCACTTGCTCGGAATAATCTTCGACTGTCGTCACCGTAACCGGCGGCTGCGGCACCGTCAATGTCAGCTCATCCCCGATTTGCATCGAAGTTTCTTTGATGTCTGGATTATGAGCGAAAATTTCCTTTTGCGGAATATCGTAGCTGGCTGCGATCGAGCTAATCGTATCGCCCTCGCGTACTGTATATTTCAGCGGCGCTTCCACACCGGTCAACATCACTTTAGCGAGCTGCTTGCTGCTAAGCAGCTTTTGCGGATTCGCTTTGATCGGATTGGCGGTGACCTTTTGATTAATTTTAACCGATTCGAGCTTGTTTACCTTTTTGCTGTAAGCATAACTCTGCGCCAGTTTTTTGACCGAGCTTTTGTTCATATTGATCGCTGCTGTCTCGGCTTTTTGCGTGTATGTTTTTTCGACGATATGCAGTGCAGCATCGATCGTTGCTTGATCTTTGGCGACCCCGATCGCTTTACCGCCGACCGTTACTTCAACGCCTTTAGCATAAGCGGTCAGCATTTTATCAAGCTGCTGTAGCGTGCTTTTGGAATTAACTTGCGCTTTGAACGCTTTTTCTTCGGTCGTCGTAATGCCATTTGTGTTCAGCACCATATTCGCATTTGGATATTTTTGCTGATAAGCGGCACGCTTTTGTTGAAACAGTTGATCCAGCTCCGACTTATGCAAAATGCTGCCGATCGCTTGCCCTTTGACTGACACGACATAATAAGGAACCGTGTTCGCTGTCACATAATGATTCCCCGCCAAAACAAGCCCGCCTGCTACTACAACGCTGCCCATCACGACCAGCAAACGACGACGCACTTTGTTTTTCCCCTGACGCAGATGATCAACTGTGATCGTATACCATTTGTTTGACTGTGTATCCTGCTCCCCTGCCGGTGACTGTGCCTGTTGTTGTGGCTCAGTCTTGGAATGTTGTTGCGGCAGATTAGCTTCCCCTTTTCCTTTCAAACTTTTCATGACCGTCTCCTTTTGCTGTTCATGCTAAAATTCAATCCTCATGTCCCGTTCCTTATCCATCTAAGCGCGATTAGTAGTAAAATGAAATTCCACCAAAATTATTAAAATCTGTCATATAAAAGTGTCAAAAAATTAACCTTTTTAACTCCCCGTTTACTTTACCATAATCCCTGCTACAGTTTCAACTTTACAATTCATATAACAGCTCTTATTCTGTTCCAATCCCGCCCTCATCCGTACATCACAAAAAGGCATCCCATCGGGATGCCTTTCATAGCACAATGAATATTGTTACGGGTCATTTCTATATTCAATCATATGAGCAGCACGGATATGGAGACGAGTTATAGCGACGATCGTCGGTCTGCCGCCTATGACTGTACAGTAACCGGAAAATACTGTAACAGCTAATCGATCTACTCCATTTCGACCTGATCAGTAGCGTTATAAATTAAGTGTAAATTGGCGCAACTTGATTCGTCTGCTCACGGTTACGACCAACCGAGAAGATTGCGATCGGAATACCAGTCAGCTCGGAGACACGATTCACATAGTTGCGCGTCGTTGCAGGCAATTGTTCCAGCGTTTTCACACCGGTAATATCTTCGCTCCAACCCGGCATTTCTTCGTATACCGCTTCACAGTCAGCCAGATGTTTCAGGCTTGCCGGATAGTGCGTAATAAATTCGCCTTTGTATTTGTAACCTGTACAGATTTTTACAGTGTCCAGACCGGTCAGTACATCGAGCGAGTTCAAAGACAGACCAGTAATTCCGCTCACACGGCGCGCATGGCGTACAACGACCGTATCGAACCAGCCTACACGACGTGGACGCCCTGTAACCGTGCCATACTCATGACCTTTTTCACGAATCGTATCACCGATTTCATTATGCAGCTCGGTTGGGAATGGGCCATCGCCAACACGGGTTGTATAAGCTTTGGCTACGCCGATCACTTGCTGAATACGCGCAGGGCCTACACCGGAACCGATGCATACACCACCTGCGGACGGGTTGGACGATGTAACAAATGGATACGTACCTTGGTCGATATCGAGCATTACACCTTGTGCACCTTCAAACAGCACTTTTTTGCCGTCATCGATCGCATCGTTTAGCACAACCGACGTATCGCGCACGTACGGACGCAGCGTTTCGGCATAACCGAGATAGTCAGACAAAATTTGCTCTACATCAACCGGCTCACCGCCGTATACTTGCGTAATGACCTGGTTTTTCTCTTTGACGAGATGGCGCAGCTTTTGCTCAAACTCTTGTGCATCCATCAGATCAGCGATCCGAATACCGACGCGGGAAGCTTTGTCCATATAACAAGGGCCGATCCCTTTACCGGTTGTACCGATTTTGTTCGGGCCTTTGCGTTCTTCTTCCAACAGATCAAGCACCATATGATATGGTAAAATGACATGCGCACGATCGCTAATCGACAGATTTTTCGTCGAAAATCCGTTTTCATGCACATAGTTGATCTCATCGATCAATGCAGCCGGGTTGATGACCATACCGTTACCGATTACACAGGCTTTATCTTCATAGAAAATACCGGATGGTACCATCGTCAATTTATATTTTTTCTCATTAATCAAAATCGTATGTCCAGCATTATTACCGCCTTGATAACGTGCAACAACGTCCGCACTCTCCGAAAGATAGTCGGTAATTTTACCTTTGCCTTCGTCTCCCCATTGTGTTCCCACAACGACTACAGTTGACATATTCATTCCTCCGTAGGTGTATGTACACCGTATATTTGCGCTGTCGCTTTCTGCATTAGCGGCTTACCTGCTTGGCATCAACGCCACAACCGGCTCACCAGCGCTACAAAAACACAGCATGAAACCTCCTTGCGAGGAACGGCTAGGCAAATGCAAGCATACAAACCGTTTTCGCGGGCGGAAGTTCGTCCCATTGCGGTAAAAGATCAGTCGCTTTCCGATCTGACAGCATACTTACATCCATAAGCACTATTGCGCTTTACCGCAGCATTTACAGTGTAACAGGACAATTTTTTAAAGTCAAATGAAAAGCGAACGATAACATGATGTAAAATTATCATCGTTCGGAAATTGTTGATAGAAAGTGAAGTAATGTGATTGTAAAAATTATATTCTTTATATTTAACCAAGTTTTACTAAGTATAGAAATACAAAAGGGTATAGTGATATTCTTAATGTTTAAGAACATCACTATACCCTTAAAATAAACAAGACTAGCGCACGGCAGCTCCTAGACAGAACCACAAAGCCAGTCTTATTTAAAGATTAACACTGTATATGCAATTCGTCAATTTCTGTATCAAATTAGAAATTTTCGTGGTAGTTTATATATTCCTTGCAATTGTCGGTCTCCAAGTGGTGATGGAACTAAACATGTACGAGATTGAATGATATAATACATTTCCGTAATCCAAGCAGAAAAAGAATCTAATTCTATCGCATCAATACAATGTTCATAATAATGTCTGATAATACCTGCACACAAGTCAGCAAGTTGTATACTTTCTTCCACTTTAGAACTTACAAAAAAGGCTGACTCTATAATAGAACTACAATTATTTCCTTCTCCAGAACGAAATAAATAATTTTTCATTTTATTAGAAATCAGCTTGTCATTTCCTTCATTTTGAGAATCAAAGCTTACAATGCATTTTTTACCGCGAATAGTAGAATAACCATTTATACGTTGCAAAAGAAATCGATAATGATTAGGGAATGTATCATTAGAAGTTAATAATGGAGTAGAAATCTGATCCATTACGATAGCAAAAATTTTTAAGTTTAATGTAGTATTTATAACTTCATGAACTACACGATCAGCAAAATTTTTGTTATTTATATTGCGTGTTAGAGACTTAGGTTTTAATACATTTACAGCTTTAAGTTCTACATCATTTTCTCCAAAGATATCTAGCTTTATTTTATACATTTTTTGCATTATAGATCGCACTTCTTCTTTTGGAATACAAACTGCTGCTAAAACTGGATTTTTAGTACTGTCTTTAGGATGCGGTAAACCGCTCTCATCTATGTAAGCTATAATGATAACTCTCCTTTCCTTTACAAATACGTTCACATACATTTTAAAAATCAAAAAATCATTAGAAGTACTATTTATAACTACAATTTGTTTTAAATAGTACCCTAATGATTTTGATTTTACCCTATAAACATATCCGACTGGACACGCTCATAATTAACGAATTTATTAAAGTTTTTCAAAAACACCAATTCGACCGTACCGACCGGGCCATTACGCTGTTTGGCGATAATGATCTCGATAATGTTTTTTTTCTCGGTGTCCTGATTGTAATAATCGTCCCGATACAGAAATGATACGATATCCGCATCTTGCTCAATCGATCCGGATTCCCGCAAGTCAGACATCATCGGACGCTTGTCTTGACGTTGCTCGACCCCGCGGCTAAGCTGTGACAGTGCGATGACCGGCACATGCAGCTCACGGGCGATCTGTTTTAGCGTACGCGAAATTTCGGATACTTCCTGCTGCCGGTTCTCACCTGCTTTACCGCGACCGGAGATCAACTGTAAGTAGTCGATCACGATCATGCCAAGCCCTTTTTCCTTTTTCAGACGACGGCATTTGGCACGAATTTCGGATACGGTAATGCCAGGCGTATCATCGATATAAATGTCCGATTCAGACAATGAGGCGATGCCCATCGTCAGCTTCATCCAGTCTTCTTCCTTAAATTCACCCGTACGCATGACGCTTGCGTCCAAATTCGCCTCCGCACAAATCATACGCTGTACAAGTTGTGCCGCCGACATCTCCAGGCTGAAAATAGCGACCGTCTCTTTGGCACGTACAGCGACGTTTTGCGCGATATTGAGCGCAAACGCCGTTTTCCCTACCGATGGACGTGCCGCGACGATAATCAAGTCACTGCGCTGGAAACCGGCAGTCATTTTGTCCAGATCGATAAAGCCAGTCGGAATACCGGTCGTATTGCCGCTATTCTCACTTAGCATTTCCACCCGCTCGAACACTTCCATCAACACATCACGAATAGCGATAAAGCCGCTGCCACTGCGCCGATTGGAAATTTCGAGAATTTTGCGCTCGGCATCGCCCAGCATACTGCCCACATCTTCGCCACCGGTATACCCTTCGCTGACGATCTGTGTTGCTGTCCGAATGAGTCGCCGCAGCATCGATTTTTCTTCAATAATCTGTGCGTAATAATCTACGTTGGCTGCTGTCGGTACAGCATTAGCCAGTTTGGCTAAATAGCTAACACCGCCAACATCCTCAAGCTGCCCGCGATCTTGCAACAGGGATGTTAATGTAATCAGGTCAATCGGCTGATTTTCTTCTCCCAGATTGACCATAGCTTCATAGATCAATTGATGGGATTTGTCGTAAAAGTCTTCGGTGTCAATGCGCTCCATGACGCTGATCAATGCTTCTGATTGCAGCAATACCGCACCCAGAACCGCCTGTTCAGCTTCCAGATTTTGCGGTGGGACTCGGTCGTAAAATATTTCGCCGCCCATGCTTATTCCTCTGTAACTTGGACTTTAAGCGTCGCTTTCACTTCCGGATGTAGTTTGACCGTTACTTGCGTCACACCTAACGTACGGATTGGCTCATCCAGCTCAATTTTGCGCTTGTCGATTTTGTGGCCTTGTTTAGCTAGCGCTTCTGCAATTTGTTTGCTCGTAATGGCGCCAAACAAACGACCAGCTTCACCGGATTTGGCTTTCAATTGTACCGTAAGCTCCTCCAGCGTTTTGCCTAGCTCCTGAGCAGCTTCTTTTTCCTCTTGTTTGTGACGCTCAACCGCCGCATGCTGTGTTTCCAAAATTTTAATATTACCGCCGGTTGCCGGTTTGGCATGACCATTTTTAATTAGAAAGTTTTGTGCATAACCGTCGGATACTTCTTTAACCTCGCCTTTTTTACCTGTTCCTTTAACATCTTTTAACAAAATGACTTTCATTCGAATAACCCCTCTTCCTCATTCATTTGATTCAATACGTCCAGCAAACGCGCTTCAGCGTCTGCAATATTGCCTTCGAGCTGTGCAGCAGCATTCGTCAAATGACCACCGCCACCTAGCCGTTCCATCACAACCTGTACATTCATTTTGCCCATCGAACGGGCGCTAATGCCAATTAAGCCATCCATCCGCTCGCTAATGACAAACGACGCATACACATTGTTCATATTCAGCAGCGAATCCGCCACCTGTGCAATGAGTAACTGTGACACCTGTTGACCAGATGCGGTTACCGCTAGCGCGATATGTTCATGAATGATGCGCGTCTGCCGAATAATTTCCGATTTGGCGATATATTCGGACAAATCCTCTTTCATCATCTGCTGTACCATTACCGTATCGGCACCGTTGCGGCGCAAAAAGCCTGCCGCTTCGAATGTACGCGACCCGGTATGCAGTGCAAAATGCTTCGTATCGACCGTAATACCCGCCAGCAGTGACGTCGCTTCCAATGTCGTAAACTGCACTTTATCATGAATATATTGCAATAGCTCGGTCACCAGCTCACAGGTCGATGATGCATACGGCTCCAAATAGACGAGCACTGCCTCATTGATAAATTCCTCGCCCCGGCGGTGATGATCAACGACGACGACACGACGCGCGCGTTCCACCAGCTTTGGCTCAATCGTCATCGACGCTTTATGCGTATCGACGACGACCATCAATGTACGTTCGGTCATAATGCTGAGCGCTTCCTCCGGCGTAATAAAACGTACTGACAGTCGATCATCATTGTTAATGCGCTCCATCATACGCTCAATCGACGGATTGACACCGTCCAGCACGATATACGCTTCAACCTCATACATATCCGCTGCCTTGAGCATCCCGATGCAAGCACCAACGACGTCCATATCCGGAATTTTATGCCCCATCACTAACACTTGATCGCTATCCAGCATCAGATCGCGCAGCGCATGCGCAATTACACGCGCACGCACCCGTGTACGCTTCTCAATCGCATTTGATTTGCCGCCGTAAAACGATAAACGCTGCTCGGCACGCACAGCCGCCTGATCACCACCGCGTCCAAGCGCCATATCGAGACTCGATTGCGCCAGCTCGCCCAGCTCGCTGATCGTCTGTGTACCGAAGCCAATGCCGATACTAAGCGTGAGCGGAACTTTCAAATCTGCCGTCATCTCACGTACTTCATCCAAAATGACAAATCGGCTCTGCTCCAACTCACGCAGCGATTTGCGATCAAGCAGTAGCAAATAGCGTTCCGATGACAGACGGCGCACATAAATACGGTACGTTTTCGCCCAATCGGTAATACGCGTCGCTACGCGTGCAATCAGACTGGCACGCTGCTGATCGTCCATCCCTTGTGAAGCTTCATCAAAGTTATCGAGCAGCACAACGCCAATCGCCAGCCGCTCATTTTCATACCGATCACGCAAACCGGCAAATTCGGTCACATCTTGCACATAAATGAGTCGCTCATCCGTCAACACGATACATTGCAATGTGCGATTGGCATGGGTTAGCTCAAAACGTACTTCTTTGATCGCACTTTTATCACGGGATGCTTCTTTACGAGCGTCCAGCGCCTTTTTATAGTACTCCTGAAAATCTTGAAAGCATTCGTCAAGCGGCGAACCGACCAACGTCTTGCGACCAAACAGACCAGCGATATAACGGTTATGCCATTCAATCGAAAACTTGTTGTCATACAAAACAAGACCAAACGGAAGCGTACTGACCGCTTCTTCTTCGACACGCCGAATACGAAACGACAAACCGGCAATGTATTCATCCAATTCACGACGAAAGGCAAGCTCTGAACGAACCAGAATCGCCGCGAACACGGCGACCGCACATAGCGCCACCAGCCCGACGATCCAATTGAACCAGGAGAGCACGATCACAAGTACGAGCATGAGCAGTGATGCCCATACTGACCGGTATCCGTGCCAGCGGTTTAGCAAAAAATTAGGCATCATTCATCACCCTTACCGTTTCGATCTCGTAATATACTCGCGGAGCGGAAATGCTAGATCAATAATGCCGATAATCCGCAGTGGCGGAATGAGCATGACAACGATCGACAGCACAAAGGGCAGGAAAGAACCCCATTTCCGATAGTTCGCCCAGAAAAATACAAAGCCAATCGTCTGGATCGTAAACGCCAGATGCACTAGCGGCATAAAGTTTAATACAATCGCGGCAAGCACACCGGTAATATTCGCACGCGCAATAATTTCTAGAAATACAGCGATCAAATAATACCAAATGAGCGAGCGCGGCAAACGCCAGTCACGCGCCGGTTTCAGACGCGGTACCGAATAGCCCATACTTTCCAAAAGCGGACGCGAAATCGCATGCGTAATGATCGCCATCGTAAAGGAGGCAATAATGAGTCCGCTCGGAATGAGCGTTAGCGTATAATTGCTCAGCCCGATAATATACTCCGGTGTTAGCACATCGCTCAGATCATTGTTCACATCCGCCATCGCACGCAGCGGCGTGATTGCAATTTCGATCACATCACGCACATACTGACCGAGACTGAAATGGAATACGGTAGTCGCAATTAGCAACAATACGAGCAGTTCCAGCAATGTCGTCAATCCACCGGCAAAAATAATCCGTAATGCAGGTGTGAATTTTTTGTACATCCTGCCCATTACAATGCCCGGGATCATAAAAAACAATCCGAGCAACGGTAAAAACAAGCCCGCATGTCCGGCAAAAATCAAGGCGATCAGCCATACCGGAATCATATGCATAATGAATTGGCGCAAGGTCAATGTTGAATACAGCACGACGATGGGTACGATGAGAAATAGCATACCGATGACTCTGACAGATGTTATTAAAGATAGCAGCAGGAGCAGATATGCAACACTCCAAGCTATGGATGTCCAGCGCAGTTTCAAACGATTCACCTCTTACGCACAAGTTGTTCGGCATCGCTAAAAAAGATTTACTCATAATTATAGCATAGACAAAGGCACGGACGCACGGATTTATACAGCGGGTTATGTCTCCTACTTTAGCTGCCGGAGATGCGGTTTTTGTCAGCAGCATATTCGCCGCCACGTACAAATTGCTCACAATATTCGATAATCTGACTCCGGCGCACGATGCCGATAAAACGGTTCATATCGTCAACGACCGGCACAAAGTTTTGTACTTTGGCAAGATTAATCAAGTCTTCCATATTGGCATCAATCGATACCGCTTTGTCATCTCGCTTTAACGGAATTTCCGACAATAGAAACTTTGAAGCATTTTCAAACGTGACCTTGCCACCGGAATTTTTCATAAACCAGAGCAGGTCCCCTTCCGTAATCGTACCGACGTACTTTCCGTTCTTATCCAGCATCGGAATTGATGTATAGCGGTGGTATTCCATCCGTTCCAGCGTCTGGCGCAGCGTCGAATTAAGGGTAACGCAAACGACCTCCTGCTTGGGCAGCAGAAAAAACGCGATATTCATGAACAAACTTCCTCCTCGTCGTATTACGCCTTCAGGCTCCACAATCGAGCCTGGTGCAGCAAAGAATGACTCCATGTAGCGACAGTACAGCGTATGACTAACGTCTGCGCTAGCTCTATCGCAGTAGATCGATATCGTGCCGTATGGCAAGTGACGATGCTTCTTTTCTATTTTAAGCGATAAACAGATTACAATAAAGCAAGTTGTCCAAGTTAGCGTACTTCCGACGCTGGCGTCGCCGCTTCCGCACCGCCTTCAGCGGCTTCGCGGCTTGGTACGGACGGCGCTGCATCCGGCCCTTCCTTGCTCATCCAATCATCGATCAGTTGTTTGGCTTCTTTTAATTCATCTTCATGCGGCATATCGTAATACACACCATCGATCTTTTTGCCGTCACCTGCGATCGTAAATGAAGTCACTTCCGGCTCGCCAGTTCGCAGCAACTGACTGACGATTCCGGTCAATTGCTCAGGACGCATATCGGTTTTAAAATTATTGCCCATAATCGTAAGCAGCTCTGGCACGCGATCAAGCTGCTTTAATTGAAACGCCTGATCCGCCATCGCCTGCAAAAAAATCTGCTGCCGTTTTGTACGATTAAAATCGCTATCCTCACGGTAACGCACATAATAAAGCGCTTCCTGTCCCGAATAGATCGGTTTGTTCGCTTTGACGGTAAACTGCTCATGATTCGGATCACGGTTCACAATATCTTTGTCGATCGGCAGTTTCACCCCACCAAGCGCGTCGACGGCATCGACTAGACCGTGAAAATTAATCGACGCATAATAATTCAGCTTTTCGTCTAGAAAATGCTCAACCGTATCCATCGTCATTTTGATACCACCAAATGCATAAGCATGATTGATCTTGTCCATCCGACCGCGCCCGACAATTTCGGTATACGTATCACGCGGAATCGAAATGAGCAAAATGCGATTGTCCAGCGGTCGCACCACAGCATAAATAAGCGTGTCCGAACGTGCCCGCTCGTTCTCACGCTGATCACTGCCGACGAGCAAAATCGAGAACGGTTCCGTCATTACTACAGCCGGGGTCGTCTCTTGCTGTTCGCCACCAATTTGACGTACAGGCTGATACGTCTGCTGAAGCTGAGATTGCAGTGAATCGGCAACAAACCAGTCAAACATGGTCGCTGAAATTGGCTTCCACCATATCCACAAACTCGCGACTAACACGATGCACGTTGCCGCGATTCCAGACGCTATTTTTTGCTTTCTTGTCATTGTCCCATTCCTCATTTCAGGCAGGCGTATGTTTTCAATTCATTAAACGTAAGATGCGCACACTGACACAAATTGTGTGACTTTACCCACCAACTTCAGTGTGGCGGATGATCGGCATCATTGCAAGTGTTTTGGCGAATCAGGCGTGCATACTTGCCTTCTTTTCACAAACGCTGCTTACAACGTCACATTCCTTTTGCGTATGTATATTCACCGAATGATACGTACTTCATAACCTATATCGCTTTATAGCAACCTATACATCGCTCCCATTACAATCTACATACCTACTATACAAAAAAGCGCACAGACTTACCGATTTCACGAGGAAATACGGCGCTGTACGCTCCGTCTGATCTGCAGCTAAACTGCAAAGTCAGATACTATTCAGTAGTGTATGGCAGCAATGCGATTTGACGGGAACGTTTAATCGCAGTCGTCAGCATACGCTGATATTTGGCACTTGTACCAGTCACACGACGCGGCAAGATTTTGCCACGCTCGCTAATAAATTTACGAAGCAGGTCCGTATCTTTATAGTCGATGTGAGTGATTTTGTTTACAGTGAAGTAACATACTTTACGGCGTTTGTTGCGACCGCGGCGTCCACCTGGACGTCTGCCTTCGCCATCTCCGCTTTCACGTCTATTAAAGCTCATCTGATTCATTCCTTTCTTACATTAAAATGGTAAATCATCATCGGAAATATCTATCGGTTTACCGTCATCGGAAAATGGATCATGATTGTCGCGAGAAGAGCTGTTTCCATTGCTGCTGCGGTTGCTAACATTATTGCTACTACCGCCGCCGTAAGGTGCTTCCTCACGATTGCCTCCACTATTGCTGTTACCACCCTCGCGGCTCGATTCAAGAAAACGTACATTATCAGCAATAACTTCAGTCACGTATACACGTTTACCTTCATTATTTTCATAATTACGCACTTGAATGCGACCTTCAACCGCTGTTAAGCGGCCTTTACGCAAGTAGTTGGCGCAGGTTTCTGCCAATTGTCTCCAAGTTACGACCGGAATAAAGTCCGCTTCGCGCTCTCCACCCTGGCTCGTAAAAGGACGATCCACTGCCAGCGTAAACTGCGTCACAGCCACACCTGCTGGTGTATAGCGAAGTTCCGGGTCTTTGGTCAACCGTCCGATCAAAATGACACGGTTTAACAATCCAATCCCCTCCTCAAACGAGTTTACAATTCAAAAATAAACTTACTTCGTTACGTCTACAGTAATCAGATAACGGATAACGTCATCAGAGATCTTCATGATCCGCTCAAGCTCGGAAACGACAGCAGGAGTTGCTGTAAAGTTCACCAGAACAAAGATACCGTCACGAATTTTGTTGATCTCATACGCAAGACGGCGCTTACCCTGAACATCATGGGCAGTTACTTCACCATCAGCTGCAATGATGCCTTTGAAACGTTCAGTCAACGCTTCAACAGCCTCCTGTTCCAGTTCTGGACGCAGGATATACATTACTTCATAGTTGCGCATAGTTTTCACCTCCTCTTGGACTAAGGCCCCTGATCAATGCCAGGAGCAAGGAACGAGCACAAACTCGAACTATAATATCATATCATATATAGAAGCTATGTACAACAGTTTAATTGTTAATATAAGTACATAAAATAAAAAAACTCCGCCGCAGAAAACTGCAACAGAGCTTAGTCACGAATCATATATGTAACATAAATCAATAATGGGATGGCGGAGAGAGAGGGATTCGAACCCTCGCACGCCCTAAGACGCCTAACTGATTTCGAGTCAGTCCCCTTATAACCGCTTGGGTACCTCTCCATGACTATAATCGCTGTTCTATCGTACCGAACAAAGCAATCAATTTACAACAAAATTGATTATACTCTATCCAGCTCGACTTGGCAATAGATACGGTTACATTTTTATTACGTGTACAGAAATGACGAGGAGATGGCGCAAATGACGATAGGATGACACAGACGAAGATGACGATGAATACAGTCGAACGATGCTGTACGCGCCTGTTTGTTTACACGGTATACGGCATCTTTTACACTAAAAGTGCAGCAACGCTTATGACCCGCAACGTACAATTTAGAAAAGTAAACGGATAAAACAGCGCGCAGACAGTCAATCTTATTTCAACCAGGGGGAATGTTCAGTATGCATCAATCACAACATATTCAGGCAGCCAAAGATTATATTTGGAGCCGCACAGGTGCGATCACACCGACAATCGGTTTAATTCTCGGCTCCGGGTTAGGCGGGCTTGCCGACGAAATCGAGCAAGCGACCGTTATACCTTATGAGGAAATCCCTCATTTTGCTACATCCGCTGCGGTAGGACATGCGAATGAGTTGGTCATCGGTCAGCTGATGGGTCAGACGGTGATCGCTATGAAAGGACGCCTCCATTACTATGAAGGTTTTACACTAGCTGAAGTTACGTTTCCGGTGCGCCTCATGCATGCGCTCGGCGTGGACAAGCTAATCGTCACCAATGCTTGTGGCGCAGTGAACACCAGTTTTGCTCCTGGCGAATTGATGCTCATTACCGATCATATTAATCTGGTAATGAACAATCCGCTAATCGGGCCGAACAATCCGGAGCTAGGCACACGTTTTCCCGATTTGTCGCAAACATATCATCCACAAATGCGTGAAATTGCACTGCGCGTAGCGGCGGAGCAAGGCGTTTCTTTACAACAAGGTGTATATGCGTGGTGGACAGGGCCTGCATATGAGACACCTGCCGAAATCCGTATGATTCGTACACTTGGCGCAGATGCAGTCGGTATGTCTACCGTACCGGAAGCGATCGTCGCCGTACATGGCGGTATGAAAGTGCTCGGCATTTCCTGTTTGACTAATATGGCTTGTGGCATTCTCGATCAGCCGCTCAGTCATGATGAAGTGATCGAAGTTGCTGCTAAAGTAAGAACGACATTTGTAGGGCTAATCAAAGGCATTTTGCAAGCGGTTTGAACACCATAAGGACGGATTGATATACAATCAGCGTAATAACGTCATTACCATTTGGGGATGTTGTCTTTTGGTAATGAACCATTTGTAGTTAATAGTCTTTTCGTCATAAATGATAATAGTATTGTATATTGCTGAAATTATGCTATTATCATTTATTTGCAGAAAATATTCATTTGTAAATATGATGATGCAGCAAAATGAGGCAGATTATGCATTCTTGCAATTAGGATTTTAGCAAAAGAGGTCGAGCTTTTGCTTGCTGATTTGCATAGCATGCTGATCTATAGTAGCAGCTATTGCCGATAGATTAGCTTTATCGCTATCAAAAAAGGTTATCCACAGTGGATAACCTTTTTTCATCTCTTTTTGGTTATAAAGCGCTTTACATTTTTGCACCTATGCTTTCTCTATAGCTGTGGATAAACTGTTTATGACTCCTTTTTGGTTAACTTCTTTACAGCCTAATGCATAACGTCTACAAACGACGATATACGACTGTATATTCGTCAAACCGACCTTGATCGTCGCTCCATTATTCGATCGTTGATGCTGTCCCATTCGGATCAGCTGCGGAACGAAGTACCTTTTTCATATTTTTCTCAAACTTGGCTCGTGGCACGAGCACACTGTGTTTACAGCCTACGCACTTGATGCGAATATCCATGCCCATGCGAATAATTTCCATTTCGTTGCTTCCGCACGGATGCGGCTTTTTCATTTGTACGATATCACCTAGCTCAAATTGCTTGCGCTCCATTCGGTTCGCTCCCTCCGCTCATTTGCCCCATTTATACGTCATCCTACAATTGTGATTAGCCTGTGGATAACGATGTGTATTCATTCCGTTTCAATAGGCATGTTATTATCCACAACTATTTTAGCAGATTTTGTGCGATTTGGGTGTTGTGGATAAAATTCTGTATTGCAAAACGACCTGCCTCTCATTTATGGCAGGTCGTTTATTGTACGTTTTGAATCGTTGGGATTGTCATTTTCGATTATGTGGATAACGTAATGATTACAATGCTAAAGCTGTTTTCATTTTTTCAGTTTGTTTCAATCTTTCGTTTAATTCGTTATGATCTACCGTATGCACTCGTATTGCGTATTTACCATTTTAGTCATTGGAAATGTTCGGATCACGTTTTTCATTAGCATCCGTACGCAGCGGCTCTCCTGTTGTTTGTTGTGCTGCCATACGCTCAGCTTCTGCGGCAGCTTTTTGCTCCTCTGCTTGCCGCTCACGCTCTTTTTCCGCATCTAACTCTTGTTTTACCGCCGTCTGGATCGCCCGCTCCACACTTGCACGTGAGTTGGGCTGACATTTGGCGATAATGCGCAGTGAATATTCGCCAGTCGTGAGCGTCTGAATACCGAGCATTTCCGGCACGTCCAGCACTTCCAGTTTGTCCGCTTTCATCGTTTCAGTGGCGCGAATGACTAGTTCCTGTGCATCTTCCAGCGAACGATCCATACTCATCGGAATATCGACAACAGCGAGCGAATTGGAAAGTGAAAAGTTCGTTACACTGAGAATCGAGCCGTTTGGAATAATATTCACTTCACCATTCCAACTTACGAGCCGTGTCGTACGTAGCCCAACCATCTGTACTGTGCCTTTATATGTACCGGTCTGAATCACATCGCCCACCGCAAATTGATCCTCAAAAATAATGAAAAAACCGGTAATAATATCTTTTACAATACTTTGTGCGCCAAAACTGATTGCCAGACCAGCTACCCCCGCACCTGCCAGCAACGGCCCCAAATTAAAGCCAAACTCGTTCAAAATAAGCATAATCATAATAAAATTAAATACGCTGGAAACGACATTTTTACACAATTCACCGATCGTGACGAACCGTCTTGGATTGGCTGCAATCCGACTCTTATCACGCCCTGATAATGAACGTTCCAACACTTTGTTAATTAGCTTGATCGCTACACGAGTCAGTACAAAAATAATAATAATCCGAATTAACGAAAAAGCAAAATGGGTCCACATCGCCCCATCCGTTACCCATGCCCATAAGCTGTCTGTAAAACGATTGATCTCCCCTGTAGCACTATCCGTAATTCCGCTGCTCAGCAGACCGGTCATCCACTGGTTTGCTGTAGTATACAATTTCATACATTGTCCTCCTTGCTGTTGATCATAATTTGTTATCGTTATAAATTATAAATCGACTCGAATATACGTATCCCCCTGCTGGCGAAATATCCCTCTAATCTCCACCTGCTCCTGCACGATTATATGCTGCACTTGCTCCAATTCCTCGCCAGGAAACTGTAGCGACAGCGCGCAGCCTGCTGTAATTTGCTTAGGAGTCGGAAACATATCATTTTCAATGTCCGCATATTCCAGCAGCATTTCCGCACGCAACGCCTGTTGAGTCGAGTCAAACGCCATCACCAGATTTGTACCCATCTTTACTTTTACCCCTCCTGGCATCGACTGTCACGCACAAGCTTGATACAGCCGGTTGTATACATCCTATTGGCAATTGTAGCGATTACTTAGCTCATGCTAAATGTGAAAGTTATACGTTTGCCATAACACGATACAGCTCCACATAATATCCCTATTGTACGCAAAATGAATCGAGTTGTTCAATGTCACTGTTACAGTAATGCTTGTTATGTCAGATCAATCATCATACGCCAACACTGTATTGATCTGATGAATCTATTCATTAACAACTCGTTTCTGCCAAATGGTTATCTTGACGAGCTTAAATGGACGGTTTATCTAGCAATTTGAAAATACACTTAACGAAAAAACCGTCAACTGCTGCGCCAGCTTTACAGCGCTACATTTGACGGTTCATAATATCGATCGCTATGTCTGTTTGCGGCTAGGCAGGCTCAGTCGCTGCTGCTGTCTGCTCAGCCTTTCGCTGAAGATCGTGCCAGGCTAATCGCTTCCTGTTCTTCCGATGACAAATTGTAGGTCGATTGACCACCTGCAATCGGTTTGGCGTACACATAGGAGCTATCCCGATTGTGCAAACCGGTCAGCACCAATCCATCCATATTTTCATTTAACAGTGCAACCGAGAAGCTTAGGTCGCTGCCATGATCAGCAAACGCATTATAACGTTTAATGCCTGTATACGCCTGTACTTTATACAGCTTTGCTTCAATCGCCGCAAAGCGTGCCAATTTTTGCTTTTCCCCATCTTCCAACGAATCCATTTGCAGTTTTAAATCAAGCAGTAACGATTCCAAATTTTCCACGCCACTGCCGGACATCATCAATTCATACCGCTTGCGCATTTTACGAAGCTTGGTACCCTGTACTATGACTATAATTAATAGCAACAGGATTAGAAATGCGACCACACCCAAAATCAAAAATAGTTGCTCCGCAACCAGACTGTTCAATTCCGCCATCGTTGTCCGCTCTCCTCTTGTTTCTTTACCTTGCCAGGCTGCTGTCTTTTGCCGATAGAGCGCCTGTGCTCTGCCTGTCCGCCATCCGTCATGATCGTTTCGTTCATTTGTGCCGGCTGATGCGGCTCCTCGTTCATTGTGAATCCTATAGAATTATACTTGGCTGAACGAGTTTGTTCCATTATCGTTACAAATTTGTAATCTGTTAAAAAAGTGACTGATTGCTTTACCTTAATCGGTATACAATTTTACGCTGTTCATGTTTACTTTGATCCTCAATGATGCTCAATCTGTACGTTGAATGAAGCGAATCGCCTCTAGCAAATGATCCACATGCTGCTCGGTTGTACCGTAGCCTACACTCGTTCGTACCGCCCCTGTCGCCAGCGTACCAGCTACACGATGGGCAAGTGGCGTACAATGCATACCGGCACGCACCGCGATGCCATAATGGCGATCTAGCAGAAAAGCAATTTGCGCCGGGTCTTTTTGCTCCATTGTAAAGGAGACGATACCGGTTCGTAGTTCCCCTACTGCTGGTCCTAGCACATGTAATCCGTCTATACTGGACAAACCATCCATTAAACGTGTCACAAGTCGCTGCTCATGGGCAACAATCGCTTCGACACCTTGATCAAGCACAAATTGTACACCTGCCGCCAAGCCTGCGATACCAGGTGTATTAGGCGTGCCTGGTTCATAACGATCCGGACGAACCGATGGCTGATCCGCTTGCTCGGATTGACTGCCTGTACCGCCATATAACCAAGGCGATAGATCAAGGTCTGGGGCGATGTATAACCCGCCTGTTCCTTGGGGACCGAGCAACCCTTTATGCCCTGGAAATGCTGCCATATCGATTCCCCACGCCTGCAAATGAACCGGAATATGTCCGGCACTTTGCGCAATGTCGAGTAAAATACGTGCACCATGCCGATGAGCAAGCTGTGCCAATTGTGCCACAGGCAGTATGCTGCCTAGCAGATTGGAACTGTGATTACAGATTAATAGCCGTGTGTTGGCGGTAAACGCACGTTCTACGTCATAAAGCTGTATATGTCCGTGCGCATCAACCGGAATATAGGTCACCTGCACACCAGCCGAGCGCTGTAACGCCTCTAACGGTCGCCAGACCGAATTATGCTCCGTCATCGTCGCAATCACATGATCTCCAGGACGCACATAACCAAAAATCGCCATATTAAGCGCGATCGTCGTATTGGCTGTAAACGCAATATCGACCGGATTGCGCACATCCAGCAGCTTCGCCAGCAGTTGCCGTCCTTTAAGCAATGTACGGCTCGCCTGTACAGCCATCCGGTGACTACCTCTGCCCGGATTGGCGGACTCATGCGCTAACGCCTGCTGAACAGCTTCCAGTACAGCAGGCGGCTTAGGCCATGATGTAGCTGCATGATCCAAATAAACAATATCATTCGCTGTAGCTAGAACCGATTTATGAACGTTCAACATATACCCTCCATCAGACATAAGTTAATGATTGGAGCAGTTATTGGAGCAGTTAATTGATGCTACGAGAACAACTATTGAATATGTGCAGCCTATTAAACATGAAACTGGACACCCGACATGACAAAGACGGGCGTCCAATCAGCCTGATTATAGTTTTTGTTGTATAAGATAGACAATGGAGCACACACGCTATGCGGAGCATAAAGCATCGTTTACACAATGAACGCTGTAGCTGATGTAATAAGTAAAGCTAAAATTTTAGCGTTCGATTAATGCTTAATAAGCGGTTATGATCGCTATTTGTATATCAGTTTATGACGAGTTACATACATACACTCGCGTACACTCACCACTATACTTAAAAATTGCTATCCGTTTTAATATTCACTTTTTATATCATAATAATAAACTGCTGCTAGTTTCAAATGTGTCTTAATAGGATACAGTCTTTAGCGTCTCTGTTCGCATTTCTATACGCTGCACATCATGCTACCTATTAATCCCTCTAGTAATTATTACAGCTTATTCAGCATTTCCAGCAGTCGTTCCAACTCCTGCCGATTATGATAACTCAGCTCAATCTTGCCTTTATCTTTACTGCTATTGCGGATTTTCACCGTTGTTTGGAAACGATCACGCAATGAGTATTCCACATCTGCCAAGTACGGATCAGCTTTCTTTTCCTTATCGGCATCTTGATGTTTGCGTTTTTGTTCCAGGTTTTGCACCGCTTCTTCTAGCTGACGTACACTCCATTCACCCTCAATCGCTTTATGAGCGAGCGCGAGCAGTACATCTTCTTTTTTTATGCTGGCAAGTGCGCGTGCATGTCCCATCGATAATGTTCCACGTGAAACATACTCTTTAATTTCTTCTGGCAATGATAATAGTCGTAGAAAGTTGGCGATATGGGAACGCGATTTACCGACACGAGCAGACAAATCTTCCTGGGTCAGCTTAAATTCGTCCATTAATGCTTGATAAGCGGTCGCAATTTCCATTGCATTTAAGTTTTCACGCTGCAAATTTTCGATCAGCGCAATTTCCATTACTTGTTGATCGCTAAATGGACGGATAACAGCCGGAACAGTCGTTTTGCCAGCGATTTGTGCCGCACGGAAACGGCGTTCACCAGCAATGATCTCATAACCTTTTAATACTTTGCGGACGATAATCGGCTGAATGACACCGTGTTGGGCGATCGAATCTGCTAGCTCTTGCATGCCTTCATCGTCAAATGTTTTACGTGGCTGATACGGATTTGGACGCAGTTCTTTGATTGGAATTTCGATCACTTTATCATCCTCGCTTACAGACAGGGAAGGAATCAGTGCATCCAGTCCCTTACCGAGACGTTTACTCATATGATACCACTTCCTTTGCCAGCTCTAAATATACCTCTGCCCCTTTGGAACGCGGATCATAAGAGATAATCGCTTTTCCGTGGGAAGGCGCTTCACCTAATCGTACATTGCGCGGAATAATCGTCCGGTATACTTTATCTTGAAAATATTTCTTCACTTCTTCAATTACTTGCAAACCGAGATTCGTACGTGCATCTAACATCGTTAGCAAAACGCCCTCAATTTGCAAATCGGTATTCAGATGTTTTTGCACAAGTCGAACCGTATTCAACAATTGACTTAATCCTTCCAGCGCATAATACTCACACTGAATCGGTATAATGACCGAATTGGCAGCTGTCAATGAATTAATCGTCAAAATACCAAGCGAAGGCGGACAATCGATCAATATGTAGTCATAGCCTCGCTTGACCTGCTCAATTGCATTTTTTAAGCGCAGCTCACGCGAAATCGCCGGCACAAGTTCTACTTCTGCCCCAGCTAATTGAATCGTCGCCGGAATAATATCGAGCCCTTCAATCGCTGTCGATTGTACCGCATCGCTTGGCGCTATATCATTAATAATAACATCGTAAATGCAATTTTCCACATCCGCCTTATTAATGCCAACACCGCTGGTCGTATTGCCCTGCGGGTCGATATCAATCAACAACACACGTTTACCTAGTGTAGCTAGGCAAGCGCCCAGATTTACGGATGTGGTCGTTTTGCCGACACCACCCTTTTGATTCGCTATCGCAATCACTTTGGACAACTACTTCACCCCAATGTTATGAAAGTCACTTGATGTGCGGCTTTGTGAATACAGAAAAAGCGGCATCATGCCGCCTGTCTGTCAGCGCTTTGGTATTTTAATTACAATTTCGTAATGATCGTCATGATCTTGCTCGGACGTATCAATGGCAAGCCCTGAGCCAGATACGATATCGATCGATTGACGGATCGTATTTAGTGCGAGACGAACATCCTTGCTATACGAGACACGCTTGGATTTTTTCTTCGTCTGACTTTTCTCCTTGTAAAAAGCAACCCGCGCTTCGGTTTGCTTCACATTCAGTTCTTTTTCGATAACTTCCTTCATGATGCGCAGCTGCAATTCCTCACTATCGAGCGACAACAATGCACGCGCATGGCGTTCGGTCAATTGGCGCGCCATCAGCGCCTGCTTAATCTCCTCCGGAAGTTGCAACAGACGAATTTTATTGGCGATGGTCGACTGGCTTTTACCAAGTCGCTGAGCGAGACTTTCCTGTGTTAGCGAATGCAGATCAAGCAGCTTTTGATACGCGATTGCTTCCTCAATCGAAGTCAGCCCTTCACGCTGCAAGTTTTCGATCAGCGCGATGGAAGCCGCCTGAGAATCGTTGAATTCACGTACAATCGCTGGCACAGTTGGTAAACCGAGCTTGCTTACCGCTCTCCAACGCCGTTCACCTGCGATAATCTCATATTTTCCATCGCGTACGCGCACAACAATCGGCTGAATAACACCATGCGTTTTAATCGTCTGGCATAATTCATCGATTTTGTTATCATCAAATATTGTGCGGGGCTGATATGGACTGGTCGTGATGTTCGCAACCGGGATTTGTTTGACTTCATCCCCATTTACTCGTTCGGACAGACCAAACAATTTGGAAATTTGTTCTTTCATTCCGTATGAGACCACCTAATCTTATGATAGCAGCACCTGTCTATAAAAAGCAGGCGTACTTAAAATCCGATAACCGGCAAGCGGGTTGGCTGCCTGTACACCTCTAGTCGAGGCATGTTTCGTCTCCTCATTTTATCACTTTTCCCTACATAATCCTACGATAACTGTATAAATTTCTGTGAAAACTTGGCATTGAAATCGTTTTGGAAAACGGTGATCATTTGCAGCGTTTTTCGCTATGTTATAGTTGTAAAAGTTACGTTATCATCGAACTGCCGCTAATTGTTTCGTAATATACATGATCCAAGTATATCTATTATTTTATAGGCTACAAATCAGATGCAAAGCTGTTTATTCAATGTTCCACGTGAAACATTCAGTAAGTATCATTTTGATTTTCATAGCTATAATGTAACCCGTTATGTTTACACATACTAAGTCATACCTATATCCCTTATCATAAACTGCAACATAATCTTATTTTGTGCATATTAAAAAGCCCCTTTCCACCGTAGCGGATAAAGGGGCTGCATATCGTGATCTCTATTTGTAGCTATATTGATAATACAATCGCTATTACTTGCCGATTCTGTTCAGTTTATCCATTCACATGATCTATACATAGCATCGTACAACCGCCACGTTCAACCACATCATTATACTGCTATTATTCAGTTCCAATATAGCACAAGCTGCCATTAAATAAGCGGTTCTTTGAGCGGCGTACCCGGCTTACGTGGATATTTTGCCGGAGTAGCGGCTTCTTTTTCAATCAGTACGATATGGCGATCAGACTGTTCAATCGGTAGCTGAAAATGGTGTACGTGTCCCAGCTTGCCTTTTAACAGTGCTAAACTACGGCGAGCTTCCTTGATCTCCTCAGTAAGGTCGCTGCCTTTCATCGCCGCAAACGTACCGCCTGGCTTTACAAAGGGCAGGCAAAATTCATTCAATACCGCCAGTCGTGCTACCGCGCGTGCCGTAACGAGATCATGGGCATCACGGTAACCTTGTTTGCGTCCCCATTCTTCGGCACGTCCGTGGATCGGTTCCACCTGTTCCAGCCCGAGTCGATCGACTACACTTTGCAAAAATGTAATGCGCTTGTTCAGCGAATCGATAATGCGCAGCTTTAGATGTGGAAACACAATTTTAAGCGGAATGCCAGGGAAACCAGCACCAGAGCCGATATCAGCGATCGTAGATACCGCGCTCATATCGGTATAAAAAGCAAGGGTTAGCGAATCGTAAAAATGCTTCGTATACACTTGATCGCGCTCGGTAATCCCAGTTAAATTCATCTTTTCATTCCAGGTGATCAGTTCTTCATAATAAGCTTCGAATTGCTGGAGCTGTTGTTCATTCAGCATTATGCCTTTAGCTGCCAGCAGCTCGGTAAACTGTTGCTGTATTAAATCCATCATTACCCCCGTGATGCAGTTACGCGGTTATAGTACTCCAAATAGACGAGCAAAATCGAAATATCGGCTGGTGTGACACCTGAAATACGGGAAGCTTGTCCGATCGACAATGGGCGAATTTTGGCAAGCTTTTGCTTCGCTTCAATCGCCAACCCTTTCACTTCTTCATAGACGATATCTTCCGGCAATTTCTTTTGCTCCATCTTTTTCAGTCGTTCCACATGGGCAAGCTGTTTTTCGATATAACCGGCATATTTCGTTTGAATTTCAACTTGCTCTTTCATATCGTCAGTCAGTTGTTCCGATGCCGGCGAGATCGTTTCGATATGCGCATACGTCACTTCTGGACGGCGCAGTACGGTCAGCAGATCAGTGCCGTTTTGCAGCGGTGCGGATTGCAGCGATTCCAGCATATCGTTCACATCGACCGGCTTTACTTTTTGTTTGCGCAGACGCTCGATTTCACGCTCTACTTTTGCTTTTTTATCAAGGAAATGATGATAACGATCTTCGGTAATCAGACCGATATCATAACCGATTTCAGTCAAACGCAGATCGGCATTATCGTGGCGCAGCAGCAAGCGATATTCCGCACGCGATGTGAGCAAACGATACGGCTCATTCGTCCCTTTCGTTACTAGATCATCGATCAATACGCCGATATAACCTTGTGAACGATCGAGCACGATCCCTGCTTTGCCCTGTGCACGGCGAGCTGCATTAATGCCTGCCATAACACCTTGTCCAGCTGCTTCTTCATAACCGGAAGTACCGTTAATCTGACCCGCGGTAAATAGACCTGGCACACGCTTCGTTTCCAATGTTGGCCACAATTGTGTTGGCACCATCGCATCGTATTCGATCGCATAACCGTTACGCATCATTTTGACATTTTCCATACCCGGAATCGAGCGCAACACACGCAGCTGTACATCTTCCGGCAAACTGGTCGACAAACCTTGCACATAATATTCCGAAGTGTTTTTGCCTTCTGGTTCTAGGAAAATCTGATGCTTTGGCTTATCGCTAAAACGGACGATTTTATCTTCAATCGACGGGCAATAACGTGGACCTGTCCCTTCAATAATGCCAGAGAACATCGGTGCCCGATGCAAATTATCGTTAATAATCTGGTGCGTTTCTTCCGATGTGTACGTCAACCAACACGGCATTTGCTCATTGCTGGACGATTTCGTTTCATAGGAGAAAAATTTCGGCTGCTCGTCACCAGGCTGAATTTCCGTTTTGCTAAAATCGATCGTATCGCGATGTACACGCGGTGGTGTACCCGTTTTAAAGCGTACGAGCTCAAAACCAAGCTCACGCAAATGTTCGGACAGCTTTAGCGATGGCTGCTGGTTGTTCGGGCCGCTTTCATACGCAAGCTCACCCATAATGATTTTGCCACGCAAATACGTACCTGTCGTCAATACGATCGATTTGCCTTTGTATGTCGTACCGGTTTGTGTAATTACACCTGTACAGACGCCATCTTCGATCACAAGGCGATCGACCATCCCTTGACGCAGCGTTAAATTCGGCTCATTTTCCATCGTTTCTTTCATTGCATGCTGATACAGAAACTTGTCCGCCTGCGCACGCAGCGCATGTACAGCCGGGCCTTTACCGGTGTTTAGCATCCGCATTTGAATAAATGTTTTGTCGATATTACGACCCATTTCCCCACCGAGCGCATCGATTTCACGCACAACATGACCTTTAGCCGGGCCGCCAATCGACGGATTACATGGCATAAATGCGATCATATCCAGATTAATAGTCACCATCAGCGTGTTACAGCCCATCCGTGCCGCTGCCAGCGCTGCTTCAGCACCCGCATGACCAGCACCGATGACGATAACGTCGTATTCTCCACCCACATAGCTCATGGGTATTCCTCCTCTACTTCTATATCCCGAATTCTATATCCGAAAACTTTATTAATAAAGTGACATGTGCAATAGATTACGTTGTAGTTGCATGTTTAGTATACACTGCTCAACAATCAAGTATACCGCACATCTAATGAATTTTATCATGAAAATGAACTTTATGGTCACCTAATTATAATTATTTTAAAGTAATCGATTTCAATACATCGCTGAAGCTATGCAAAAGCCCCCTATTGTGTCATAGAGGGCTGTAGTACAAACAATGAGCGCTGATTTTTTGAACAATAGCTAAGTTGCGCTTGATACGATGCTACTGACGATTCCGCCAAACGATATAGCAACACTATTGCACAATTAAGTGTGTGCGCAAATTTGGCGTGTTAGAGCAATATACGAGTTTGCGTACACGCCCTAGCAGCTATTTATGAATATAATGCGGCAAAGAGATCGTTTTAATAAAAAACAAACCATCGAACTCTTGCTTTACGATCATTCGTTTCGCAATCGTGCCGGAATCCATAAAATACACTTTATCATTCAACCAGCTATACGATTCCGTATGTGCAACCGACTGTACATCCATAAAGGAAATAAAATGATCACTTGCATTCATATACGCTTCTACACTGTTTTTCGGCGGTTTACTTAGTTTATATTGGACACCGCTAGCCGTATGCGTTTCTCCTTCATACATAAATGTGCCTATATAATACGAGCTTTGCAGCAAATCATCGCTAATTTGTGAACCTGCCGCACAAAAGCTGTTTACCGAACGGGTCGATTTAAAAATATGATTATTATGCGCCAATATAATCGCTTTTTGATGTGGATAATAATGATGCAGCAACCAATTCACATTTTCCGCCATTTGCTGATCTCTGCGTTCGATATAAACGGTTACCGGTTGATCGATGACTGCTATAAATTGCTGCAAATTTTTTAAATAGTGCAACAGAAACTGAAATAAGGATGCATCGTCATCATCTGTCTGTGCTAGCAATGCGTGCAATTCCGTCTCCACCTCTATACATCGTTGCTGCATATTCTGTTTTGCAAGCTCATACTCATTTTTCAAATCAGCCGGCAATTGTTTACGAAAGCGATGTTTGGCACGATACGTACTCATTTTGGCATACCAATGTTTGCAAAAATGCTGGACTGTTCTAAAATGTTCCTTCCCATCGGCAGACAACTGCTCATTGTGTGCGATCACTTCATACATATGCGCCATATCCGCTGAAGGCTGCATATCCATACCTGCCATCTGCAAATCGGTATTAGACAGCATTTGAAACAGCGGCACCATCTCCTCTGTATGCCAAAGTGAAAAAATGGACTGCTGCATTAATGCCTGTGCTTGCTTATGTTGTTTGTTTATGTTAGCGGCAAAACATTCCCCAATTCCACTTTCAAAAATCACCACTTTAAAATCAAGCTGCTCGTACAAAAAACGAACTAGTTCGGCTTTCAAATGATTTACTTCAGCGATTTGATGCCCATTCTCGCCTAACCAAACGACACGTTTATGTTTTAAAATCGACGTGAGCGAACTAAAATCATAAGTGCTCTCAGCGCTCGACTTTACAATTGGGCAGCATTGTTGCCGCGTCCACGCCAACTTTTGTTTATGATCGGATTTGAAGAACATTTCTGCCTCCTATTCCTTTCTTGCATCATGCTTCTTGATAAGCCGATGCTTGAATATGATAAAACTCATAATATTCATGGCATGTTTTCAGCAATGTTTCATGATTGCCTTCAGCGAGTACGGTTCCTTGTTTCATGTAGACAATTTTTTGCGCCATCCGGGTAGATGTATAACGATGGGAAATAAAAATGCCGATTTTTCCTGTCATCAAATCATTAAATTGCTCAAACACCTTTTGTTCGGCTTCCGGATCAAGCGCAGCGCTCGGTTCATCCAATATGCACACATCGGCATTTTTGAAAAAAGCTCTAGCAATCGCCACCCGTTGCCATTGTCCACCGGATAACTGCTGTCCTTCCGGAAACCATTTGCCAAGCTGTGTATCCAATCCATTGGGCAGTTTATGACGAAACTCGTGCATGCCTGCTTTATGCATCGCTGCCATCATCAATCGATCATTAGCGTGATGACCGCCATCATTCATAGAAATATTTTCACGCAGCGACATCTCATATTGCATAAAATCCTGAAATAAAATGCCGACTCGATCACGAACCGATTGCACATCATAATGTTTAATATTTAAACCATTAATCAAAATTTCACCGTCATACGTATCGTACAACTGAGCAATCAATTTGATCAACGTCGATTTGCCTGAACCGTTTTTACCGATAAATGCGTACGTTTCCCCACGCTTCAACACCAAATTCAAATCGTTAAGCACATTATGTTCAGTGCCCGGATAAGCAAAATATACATGTCTAAATTCAATTTCGTATATGTCCGTCAATTGTACCGGGTCATGATTAGTTCTAGTAAATGACGGGTCTTTGGAAGAATGATTTAAAAACATAAACAATTGCTCAATAAACATATTTTGCTGACAAAGATTAATGACGGTATAAATTAAGCTTTGTGCCGTACTTTGCACCAACATCACGGCTTGAATATAACTGACCAAGCTGCCGATCAAAATTTCTTTTACATACGTAGCGCGAATAATTAGATAAATGCAGACCGAAATAAAGGCGACATTGATCAAATTAAAGAGCGCCGTCATTTTAAAGCGGCGGGTCGCTATCCCTTTATCTTGCAGGAAAAATTGATGAACAATCGTCTTGTACTGCTCGACCAATGTACCGCTAAAATTATACGTTTTAACTTCTTTAAACGCTTTATCATGCGTTAGCAAATGCGTAACATACCACAATTTCCGGTTTTGATAACTACGCTTCCACTGCACGATAAACTCGTAATTACTAAGCTTAATAAACGCTTGAAACGATATAAATGGCAACAATACCAAAATAAGTGCCAACCACCATTTCCAATACAATAAAAACAATACCGACGATACGATCGTAATAAAACTCGTAAAAATAGACAGCATTTGTGCGAAAATTTGATACGGTCTGTAGCTCGTTTCCTGTTGCGCACGTTTTAACTGATCTTGCAGCTCCGCATTTTCGAAATCTTCCTGACCGAGCGTAGCTGCCTTTTCCAAAATCAGCGCATTCAGCTTATTCGTCAATAACGACTGAAAAATGCCTTCCAAATAGCTATGCAGCAAACTTAACATTTCCTTCAAAAACAAAAACCCGATAAAACTGGCAAAAATAAGCGCCACATAATTAAAATGGACGCCATCAGGTGTAGCGAGCGCATTAACTAACGATTGAATCAAATAGAGCGAAATGATCGGACTAATCCCGGTGAAAATCGTTAAAATCGCAATACAGATCACATAAAATTTATTCACATTAAAAAATAGCGAGAACAATTTAGGCCAATATTTAAACGCCTGCACAATTTGTGAAAAGCTTATATTTTCATGGTTAGAATTCAAGTCGACCTCCAGCTCATTTCATTAATGTAATAAAAAGATGTGGTCCCATGAGCTATGGTGACCATGCATATATTCAGCCAGCACGAGCAAAATGCCTGCACTGCCTGTTAACAAACCCGGATGAGGGCTACTTTCCTCATATTCGACATTCAAAAAACCTAACGGTTGCTGTGGATCAAACGATTTCATCATTTGCTGGAGCAGACGATCATTGACAGCCATTAGCTCTGGCAACGGATAGCGCAGCTGAATATGTGCATTCATATGTAATAAACCGGCATATCCGTGGCAAAAAGTAGGCGAATGGATCGAAAGCTGTTGCAGCTCCCGTTTAGCCAACCCGCTCAGCGCTTGTAATGTATCATGTTGTAACTCGTTATTTTGCAATGCTTCACTAGCGAGCAAAAGCGCATTACAGATCGCTGGATAGCCATAACACCATGATTCATTGTTACGGATATCCACCATAAATTCCGAACCGCTATAATGTTCAAATGAAATGCGTTCCGGCCATATCGTGCCAATCTCATCGCTGGACGAGTTAGCTTGATAAAAATCGACAATCGTTTGGATCGCTTCGTATTGTCCAGGCAGCTCTATTGCTTTGCACCATGCTGTACTTAACAAAGCAAGTGGTCCCGCTATGCCATGCGATAAACCCAAATTAAAATTACCTTGTGCATATTTGGCTTGTTCATGCAGCAGAAATTGATTAGCCGACGATATATACCATCCAGGCACAAGCTGCTGATCATGCACGAATGATTCGGTAAGCTGAATCATATATTGAATAATGTCAATCACTGCCGGATGGTCACGATCATAATACTGTATAAAATAGCGACCGATCCCGGTTAACCCTTCAATCACATCGTAATCGGACATTTCTACATTGCCATGCAAATTGTCGGTAGCATGATCGATCAGTTCGTGCAACTGATCGATCATAAATTCATCCAACGTTTGGATCACTTGGCGGTACGCTCTCTGTTCATTGGACAACAATCTGAACGCTTGCGCTACACCAGTCAAGCCTGTCCACAATCCAATCGATTGTACATCAGCTTCATTAAGCATCGATTGCAGTTTGAGCGCATACTGATGACCGATAGGCTGCCAATTTTCTTGCGGATACAGTTGATCTAATACGGACACGACAATACAAATGCCAGGAATGCCAGCAGCAAGCGAGCACATTTCAAATACATCTGCCTGTTTATCGCTATACAACTGCATCATTTGCTCCGGGTCACGATACGTCGTTTTTAAATGTTCCACGATTGGCGCAATCTGTTCACTCATCAGCTCAATCTGTTCACTCCTCCACATTCAAAATGACTCCTTTTTTGCTTTTTTTCGCTTTAATGTTATAGAGCGTATGATTCGCTAATGTGATGATTTTTTCTTCCTCCACATTTGAACAGCCGTTCAAACGATTTAAACTTAGATGAATAAAACTGGAAACGATATGATCGAGCGTATGATTAACACGAGACAGACTGTTCATCTGCTGTACGTACGCTTCGATACGATGGCGACGCTTTTGCAGCAATGGATAAAGCAACTGACCTTCCGGCGAAGTGCGCAATTGCTCCCACTCATTGGTCGTATCGCAAATTTTCATATACGCAGTGCGAACCGCTCTAAACTCTTTTGTATAATTTTTAAAAGAAGTAAATTGACTAAGCCAATTTAATTGCTGCTCTTGCTCTGGGAAAAAGCATGCAACATAATCGATCGTATTGATCATAGCAAGCGATTGCATCGACAAGCCAAACTGTTGATCTGCCAGCAAACGATGACATTCCAGCGCAAACCGACTATCTTCATCAAACACAGCTTCGGCGGCAGCAATTAATGAAGGCCCTCCATATCTGCCTATTTCCGGCACATACGTATCGATCGTAAAATAAGACACCATTCCTTTTTGTTTTAACTGATTCATAAACATACTAAAATCAGCTAACAACTTTTGATTTTGGTGCGCGGAATCATTTTTAAAACGAATGCGAATATGCGGCTCCGGATCGGCATAACGCATAAAAAAGAATTGCTCAAATGACACATCGTCTTGCTTGTAAATAAACGGATGCAAATAACGATTAAAAAATTCGTTTAATCTATTTTTCACACCATACACTTTAAAATAGGTCCATGCTGTGCCTGGCAAATACGTATAATCCAACGCTTGCTCAATCGTATAATGGCTGCGGATAGTCGTATTTTCCTGCATTTGATACTGCTCATATACGGACTGTTGCGCCGGATCAAGTGTTAAAGGGAATACACATTCCATATTATATTTACGCTGCTTATGATCATGGACGATAAACTGCTCGATGTTATCAAACCCGGTTTCCGTCAGCACCATCACCGCTTGATCACCGAGCTTACTCCATTCCATATACAATTGCTGCACATGTAATTCACTGTTCAGATCGAACAAAATACGATTGTCCGATTCGGTCACATACACATAACGTGGAACATTGTAGGTGCTAATCCAGCCGTGTACTGCCTCTTGCCATTGCTCGAATGTGGCGGACGGCGCGATTTTCAAACTTTTGCCATTGAGATTCCAAGTCGCTAACGACAATATGTTATGTTTATAAACGACACGCGGCAAATACGAAAGCTCGGATAATAGACTCCAATAAAAACCACGCCAGTTTTCATATCTCGCTACACCAACTTCGCACAAAAAGCGATATACATTCGGTGTGCTTTGTGTCACATCCAACATATGAGTCGTGACAGGTACAACTTCTTTGTTTAATGTTTTGGATTTAATATACAGCCGTCCATTTACGACGCCAACGACGAGGTCAGACAGAGCGATTTGAGACTGGTTAAGCGAAGGTGTCGCTCCGAGCACAATCTGGTAATTGCATACAGGCGATGTGATCGAAACATTCATCGTCCGTGAATATTTAGGCAAATAAACGACTTCAGCAAAAATGACATCTTCCTGTTGTTCCTGTTCAGTCGTCATCGCCGCAAACTGATGCTTTACTTGATCGTTTAACATATCCATAAAACGTCCAAAACTTTTGCCCGCCGCATTCGATCCATTCGTAGGTCCCACTACTAAGCGATAGCCCTTGTCATGATCGTCAGTATGATAAATCGATGCATACAGCTCCATCGACGGAGCAGGACGCTTTGTTATATTCGATTCAAACACATTTAAACTTTCGATGATCGGATCGGTTAATTCAATCGGCTGCCCGGTGATCATCGCTTGCTGCACCAATTCCATTAATTTTTTGGAATAGACCAAATCTTCATGGTATTGTTCTGTATACGTTTGATAACTTTGCGGATTATCGTATGTAGGTGGAGCACCTAGCCCCCAATCTTCATCCAATAATTCCAGCAATCCTATTTCTGTAGCGATACCGTATTTCTCGACTAACTGTTCTGCATAAAAATTCAAATGTTTAAACCAGATCGTCTGTGGGGTGATGTTCCACAAAGCATGAGCCGTATCGCTAACCATCTGACCGATATGCTCGTTCAAGATCGCCTCATTCATAGTAAGCTTTACATCGATCTGCAACGGATTCGGCGCTTCAATCAGCTCATTCATCATGTCGGTAATGGCATTAAAAGACGCTAATCCATCACCGATCGTCGTTTGATTGTATTGATCAATATGGAGTTTAATCCGTTTCAATTGCTCTGTTAATGCGTCGATCCCGGTTAATCGTTCGAGCTGATTGATCAAATATTGGAACGGGTCTTCATCCATAAACGTAGGGCGGATCGTACTCATCAAAAACTCATTACGTATCAAGCCGTGTACAAAATTTTTAATCGTATGTAATTCCACATCTTGATATTGTTGTTGAATCAATTGCGTTAACTCCAGCATCGGGATCGGTTTTGATGCTTGTGTTAACGTAAATCCGACTAATTCATTGTAATTGACCGAGATGCTGTTAAATTCTTTTTGATCCATATCGCCGTAATTGTTAATAAACGGGATTTTAAGCCGATCGCCAATTTTATAATTTGCCTCATTCGTGATGAGCTGTAGCTGTTCCACAATCTGTTCATCACTCATCATTTTTTTAATTAATTTTAGTAGCCATTGCATGTCCGCTCTAGCTCTTTTGTGATGCTGAGCGGCAGTAGCTATTTCAAGCTGCGTCTGATCACCAAACTCCCCGATCGTTACGCCGGCAAACAAACCAAACGGTGTTGGACGTGTAGAAATACGATTTACATATTTGAATATACTATTTTCCAGCTTTTTCTTCTGCTTATGATCAAGTTTGTTTTTCATAAAATGTTTGTACAGCGACGGGCTTGATACCGCAATCGCTTCTCGAATGACAGGATGGTTCATATAACTTAACAGCTCATCATATTCATTGTCGGTCGGTTCATGCTGGTGTTCCGTTGTGTAATCTGCTGTTTTAAACAAGTGATTCATATGTATAATCGGCGTTCTGATCATAAAATAATTCATTGGGCGATACAAATAAGCGGTTTTGGGCATTATATGTACTCCTTTATAAAGTTTTTTAGACACACCATGATAAACAAATGTATTAATTCAATTTGAAATTAAGTACGTATGAAGCGATTAGAATGGGCAGCCTGGTGTACACATGCTAGTCAGATTGCATCCACAGGTAACTTTACATGTAATTTTAGTGACCCAACATACTGTCGTTCTGATCGTATTTGGCTCCACTTCGTTTGTACCAATATTTTGTACTTGATAATCCAACTCAAACAGTTCTTTGTTCATTTCATATCGCTCCCTTAGATTTATTTTTATCATGGTGTGCCGAAAGAAATTTACAAACGCTAGCTATACTGTTTCTTGCTACACAAAACACTAAAGCTAAATTACTCATAAGTAAATATATGTATTTTTTTATATGATTTTATTTTTATGCAAAAAACAGGCATTAATACCTAGCCTAAACGAGGTATAATGCCTGCAATGATTGTTCCGTATTATTTTGTAAAAAATATGGAAAACGCTTTCGTACACTGCATTTCAAACTTAACAGTACCGCTAATAGTTAAAATTTTCTAAAAAATACTACATTTTTCTTTTTTAAAATTGTATACAAATAAAATGGTGCTATTTACCTAAACAGAATTGCGAGAAAATTTGATCAATTAACGAATCCGGAGCAGAATCGCCAATAATTTCACCGAGTTGTTCCCAAGCTAAACGAACATCGATTTGAATCATATCGATCGGCACGAATTGATCGGCAGCATCATACGCTTCTTGCAATGACTGCTTCGCCTGCTTGAGCAAGCCGATATGGCGCACATTGCTCACATAAGTCATATCTTGCGCTTCCAGCTTACCACCGAAAAATAAGGCTGAAATCGCTAATTCCAACCGATCGATCCCCTGATCATCACGAACCGACATTTCCACAATCTGTTGCTGATCAAAATAGTGCAGCAATACATGACGATCCAACTGAGACGGCAGATCGATTTTGTTTAAAATCACGATCACCTGACGACCGCTAATTTGCTGCATCAGTTCGATTTCATCCTCATGCAGTGGCTCGCTATTATTCAGTACTAATAACAATAGATCAGCAGCATCAACGGCACTACGCGAACGCTCAACCCCGATCTTTTCCACTACATCCATCGTTTCGCGAATACCGGCTGTATCGAGCAGCTTTAATGGAATATTGTTAATCGTGACAAACTCCTCGATCACATCACGCGTCGTGCCTGGAATATCTGTTACAATCGCTCTATTATTATGTGCGAGCGCGTTAAGCAATGAAGATTTTCCCACATTCGGACGCCCAACGATCGCAGTCGTAATGCCTTCACGCAGTATTTTGCCTTCATTTGCTAGCCGCAGCAGTTTATCGATTTCCGTCATCACGGCAGATGATTTTTCCTTAATCAATTCCGAAGTGAACGATTCGACATCATGCTCGGGATAATCGATATTGACCTCGATATGAGCGAGCGTTTCAATCAATGTTTGCTGTAATGGCTTAATTTGACGCGATAGCTTCCCTTCAACTTGCTGAAGTGCCACCGAAAAGGCACGATCTGATTTAGAGCGAATAAGATCGATCACACCTTCCGCCTGCGACAGATCGATCCGTCCGTTTAAAAAGGCACGCTTCGTAAACTCCCCCGGCTCGGCAATCCGAATGCGCTGCTGCAACAATAAGTCCATTACACGCCGTACAGCTACTACACCGCCGTGTGAGCTGATTTCTACCACATCTTCCATCGTAAACGAACGTGGGGCGCGCATAATCGTCACTAGCACTTCTTCCAGCTTGGCACCAGTGTGCGGGTCGATCATAAATCCGTAATGAACGGTATGGCTGTCCGCTTGCTCCAGCGCGATCTTTCCTTTAAAAATACGGCTTACTTCCTCCACCGCTTCAGGCCCACTCACTCTAATAACTGAAATGCTTGCTTCGCCAACCGCTGTGGCAATAGCTGCGATTGTATCGCTAATCATCATATTGTTCCACCTCTCTCTAATCACTTTCCACATCTACTAAAGAAAAAGCAATGATTCTCTGCCATAGGCAAAAAATCATTGCATATATACCAGCTTTCCGAGGAGTAGCCGGTCATTATTGTAGCTATTGATTGTGTTCACTTGGCAAAATGATGGTACGTGCGCAAGCTTTAGCGCAACGTAATTACGACACGCCGATTAGGCTCATCACCTTTGCTCGCCGTTTTCACCTTAGTATGGTTTTGCAGACGGGCATGGATCACTTTGCGTTCCTGTGAAGACATCGGCTCCAGCACGACTTCTTTGCCGGAACGAATCACTTTACCAGCCAGACGATCTGCCAATTCCTCTAATGTTTTGCGACGACGATCACGGAAATTTTCCGCATCCAGCATAATCCGAATGTATTTGTCAGAATAGCGGTTAGCTACGATGTTAACGAGATACTGAAGCGCATCTAACGTTTGACCACGACGCCCGATTAGCAAGCCCAGATCACTACCGGAAATGCTCATCACATAACCGTCACGTCCGCGTTTAACATCCACATCCAGTTCCAACCCGATACTGTCGCCAACATCGCGAATAAATTGAGCCGCTTCGTCGCATGCCTCAACAGCTGCGAACGCGCGGGAACCGCTAGACTGTTGCGGCGTATGTTCCGTTTCGTCTTCGTCCATAACCGGCACAGCTTCGACCGTTGCAGATGAGGCACTCTGGCGTTGCGCCTGAGCTGCTGGTGCCGATGGGGACACACGGTCAGCCCCATTGCCTGCCAGAGGCTGCACATCTAGCAAAGTCAGCTCTACTTTGGCTGATTTAACGCCAATCAAGCCGAGGAATCCTTTGGAAGGTGCCTGCAACACGGTTACGTTCACATATTCTTTGGTCGTATTCAGTTGGGCAAGTCCTTCTGCAATAGCATCATCAACTGTTTTTCCAGACGCAATGACTGTAGTCATCTATATGTTCGGCCCTCCTCAATCGTAGTCGGGATACTTGAGAACATTCCGGATTTCGGTAAAAGAAATACTATTTATAATTAACGACGTTTCTTTTTAGATTTCTTTTTGTTGCGATTTCGGTTAGCATTCGTTTTAAAATCGCGTGTATCTACAGCGACGCCCAAATCGGTAACAACCGTTTGCTTGTTGCGATACAAAAAGTAGTTCTGCACAATTGTATAAATATTACTGTAAATCCAGTACAACGGCAATGCTGCCGGGAAACTCCACGCCATAAACAAAATAATGACCGGATATAAATACATCATAATCTGCATAGGTCCTTGCATCGACGCCGGATTCATACGCATCATCATCCATGTTTGGATAAACGTTGTGACCGCAGCCAAAATCGGCAAAACGAAAAATTTGTCAGGCTGTCCAAGTTGTAACCATAAAAACGTATGCTCTCTTAATTCGCTATTGTACAAAATCGCATTATACAAAGCTATTATGACAGGCATCTGCACTAACATCGGTAAACAACCGGCAGCCGGATTCACCTGATTTTCCTGAAATAACTTCATCGTTTCCGCTTGTTGCTTTTGTGGATCATCTTTGTATTGCTCGCGCAATTTTTGAATTTGCGGCTGAATCGCCTGCATCGCTTTGGAACTTTTCACAGACTTCATTGTCAACGGCAAAATTAATGTACGTACAATCAACACCAGGACAAGGACAGCCAGACCATATTCGCCGCCAAACCAGTTGGCAAATGTGTCCAGTGCATACGCAAACCAATACACGACATACCGGTTCCACCATCCGTGGTTTAATAAATCTGCTGTTGTATGGGTCTGTACCGTACTAGGCGTACAACCAGCCAACAGGGCTACCGCTGCCAGAGCAGCGATAAGGAGGAACCATTTTCCCCCACGAGTCTTCAATTGCGACACTTCATAACCCCTCTCTTGACCATTGCATTTCCTTGCAAATCATATCATATTTGACAGCACAAATAAACCGAAAGCGTTACCGCCGCGAGCGTTTAAGCAGCGAAGATTTACGCAACACATGCAAAATGCTTTTCTCCAGCTCCTGATACGAAAGCGTAAGCGCTCCTTTGCGTACGATAAAGATCATATCGATATGCGGTACGATCTCCTCGGCATGATGGCGCACGATTTCTTTCACGACCCGGCGCATCCGGTTGCGCACAACCGCGTTACCTACCTTTTTGCTGACGGAGACGCCCATGCGGAATTGCTCGATGTCTTTTTTTTGAAACCAGTACACCACAAACTGGTGATTGGCAAAAGACCGTCCATGACGGTATACGCGACTGAAGTCAGCGCGGTTTCGCAAACGCAGCTTTTTTTGCACCTTTCATTCTCCTTAGCTATGGCGTATCCGGCATATAAGCCACTGGCAGCCAGCCGGTACACTCTATTTTTGCCATACGATGATGCAGGGCAAAAATGCTTCATTGTCTCTAATTAAGAAAAAAAGACCACCGCAGTGGTCTTTGTGTACATATTAGGCACTGATGACTTTTCTGCCTTTAAGGCGACGAGCCGCCAGCACTTTACGGCCGTTTTTTGTACTCATTCTTTTACGGAATCCATGTACTTTGCTGCGTTTTCTTACGTTTGGTTTAAACGTCGGTCTCATATTGTGCACCTCCTTGCAGTTAAACTATATCCCATTATTGATTCTATGTCTGTTCACATAAAAATACCAATTTATATTTAATCACGGAAATGACTATGCCGTCAATGGATTTTCTGCATTTTGGTACAATAATTTTTGCGATCGATCGCTTACGCTGAAGATTTGAAATTTTACTTCTATAGATGCGGGGGAAAAGATAACATAAAACGTCGATGAGAGCGCCAGACTGCAAAACGATCATTTTGGCGATTGCATGGACATAAACGCTGCTGCGTAACATTTGCTCCAACACATAAATAGGTCATATCAATCGCCTCATTAGCGTTGTATATCCCCCAGCGTTGTATATCCCCGCATGACGATAGGTAAAATGATCCAAACTACCTTCTCCAGAGCATGCTAGCTTGAGCGTCATTTTGTGAGCAGCTAGCGAACTTAAATGGCGTGCAAACATGCGAGCGATACATATTCAAATTAGGTCAAGCTAAAACTTTGTTGTATGAACTATAACTGAACTTCATATTTCGTATGCTTTATGTACTACAAGCGATTTATCCACAATCATAACCGCTCCGTAAATTATACACAGTTATCCACGGATAGCTATTTTTCCTGTGAATAGTGAAAAAACTTTTTCCACAGCCTCTACCTAGGTTCCAAACAATTTATAAACAATATCTAGTGGTGTGCATAACTTTTATACACAACAGATTGAATTTGTGGATAAAATGTTAGTTTTCATTGAAATCAAGGGTTCTTTTTGCTATTATGATATTGTTTTCGTTGTGAATAGATAGGATTAATCTAAAAATTATCAACAACCTGTGGATAAAGTTGTGAACAATTTCCTCTTATCCATTTTTTATTTTATCCACAGCCTTGGTATATGGGGATAATGTACGCTATTGATTATAAATATTTTCATCACTTTCGATATCCTCGCATGGCTTCAGCCACAATTGGAAGTTTAAAAGGAGTGACAGTCTGTGGACAGCCATACCTCCGAATTATGGCAGCAAATACTATCAATCATTCAGACAAAGCTCAGCAAGCCGAGCTTTGATACTTGGTTCAAGGCAACCAAAGCGCTGACATTTACGGAACATTCGATCGTGATCTCAGCACCGACTACCTTCGCTGTCGAATGGCTGGAAAGCCGTTACACTAAGCTGGTGAGCTCCACAGTATATGAGTTTTTGGGCAGACAAGTAGATGTCAAATTCGTTATTGAAGAAGCGATGCCAGAAGAAGCGCTTATTTTGCAGCACACACCAGCACAACCGGCAGCCGTGCAGACAGAAGAACCGGTCGCCAATATGCTCAATCCTAAATACACATTCGATACATTTGTGATCGGAGCGGGCAATCGCTTTGCCCATGCGGCTTCGCTGGCAGTTGCGGAAGCGCCAGCCAAAGCGTATAACCCGCTGTTTTTGTATGGTGGTGTAGGGCTTGGCAAGACGCATCTGATGCATGCGATCGGGCATTATATTTTGCAGCATAATCCGAACAGCAAAGTCGTCTACATTTCGTCCGAAAAATTCACCAATGAGTTCATTAACTCGATCCGCGATAACCGGGGCGAAAGCTTCCGTAACAAGTACCGCAACATCGATATTTTGCTGATCGATGATATTCAGTTTTTGGCGGGAAAGGAATCGACGCAGGAGGAGTTTTTCCATACGTTTAACGCGCTACATGAGGAGAGCAAGCAGATTATTATTTCCAGTGACCGTCCACCAAAGGAAATTCCGACGCTGGAAGAACGTCTGCGGTCGCGGTTTGAGTGGGGGTTAATTACCGATATCCAGCCGCCGGATTTGGAGACACGGATTGCGATTTTGCGCAAAAAAGCAAAAGCCGAAAATCTGGACATTCCCAACGAAGCGATGATGTATATCGCCAATCAGATCGATACGAACATACGTGAACTGGAAGGCGCGCTCATCCGTGTTGTCGCCTATTCGTCGCTAACGAATCAGGATGTGACTTCACATCTTGCCGCCGAAGCGCTAAAGGATATCATTCCGTCCAGCCGTCCCAAAATGATCACCATTCAGGACATTCAGCAACGGGTAGGCGAGTATTACAACTTGAAGCTTGAAGATTTCAAGGCGCGTAAACGGACAAAAGCGGTCGCGTTTCCGCGTCAGATCGCTATGTATTTATCGCGCGAGCTGACCGATTACTCGCTGCCCAAGATCGGTGAAGCATTTGGCGGTCGCGATCATACGACAGTAATCCATGCGCACGAAAAAATATCCCAGTCACTAAAATCCGACCAGGATTTGTTTAAAGTAGTAAACAGCTTGATGGACAAAATCAAAAATCCATCCTGAACAACAAGCAAGCCTATACACACTTTATACACATGTGGATAGGCTTAGTTTTATGCGGCTTTTGGGCACTTATCCACATATTCAGTGCCCCTACTACTACTGCTATTAAATAATTAAAACATTCTTCTTGCTACAGCCACCTCACGGTGCCGGTTACAAAAAGGATAGGGACAAGCATGAACGATGCTGATTAGGAGTGAAAACATGAAGATTCAAATTTCCAAAAACCATCTGAACGAAGCGATACAACATGTATCCAAAGCGATCTCCAGTCGGACGACGATTCCCATTTTGAGCGGAATCAAGTTCGATGTGAGCTACGCCGGTGTGACATTAACAGCGAGCGATACCGATATTTCCATTCAATCTTTCATACCCGCTGAAACCGACAGCAAAACGATCGTTGAGATCGAACGTCCAGGCAGCGTCGTATTGCCAGCTAAATTTTTCGTCGAAATTATTAAAAAGCTACCTTCGCAAGAAATCGAAATGGAAGTCAAAGACGGCTTTCAAACGTTTATCCGTGCAGGTGCTACCGATATCCAGCTTGTCGGTCTTGATCCGGAAGAATTCCCGGTACTGCCTAACATCGAAGAAAATCAACAAATTTCCGTGCCTGGTGATCTGCTGAAAAACATGATCAAGCAGACCGCTTTTTCCATCTCCACCCAGGAAACGACGCCGATCCTAACCGGTGTGCTCTGGAATCTCGTTGAAGGCGAACTGAAATTTGTCGCTACTGACCGTCACCGTCTCGCTAGCCGTACGGTAAATCTGGGCGAAGATACCGGCGTTCGTTTTAGCAATGTCGTGATTGCCGGCAAAACGCTGAATGAGCTAAGCAAAATCATTCCCGACCAAAATCAACTGCTCGATATCGTCGTTGCCGACAATCAGGTGCTGTTCAAAATCGATCGCGTATTGTTCTACTCACGCATTCTCGACGGCACCTATCCAGACACATCCAAAATCATCCCGACCAGCTTCAAAACCGAACTCGTTATCGATACAAAAAAGCTGGCGGACTCGATCGATCGCGCTTATTTGCTTTCCCGTGAGGAAAAAACGAATATCGTACGGATGCAAACGCTCGAAAACGGCGCTGTGGAAATTTCCTCTAGCTCCTCCGAGCTGGGACGCGTCACCGAACAGCTCGATATCGCTCGGTTTGAAGGTGAACCGCTGCGTATTTCGTTTAACTCTAAATATATGCTAGATGTGCTAAAAGTGATCGAAAGCGAGCAGCTTTCAATTCAGTTTACCGGCATTATGAGTCCGATCATCATTAAGCCGCTCGATGAAAGCCGCAGCCTGTACATTATTCTGCCTTACCGCACGACAAATTAATCCTTCTGTGAATAGTTTGATTGGCGCCAAATGTTATGCACATGTGTATAACATCTTATGCCGAAATTCATAACATTTTATCCACCATACACGCCGATTCGGCAAAAAAGAGCCAGGTACTTTGCCCATAATCATAGTAGTGCAAGTTTGACTATGGTATGATGCTAAGACCTGGCTATTCATTTGGATCGGTCCCATTACCTTATCGTCGAAAGGACGGTTTATAAAGATTATGAAAAACATTTCCATTTCCACGGAATATATTAAGCTTGATCAATTTTTAAAACTGGCGGATTGCGTGTCGACCGGTGGCAGTGCCAAAGCATTGCTGCAAGAGCAAATGGTCAAAGTTAACGGAGAGCTAGAGGAACGTCGCGGCCGCAAACTTTATCCTGGCGATGAAGTTGAAGTACAAGGCGAAGGCAGCTTTAAGGTTCAGAGCGGGCAATAGACCGGAGGAGCTTATCCATGTTCATCAACCAAATCAGCCTACAAAACTATCGCAACTATGAGCAGCTGAGGCTCGATTGTTTTGCTCCGGTCAATTTGTTTATTGGGCAAAATGCACAGGGCAAAACGAATCTGATCGAGGCGCTGTTTGTGCTAGCATTGTCCAAGTCGCATCGAACGAGCAAAGATAAAGAGTTGATTTCGTTTGGCGCCGATCATGCGCGCATTGCGTGCGATGCGGACAAACGGTACGGCAAAGTAAAGCTGGAACTGAATTTTTCCGCACGCGGCAAAAAAGCAAAGATTAACGGGCTGGAGCAGCGCAAGCTAAGCGATTTTATCGGCACGATCAATGCGGTCATGTTTGCGCCGGAAGACCTGGAAATCGTGAAAGGCTCACCTGGCATACGCCGCCGTTTTCTCGATATGGAGATCGGTCAAGTGCAACCGAGCTATTTGCATCATTTACAGCAGTATCAGAAGGTGCTTCAGCAGCGCAACAACTTTCTCAAGCAAGCTTGGGGTTCTGGCAGCAAAGACAATACGATGCTCGATATTTGGAATGAGCAGCTAGTTGAACACGGTGTCAAAGTTGTGCAGAAACGTAAACGTTTTATCCACAAGCTGCAAGGCTGGGCGGAAAATATCCACATGGGGATAACCGGCGGCACGGAGCAGCTTCTTTTATCGTATGTACCCTCATTTGGTGCGGTGGAAGAAGAAGATGAAGCTGTCTTATTTGAGCAATTTATGATAAAATTATCACAAGTGAAAGAACAGGAATATCGCCGTGGTGCGACTCTGGCAGGTCCGCATCGGGACGATCTTGCCTTTCACATTAACGGCAATGAAGCAGCGGTGTTTGGCTCACAAGGTCAGCAGCGCACAACCGCTTTATCACTGAAACTGGCTGAAATCGAATTAATTCACGAAGAAATCGGGGAATACCCGATTCTTTTGCTGGATGACGTTTTATCCGAACTTGATCCTTACCGTCAAACTCAGTTGATTGAGACATTTCAGGACAAAGTGCAGACTTTCATCACGGCTACCGGAATCGAAAGCCTTAATGCCGGTCGTCTGAAGGAAGCCCAGATTTTCCATGTCCATCAAGGGCATATTGAGAAGTAAGGGAGGACCGTTCCATGTATATACATTTGGGTGGCGAGAAGATCATCCGTTTTTCGGAGCTTGTTGCCATTTTCGATATATCGATTGAAAAGTCATCCAAAATCTCCAAACAATTCGTCAGCTTTGCCCACGAAGACAAAAAGGTCGAAGCGATCGGTGAAGAAGAACCGAAGTCGATCGTAGTGACCAAAAATAAAGTGTATTACTCCCCCATTTCCTCTGCCACACTGAAAAAGCGGACGAACAGCTTTTTGATGAACGCTTAGTTACAGCTTGAGACGGCTGTCTAAAATACAGAAGTAGGTGAAATAGCATGTCGACGAATCAACCGGCTTATGATGCCAGTCAGATACAGGTGCTTGAAGGTTTGGAAGCGGTACGTAAACGTCCGGGTATGTATATCGGATCGACCAGCTCCAAAGGTTTGCATCACCTGGTCTGGGAAATTGTAGATAACAGTATTGACGAGGCGCTTGCCGGGTACTGTGATCATATCGAAGTAACGATTCATGAAGATAACAGCGTGACTGTTGTCGATAACGGACGCGGTATTCCAGTAGGCGTAGAGGCGAAAACACAGCGCTCTGCACTCGAAGTCGTAATGACCGTATTGCATGCCGGCGGTAAATTCGGCGGTGGCGGATATAAAGTGTCCGGCGGTTTGCACGGTGTTGGTGTGTCTGTTGTGAATGCATTATCTGAGCATGTACGTGTAGTCGTTAAACGTGAAGGCAAAGTGTACGAGCAGGAATACAAGCGTGGTGCACCAGTCGAAGACATTAAAGTGTTGCGCGATATGACCGAGGATGAAGGTACAGGCACGACCGTAACATTCAGACCGGATCATGAAATTTTTACCGAAACGACTGTATATGATTACGATACATTGCTTGGACGTATTCGTGAGCTGGCGTTTCTGAACAAAGGCATCGCTATGACGTTAACGGATGAGCGCACCGAAGTATCGAACCATTTCAGATACGAAGGCGGTATTATCGAATATGTGCAGTATTTGAACCAGAATCGCGAAGTGATTAACGAGCAGCCGATCTATGTGGAAGGCATGCGTGAACAGATTCAGGTTGAAGTTGCCCTGCAATACAACGAAGGCTATACCGAGAGCATCTATTCTTTTGCTAACAACATCAATACGCATGAAGGCGGTACACACGAATCCGGCTTTAAGAGCGCATTGACGCGTATTATTAACGATTATGCCCGTCGCAATGGCTTGCTCAAAGACAATACGGGTAACTTGACCGGTGAAGATGTGCGTGAAGGTTTGACGGCGATCATCTCCGTCAAAATTCCAGAACCGCAATTTGAAGGTCAGACGAAAACAAAGCTTGGCAACAGTGAAGTACGCGGCATCGTAGAATCGTTATTTTCCGAAAAATTGCAGGAGTTCCTCAATGAGAACCCTTCTGTAGCACGTCGTGTGCTCGATAAAGCTTTACAAGCTTCCCGTGCACGAGAAGCAGCGCGTAAAGCGCGCGAGCTGACCCGTCGTAAAAGTGTACTCGAAGTGAGCGCATTGCCAGGTAAACTGGCAGACTGCTCGTCCAAAGATGCTTCGATCAGCGAACTGTACATCGTTGAAGGTGACTCTGCGGGCGGCTCTGCTAAGCAGGGACGTGATCGTCACTTTCAGGCGATTTTGCCGCTACGAGGTAAAATTTTGAACGTGGAAAAAGCGCGTTTGGATCGTATTCTCGGCAATGCTGAGATTCGTGCGATTATTACGGCGCTCGGTACAGGCATTGGCGATGAATTCGATCTATCGAAAGCTCGGTATCATAAAGTTATCATTATGACCGATGCCGATGTGGACGGTGCGCACATTCGTACATTGCTGTTGACGTTCTTTTACCGTTATATGCGTCAGATTATTGAGGCAGGTTATGTGTATATCGCACAGCCGCCACTGTTCAAAATCGAGCGCAACAAAACGGCGGTTTATGCGAATTCGGAACGTGAGCGCGACGAGATCATTGCAGCCTTTGGCGAAAATGCCAAATTCAACGTACAGCGCTATAAAGGTCTGGGTGAGATGAACGCTTCCCAGCTGTGGGAAACGACGATGGACCCGGAAAGCCGGATTATGTTGCAAGTTAGCATTCAGGATGCGATTTTGGCGGATGCGATTTTTGATACGTTGATGGGCGACAATGTAGAGCCGCGCCGTGATTTCATTCAGGAAAATGCCAAATACGTTAAAAACCTCGATTTCTAACTCGTACGTTGCTGTTATACAGACATGAACGATAAGCAAATCGGTGTAAATATGCAAATAGCAAGGGGTATCTGCCACATGGTGGATGCCCCTTTTGCTTTTGGATGAGCGTGAGATGAAGCAGGTGATGTTGCAGGCAGCCATTTATGTCTAAACAGCCTGAAAAGTACTGTAAATAGCGTGAAAACACAGGACATAACACGAAAAAAATGGTATAATAAAGTGATGTAGCACCGGGCATAGCAGCATCAATATTTCGCCCTTATGGCGAGCAATTTTCCTATCATTCTGGCAAGAAGGAAACTTATTTTTATACAGAATTTAGTTGTGGGTGATCAAGGTCATTCACAGGCAGAACGAGAGCGCATTTAATTGTGCAAACGAAGGCTGCAATAAGGAGGCTAAGCTTAGCATGGCGGAAGAAAAATTTTCGCAAATTAAAGACCGGGATATCGGAACCGAGATGCGCGAGTCCTTTATGGACTATGCGATGAGTATTATCGTCAGCCGGGCTTTGCCTGACGTGCGTGACGGACTCAAACCGGTACACCGGCGTATTTTATATGCAATGTCGGAACTCGGCATGGCACCGGATAAGCCTTACAAAAAGTCGGCGAGAATCGTCGGTGAAGTTATCGGTAAATACCACCCGCACGGAGATACTGCTGTTTACGATACGATGGTTCGTATGGCACAGGACTTCTCGATGCGATATATGCTGATTGATGGTCATGGTAACTTCGGTTCGGTCGATGGCGATATGGCAGCTGCGATGCGTTATACTGAAGCACGTATGTCCAAGATGGCGCTAGAAATGCTGCGTGATCTGAATAAAGAAACCGTTGATTTTATTCCTAACTATGACGGTGAAGAACGCGAACCGGTCGTATTGCCGGCTCGTTATCCTAACCTGCTCGTTAACGGGGTGTCTGGTATCGCTGTCGGTATGGCGACTAACATTCCGCCTCATAATCTGGGCGAAGTGATCGACGGTGTTCAGGCGATGATTGAGAATCCGGATATTACGTCGATGGAGCTGATGGATTATATCCACGGCCCGGATTTCCCGACATCCGGCTATATTCTTGGTCGTTCCGGCATTCGTCAAGCGTATCAGACCGGTCGCGGAGCGATCACGATGAGAGCAAAAGCGACTATCGAAGAAAACAATAACAAGGCACGTATCGTTGTAAACGAAATTCCGTATCAAGTGAACAAAGCGCGTCTCGTTGAGAAAATCGCTGAGCTAGTACGTGAGAAGCGTATCGAAGGCATTACCGATCTACGCGATGAATCCGATCGTAACGGTATGCGAATTGTGATCGAGCTGCGCCGTGATGTGAATCCGAATGTTGTACTGAACAATCTGTACAAACATACAGCGATGCAATCGACATTTGGTGTCAATATGCTGGCAATCGTAAATAACGAGCCAAAGCTGCTCGGTTTGCGAGAAGTGATCTATCATTACATTCAGCACCAGATCGAAGTGATTCGTCGTCGTACTGAATTCGATCTCAAAAAAGCCGAAGCGCGCGCTCATATACTGGAAGGCTTGCGTATCGCGCTGGACAATGTCGATGCAATGATCGCACTGATTCGCGGCTCACAAACGACAGAGGCAGCACGTGAAGCATTGATCGAACGCTTCTCGTTAAGCCAGGAGCAGGCACAGGCGATTTTGGATATGCGTCTGCAACGTCTGACTGGTCTTGAACGCGACAAGATAGAAAATGAATACAACGAGCTGCAACGTCTGATCACAGAATATCGTTATATTTTGGCTAATGAATCCAGAGTTTTGGAAATTATTAGCGAAGAACTGAACGAAGTCAAACAGCGCTTTGGCGATGAACGTCGTACAGAGATTACCGTGGGCGAAGAAAGCATTCTGGATGAAGACCTGATTCCGCAGGAAGAAGTTGTCGTAACGGTGACGCATACCGGATATATTAAACGTTCTCCGGTAACGACATATCGTAGCCAACGTCGTGGCGGTAGAGGGGTTATGGGCGTTGATATGAAGGATCAGGACTTTGTCCAGCATCTGTTCGTAACGAACTCTCATCATCATTTGCTATTCTTTACCGACAAAGGTAAAGTGTACCGGATCAAAGCATACGAAATTCCGGAGCTGGGACGTACCGCACGCGGCACACCAGTTATCAACCTGATTCAGATTGAACAGGGTGAATCGGTGAATGCGGTTATCCCGGTACAGGACTTCGAGGGCGATCAATATCTATTCTTTGGTACACGCCAAGGAGTTGTGAAAAAGACACGTCTGGATGATTATGTGAACATCCGTAAAGGCGGTCTGATCGCGATCAATATGCGTGAAGACGATGAACTGATCGAAGTGAAACTGACCGATGGCAAGCAGGATATCATTATGGGTACTGCTTACGGAATGTCGATCCGCTTTAATGAAAACGATGTGCGTTCGATGGGACGCAGCGCTACCGGTGTAAAAGGTGTTACGCTGGATGAAGGCGACCGTGTCGTCGGTATGGATATTGTGAGCGACGATATGAAAGTGCTCATCGTAACCGCCAAAGGCTACGGTAAACGCACATCAGGTGAAGAATACCGTCTGCAAAGTCGCGGTGGTAAAGGGATCAAAACGATGAATGTTACCGACAAAAACGGTGAGTTGTCTGGTCTGAAAGTAGTTGGCGATACCGATGACTTGATGATTATTACGACTAGCGGTACGCTCATTCGCATGGGGATTGAGACGATTTCGACGATGGGACGTAATACGCAAGGTGTACGCTTGATTCATATCCGCGATGAGGATGCAGTCGCAACCGTGTGCGTGACCGCGAAAAGTGAGGACAGCGAAGAAGATGAGCTAGAGCAAACAGAAGTAGGCGCGGAGACAGAAGGAATGGAATCCGCTACAACGGCTACTGAAGCTTCTACAGAAGCATCCGAGAACGAACCAACAGAATAATAGATATAATCGTTTTTAGCGATTTGTGTAGACCATCTGTAAGTTCTAATCGAGACCTGATCCAGACAGCCCAATTACCGTATTGTTGTCCAGCTCACAAATTCATGGAGCGACAGTGTATTTGGACTGTAACATGACAAATCATACAGACGCGGATTCGTATGATGATGCTACACAGATTGTGCTGTTATAGAAGGTTATTCGATAAAGATGATAGATAACGATTATAATAAAGAGCTGCAGTGTTCTCTAAAGTCCAAATATGGACGGAACGCTGCAGCATTTTTTATTTTATATGGAATCGATATAAAGCGAAAGTACACAAGTTAGAACATGTCTGCAAGCTGCTTTATAGACCATTCGATACGGGTAGTTTGCGTCAGAGTAAGCTGTACAAGATGTTGTTTCATTTTAAAAACGACCTTTGTAAACAACAAAAGGATACGTAGAATCGTTTGAAAACGCCGCCTAGTCAAAATAGAGGTAGCATAAATAATTTGCAATCTGATCGCGGATTACAACTATATACGCACTCAATTATACATACGCATATAGCGGATAATCAGTTTGCTAAGTCATAGACAATTTTTATCAAATGATAGGATGTAGTATTTTATTAAAGTTGCTTTACAAATACATTCATAACAGCAGCATTAAAAATAAAACTAAGAGTCTAACACCCAATTCGATCAAGATATGATTGCTATTTTTCATACATAAAGCAAGTAGGCGCTGAACGAAGAAGATATAAGTATAAACAGAAAACACGTATTAGACGAAACAGCTACTATATAATGAGAACCAGTTTCTTGTTTGACTACTATGAGGAGGTGTATAACCAGAAGAAAGTCGAGCACTAAAATAATAAGAGACTAAAACAAGTGATTTTTAACTAATAAATGTTAGGCTATCAAATGGATAGATTAAACTAACTATCTAACCAGTTTATTTTTAGACAAAGCGTTAATTATACAGGAGCGATCAGCTGATCAAAATACAAATGATAACTAGTAACGTTTAAATACATCCGTTAAGAGTAACAGCGTGTTGGTCATCATCGTTAACTGTACATAGAGTTCGGCAATAAGAAGGTATATACGTATTCTATAATAATGTAATCAATTTCTGTATTTAATGAAATGAACGAAGCGAAGTGCATCCAACATTAACTGCAATCCATCTATATAACAGCCATATAACAAGCGATATCACAGTAAAAATATAATTTTGAAGTTTTGCTAAAACAAGTGTTGACTATATCTTTTAGAGTATGATATAGTCTTATGTATAAGTTTTCGAAAGACATTCTTCATTCAAACTTGTTTCCAAAACGAGCTTGAACCAACTTTCAAAAAAAGTTGTTGACGAATAGCTGAGAAGATGATAAAGTATAAAAGTTGTCGCGAACGAGTGACAATGAAAGAAAACATATCATACACTTCGTCCATGAAGCATGTTGAAGCTGAAAAACACTTCAAAAAAAGTGCTTGACGAACGAAACACAACATGATATGATATAAGAGTTGTTGCGAGAGACACTGAGCAGCGACGAAAGAGTTTGATCTTTGAAAACTGAACAACGAGTGAGTGAAGAACTTCGGTTCTTCAAACTATAGAGAACAGCAATGTTCTCGCCAGCAACAAATGAGCAAGTCAAACACTTTATTGGAGAGTTTGATCCTGGCTCAGGACGAACGCTGGCGGCGTGCCTAATACATGCAAGTCGAGCGGACTTGACGAGAAGCTTGCTTCTCTAATAGTTAGCGGCGGACGGGTGAGTAACACGTAGGCAACCTGCCCTTTAGCCTGGGATAACTACCGGAAACGGTAGCTAATACCGGATACTTTCTTGTCCTGCATGGGAGAGGAACGAAAGACGGAGC
>NZ_JAXSQZ010000007.1:0-278233 GCF_034659835.1 Paenibacillus campi
GACCGGGATGGACGCACCGCTGGTGTACCAGTTGTTCCGCCAGGAGCATCGCTGGGTAGCTACGTGCGGACGGGATAAGCGCTGAAAGCATCTAAGCGTGAAGCCCCCCTCAAGATGAGATTTCCCAACATGTAAGACCCCTTGAAGACGACGAGGTAGATAGGTTGGAGGTGGAAGTGCAGCAATGCATGGAGCTGACCAATACTAATCGGTCGAGGGCTTATCCTATCTTCTATACGCGGTGATTCGTTTCGGATTCAGTTTTCAGGGAGCAACTTTGAACATTTTGCTTGGAGAGATACCCAAGTGGCTATAAGGGGACCCTCTGCTAAGGGGTTAGACTGCGTAAGCGGTGCGAGGGTTCGAATCCCTCTCTCTCCGCCACTAGAATTTTCGATTTACGGTTTGAACCAGCAGTTATATAAAATTATTTTATTATGGCGGTGTAGCTCAGCTGGCTAGAGCGTACGGTTCATACCCGTGAGGTCGGGGGTTCGATCCCCTCCGCCGCTACCATATACCTGGAGACTTAGCTCAGCTGGGAGAGCATCTGCCTTACAAGCAGAGGGTCGGGGGTTCGATCCCCTCAGTCTCCACCATAACGTGCCGGTGTAGCTCAGTTGGTAGAGCAACTGACTTGTAATCAGTAGGTCGGGGGTTCAAATCCTCTCGCCGGCACCATTTTTTTCCTGGAACCGTGGTGTAGGGGTTAACATGCCTGCCTGTCACGCAGGAGATCGCGGGTTCAAATCCCGTCGGTTCCGCCATTTTTGATTAGTGCAATGAAGTGACTATACGTTATATTAATCAAATATGTTGTATGGCTCGGTAGCTCAGTCGGTAGAGCAGAGGACTGAAAATCCTCGTGTCGGCGGTTCGATTCCGTCCCGAGCCATCTTTTATTGTGGAGGCTTAGCGAAGTGGCCAAACGCAGCAGACTGTAAATCTGTTCTCTCCGAGTTCGGTGGTTCGAATCCATCAGCCTCCACCAGTTTTTTATTTGTGAGCCATTAGCTCAGTTGGTAGAGCACCTGACTTTTAATCAGGGTGTCGAAGGTTCGAGTCCTTCATGGCTCATCACATTAAAGCATCTTACTTTAGAGTAAGGTGCTTTTTTTGTTGCATTTCGTTACATATTAGAGTTATATATTTTGAATGGTAGTATGTTGGAGTGTTAGTATTAAAGAAAATCTGTAGCACGAATGTGGAAATTAGGTCTATACAATGTCGCGAAGGTAATTCGAGTTTGTCCGAATCATTTGTAGGATATAACTAGTTAAAATATTTTATTGAAGTATGATCCGTATCAAACGATCGGTATTGGAATATCGAATTTGGTAAGTGAAAGGATATGTAGGATGGATATGAATGAACTGCGCCAACGCATTGAGCAAATTATGGGGATTATGATTTGTGAACACCATATGAGTGAAGAAGAATGGGATCATACCTACGCTGTGAGTAGTTTTGGATATTTATCCAACCTAAAAAAGCAGGGTGTGGAGGGGCAGATTGAGAAGCAATCTGCACGATTACGTATGCATGAAGATGCGTATGCCCATAAGCAAGCCAATGAACAAACGAGTGAACAAGTAAATAAACAAGTATCAAGAAGGCACACTTCAAGTAAATTCGAGTCAAGTAAACAGGAATTAGCGAGTGAACCAAAAATAACAATAGACGTCAAAGCAGTAGATTCAGTGGGCGCTACGATGTTGGAACAACCCGATGGAGAAACTGAATCTTCTACCGTCACCAGCGATCAAGTAATAATTAAAGATCGTATACTCATTCCAGTATGGCAAGGGAATGGTACGGTAGTCGTATGGGAGCCTTCTACGCAACTACCTGTGTCTTCCGCCCATGATGATTGTGCGACGATTCAGCAGGACAATACCGCTGAAATTGAAATGAACGAAACGATAGCGGAAATGGAGCTTTATCGTTTATATCAGTTGCTGGAGTTGTTACTGCCATCCGTAACGGGAATGCAGCCTATAGCCATTACCGCTCCTGTGACAGGACCTGAACAAGAGGCTAGAGAGCTGGGGCAATGGCTTGTACGACAGCTTAGCCTGCGCAGTTTAGCTGTAGATATACCGGAAGATATGGCGATTCGACGTCGGTTAAATCGAGCAATGGTTCCGTTTGTTATGCTAGCAGATAGTTTGCCGTCTAGCGGGCTTCAGCCAAAGCAGCTCGGTAAGCTTTTATCCAGTTATTTTGACCGGAATGTATTGCTTATTCCGTTACAGGAAAATGAATGGCTGATTTTGGCTAATCATGGACTGATTGAGGACGAAGATAAAGCAGAACAACAGGAACCGGCATCGTTTAGCAAATCACGGTCTGCTGCTATAGAAGAAAAAAGTAATAAATCATCACGCTCCAGCGGTAACAGTCATCATAAAGATATACGTGAGTCTGCTCGGGATGGCTGGGACGGAATCGGCGAGGCAGAAGATACGGAGGAAGACCTGCTGACTGCCTTTGCACTCGGTCTGCATGAACTGGTTGCGAGTGAGTGGGTAGGCAGCTTCCATATTAGTGTAGGCTTGCCGTTACATCCGCTATATGGGCTGGCCAAGACCGTCCGTCATTTGCGTGAAACGATTCAGCTAGGGCGTTTGTTCCAGGTGACCGAGCATATCCATTTACCGTGGGAGCTGCGACTGGAAAGCCTGTTGTATCGTATACCCGAAGAAGAACGTTTGCGATTCGTGGAGTCGGCGGATCGGTATGCACAGCTATTTCGTGATGATGAGACGGTAGCTACACTGGAAACTTTTTTCAAAATGGACTGTAATGTTAGTGAAACCGCCAAGCAATTGTACATTCATCGCAATACGCTGCTGTATCGGTTGGATCGTATTAAACAAGATACACAACTCGATGTGCGGCGGTTCGAAGATGCGGTGCTGATGCGTCTGACACTGCTATTGTATAAAGTAACAAAAAGCTAAAACTTTTTTTGTATAGTTTGTCGATAGAGTTCGCAAGCAGATTAGGGTAAGATAGAAGCAGATCAAGAAACCGGTTACAAAACAGCGCATATGATGCTGTTAGGCGGTATGTATCCAATGCTTATGTTTGGCTATATGAAGGCTGAATGTACAAGTTTTGGAGGTATCGATGAGAGCCGTTGGTCGTATCTGCTGCATCTGCTTGCAAGTCTCTATCATTCCTCGTTGAATGAACAGATACATAATCGGTGGCGAAATGGGCAACCGGCGCAATCAGATCGCAACGATGATTGTCCCAGGGAATAGCTTTTTTATCGTGATGAATCGAATAAACTACATTTATATTCAGGGAGGTTTTTGATTATGGCAGGTGTACGTTTAGAGCATATTTTTAAAAAATATCCAGGTTCCGATAAAGCGACAGTAGTGGATGTCAACCTTGACATTAAAGATAAAGAGTTTCTCGTACTGGTAGGTCCATCCGGTTGTGGTAAATCTACAACATTGCGTATGATCGCTGGTCTGGAAGAAATTTCCGAAGGCAAACTGTACATTGGCGATCGCGTCGTAAACGATGTAGCTCCAAAAGACCGCGATATCGCGATGGTATTCCAATCGTACGCCCTGTATCCGCATATGGATGTATATTCCAACATGGCATTTGGTCTGAAACTGCGTAAAGTGAAAAAAGACGAAATCGAAAAACGTGTACGTGAAGCAGCGAAAATTCTCGATATCGAGCATTTGCTGGATCGTAAACCAAAAGCACTCTCCGGTGGTCAGCGTCAGCGTGTTGCCCTCGGTCGTGCGATTGTCCGTGATCCACAAGTGTTCTTGATGGATGAGCCGCTGTCTAACTTGGATGCAAAGCTGCGCGGTCAGATGCGTGCGGAAATTACCAAACTGGCTAAACGTCTGCAAACGACTGTTATTTACGTAACGCATGATCAGATCGAAGCGATGACAATGGGCGACCGTATCGTCGTTATGAAAGACGGTATTATCCAGCAAGCCGCTTCTCCTGAAGAACTGTACAACCATCCACGTAATATGTTCGTAGCCGGTTTTATCGGTTCTCCGACGATGAACTTTATCCGTGGCACACTGTCCGAGAAAAACGGTGGTACCGTGTTCACTGCTGCAGGTCTGGATTTGAGCATCCCTGGCGGTAAAGCACAGGTGCTGAAAGATCAAGGCTATAACGGCAAAGAGGTTATTCTCGGCGTTCGTCCGGAAGATATCCACGAGGAGCCAGTATTCCTGGAAGCTTCTCCGAACAGCGTATTTACAGCTAAAGTGGACGTTTCCGAGAACCTCGGTCACGAAACATTGCTGTACCTGAGTGGCATTAGCTCCGATACGGTTATCGCACGTGTAGACGGTCGCTCCACAACACGCGACAATGCTACCGTAACGATGGCAATCGACATGAACAAAGTGCATATCTTTGATCCAGCATCCGAAGATAACTTGTTCTATAGCGAGCCTGCAACTGTATAATTAACGCATAGGTAAAGCCTGCTGTATCTGGCCGTGTGTCAGAGCAGCAGGTTTTTTTGGCATAAATGAGTTGTTTATTTTGGAGGTGTAGTATGCTGAACGATTTAAATATATAGATTTATTTACACAAATCACCTTTATAAATAAGGTCATGTAGCGGATTGTAAGTAAATATTAAAAGCTGGATCGTACGTTATCTCGATTAAAAGCCGGTTTGAACGTCTTTATGCCAATTCATAGTCAAGCGATCATACATTAGACATATCGTAAATTCAATCGAGACAGCGTAATCGTACGCTGTCTCGATTGAAAATCAGGTTTGAATGTGCTGCAACGTATTCATAATCAAGTGATCATGATGGGGATGAAAGTAAGGCAAGTTAGTAATATGCGTAATGACGATAAAAGAATGTTCAGATTTGGAGCGAAAGCAGCTGTATTTTATCTGAGTCGGTATAGTCCGTTTCTTTAATGGATGAAGTTCCAGGCTAGTAGGCTGACCGTTTTAAATATATAGTTTAAAATTATTCGGATTACAGCTATAGATAAGGGATACAATGGATTCAAAGCCAATATTGAAAGCAGTCAATCTACTAGTAGGCTGACCAGCTTAAATGCAGGGTCGAATTCACTCCATCTTCGAAAGATACACTGGAATCGTAGCAGGAGAACAGCGCTGCTCTGCAATATCAAACTGCTTATTTAACGCAGTCAAGCTACTAGTAGCTTGTCTTAAATACATTTACAGTTTGTTGATCTAACCATCGCTTGGTGCTGAATCGATTTAGGGGCGTTTAAACACAATTTTCATTTGAGACAGCCTACTAGGGCGTGTCTTAAAACTACTTTACAGGCAACTCTATACGGTTTATTTTCATTAGATTATGCATACATGCAACGCAGTTCACTTAAAACATAACCATTTTGACGACTGAAATTTCAACTGATGAAATAAGGAAACGACAAGGTTGACGGTTTGAAGACAACGCCTAATTGAAGGAATAATTATTGCTAGATGCTCAACATTTGTGTATATGCTTTAGTACTTTGAATATGATCCACTTGAATTTTAAAGCTGGTTCAAGCAGTTATTTATAAGCATTTTAGTACACAATCAAAGTTGAAATTTAATTTGGTCTGCGTATACGTGCTAGTTTTATGATTCCCGTGTAAGCCTAAAGCTAGCGTGTATAGTCACAAAGTCGTATGAAGTTCCAAATAGTAGGTAGCATATTACTCTAATTAATTAGCATATCAATCTAGCTAGGCATAGTGCGGGTTCTTTCACGTGTGATCAGGGCGTTAGAATTGATTTTATAGGCGTATTCTATTACCATTGGTACATTGGGAATAATATGTACAGCAATTTATGCTTATTTCGACAAGACAAGTGACCTACTCAGGAAAGGAAGAACAGAATGGCCAAACATGTTAAAGTTTCGGAATTAGTACAAATGTTCCAACTTGAAGTTGTATCCGGGGGACTTGGCTTAAAACGAAATATTACCGTAGATGATCTGAACCGTCCGGGTCTTGAGATGGCAGGTTATTTTGAGTATTATCCGACCGAGCGTGTACAAATTCTTGGTCGTACCGAGCTGGCGTTTTTTCAAATGTTAACGCATGAAGAAAAAGCGGAGCGGATGGGCAAAATATGTAACGAAGAAACGCCATGTATCGTTGTGACACGCGGACTGGAAGTGCCGGAAGAACTGATCGAAGCTAGTGAACAGCATGGATTGCCGGTGTTGCGCAGCAATCTGTCTACGACGATTCTGTCGAGCCGGATTACGAACTTTTTGGAGAAAAAGCTTGCGCCAACAGCAACGATCCACGGCGTGTTAGTGGACATTTATGGTGTAGGGATGCTCATTACCGGTAGCAGCGGGATCGGTAAAAGTGAAACCGCATTGGAGCTTGTCAAACGCGGACATCGTTTGATCGCGGATGATGCGGTGGAAATTCGCCAAACGTCGGACAACCAGTTACACGGTACGGCACCTGAATTGATCCGCCACCTGCTTGAAATTCGCGGCGTCGGCATCATTAATGTGATGACGCTGTTTGGTGCCGGGGCGATTCGCAACAACAAACGGATTACGCTCGTTGTGCGGCTGGAAGCATGGCAGCAGGATAAGCAGTATGACCGTATCGGTCTGGATGAGGAAACAACTAAAATTATCGACACCGATGTACCTCTCGTTACGATTCCAGTGCGTCCGGGTCGAAACCTTGCCGTTATTATTGAAGTGGCGGCGATGAATTTCCGTCTGAAACGGATGGGGTACAATGCAGCTCTCCAATTCACGCATAAGCTGACCGAGACGATTGCCGAAGATCTCGATGAAATGGATTAAGGAGAGGGTAAGCAATGGGGACATCATTAATTAATCCGATCGCATTTGCGATCGGGCCGTTGGAAGTGCACTGGTATGGTCTGATTCTCGGTTTGGGTGCATTGATGGGGTTGCTGTTAATTATTCGTGAGGGACGACGTTATGGCATTCCACAGGAGTTTTTTATGGATTTGCTGCTGTTTGGTGTACCGTCAGCGATTATCGCAGCACGTATTTATTATGTAGCCTTCCGTTGGCCGGATTATAAAAACAATTGGATTGATGTGTTTAAAATTTGGAACGGCGGGATTGCCATTTATGGCGCGCTCATCGGCGCGATTATTTGTGCGGTCATTTATACGCGGTATAAAGGTTATAATTTCTGGCGCATTGCGGATATTTGCGGACCGGGTTTGCTGATCGGTCAAGCGATTGGACGCTGGGGGAATTTTGTGAACCAGGAAGCGTACGGTGGACCGACCGATGAAGCGTTCCTGCGCAACAATTTACATTTGCCGGATTTTATCGTCAATCAAATGAATGTGAACGGTGTATATCATCATCCAACGTTTCTGTATGAATCGCTTTGGAATGTGGTCGGTATACTTGTGTTGATGTTTTTCCGGCGCCGTCATTTTGTGCGTGCCGGGGAAATTTTTATGGGCTATTTTATTTGGTACGGGATCGGGCGATTTTTTATCGAGGCATTGCGTACGGATAGTTTAACATTTGATGGACCGGCATGGCTCGTATCGATTGTGAACGGTTTATGGTCGCCTATGACTTGGTTTGGCTTCCAGCAAGGTGCGATTGAGCCAGGTTACGGCAATATTCGTGTGTCCCAGCTATTGTCGCTTGTGCTCGTCATTGCGGCGATCGTCTTCATTATCGTGCGTCGCAAAACGAACAAAAACTTGGCGCATTACAGCGATCCGATCGTTTCTACCCGTGTAGCAGGCGGTGAACATGTAACTGAGCAGGAGCATACCGCTCAGCAGACGGCAAGTGGTAGTCATACTCGAACGGAAGCGGGCAGTGCCGAAAAGCCTCCGCTTGAACGTAAGGAGTAGTGAGGGATGATAGATACGATTTTGTTCGATCTTGACGGTACGATTGTGGATACGAATGAACTGATTATTGCTTCGTTTATGCATGTGATGGATCATTCGCTCACACGTGAGCAAATTATTCCGTATATGGGCACGACGTTGGAGCAGCAATTGCGGACATTTTCCGGGTTGGACGATGTGACAGCGCTTGTGCAAAAATATCGTGCCTACAATTGGCAGCATCATGATGAATTGGTTGCGCCTGTTCCCGAAGTAAATGAGGTGTTGGCGCGTTTGCAGGCGGCAGGGTTAAAGCTTGGTGTCGTCACGACCAAAATTCGTGCGACAACGACGCATGTGCTGCGTTTGTTTGAGCTGGATCAGTATATGCAGGTAATTGTGACGCTGGACGATGTGGAGCATCCAAAGCCCGATCCGCAGCCGATTCACCAGGCACTAGCAGCGCTCCGTTCAGCGCCTGAACATACGCTGATGGTCGGAGACAGCCCGGCTGATCTGAAATCGGCGGCAGCGGCAGGTGTGCAGTCGGCAGCTGTGGCGTGGTCGCTCAAAGGTGAACAGGAGCTGTCCAAGTATGAGCCTACGTTTGTATTGCAGCGGATGAGCGATCTGTATCAAATCGTGCTCGCTGATCCGGTAGATCGATGAGAAAGCTAGAGCATTATCCTGTCCAAGGCAAGCGTAATGCGCTACGGCAAATTTACAGCACGGTAAGCCCGTGGAAAGGGGTACGCAATTTTATCGTTATTCAACTTGCCCGTTACTGTCCGATCCTTGGGCTAAAAAACTGGATGTATCGTCATCTGTTACGGATGCAGATCGGTTCGGAGACGGCGTTTGGACTGATGGTGATGGTGGATGTATTTTTCCCGGAACGTATCCGAATTGGGCAAAATTCGGTCATTGGCTACAATACGACGATTCTTGCGCATGAGTATTTGATTCGCGAGTATCGGCTTGGCGATGTGATCATCGGTGATGAGGTGATGATTGGAGCCAATTGTACGATTTTGCCAGGTGTTACGATTGGTGATGGCGCGATTGTAGCGGCAGGTTCGGTCGTGCATCGGGATGTAGCAGCAGGGAGTTTTGTGGGTGGCAATCCGCTGCGTGTACTGGCTAAAACCGTTCAGGAAGAAACAGCCGCGCGTGAGCTGCTGTAGTTCAGAACAGTTGTGCATGGGTAATAAAGATTGACAATTGACAAATAAAGCATATCGACAATCGACAGGGCTGACCGAAGGAAACCGATCTTCGGTCTGTACATGTCGGACTGACATTGTAATGGTACAGAATGCATCAGCGCTCGATGGGAATGGACAAGCCCAGTGAATGCGGGTTTTGATCAGATGTACCATTAATAGATGTAAGGGGATGTTACGATCGTGGATCGACTACAAAAGGAGCGGCTGCCACAGCTTGATTTTTTTCGTGCCCTGGCGATTATCGGTGTTTTGCATGTGCATTCTACATCGGATGCGACGATTGATGCGGTGGACACATCCATTTATTATGTGTTTAATTTTCTTAATTTAATGTTCAAATATGGTACACCGGCGTTTATTTTTTTGAGCAGCTTTGTGTTGTTTTACAATTATTTTGATCGTCCGCTAACTAGTAAGCTAATTTCCAGTTTTTACAAAAAGCGCATTTTGTATATTTTGTTACCGTATATTTTAATTTCCGCGTTTTATTTTTTGTACAAGCTACACGAGCGCGGGCTTTTTGGCGAGCCGATCATGTGGCTATTACGTGATTATGTGGATGCGATCTTTAGCGGGTCGGCATGGACGCATCTTTATTTTGTATTTATTAGCGTTCAGTTTTATATTTTGTTTCCATTACTGCTCGTGTTGCTGAAAAAGCAGCGCTGGATGGCACGCTGGGCGATTGTGATTGGATTGATCGTACAATGGGCGTGGGTCGTCTGGAATAAGTATGATCTTCATTATGCCAATAAAGGCAGTATTGCCTTTTCATATTTTGCCTATTATATGTTGGGTGCGTTTGTGGCGATTTATTTTCAACCGTTTCGGCAATGGGTGATGACGCGTTGGAAAGATATGGATAGCACGCTAAAGCTGGCAACATCATTATTATGGATATGCTGGCTGGCGACAGGGCTAATTTATGTACAAATTTGGTATGATTCACGGATCACGAATTTGTGGCATGATTCGCTCTGGTATGAGTTAATGTGGAATGTGTATACGATGCTGTCATCGCTCGTGTTGTTTCAGGCAGCATTTATTGTAAATCGGATTGCGCCTAAGCCGTTGCTTGCTCTGTTGCGGCGCTTGGGTGAGTTGTCGTTTGCGATTTATTTAGTGCATCCGTTCATTTTAGCGTATTATCGCGATACAAAGTCATGGTTTACGCTGGGACCGTTAGCGTATTTTATTTGGATTTACAGTGGTCTGATTATTGCGCTCGTTCTGTCCACACTGCTGGTACAATTTCTGTTCCGTCGTTTTTCGTGTTCATGGGTATTGCTAGGTAGCATTCCGGATTCGCTATCCGCACGCCATCACCAACGCAAATTGCAACGTCTGCAGCGCAATCAAGCGAAAGTCGTACAACGTACAATGCCGTAGCTTGCTTGGAAACATGATAGCAGAGCGATAACATGGTATTTGTACAGGTGTACATACATATCATCGCTATCGATTGAGTGGCACTAATCGTATGCAATCTCATATTGGGCATATTGTATGTTTAGCTTAGGCAAGCCCTGGCATTCCGTTGTTGCGGGTGTCAGGGCTTATTTGCGCAATAGAACAGGATAGAGCATAATCCACTTGTGATGAGTGATGAGTGATGAGTGATGAGTGATGAGTGATGAGTGATGAGTGATGAGTGATGAGTGATGAGTGATGAGTGATGAGTGATGAGTGATGAGTGATGAGTGATGAGTGATGAGTGGAAATATGGCAAGCTGGGCACGCCGAGTTGGAGCAGCAATGTCAGCCATTTTATGAATGAGCGGTTGTTTATGCTCGAACAGGATTCTGACGGCTAGAGGGCGAATCTATATTACGGTGCGTGCGTTATAATCATCGCCATTGCGACGATTATCGTCCATTTAGGCATACGATGGGCTGAATTGACGGTAAAGGTGAGGTTATGATAAGATATGCAATATCCTTTACTTTATTAGCAAAGTACCACTTTAATGTGTTAAAATATAATGAACGATTGCATTCGGCTATAATGCCAAATATACAATCCAATCAGAGGTGAACGTCTTGTCCAAGCCGAAAGGATTTGAAAAACCGATCGGGGTGCGTGATTATTTGCCGCATGTCGTATCAAAGCTGCGTTATATCGAACAAAATGTGCTTCATTGTATGTCTCGCTGGGGATACCGGCAGATCATTACGCCAACGCTTGAATATTACGATACGGTCGGTGTGGCAAGCTCTACCTCCGACAGCAAATTATATAAAATGCTTAACAACCGGGGCACGACGATGGTGCTGCGTTCGGATATGACGACACCGATCGCGCGCGTGATGGGTTCGTTGTTGCAGCAAGAGACGTTGCCGGTACGACTGGCGTATCATGCGAACGTATTCCGCTCGATTGAAGAAGAAGCAGGGCGTGAGGCGGAGTTTTTCCAGACCGGTGCGGAGCTGGTCGGTGTTGATTCGCCGGAAGGTGATGCTGAAGTCGTCGCATTGGCGATCGCTTCATTGCAAGCGGCAGGCGTGCAAAATTTCCAAATTTCGCTCGGTCATGTGGGCTTTTTGAGCGGGCTGTTGGAAGAAGCGTTGCCTGAGCAAGCGCAGAAACAAGAAGCGTTGAAAGAGCGATTGCTTAATCGCGATTTTGTAGGCTTTCGTGAGCAGTTGGTCAGTTTTAAACTGTCGACAAAACAGCAGCAGGAGCTGGAAGGGCTGCTTCGTTTGCGCGGTGCGCAAGATATTTGCCAGCAGGCACTGGAAATTAGCAGCAATCCGCAAGCAGCTGATGCAATCCGCCATCTGTGCAAAGTGTGGGAAGTGCTGGAAGCGTACGACATGTCCCATTATGTGATGATCGATCTAACGATGATCGGTAATTTCTCGTATTACACAGGCATGGTATTTGAAGGCTATGCGGCTGAACTCGGTTCGCCGGTGTGCAGTGGTGGACGATATGACAATCTGCTGGCACAATTTGGACGTCCGTTGGCGGCAACCGGTTTTGCACTCAAAACGAATCGTATTCTCGATGGTGTGCAATTGCCAGTGCCGGAGCAACCGCAGCCGGTATTGATTGTGTATGATGAGACCAGTCGACATGAAGCTTTTGCAAAAGCGATCCAGTTGCGTGCTGATGGGCAGATGGTCGTGACGGAGTATGAAGGGGCTGCTAACGAGGCGGATGAGACAGCGCGTGCCGGGTATCGAGAATTGATTCGTTTTACCGGCGGCAAGCCTGTACTCGGTTAAAATAAAGCGCTCCAGCTGATCGATCATCATGCCATCAGGCAAAAATTAAAACAGGGAGATGCGTACCTGATGAGCCAGATTTTAAAAGTAGCGATGCCCAAAGGGCGTATTTATAAAAAAGCAGCCGCGCTGTTCCGCGAGGCAGGCATTCCGATTCCGAACGATGTGGACGAGTCGCGCAAATTGATTGTCGAACTGCCAGAGCTTGGAATGGAGTTTATTCTCGCCAAGCCTGTCGATGTGCCGATCTATGTCGAGCACGGTGTAGCCGATATCGGTATCGTTGGCAAAGATGTATTGATGGAGGAAAATCGCGACGTGTACGAGCTGCTTGATCTTGGCATTGCACGTTGCCGGATGTCGGTCATTGCATTGCCGGACTGGCAGCCAGGCATTCAGCAACGGGTAGCGACCAAATATCCGAATGTCGCTTCGCAATATTTCCGCGAGCGTGGGCAGCAGGTGGAAGTGATCAAGCTCAACGGCTCGATCGAGCTGGCGCCGATGATCGGTCTGGCTGATCGGATCGTCGATATGGTTGAAACCGGTCAAACGCTGCGTGAAAATGGACTGGTAGAGTTAGAGGAACTGTTCGGCATTACGAGCCGTTTGATCGCCAACCGAGTCAGCTATCGGATGAAAAATGAAGAAATTCAACAGCTTTGCGATACATTGCAAAAAGTGATCGTACAGCCTTCAGTATAAACATATCATTAGAAACGTATGACTAAACAAATTCAGGAGCGCCTCAATCTGCTAGGAGAAAGACGGCTACTGACAGCATGTTCCAGAGCGGATGGAGTAAAGGAGAGATGGGCTTGAAAATCGTAGCTGCACACGATTTTGATCTACGGCGTGAGGTGGAGTACGGTTCACCAGAACAAAATGCCGCTGTCAAACAAATCGTTCACGATATTAAAACAGACGGCGATGCTGCACTGCTGCGTTATACGTCACAGTTCGACCGTACTGAGCTAACGACGGAGCGCCTGCGTGTGACCGATGCTGAGCTGCAAGCGGCTTATGCGCATGTAGAGCCTTCTTTTATTGAAGCGATCACGAAGGCGGCGCACAATATCCGCCAGTTTCATCAAAAGCAAAAGCGCAATTCATGGATGGATTTGCAGCCGGATGGCAGTCTGCTTGGACAGATCATTCGTCCGCTCAAACGGGTCGGCGTCTATGTGCCAGGCGGTAAAGCGGCATATCCTTCATCCGTACTGATGAACGTTATTCCTGCTCAAGTTGCTGGTGTGCCGGAGATTGTGATGGTCACACCACCTGCAACCGGTGGACGGGAAGGCATTGATCCGTATATTCTCGTTACCGCTGCTGAAGCGGGTGTGACCGAAATGTATCGGATTGGCGGTGCACAGGCGATCGCCGCACTCGCTTATGGAACGGAAACGATCGAGCCGGTCGACAAAATATGTGGTCCCGGCAATATTTATGTGGCGCTGGCGAAGCGTGAAGTGTACGGTATCGTCGATATCGACAGCATCGCCGGGCCGAGCGAAATCGTCGTGCTCGCAGACGAGCAGGCGCATCCGGGCTATATTGCTGCCGATCTGTTGTCCCAAGCCGAGCATGATGAGATGGCATCCGCCATTCTCGTTACTTCGTCCCGTTCGCTTGCTGACAATGTGTCCGCCGAAGTGCAGCGTCAATTGGAAACTTTGCCACGCCGTGAGATTGCCGCTGCTTCGGTGGAACGTTATGGTGCGATTATTGTGACTGAAACGCTCGATGAAGGGATTGCGGTTGTGAATCGACTTGCACCTGAGCATCTGGAAATTATGACCGAGCAGCCGATGAATATACTCGGTCGGATCGAAAATGCCGGTGCGATTTTCCTCGGTTCGTACAGTTCGGAGCCGGTGGGTGACTATTTTGCCGGGCCGAATCATATTATTCCGACGAACGGTACAGCACGGTTTTCATCGCCGGTCGATGTGGATGATTTTATTAAAAAATCGAGTATGATTTATTATAGTAAGGAAGCACTGCTTGCGAATGGGCAGACGATTATGGAGCTGGCGCGCCATGAAGGACTGGAAGGTCATGCGCGTGCGATCGAAATTCGGTTGCGGCAGGAAGGCAATTAACGAATATGGAGATCGATCGACAGTGTAAAATCGATAGTTTAAATAAGATGATAAATCAGATCATAAACAAGCTGGAGGAGTAGCCTTATGACAACGGAAAATGGGCAAGTACGCCGCGCGGACATTAGCCGCAAAACGAATGAAACCGATATTCAGCTCGCTTTGCAAGTGGATGGCACCGGGCAGGCGGAGATCGAAACGGATGTGCCGTTTTTGAATCATATGCTGGATTTGTTTACGAAGCATGGGCATTTTGATTTGACGGTTAAGGCGCAAGGTGATATCGAAATCGATGATCATCATACGGTGGAAGATATCGGCATTTGCCTCGGACAGACGCTGCGCGAAGCGCTTGGCGACAAACGCGGCATTAAGCGTTATGCAAATGTGTTCATTCCGATGGATGAGGCGCTCGCTCAAGTTGTGATCGATGTGAGCAATCGCCCGCATTTTGAATATCGTGCGGAATATCCTTCTGCGCAAGTAGGCAGTTTTCAAGTGGAGCTAGTGCATGAATTTCTATGGAAACTGGCACTGGAAGCGCGTATTACACTGCATGTGATCGTGCATTACGGTAAAAATACACACCATATGATCGAAGCGGTGTTTAAGGCGCTCGGACGCGCCATTGACGAAGCGACATCGATCGATCCACGCGTGACAGGAGTGCCTTCGACGAAGGGAGTGCTGTAAAGCATGGCGATTGCAATTGTGGACTATGGTATTGGCAATTTGCACAGTGTCAGCAAGGCGATTGAGCGGCTTGGCTATGAATATATTATCACCGGCGATCGTGATGAGATGTTGGCGGCAGACGGTGTCATTTTGCCGGGTGTCGGTGCGTTTGGCGATGCGATGAATCATATTCGTGCAGGCGGTATGGATCATATCGTGCACGAGGTAGCAGACAGCGGCAAGCCGTTGCTCGGCATTTGCCTCGGTATGCAGCTATTGTTTACCGAAGGGGAGGAATACGGCATCCATCAGGGGCTGGACATTTTGCCTGGTCGTGTCGTACGCTTCGCTCCAGGCGATTATAAAGTGCCGCATATGGGCTGGAATCGGTTGGAATATAAGCAGCCTGAACATGCGCTTGTACGCGATCTGTATGCAGGGCACACGTATTTTGTGCATTCGTATCATGTGTTGCCGGAGCGTCAGGATGATCTGATCGCGGTGACCGATTACGGGCATCAGCAAGTGACGGCGATTGTCGGTCGTAACAATGTGTACGGGATGCAATTCCATCCGGAAAAAAGCGGCGAGCTGGGCAAATTGTTGCTGCGCAATTTCCTAGCATTGTGTGTGGGCGAACGGGTGCAATAAATCGCATATCGCATCGATCGTATGTTGACCGAGATTCAGTTTAACTTTACATTAACTTTCAATGAGATCATACAATCGTAACTGAATCCAGTGCAATAGATACGCTTTGCTTTCGATAGGACAGTCAGTGTATGAAATGACGATGGCAGCGGTTAAGTATGAGGTAGCATTATATTAATTACGCATCGATAAGGGGGAAGCACGTTGTCTTCGTTTACTATTTATCCTGCAATTGATATCCGTGGCGGTCGCTGTGTGCGTCTGATCCAAGGTGATTATAATCAAGAAACCGTCTATAACGATGATCCAGTAGCAGTTGCCAAAGGCTTTGTAGAGCAAGGAGCACAGTTTGTGCATCTGGTCGATTTGGATGGGGCGAAAGCAGGGCATCCGGTCAATCATGAACTGATCGGTCGGATTGCCAGCAGTGTGCAGGTGCCTGTACAGCTTGGCGGCGGGCTGCGTACACTTGCTGATGTGCAGCAGTTAATCGGTCTCGGTGTGAGCCGTGTCATTATCGGTACGGCTGCGATTGAAGATCGCGCGTTTACTGAAGCCGTGCTCGGTACGTATGGTGACCGTGTAGCGATCGGCATCGATGCGCGTAATGGCTATGTAGCAACACGCGGCTGGCTGGAAACGTCCGAAGTTAAAGCGGATGAGCTTGCCAAAGAACTGGCTGCCAAAGGAGCCGAAACGTTTATTTTTACCGATATTTCGCGCGACGGTATGATGCAAGGACCGAATATTGAAGCGATTGCGGCGATCGCCCAAGCATCTGGCAAAGATGTGATCGCTTCCGGTGGTGTTACTGTGCTGGACGATCTGATTCGTCTAGCTGCACGCCAAGCGGATGGCATTAGCGGCGCGATTGTAGGCAAAGCGATCTATACCGGCAAAATCGATCTGCAGGAAGCACTGCTTAAAGTGCGTTAACGATCCGGCAGGAAAGGGGGAGCATGCATGCTTGCAAAGCGTATTATTCCGTGTCTGGATGTGAAAGAAGGGCGCGTTGTCAAAGGCGTGAACTTCGTTAATTTGCGTGACGCTGGTGATCCGGTAGAACTGGCGGCATTGTATGACCGCGAAGGTGCGGATGAGCTTGTATTTCTCGATATTTCGGCATCGGTAGAAGGGCGCGAAACGATGGTTGATGTCGTACGGCGTACTGCCGAGGAAATTTCGATTCCATTTACCGTCGGCGGCGGCATTTCTTCGGTCGACGATATGAAAAAGATTTTACGTGCTGGTGCTGACAAAATCGGCATTAACACAGCAGCGGTGCTTCATCCGCAATTGATCAATGATGGCTCACAGCGTTTTGGCGCACAATGTATCGTCGTAGCGATCGATGCGCGCTTTAATGAACAATGGGGCGAATGGGAAGTGTACACGCATGGCGGACGCAAATCGACCGGCATTAAAGCGCTAGATTGGGTAAAAGAAGTCGAACAGCGTGGTGCAGGCGAAATTTTGCTGACGAGTATGGATGCGGACGGTACAAAAGATGGCTTCGATTTACCGCTCACACGTGCGGTATGTGCAGCGGTACACATTCCGGTAATCGCTTCTGGTGGTGCGGGTTTGCCAGAGCATTTTCTGGATGTGTTTGAACAGACCGGAGCGGATGCAGGACTGGCGGCGACGATTTTCCACTACAAGGAAATTTCAATTCCGGCGCTCAAAACCGAGCTGAAAGCAGGGGGAGTGGAAATTCGCTAATGAGTGGGACGAACGACGATGCTACATTTCAGACGGAAATTTTACATCAATCGCATTCGTGGGAACAATTGATTGCCGCGATCAAATGGGATCGTGATGGGCTGGTGCCTGCGATTGTGCAAGATGCGTCCAGCCGGATCGTGCTTATGATGGCGTATATGAATGAAGAATCGCTGCGCCGCTCGTTGGAGTCGGGGGATACGTGGTTTTGGAGCCGTTCGCGCCAGGAGTTCTGGCATAAAGGCGGTACATCTGGCAATACACAGCGCATTACGTCGCTATATTATGATTGTGATGGAGATACACTGCTCGTACTGGTGGAGGCGAATGGACCGGCATGCCATACAGGCAGAATAAGCTGCTTTTATAATGAGGTGAATGAAGTGGACAATAAGCCAACGTTTGAATCATCGTCTGATACGCAATCCGCTGCATCAAAAGACCGGTTTGCGATTTTGAGTGAGCTGGAGCAAATGATCGCTTATCGTGATCAGGAGCGTCCGGAAGGTGCGTATACGACGTATTTGTTTGAAAAAGGGATCGATAAAATTTTGAAAAAAGTCGGTGAGGAAACGGCGGAAACGATCATCGCTGCCAAAAATGGCGACAACGACGAATTGCGCTATGAAGTGAGCGATTTGATCTATCATCTGCTCGTATTGCTGCAAGAGCGCAAGCTACCGCTGGATGATATACTGGCGGAATTGGATCGCCGTCATGAGCGTCCGCGTAAAGACTGACCATCCCCGTAATTACGCCGCAACGTATCGGTTGCAGCAAGGAAGGAGCAAACAGCATGCAAATCGATTATCATACGCATCATGTACGCTGTGGTCATGCGGTCGGTGAGCTGGAGGAGTATGTGCAGCGCGGCATTGAGATCGGTCTAGATCAATTAGGTTTGTCCGATCATTTGCCGCTCATCCATGTCGATCCGGCTACGTATTATCCGGAAATGGCGATGCCGATGGACGAACTGCCGCGTTATGTAGAGGAAGCTTTATTTCTTAAGCAGAAGTACAGTGATCACATTGACATCCGGGTTGGACTGGAAGCGGATTATATCGAAGGTCATGAAGAAACGATTGCACGGATCATTACGCAGTATCCATTTGACTATGTGATCGGTTCGGTGCATTTTCTTGGTGAATGGGACATTTCCGATTATCGCCAAACCGATGGCTGGAACGGTCGTGATGTGCTGGATGTGTATCGTCAATACTATGATGCGATGCAAAAGGCGGTAGCGACCGGGTTTTACGATATCGCCGGGCATCTGGATGTGATCAAGCGTTTTGGTTATGTGCCGCCTGCTGAGCAAGATGGCGAGCTTGAGGCGTTAGAGGATGCTGCATTGCGGGCGGTACAACAGGCAGGCATGGCGATGGAGCTGAATTCGTCGGGTTTGTACAAAGCTTGTGCCGAAATTTTCCCGGCACGCCGGATTGTGGAGCAGGCAATCGCGCTCGGCATCCCGCTGACACTCGGTTCGGATGCGCATGATCCGCTTAAACTGAGCGATGGTTTGGATCAGGCGCGTGCATTATTGACGGAGCTTGGTGTGGAGCAGATCGCTACATTTGCGAATCGCCAGCGTACGATGGTACCGCTGCACGGGTAACACTTATTGATGGGATGAACCGAATAAAGCGCATTGTCGCAGAGCGCATCATTTCATAACGAATGTACCAATGAATAAGCCAAAACAACCAGACGGATCAGCGCACACATCGTGTCACAGCGCCTATCCTGCTGGTTGTTTGTCGTTTGCTTATAAAATAACGATCGATTGCGGCAATGTATATCGATTAGCTCGGATTTGGTTTTGCCGTGCCGGATGCATCCGTTGTCGCTGAAGCGGATGGGGATGTTGAACTGGACTCTGCTGTGATCACCTTTGTCGTTGTATCCATCGCATCGGTATGCAGCTTGCCCTCCCGCTCCGCTTTGCGAATTTTACGCATTTCGTTCAGCATCAGCAGGAAAATAACGACCAAGAAACTCGTAATCAGAATTAAAAAATCGCCCAGCTCTTGCCCAAAATATTTCAGATCGCCGCCCCGGAAACCGAGTCCACGTAAAAATTTAAAATGCCAGGACAGCGGCAGCACATGGCTGACATTTTGCAAAATCGGCGGCAACAAAGCGACCGGAATTTGCGCACCGCTCAAAATAAACGATGGCAGCAAAATCATCGTAATCCGTCCCGCCGCTTTTGCCGGGCTGCTGGCGCTCCAGCCAACGAGCATACAGAGCAAGGAGAGCGAGAGCGTATACATTAAAAATGGAATCCAGAGCTGAAATACATTCGCTTCAAAACGCAGCCCGCCGACCTGTTTCAAGCAGCCCATAACGACATACATCGAAACGGTCGCAATGAGCGCATACGGTACGACACGCAGCACTAGACTAAGCGGACGGCGCAGCGCTTCCGCCAGCACGCCTTGTTCACGCAGACGCGGCACAATCGTGAGCGTCGCCCCGCCTAGAATGGACAGGAATACCGTATTCACAAAACCGATGACCGAGCTCATTAGCGTATTGTTGGTCGGATTGTATAGCAGCCTTGTTTGCAAATTCAGACCGGTCGTAAAATTAGCCGCTTGAGCGGAGTTTACCCCCATCGCTACCAGCTTGCCGGCGGCTGTGCTGGCGTTCTCGGTGTTGATTACTTCGGTCACGCCGGTACGCAAGTACGTCGTAGCGGTCGACAATGCGGTATCTACATATAGCCCGATATTGGTCTGCCCGCCCTGTATGTGCGTCTTTTCGAGACCAGCAGGCAAATAGATAACACCGAAATATTGTTCATTGTACAGGAAGCTATTTGGCTCCATATAGTTATAGGTCACGTATTTGATATTAATATATTGGTCGGCATCCAGCTTTTCGATCAATTGCTGGCTGTACGTGCTGTGATCCAGATCGACGACAGCGACAGGCGCTTCGTTCAACTGATTGTTTTTGAACACATAGCCAAAGGCGGCGGAAATAATCAGCGGCGCAATCAGCATAATCCAAATAAACTTACCCTGCAAAATCAGTTTAAATTCATCAATTATTGCTTTCATTGGTTGGAACCTCCACCGTCATTCCCGGCAGCAGGTCAGATGTGCGTTTCACATCGACACGCACGATAAATGAAGTCGTATCTGCCTGTCCTTTTTCACGGCTCATACGTAGTGCGGCATATTGTGGTGCAGACGTAATATAACGAACCGTACCGGTAATATGTTTGCCAAGCGCTACGATATTCGTATCGACTTTTGCTCCAGCCTGGAAGTTTTTCATATTTTCTTCGCCTACATACAGATCGTAATACAGCTTGCCGGTTTCGATCATGACGACCGGTGTGCCAGCGGAAATATTTTCGCCTACTTTAGGTACGACACGGGTTACTTTGCCGTCAGCTGGTGCGGTAAGGACGCGGCGGCTTTTTTGTACGAGCAAATTGTCCATATTGATTTGCAGCGATTGTTTTTGCTTTTGCAGCAGTTCGATATTGTATTTGCCGTTTCGGATATCTTCTTCACCTTGATCGATCTGTTTGAGCGCTTGCTGCGCTTGTTCTACTTGCACATGAGCTGCTTGACGATCTTCGGCGGTCGCACCATTTTGCAGCTTTTCAAGCGCGGTTTCTTGCGCCAGCACTTGATTACCGGCAACTTCGACTTGTTTTTGTGCGCTGACAAGCTGATCTTGGGTGCTTTGCAATTGTTTTTGGGCAGTGTTCAGCGCATTTTGGGCGGTATCGAGGCTAGCTTGTGTACCTAAGCCGTTATCAAATAGCGATTTAGCACGGTCATAGCTCGTTTGTGCATACGCGACATTTTGCTGTGCGGTCGCAACAGCATTTTGCGCAGCATTGACGCCATTGTTGGCAACTTCCACTGACTTTTTAGCGGAATCGACTGCAATAGTCTGGCTTTGAATATCTTCCGGACGCGCGCCGGTGAGTACTTTTTGTTCGGCAACTTGGGCGGCTTGTACGTTTAGCTGAGCGCTCGCTTTTTGCTGTGCCAGCTTGTGGGATTGGCTTGTTAATTGACTTTGTGTTTGGCTAATTTGGACGTCGAGCTGGGACATTTGTTCTTTGACGTTCTGGATTTGCAGGTTTACGTCCTGTGTATCGAGCGTCATCAATAGTTGTCCTTTTTTCACATGGTCTTCTTCTTTGACTTTGACGGAAGCAATTTTACCGGATTGCCCTTCAAACGAGCTGTTCACCGTATCGATCGTCAGCACGCCTTCTTTTTTGAGCGCTGCCATCGAAACGGCATCTTTGCCGTGCATCGCCAGCAGTGTCCCCCCGACACCAAGCGCCACGATTAAGACGATAATTGGAATTAATTTTACGATTTTCACTTTGATTTACTCTCCTGTCTGTATCAAATCTAAGCTAAAAGTTAATTTAAAAATGAAGACGTTAGCCGGCAAATAGTTTGGTGCCGTACTATTACACCGAAAAAAACGTCCGGTTTCATAAGCTCATTCCGGCTGCTTCGATTCGATGCCTGCACGAATTTTGTACAATAACTGTTTGAGTACGTCGCGTTCGTCCACGGTCAAATGATTCATAATGCCCGCTAATTGAGCGCCATACTGAGGCAGTATATGTTTGACGACAGCTTCGCCTTCTTCGGTCAGATGAATGGCGGTCATACGGCGATCTTCATGGGAGCCACGACGAATCAGACCGTCTTTTTCAAGCCCGTTGATCAAACCGGTCATCGTCGAGCGCGTCACACCAGCCGATTGCGCCATTTCCGAAGGTAGCAGCGGTTTTTTGAGTAGCATTAGCGAGATCAAAATGCGTATTTTACCTGGTGACAGCCCATTTTCCGTGAGCAGTGGCGACACTTCATGGTATAGCTCATGTGATGTGCGAATGAGCAGAAAAGAAATCAGCATACAGTTCACATCCAGTTGCGGAAACAGCGGTGCCAATTCTTTGAGCCGATCCATATCTTTGAGATGCTTCGCCATATCCGACGGTTCAAATTGGGACATCATCTTCACCTTTCTCCAATGTTCTAATGGAGATATTGTACGGCGCCTAACTACTTTTCGTCAAGAGAAAAATATGAATATTTCAACATACTATAAAAGAAAGCGTCATCATCCGACAAACTTTTCTGCGACTTCGCCTACAAAGCGACAAAACTCATCGTTTACACTGTTATAACCAAACCGCTCCATCGCGATAACCGGAACAATTGCGAATTGAAGCAGAATTGTCTTTGCTATCGTTACGCGGCGATATACAATATTTAAAAACAGGGTAAAGCAAGCTCGCCATCCAAAATCAGGAGGAATTATGAAAGAACATATGCGAATTTTCTCAGGCTCATCCAGTCCGGAGCTGGCGACAACGATCGCTGAACGTCTCGGTCTCACACTCGGTAAAATCAAGCTGTCCCAATTTAAAAGCGGTGAAACGTATGTGCATTATGAAGAAACGATTCGAAATATGGACGTATTTATCGTTCAATCGTTATCGCATCCGATCAATGAGCTGTTCGTCGAACTGCTCGTTATGATCGATGCGGCAAAGCGTGCATCTGCACGGACGATCAATTTGATCGTGCCGTACTACGGTTATGCACGCCAGGAACGCAAATCGGCACCAAGAGAGCCGATTTCTGCAAAAATGGTGGCGGATGTACTGACTACAGTTGGCGCAGACAGGGTAATTACTATTGATCTACACGCATCTGCGATTCAGGGCTTCTTTAATATCCCGGTTGACCACTTGACCGCACTCGATCTGATCAGCGGTTATTTGCGAAATCAATCGATTGAAGACGCGGTTGTCGTCTCGCCGGATGCAGGTCGTGCTTATATGGCTGAAAAGCTGGCGAACCGCTTGGACGCTCCTTTTGCGATGATGATCAAAAAGCGTCCAGCGCATAACGAATCGGTTATTACGCATGTAATTGGCGATGTGGAAGGCAAAACACCGATTATTATCGAAGATTTGATCGATACGGGCACAACGATCGTTAATGTCGTCGAGAGCTTGAAGGAGCGTGGGGCGCGTGACGCAATCGTTTGCGCCACACATGGATTGTTTTCCGGGGAAGCGCTCAAGCGACTTGACCATCCGGCGATTCGCGAGCTGGTCGTCACCGATTCGATTAGCTTGCCGTCGATTAGACCGGAACGGCTGACCGTACTGTCTGTGGCACCGATGTTATCGCATGCGGTACGCATTATTGTGGAGGGTGGTTCGATTGCCACCATGTTTAGCGATGCCGGTATTTAACATTTGCAGTGTGCCTAAGCTGGCGGGCGGTAATCCCGTATGAAGGCGAGTTTGCCTTTAGCCATTTTCACGATTGTGGTATACTAAACGGTGCTAGTTACGCGTAACAAAGCTTATTTGCTATAGACGACCGTCTGTCAATAGATGGTTGAAGCGACAGAAGGAGGTGCCTTGATCCGGTGAATGATTATAAGCGGAAAACGGAAGAAGCTGAGCGCAAAGTCATCAGACTGCAATTGGATGCCAATTTCTTTTTTGAACGAGCTGTCCGCTCATTAGACCGTTATCGTTATGACAAGGCATTGACATATTTTCAAAAGGCAGTCGAATACGAGCCTGATAATCCGATTCATCATTGCAATTTGGCAGGCATTTTGTCCGAGCTGGGTAAATATGAAGCATCCAATGAAGCGCTACGGCATATCGTGGAGCACGTTGAACCGATGATGAGTGAATGTCATTTTTATATGGCGAATAATTATGCGAATATGGAGCAATTTGCGGAGGCTGAGCGCGAGCTGCTTATTTATATGGAAAAAGATGCAAACGGCTCCTTTGGCACTGAGGCGAATGAATTGCTGGATGTGGTACGGTTTGAACGAGCACGCAGCGGCAAACCGCGTCAGGAGGTAAGCGAGGCGAATCATGATGAGGCAAAGCTGGAACCGCATCAGCAAGGACGTGTACTATTAGAGCAAGGCGATGTGCAACAGGCATGTATTGTGCTGCAACAGGCGCTTGCGGCTGAGCCGGATGATGATGCAACACGCAACAATCTGGCAGTCGCCTTTTATCATCTTGGTGAGCTGGAACGAGCGGCGAACGAGGTGGCGGAAGTGCTGCGCCGTGATCCGTACAATTTGCACGGTCTGTGTAATCAAGCGCTTATTTTACGGCAAATGGGTCAACATAGCCGTCTGCTGCAGCAGATTGTAATGCTGCGCCAAGTACATCCACTACATCATGAGCATTTGCTCAAGCTGGCGATTACGCTGGCGATGCTCGGTCAGCATGATGCGGCATATCCGCATTTCTGCCGTCTTGTGCGTATGAACGATACGAATCAGCAGGAAATTTATCATTATGCTGCCGTGGCGGCATGCTATGTGGGTAAATATGATCAAGGTGAACAATGGTGGCGACGGATGCTGCGAATCGAGCCGGAGGCGGAAGTGCCTGCCTTTTACATCGCTCATCTGGAACAGTTGCGGCAAGGACAATTGCAGCCTTCATATAGCTATATGCTGCCATCTGCTGCTGTTTTATCGGACGCCGCTTCAGCGGTATCCGAAGCGGAGCATGCAGCGAACGATGAGTCCCGTTTTATCGATATGCTGCGATATGGCACGCAGCAGCAGCAGTTGCATGTGCTACAAGCGTGTGCGCTCGAAGGTAGTCACGAATTGCACCGTCTGCTGCGCGATTATGCAGCTGCTCCGCATACGTCGGCTGTTCTAAAGCTGGCAGCCGAGCGATTGTTGCGACAATGGGCGGCGGCGCATTCGCTAGTGGATGATCGTCTAATCGATGATCTGGAATCCGCACGCACAAGTTTGCCGATCTGGGAACCGTGCTGGCAGCAGGTACTCGATATCGTGCTATTGCAGTCGCCACTGCGTCAGCATGCCAGCTTTCAGCATGATGTGGAAGCGCTATGGTTGGAGTTTATTAAGCGCTCCTATCCCGAATTGCCACGGTTGACGCAACCGGAAGGCTGGGCAGCAGCGCTGGAATATTTGGTAGCGCGTCTGTTCCGTCAGCCGCTCACGTATGCGGAAGTTGCCGAGCGTTATGGCAGTACCATTTCAAGCGTGAGCCGGTATGCACGCCGGATCAGTCGTTTATGCCACATCCGAAGCAAAATGCAGCGCAGCCTTGCGCAAAGCAATCAAGGTTCATAAACAACGTTATATACATCGATCCTATTCAATAGGCGTAACATTTCCAAGGAGGTTTCTTACTTATGTACAAATCAATCATTATCGGAACAGGGCCAGCGGGACTTACGGCGGCAATCTATCTGGCGCGCGCCAATATGGAACCGCTCATTATTGAAGGTTTGCAGCCAGGCGGCCAGTTGACGACAACGACTGAAGTGGAAAATTTCCCCGGCTTTACCGATGGCATTATGGGCCCTGAGCTGATGGACAATATGCGCAAACAAGCCGAGCGTTTTGGCGCTCAATTCAAATCAGGCTGGGTAGAACAGATCGATCTGTCCAAGCGTCCGTTTAAAATTAAAGTCGAAGGCGCAGGTGAGCTGGAAGCGGAATCGGTTATCATTTCCACCGGCGCATCGGCAAGATATTTGGGCATTCCGGGCGAGCAGGACAATGTCGGTCGTGGTGTCAGCACATGTGCAACATGTGATGGCTTCTTTTTCCGTAACAAAAAGCTGATCGTGGTCGGCGGCGGCGATTCAGCGATGGAAGAAGCGAGCTTTTTGACACGTTTTGCGACCGAAGTGACGGTTGTGAACCGCCGTGAAGAATTGCGCGCGTCCAAAATTATGCAAGATCGCGCCCGAGACAACGCCAAAATCAAATGGGCGCTCAACCGCAAGCCGCTTGAAGTGGTGGCAGGTGATACCGGCGTAAAAGGCTTAAAAGTGCTTAACAACGAAACCGAACAAGAGGAAGTGGTCGAAGCGGACGGCGTGTTTGTCGCAATCGGACATACACCTAATACCGGCTTCCTGAACGGGCAGATTACAACCGATGATCACGGTTATATCGTAGTTACACCAGGCACGACCGAAACGAATATCCCCGGCGTATTCGCCTGTGGCGATGTGCAGGATACACGCTATCGTCAGGCGATTACGGCTGCGGGGAGCGGCTGTATGGCAGCGATGGATGCCGAGAAATTTCTGGACGGTCATATGGTGCACGACTGGAGCGAAGCGCTCGATAAATAATCGTTTGTTCATCGCCAAAGGGAGCCAAAGCGGCTCCCTTTTCGTCATTTCGCTTCAAGACAACAGACCCGCGGGTTTCGCTTGACCTCATGATGCGGTTCGCTTATAGTTGGATACGAACGTTTTCATTGCTTCGGGCGGATTGAACAGTCGTTTAGCACGCTGCCGAACGCTATTTTACCGGACGCTGCCCGTATTTCTTCACCATAAATTTTATGTATGATCGCATTTTAAGCAGTATCCGCCAGAACGGAAATGGTACAATAGGATGGAATGTACAGCCTATGTGCGCCTATGCTACAGCTTGCTTTGCCAAAAGAGCGGGAAAGCGATATCACGCCCCAAACACAGTTAAAATGCATATGGATATATATCAAATTTTGAGTAGAAAAGGTGGCTCGGTTCTATGTCTGAAAATATTTACGTCGGCGTCGATCTTGGCGGCACTGCCATCAAGGTAGGCATTTGCAATCACGAAGGAAAATTGCTGCACACTTACGAAGGTCCAACCGAAAAAGAAAAAGGGACGGATGCGGTGATCGACAATATCGTCAACTATGTGCGTTTGATTGTCGAGCAATCGCCCTATAGCTGGGACCAACTCGTAGGCGTTGGAGCAGGCGTAGCCGGCTTTACCGATCTGCGTGCAGGTGTGATCTTGCTGGCGCCGAATATCGGCTTTCGTGATGTACCGATCCGAGCCATCCTTGAACAACGTCTCGGAAAAACGATCCGCATCGATAACGATGCCAATGTAGCGGCGCTGGGGGAAGCATGGAGCGGCGCAGGTAAAGGCGTCAATGATTGCATCTGTTACACACTCGGTACCGGTGTGGGCGGCGGCATTATTATTAACGGCAAAATTTACCAAGGCTTTGCCGGGCTAGCTGGCGAAATCGGTCATATTTCGGTCGTGCCGGATTTGGAAGCGATCCAGTGTGGTTGCGGTAAAATGGGCTGTCTGGAAACGGTCTCCTCCGCTACCGGCATTATCCGTATGGCGGTGGAAGCGGTGGAACGCGGCGACCAGACGAGCCTGTCGGACATTGAGCAAATTACCGCCAAAGATATTTTTGATGCAGCCAAAGCAGGCGATGAAGTGAGCATTCGCATCGTCAACCGAGCTGCTTTTTACCTCGGCAAATCGATGGCTGCGATCGCGGCGACGCTTAACCCGGAACGTTTTATCGTCGGTGGTGGAGTGTCCAAAGCAGGCGATATTTTGTTTAGCAAAATCCGCGAAGTATTTGCCGAACTGACGCCAGGGCCGCTGCAGCAGGGGGTAGAGATTATCCCTGCCAAGCTTGGCAATGATGCTGGCATTGTTGGAGCAGCCGGTTTGTTGCTGCGTTAATGGCGTGCAGCAATCGCCCTATACAATCGGATAGAGAGGGGACAAGAGCATGAGCACCAGCGATAATGTAACGACCGCCACGATGGTTATTATTACCGGACTGTCCGGCGCAGGCAAGACGATTGCAGTGCAGAGTCTGGAGGACCTCGGTTTTTTCTGTGTCGATAATCTTCCGCCTGTATTAATCCCTAAATTTGCCGAGCTGATCGAACAGTCCAATGGCAAAATCGGCAAGGTTGCGCTCGTGATCGATTTGCGTGGCCGTGAATTTTTTGCCGCCCTCTCGGAATCATTGAACTATTTGAAAAATCATCATACGATTCATTCGGAAATTTTGTTTTTTGAAGCAAGTGATGCGGTGCTTGTACAGCGGTACAAAGAAAGCCGGCGGCGGCATCCACTCGCTCCGGAAGGAATGCCACTTGACGGCATCCGGCTCGAACGTAAAATGCTGGATGATTTGCGCAGTGCGGCAACCCAGATTATCGATACGAGCAATACGAAGCCGGTTAGACTGAAAGAAAAGATCGTTGCACGCTTTTCGCATCTGGAAACGAATCGCCTGTCGGTCAATATTACGTCATTTGGCTTCAAATATGGCATTCCGATTGATGCTGATCTGATCTTTGACGTACGTTTTTTGCCTAATCCGCATTATATCGAAAATTTGCGTCCCCATACCGGACAAGATAGCGATGTGTACGAATATGTGATGAAATGGCCGGAAACACAGGCGTTTTTGACCAAGCTGCTCGATATGTTGCATTTTCTAATTCCGCAATACCGTAATGAAGGCAAAAGCCAGGTCATTATCGGCATTGGCTGTACCGGCGGCAAGCACCGTTCGGTTGCCATTTCCGAATACCTCGGTCGTATGCTGGGCACCAGTGAAACCGAAACCGTGCGTGTCAGTCATCGTGATGCTGATCGTGATCGGCATTAAGGAGTGGAAGCTATGTCAATTTCACAGCCGGATTTGCCTGTGCTGCGCCCACGCATCGTTGTGATGGGTGGCGGCACCGGTCTATCCGTTATGCTGAGAGGCTTGAAGGAAAAGCCGCTCGATATTACGGCAATCGTTACAGTTGCTGATGATGGCGGAAGTTCCGGTATTTTACGCGACGAGCTGAAAATGCCGCCGCCAGGCGATATTCGTAACGTGCTTACCGCGCTCGCTGATGTGGAACCGCTCATGTCGGACATGCTCAAGTACCGTTTTCAAAAAGGGGAAGGGCTGGCTGGACATAGTTTGGGCAATTTGATTTTGGCGGCGATGACCGATATTTCCGGTGACTTTGTGACCGCTGTGCGCGAGCTAAGCCGAGTGTTTGCCGTTCGTGGTGAAGTGTTGCCTGCGGCAGAACAGGCGGTCATCTTGCATGCTGAAATGGAAGATGGACAGATCGTTACCGGTGAATCCAAAATCCCTGAAGCAGGCAAACGGATTAAACGTATTTTCCTTGAACCGGATCACGTGGAGCCGTTGCCAGAGGCAGTGCAAGCGATCCAGCAGGCAGATGCGATTTTGATCGGCCCGGGCAGTTTGTATACGAGTTTGCTACCGAATTTACTCGTACCGAAATTGGCGGACGCGATTTTGGCGTCGGATGCATTACGGCTGTTTATTTGCAATGTGATGACCCAGCCGGGTGAAACAGACAATTACGCGGTCAGCGACCATCTGAACGCGATTTATGAACATGTCGGACACCGGCTGTTCGACTATGTGCTCGTCAACAATGAGCCGATTCCGCTAAAAGTACAAAAGCGTTACGCAGAAAAAGGCGCCAAGCCGGTCAAACTTGACCAAGACGTGGTGGAAGCGATGGGCTACCGGATTATCGCTGACAAAATGGTGATGTACGGTACGTACTTGCGGCATGATGCCGCGATGCTTAGTCACCATATTTATGAACAGGTCAAGAAACATATTTTATCGAAAGGGTGAGTCCATTGTCATTTGCGGCGCAAACCAAAAAAGAATTGACCATGATCGAAGCGAATGACTGCTGTGAGCAGGCAGAGCTGTCGGCATTAATTCGGATGAACGGTTCAGTGCAAGTGTCCAACAAAAAAGTCATACTGGACATTTCCACTGAAAATGCCGCAATTGCAAGACGGATTTATTCCCTGATCAAAAAGCATTTTGCGGTCCATACCGAGCTGCTTGTACGCAAAAAAATGCGGCTGAAAAAAAACAATGTATACATCGTGCGCATTCCGGCAGGGGTACAGGAAATTTTGAGTCAGCTAAAAATCGTGTCGGCGGGCTTTATGTTTACAGCTGGCATTAACAAAGACATGGTGAGCAAAACTTGCTGCAAGCGCGCTTACTTGCGCGGCGCTTTTATGGCAGGTGGCTCGGTAAACAACCCGGAAGGCTCCTCCTATCATCTGGAGATCGCTTCCATGTATGAGCAGCAGTGCCAGGCACTCGTTGATCTGGCGAATGAATTCGATCTGAATGCGCGTTGTATCGAACGCAAAAAAGGCTTTATTTTATATATTAAAGAAGGCGAGAAAATTATCGAATTTCTGAGCATTATCGGTGCGCATCAAGCGCTGTTCAAGTTTGAGGATGTGCGCATTATGCGTGATATGCGCAATTCGGTCAACCGGATCGTCAACTGCGAAACGGCGAATTTGAACAAAACGATCGGTGCTGCGGTGCGTCAGATTGATAATATTCGACTAATCCAGCGTTATTTGGGGCTTGAGCAGTTGCCGGACAAGCTGCGTGAAGTAGCTGAAATTCGGCTTGCGCATCCCGATATGAATCTCAAAGAAGTGGGCGAAATGCTCAAAGGCGGCGTTAGCAAATCTGGCGTTAACCATCGTTTGCGTAAAATCGATGAGCTGGCGGAGAAGATGCGTAACGAGCATCTCGTCTAAAATATCTGTTATGCGTAATGAGGCTTTATTTTTTTCTGCTAAAGCGCATGTTATAATAATGTAGTATGATGAATAAGTGTCACTTTTGAAGGCATCAGCGTAATAAACTTATAAATTGCAATGAATACGTATTATAGGGGGTAAATGCCACATGATCAAACACCCGGTAGTGGTTCGTTTGAAAACGGGATTGCACGCAAGACCTGCGGCACTGTTTGTACAGGAAGCGAATAAATATTCTTCCGAAATTTTCGTGGAAAAAGACGACAAAAAAGTGAATGCCAAAAGCATTATGGGCATTATGAGCCTGGCGATCAGCTCCGGTACGGAAGTGTACATTAGTGCAGAGGGCGCGGATGCAGAATCGGCTGTAAACGCTTTAGTCGGTCTTGTAAGCAAAGAAGAACTGGAAAACCAATAAAAAAAGCCCCTCATCCGTTGTTGAAGGGCGACGACCGTCACCATAGGGTGGCGGTTTTTTTGGTATACGTTTGGAATGTAGGACAGCGGTGCATCGATTGGGAAATTTCTGTATACGACATGGAAACTTGTCTACAAAGAGGAAGAAATACGCATAAGATGGCATACATATGTCGTAATGTCCCGCAGCTTTTGCTGCTAGTATAGTATGTCTATTCCTCTAGCCAAATCCCTTTTTTCGCAAAATTAAGCTTGACTTGCGCTGTATTCCAGGCACTTTGGTAGCCAAAGCCATCACGCAGCACTGTAAACGGCACATACATGCGTCCATTAATAATTTGCGCATTCGGGCCTTTCCATTGGTGGTTGTTCAGCCGAATATTGATTGCATCCGTTCCCATAATCATATCGATCTGATCATCATTTTGCAGCAATGTGTATGTTTTGACAGTTGGCTCATAACGAAGTGTCACTCCGATCGAATCGCGTAGCAGGACAACCGGAATCATCGTGCTGCCATCAATGAGCAAGCCGCTTTGCGGCAGACGTGTACCGTTCCATTCCAATTTCACCTCGCGTGGCGTTGCTTCAGTAGACGCCGCATTCGCTGTAGTGACGACGCTGCATAATAGCAGCATACTCGTTAACAGCATCATGGAATGGCGTACAAATTTCTTGTTTAACATGGTGACGCTCCCCTCTTTGTGTTATCCCTGTCTCCTATGTGCTCCATATAAGGTTACGCACCGGGCGGGATTATGTGTTGAGATTCATGTAAAATGATGCGATAGATCGCGTACGGCGATATGGTGATAGCCTACGCTTAGGACGAACGATACGATAGCGAGCCGGAATGTGACTTAGCAATTAAGCCCTTTTCTGTTATATACCCCAAATTGCCGGGAATTGTTGCAACATTTGCCTTTACTTAATCGTTTACCAGGTATCAAGCTGAAGGGGTGAATGATGAATGAAACGAACCAAATCTATTACTTCCCTGTTACTCGCAGGTACATTGCTTACAGGTGTAATGATGAGCGTCGCATTGCCAGGCGCAAGCTCGGCGTATGCTGCTGAGACGACACAGCCAGCGGCTACAGGCGTCATTAATGTAAGCGGAGATGGTAAGCTATCGGTTAAGCCAGATATCGCGTATGTATCGATTGGAGCACAGACAACGGCGGCAACGGCTGCCAAAGCACAAGCATCCAATGCACAGAAGATGAACAAGCTAACCGCATTGTTAAAAAAATGGTCGATTCCACAGTCCGATATTCAAACCGTACAATTTTATGTTCAGCCCAACTACAACTATAACGACAAGGACGGGCAAAAAGTTACAGGTTATACTGCATATCATACACTTCAAGTAAAATATCGCGATCTGGATAAAATCGGACAGTTGCTTGATGATGCAGCCGCTGCCGGTGCTAACAATGTAGGCTCGGTCAACTTTGATGTCGAAAACCCGCAAACGTATGAAGATCAGGTGATCGCCAAAGCGATGGCAAATGCAGCAGCCAAAGCAGGCTCGATTGCTAAAGCAGCTAATCGCACACTAGGCGAGCTATTATCGGTGAGTGAATCAGGCTCGGTTATGCCGCCAATCGTCATGCAGCGTTCCGAAGCCGCTACGAGCGATATGAGTGCAGGTGGTACATCGGTTCAACCAGGCATGATTGAACTGAATGCGACATTAACGGTTCAATATGCGATGAAGTAAGCGCACAAAGTTGGAAATGTCATTTTTGTAAAATACGATACAAAGCTGCACAGTCATAACAGTCATCCCCAGTCGGATGCTGCTACAGGCTGTGCAGTTTTGTTTCAATGGCTTCATATTACAGGTAAATACGTACAATGATAAGCATCGTTTCAGTATACTGCTTGTTTGCTAAACCGAAGCAATTCGAAAAATGGAAACGGTGCGTTTTATGCAATCCGCTCGGCAACAGCATATTTATTTACATTTTTATTACTTTTAGCAAGAGCTGAATGACTATGTTGTCACTCTGTTTTAAGCAGTTTGTAAATCAAGAGGCTACAAAGCCGTATATACTAAGCAATGTTGAGTTTAAATCAAACAAACAGAACAGGAGAGATCGATCATGAACACGCAGCATAAACTGAAAAGTACAAACCATCTCCAAAAAATAGCCGCGCTGGTGCTAGCAACGACGCTTGCCGCTGCAGGCACAATCGCTATTTTGCCAGGGGGCGCTCCTTCCGCCTATGCAGCGGCAACAACAAGCCAAAAAGTGAACAAATCCGTTGTATATGTACAAGTAGAAGGTAAAGCCGTATCGACGCAGGGCATGCTTAGCAAAGCCGGCAAAACGCTGGTGCCGCTGAAAGACGCCGCCAAGGCGCTGGGTGCTACGGTTACTTATGATGCCAAAACACATAATGTTATCGTCACAAAAGGCAAGCAAACGTCCGCTTATATGATCTATAGTGATGCCGATACTGACAATCTGTTTGTTACCTTTAATGGCGGCGCACTTGGCGCAAGCTATGACGGTCAAGTGGTCAAAGGGGTATCGTATGTAGAAGCAAAGGCACTGTCTGAGCCATTCGGTTATCGTACTGTCTGGAACAAAGCGACCAACACCGTCAACTTCACCACCGTAGGTGTAAACGCATTGACCGTAACGCCAACAAAGCTTGCCGATCCGATCAACAATAAATACACTACCGTCGATGTGATCTATCCGGTTGTGAGCGGTCTGACGAATGAGGCGGCGCAAACGGCGATCAACAAAGCGCTGAAAGCGCATTTTGATCAATATCTTGCCGTGACGAAAAAGCAGGTTGAAGAAGCAGGCGCTCCGTATTCCAAAGATATGAGCTATGAAATCGATGGCGGTTATCAAGTGACCTACAACCAGAACGGTGTGATTAGCTTCCTGCTGACCGATTATCAGTTCCTCGGCGGTGCGCATGGCGATAACTTGATGACAGGCATGACGTTCTCAATCAAAGATGGCAAAGCGATCAAACTGGACGATCTGCTGAAATCCAATCCTTCCTACCGCCAAGATATCAAAAAAATGCTGCAAAGCGACATTAAAAAACAAAGCGATACGATGGGCTATTCGCTGGAACAATTCAATGATCTGACCAAAAACTCCAGCACGTATCTGGATAACTACTATCTGACCGATAGCGGTTTTGATGTATTTTTCCAAAAATACGATATCGCCCCAGGCGTATCCGGCAATCCGGAATTCCATTTCACATTTAGCCAATTGCTGAAAAAAGGCACGAATCCGCTGAAAGCATATCAATAAAAGCTGTTGTTTTATCCAAACCGGGTAATCTGTGTAGACGACAAGTCGCGCGAATTGCCCGGTTTTTCTATTCCACTTCATGTAACCTAATAAAGCTAAATTATTGATGTAGGAGGAGCTGTATGTTGCCATCATAGGAGCTGCCAACCTAATCGAATCAGAGCATCAGAGCGCATAGATCGTCTAGTTTGTTGTGCTTATCCGCCTATCGGCATACCAAAAAGCTGCAACGGCTCATGCCATTGCAGCTTTTGTTTGTTCTATCCATTCGAACAGGAATCGTAATCAGATGCCCTGTGGAGGTGTTTTTTCGATCACTTTATCGATCAGACCATAATCGGCAGCTTCGGCAGCGGTCATGAAATAGTCACGATCGGTATCGCGCTCGATGCGATCGAGCGGCTGGCCTGTGCGATCAGCCAAAATTTTGTTCAGCTTGTCGCGCATTTTCAAAATACGACGCGCTCTAATCTCGATATCGGTCGCTTGACCTTGTGCACCACCGAGCGGTTGGTGAATCATCACTTCACTGTTAGGCAATGCAAAACGTTTACCTTTTGCACCGGCATTGAGCAGGAATGCACCCATACTTGCCGCCATGCCAACACAGATCGTGGACACATCGGCTTTAATAAATTGCATTGTATCGTAAATCGCCATACCTGCGGTAATGGAACCGCCAGGGCTGTTAATGTAAAGGTGAATGTCTTTTTCCGGGTCTTCGGCTTCCAGGAACAGCATTTGTGCAATAATCGCGTTCGCTACTACATCATTCACTTCCGAACCGAGAAAGATAATGCGGTCTTTCAGCAGACGGGAATAAATATCATAGGCACGTTCGCCTCGACTGCTCTGTTCAACGACCATTGGGATATAACTCACTAGAAACCCTCCTTAAGTTACGATCATCATAAATGTCATTATATAGTGGAATTTCAGGTCAAACAATGACCATAATCATTTGTTCTTACCACATTATAGGTTAGTTCAAACTAAAAGTCAAAGAAAGTCAAACTATCCATCCTAAAAATGCCTAATTTACTGGAAATTAGGTTAATAAACAGAGAGTTTGTATAGTTACACTATGATCGGCACATATAAAAATAACCAGCATCTGCTGGTTAACATCGATCAAGCACGGATCATTTCCGCAACATAAAACATGTATGTAGTTAACAATTGTCTGCTATAACTGATAATGGAACGTTATGTGATACATGATCATACTGATCCCAAACTGTTGGAATCAAACCGAAACAGTTTGCACAACCGCTCAGTCAGCAAAAGTACACAATTGTAAAAATTAAAATGGCGCGCCCGCCAAGAATCGAACTTGGATCTCAGGCTTCGGAGGCCTACGTCATATCCATTGGACCACGGGCGCAAATAAGCAACAGCAAGAATGATTATAGATGAAACAACTTTAAAAAGCAAGGTATGCCCTTACAAAAATTATTACGCCAACCTTCCATAAATAGTTGTCGTCCATACTTGCTTCTACATCGAAAATTGGTTAATATAGATGTGGGACTTAAAAAGTTATGCCGGGACATTTTGAGTCCATATAACTAAGCCTGGTTAAAATGAATCACAATTACACTGAGCGAGATAAGTTGCAGGAGTGGAAAGCATGCGAAAATTATTGGAAATACAAAAGCAGCTTCTGCCCGATCTCACCGACGTACTAAAAAAAAGATACGCGATTTTGCATCAGGTTATGATGACAGGGTTAGTTGGGCGCAGATCACTCGCAGCTTCTCTGAACATGACAGAGCGCGTACTGCGCGCCGAAACCGATCTGCTCAAGGCGCAGGGACTACTGGAAATTGAGAGCACTGGGATGCGGGTGAGCGATGCAGGCAGACAACTGCTTGATGAGCTGGAACCGCTAATGGAGGAGCTACTTGGTTTGTCCGTTTTAGAGGATCGTATTCGTGAAGCTTACGGACTACAGCAAGTCATGATCGTGCCTGGAGATAGCGACACTTCGGTTAGTACGAAGCAGAATCTGGGACGAGCAGGCGCACGAGCGCTGCTCAGTGTGATGCGCGATGATGATATTGTGGCTGTAACCGGCGGGTTTACGTTGGCGGAGGTGGCTGAACAATTGAGCCCAACCTTACCAGCTCCGCTCAGGAATGCCTGGTTCGTTCCGGCAAGAGGCGGACTTGGCGAAAATATGGAATACCAGGCGAATTCCATCGTATCGACAATGGCGAAGCGGGTAGGCGCACAGTACCGGCTACTGCATGTACCCGACTTGCTGCGTAAAGACGCATACGAGCTGTTGTACGAGGATGAGAATATACGCGAGATCGTCGAATTCATTCGCCGTGCTAGAATTATCATTCATGGCATCGGTGATGCGATGGAGATGGTTCGGCGGCGGCGCCTTGATCCGCAGCTCGTCGAAGAAATTCGCGGTGCAGGAGCGGTGGCGGAATCGTTTGGGCATTACTTTAATGCGGAAGGTCAGACGGTGCATCATATGCTGACGCTTGGCTTGCAGCTTGAAGATATCGCCAATGCGGAAATTGTAATCGGCATCGCCGGCGGTCGCAGCAAAGCAAGCTCGATTCACGCTGTACTTAAATTCGGCCAGGAGGATATACTGGTCATCGATGAGGCTGCTGCACGGGAGATCGTAAAGGAACTGTAAGCTACGGCTACAACCCCTTTTCCGGCAGCCGCCCGCCAACACATGTTCATTTCTAGTGTTAGTGAACTTCTAACGGTGTTAGTGAACTTCTAACAGTGTTAACGAACTTCTAACAGTCTTAGCGAACTTTAAACACAAGATGAACAAGGATGTTTGCACTCGCAAACGATCGTACTTCTATTATCACTGTCTCGACTGGCTCAAGCAGCCATGTCTTGATTGCATAAATTTCAACAAACTTATTTCTGGGAGGAATTTACTCATGGTTAAAGTTGGTATTAACGGTTTTGGACGTATTGGACGCCTTGCTTTCCGTCGTATTCAAGACGTAGCAGGTATTGAAGTTGTAGCAATCAACGATTTGACAGATGCTAAAATGCTGGCACATCTTTTGAAATATGATACAACACAAGGTAAATTCAACGGTGACGTTGAAGTACACGACGGTTTCTTCAAAGTAAACGGCAAAGAAGTTAAAGTTCTGGCTAACCGTAACCCTGAAGAACTGCCTTGGGGCGAACTTGGCGTAGACATCGTTCTGGAATGTACTGGTTTCTTCACAACTAAAGAAAGTGCTGAGCTTCACCTGAAAGCCGGCGCAAAACGCGTTGTTATCTCCGCTCCAGCAACTGGCGACATGAAAACAATCGTTTACAACGTAAACCATGAAATTCTGGATGGTACAGAAACTGTAATCTCCGGCGCATCTTGCACAACAAACTGCCTGGCACCTATGGCAAAAACACTGCAAGACAAATTCGGTATCGTTGAAGGTCTGATGACTACAATTCACGCTTACACTGGCGACCAAAACACACTGGATGCTCCTCACTCCAAAGGTGACTTCCGTCGTGCGCGCGCAGCAGCTGAAAACATCATCCCTAACTCCACTGGTGCTGCAAAAGCAATCGGTCTAGTTATCCCTGAACTGCAAGGTAAACTGGATGGTTCTGCACAACGTGTACCAGTAGCAACAGGTTCCCTGACTGAGCTGGTTGTTGTACTGGAGAAAAACGTAACGGTTGACGAAGTAAACGCAGCAATGAAAGAAGCTTCCGACCCAGAAACTTACGGCTACACAGAAGACGAAATCGTATCTTCCGACATCAAAGGCATCACTTTCGGTTCCCTGTTCGATGCGACACAAACTCGCGTTCTGACTGTTGGCGACAAGCAACTCGTTAAAACTGTAGCTTGGTATGACAATGAAATGTCCTACACTGCACAACTCGTTCGTACGCTGGAATACTTCGCAAACAAAGGCTGATCCAGCTCTCTAGCTGAAATAAATATCAATTCCATAAAGCGGAAACAGAGCTCATTTGTTTCCGCTTTTTTCTAAGTTGGATGCTGATCGGGAGCATCCAGCCGTCTGCTCGGCTTATCATTGTCTGGCAGATGTTAGGTTGGATGGAATATCGGCATAATGCCGGCGGCAAAGAGGGTGCAGGCTTAGCAGCAGCGCAGAAGCTTGATGCTTCGGATGCGGCTGTACATATCGGCAATCTCTCCGTCTGGCGTATGCTCCAAACTATGGGCATGGAGGAACGACTAATGAATAAAAAAAGTGTACGTGATGTAGAAGTAGCTGGCAAAGTGGTATTTGTACGTGTGGATTTCAACGTACCGATGGAAGACGGTAAAATTACCGATGACAAGCGTATTCGTGAAACGCTGCCAACGATCAATTTCCTGATCGAAAAAGGTGCAAAAGTGCTGCTGGCAAGTCACCTCGGTCGTCCAAAAGGCGAAGTTGTTGAATCGATGAGACTGACCGCTCCAGCCGAGCGTCTGTCCGAACTGCTAGGCAAACCGGTAGCTAAAGCTGACGAATCGACTGGCGATGCGGTAAAAGCACAAATCGCAGAATTGAAAGATGGCGATGTACTCGTATTGGAAAACGTTCGTTTCCATGCAGGTGAGGAGAAAAACGATCCAGAACTGGCAAAAGCATTCGCTGAGCTGGCTGATCTGTTCGTTAACGATGCATTTGGCGCGGCTCACCGTGCGCATGCATCTACAGAAGGTATTGCACATCACCTGCCAGCTGTAGCGGGTCTGTTGATGGAGAAAGAACTGGATGTACTCGGTAAAGCGCTCAACAATCCGGAGCGTCCGTTCACAGCGATCGTTGGCGGTTCCAAAGTAAAAGACAAAATCGATGTGATCGACAACTTGTTGAACATTGCCGACAACGTAATTATCGGTGGCGGTCTGTCTTACACATTCATGAAAGCTCAAGGTCATGAAGTCGGTCAATCGCTGCTGGACGAAAGCAAGCTGGACGTCGCACTGGGCTTTATCGAAAAAGCAAAACAACTGGGCAAAAACTTCTACCTGCCAGTAGATATCGTAATTTCCGACGATTTCAGCGCCGATGCGAACACGCAAATCGTTGAAGTTGGCGACATTCCTGCCGATTGGGAAGGCATCGATATCGGGCCAAAAACGCGTGAAATCTACGCAGACGTGATCAAAAATTCCAAACTGGTCGTTTGGAATGGGCCGATGGGCGTATTCGAAATCGAGCCGTTTTCCTACGGTACGCGTGCGGTAGCGGAAGCTTGTGCAACAACAGATGCTTACACCGTCATCGGTGGCGGCGATTCCGCAGCAGCAGCAGAGAAATTCCACCTGGCTGACAAAATGAATCATATTTCCACAGGTGGCGGCGCTTCCCTGGAATTTATGGAAGGTAAGGCACTTCCGGGCGTTGTGGCACTGAACGATAAATAAGTTTACAATAAAAGCAGTATGCACGCCGCACGCAGTAATGGGGCGGCGTGCAAGTATGGAATAGAAGGAGTGATACTTCAGTGAGAACACCAATTATTGCCGGCAACTGGAAAATGTTCAAAACCGTTCCGGAAGCTAAAACATTCATCGAAGGCATCAAGGGCAAAGCAGAAGTAGAAGGCGTAGAGAGCGTAATCTGTGCACCATTCACGAACTTGCCTGCACTAGTTGAAGCTGTAAAAGGCACCTCCATCAAAATCGGCGCGCAAAACCTTCATTTTGAAGACAACGGCGCATTCACTGGTGAAATCAGTGGTGTAATGCTGAAAGACCTCGGTGTGGACTATGTTATTATCGGTCACTCCGAGCGTCGTCAATATTTTGCCGAAACCGATGAGATCGTGAACAAAAAAGCACATGCTGCATTCCGTCACGGTTTGACTCCAATCGTATGTGTTGGCGAAAAGCTCGAAGAACGCGAAGCTGACCAAACGAAAGCTGTATGTAAAGTACAAACCGAAGGCGCACTTGCTGGTCTGAGCGCAGAGCAAGCGAAAGCAACCGTTATCGCTTATGAGCCAATCTGGGCGATCGGCACAGGTAAATCTTCCACTTCCGCTGATGCAAATGAAGTGATTGCTTACATTCGTGGCGTCGTACAAGACCTGTACAACGAAGAAGTGGCAAACGCGGTTCGCATTCAATACGGCGGCAGCGTAAAACCGGAGAACGTGAAGGAGTACATGGGACAAAGCGACATCGACGGAGCACTCGTTGGCGGCGCAAGTTTGCAGCCTGAATCTTACATCGCGCTCGTTGAGGGGGCGAAGTAAATGGCTGTACCCAAACCGGTAGCTCTGATCATTATGGACGGTTTCGGTCTGCGTGCGGAAGTCGAAGGCAACGGTGTTGCACAGGCGAAAAAGCCGAACTATGACCGTTATATGTCCCAATACCCGCATACGACACTGACGGCTTGCGGCGAAGCGGTAGGTTTGCCAGATGGTCAAATGGGGAACTCCGAAGTCGGTCACTTGAATATCGGCGCAGGTCGCACGGTATATCAAGATTTGACTCGTATTTCCAAATCGATCCGTGACGGCGAGTACTTCCATAATGAAGCACTTGTTGGCGCATTCGAAAATGCCAAAACAAATGGCACAAAGGTGCACCTGTTTGCACTGTTGTCCGATGGTGGTGTACACAGCCATATCGAGCACCTGTTTGCCACGCTGGAAATGGCGAAAAAGCAAGACTTTAACGATGTGCTGATCCACGTATTTCTGGACGGTCGCGACGTAGCACCAGATAGCGGTAAAGGCTTTATGGAGCAATTGATTGCAAAAATCGGCTCCATCGGCGTCGGCAAAATTGCCAGCGTGCAAGGTCGTTACTATGCGATGGATCGCGACAAGCGCTGGGATCGCGTCGAAAAAGCATTCCGTGCTATCGCTTACGGCGAAGGGCAAAAATTTGTTGATCCGCTTGGTGTTGTTACGACTTCCTACCAAGAAGAAGTATACGACGAATTCGTTGTACCTGCGGTAATCGTAGATGGCGAAAGTCAGCCGGTCGGTACGGTGAATAGCGGTGATTCGATCGTATTCCTGAACTTCCGTCCTGACCGTGCGATCCAACTGTCCCAGGCATTTACACAGGTGGAGTTTGACGGCTTTGAGCGTGGCGATTATCCAACCGATCTGTACTATGTTTGCTTGACGACCTATAGCGCAACGGTCAAAGGACATGTTGCCTTCGGACCGAAAAGCCTTGACAATACGCTCGGTGAAGTGCTCGTACAACATGGCAAAAAGCAACTGCGTATTGCTGAAACGGAAAAATATCCGCACGTTACATTTTTCTTTAGCGGCGGACGCGATGTCGAGCTGGAAGGCGAAACTCGTATTCTGATCAACTCACCGAAGGTAGCAACATATGATTTGCAACCAGAGATGAGCGCGTACGAAGTGGCGGATGCCTGCGTAGCTGAGATCGAAGCGGAAAGACAGGATGTGATCATCCTGAACTTTGCGAATCCCGATATGGTCGGTCACTCCGGTAAGCTGGAACCGACGATCAAAGCGGTGGAAACGACGGATGAATGTGTAGGACGCGTCGTTGAAGCGATTCTCGCTAAAGGCGGTGTGGCGCTCATTACAGCTGACCACGGTAACGCTGAAACCGAGATCGACGAAGACGGTCGTCCGCAAACGTCACATACGACTAACCCGGTTCCATTTATCGTAACCGACCAAAATGTAACGCTGCGCGACGGTGGCATCTTGGGTGATATCGCACCTACGATCCTCGACCTGCTCAGCATTAACAAACCGGAGGAAATGACCGGTACATCGATCATTTCCAGCCGTAAGTAACATCGTCTGCACTATTTTATAAATGATCAACGATATATAAGGATGGACGGCAGCCATTGTCACCATCCACCCAACTTATCCAAGTGAAGGAGACTTTTGAATCATGACGACTATTGAAAATGTATATGCTCGCGAAGTCCTGGACTCCCGTGGTAACCCGACTGTTGAAGTAGAAGTATATTTGGAATCCGGCGTTGTAGCTAGCGCGATCGTACCTTCCGGTGCTTCCACTGGTGCACACGAAGCGGTTGAGCTGCGTGACGGCGACAAATCCCGTTACCTCGGTAAAGGCGTATTGAAAGCTGTTGACAACGTAAACGATATTATCGCTCCAGAAGTGATCGGTATGGACGCTACAGACCAAATGTCCATCGACCGCAAAATGATCGAGCTGGACGGTACGCCGAACAAAGGCAAACTGGGCGCTAACGCAATCCTGGCAGTTTCGATGGCTGTAGCACGCGCTGCTGCTGAAGCTCTCGGTCTGCCACTGTACGCTTACCTGGGCGGATTTAACGCTAAACAACTGCCAGTACCAATGATGAACATTATCAACGGTGGTGAGCACGCTGACAACAACGTAGACGTGCAAGAATTTATGGTTATCCCTGCTGGCGCAACTAGCTTCAAAGAAGCTCTGCGTACAGGTGCTGAAATTTTCCATAGCCTGAAATCCGTACTGCACAGCAAAGGCTTGAACACAGCTGTTGGTGACGAAGGCGGTTTTGCACCTAACTTCACTTCCAACGAAGAAGCGCTCACTTCCATTATCGAAGCGATCGAAAAAGCCGGTTACAAACCAGGCGTTGACGTATTCCTCGGTATGGACGTTGCTTCCACTGAGTTTTACAAAGATGGCAAATACGTACTGGAAGGCGAAGGCAAATCGTTCACTTCGGCTGAGTTCGTAGACCTGCTCGCTTCTTGGGTCGAAAAATACCCAATCATCACCATCGAAGACGGTTGCTCCGAAGACGATTGGGATGGCTGGAAATTGCTGACTGAGAAACTGGGTAACAAAGTTCAACTCGTCGGTGACGATCTGTTCGTAACGAACACAGAGCGTCTGGGCCGTGGTATCGAAGAAGGTATCGGTAACTCGATCCTGATCAAAGTAAACCAAATCGGTACGCTGACTGAAACATTCGAAGCGATCGAAATGGCGAAACGCGCTGGTTACACAGCGGTTATTTCCCACCGTTCCGGTGAGTCCGAAGACAGCACCATCGCTGACATCGCAGTTGCAACAAATGCAGGTCAGATCAAAACAGGTGCTCCTTCCCGTACTGACCGTATCGCGAAATACAACCAACTGCTTCGCATCGAAGATCGTCTGGGCGAAGTGGCTAAATATGACGGCTTGAAATCGTTCTACAACCTGACTGAGCACAGAGGTTTGACGAAGTAATCTATTGCATTGTATCGGGATAGCTATTCCGGTCGCTGTGGACAGGACGTACGGAATCGATATCAAGACGAGCAGATGATGTCCAATGTTTCCAATCGCTTAGGATTAGCGACTAGACTAGGGCGTGTCTTCAAACTGCTTTTTAGGCAGTTCGATGCGTTTTTTTCATTAGATTATGCTTGTATACGCAGCGCAACTCACTTAAAACGCGACCAACTTAAATAATAAAATGACAACGCTAAAAGTTTGAAGACACTGTCTAGTACCTTGACCAAGTTCAATGTTAATTTGGATTGTGTACAGAAATCCTGATCCATGCGATCTTAAAACAGATTTAACACTCCAATTTATCTCGGTCAAAGTACTAGCTTGGATTTATCGCTTTAAACCGAAAGCTCGCCCGTTCATACGTGCTCGCTGTTGGAAGCATGATGAACGGGCACGATCGATCGACATATCGAAATGCATTACCGGGCAGCTAGCGGATCATCGCCGCTTGTCGGCATACGATGGCTGCCCTGGAGAGGGACGACACAGAAACGTCAGGTAGCGTTTAGCAGCAGCAATGCCTTGCATCGGGTAGCGCTGGCTGCTGCCGCTTATCGCTTGTGGACGGCTATCGTTCGTTAGCTAGTAGTAGGCTAGGTGGAATATATAAAGGCAACTGGTCATTATGTCTTCTCTTGCTTGCTGTTATGACAGCTTTGGGATCGTCTTCCCGTTATACAATCAAGTGACTGGATCACTGTAGCTTGAGCGGCTTGGCTCAATTGCTACGGTATCCGTCCAAGCTGCACAGCATAGTCATATGCTGCCTGCCATCCGTTACAGGAATGGGCGTTGCGGCTGCCCCGTACATTTCTGGCACAGGCGGCTTGAGCCGCTACTTACGCCGCTCTCGCCAGCCATGTACCGGACAGCAGCCATCCGTTTCAGCGGATGGCTATTTTTTTATAAAGTTTAAGGAAGAAAGCATGAATTGCTGACGGTATAGATAGTACGATTACTTCTGTGTACGAATACATAGAGTCTCTGCCGTGTTTATTGTATAGATTTGTTTACAGCCCCGTCACGAAAGCATTGCCATCGCTACTTGGGATATGATAAACTATAAATGCTGTTTCTATAGAATGATATGGTTGTACAACCTGTACATATACATTTATAGAGGCTCGGCGTAACCTTTCAAGGAGGTGGAAATTATGCAATTAACTTTTCAGATTTTGCTTACAATTATCTCGGTTGCTTTGATCATTGTTGTGCTGCTGCAAAAAGGTAAAAGTGCTGGTCTTTCCGGTGCCATCTCCGGCGGCGCCGAGCATCTTTTTGGTAAAACAAAAGCACGCGGTATGGACTTGGTGCTGCAACGCACTACAGCTGGTCTGGGTGCTGCATTTTTCATCCTGGCGATTCTGGTTGCTGTGTTCAAATAATGAACGACAGCAGCGGTCACAGTAGCTGCTACAGCCTGGTAGGAAGACTTTATGGAGTCTTCCTACCAGGCTGTTTGTTTTTGAGCGGAATTGGATGTCGGGTTGGCTTCATTCGAACTGTTCATAAAGAGTTCATATTGCCGCTTTATAATCAGAACTGTTCCCGAGCTTGTCCATTATTCCAGTATTACGTTGTAGCAACACCCAAGTCCATGATGTGTAAGATCATTTGCGGCGATTCATCGCTCTCAACCAAGGAGAGAGCGGCGGATGTGCCGCCTTTTTTTGCGCATAATCTGTATCGTTTAAAGAGGCAGCAGCATGCTGGAATATAGGCGTATAAGACGCTAACATTCCGTTTATTTTATCGCTTCAATCCGTGTCTGCACTTCACTTGCTATGAATTTCGGCGGGAACTACAGGCTCTGGATTAATTTAGTGTATACTAGGGTATGTGTATACTACATGAAGCATGATCGTTCGACTCGTTCAACACGCAGACGTCCAGCAGATCATGGATCGATCTGCGTTTTACTATTCATCACCGACACAGATCAGCGTATAAAGCACATCAAACTGCAATTACATATGAGCCGGATGAGCGTAAGCGCTGCTGAAGGTGGGCCGAGGTGAATTTTTATGATTACAGAAGAACAAATATTAACATTTATGCGGACAGCCGCTTATAAACCGATGACGTATCAGGAGCTAGAGGAACATTTTCAAATTGAAGATGCCTCGGACTTTAAAGAGCTGGTTAAATTGCTGAACCGGCTGGAAGAAGCTGGCGATATCGTTTTGAACAGCGCTAACCGTTATGGTGTACCGGAACGGATGGACCTTGTCAAAGGGCGTATTCAGGCGCATGCCAAAGGCTTTGCGTTTCTAATTCCTGAAGATCGTGAGCATGGGGACGTATATATCCATGCCAATGATTTGAACACCGCCATGAACGGCGATACCGTACTAGTAAAAGTCACATCGCGTAACGCTTCTGGCGGACGGATGGAAGGCGTTGTCGTACGTGTTGTCGTGCGCAAAAATACGCGCATCGTCGGCGTATTCCAGGGGCTGGATACGTATGGCTTTGTGTTGCCGGATGATAAGCGGATTAACCGTGATATTTTTATACCCAAAGAATCGTTTGGCGGTGCGGTCGATGGCGAGAAAGTCGTTGCCGAGATCGTTAGCTATCCGGAAGGACGCGCGGCTGCGGAAGGTCGTATCGTTGAGGTGCTGGGGCATAAAGATGATCCTGGTGTGGACATTTTGTCGATCATTCGCAAGCATCAGTTGCCAGAAGCATTTCCAGATGAAGTAATGGACGAGGCGCAAGGAGCGCCGGATGCGATTACAGAGGCAGAAATCGTCCAGCAAGGTCGGCGTGATCTGCGTGGCAAAAACATCGTAACGATCGATGGCGAAGATGCCAAAGATTTGGATGATGCGGTCAACGTTGAGCGTCTGCCTAACGGCAATTATCGTCTTGGCGTGCATATCGCCGATGTCGGATATTATGTGCGCGAAGGCTCCAAATTGGATGAAGAAGCGTACAATCGCGGTTGTAGCGTATACCTTGTCGACCGTGTGATCCCGATGTTGCCACATCGCCTGTCAAACGGCATTTGTAGCTTAAATCCGCAGGTCGATCGCCTGACGCTAAGCTGCGAAATGGAATTCGATGAGCAGATGAAGGTCGTACAGCACGATATTTTCACCAGTGTGATCAAAACGAAAGAGCGGATGACGTATAAAAATGTGCGCCGCATTTTGGAGGACGAAGACGCTGAACTGCTGGAGCGTTATGCCCCATTGATCGACGACTTTAAACTGATGCGCGAACTGGCGATGAAGCTGCGTGGAAATCGCATGCGCCGTGGTGCGGTCGATTTTGATTTTGAAGAATCGAAAATTTTGCTCGACGAAACCGGCAAACCGATCGATATCGTTAAACGCGAGCGTTCGATCGCTGAGCAGATTATCGAGGAATTTATGCTTGCTGCCAACGAGACGGTCGCAGAGCATTTCCACTGGCTAAAAGTGCCGTTTCTGTACCGTATTCACGAAAACCCGGATCAGGAGAAATTGCAAAGCTTCCTCGGGTTCGTGCAAAATTTTGGCTATGCAGTCAAAGGCACCGGCAATCTGATTCACCCGCGTGCATTACAGCAATTGCTGGAAGATATCAAAGGCGAAAAGGAAGAAACAGTCATCAGTACGATGATGCTGCGTTCGATGAAACAAGCGAAGTATTCCGCCGACAGCTCCGGTCATTTCGGGCTTGCCGCCGAATATTATAGCCACTTCACCTCACCGATTCGCCGTTATCCCGATCTGGTCATCCATCGCATCATCCGCGAAGTCATCGAAAACGGCGGTGGTGGACTGACACCGGAACGGCAAGCTTATTTGGAAGCTAAAATGGCGGATATCGCCCAGCAATCGTCCGAACGTGAGCGTATCGCCGTGGAAGCGGAACGCGATACCGACCAGCTCAAAAAAGCCGAGTATATGCTCGATAAAGTAGGCGAAGAATTCGAAGGCATTATTAGCAGTGTCACCGGTTTTGGTATGTTTATTGAACTGGAAAATACGGTCGAAGGCTTAATTCGCCTCGGTATGCTGACTGACGATTATTACCATTTTGACGATCAACAGATGATTCTGCTCGGTGAACGCACATCGCGTATGTTCCGAATCGGTGATACGGTCACGATCCGCGTTGCCAGCGTTAATATGGACGATCATACGATCGATTTCGAGCTGACCGATATGCCCAAATCCAATCGTCGCTTTGGAGATCGCGGAGATCGTGGCGCACGCGGAGAAAGCGAACGCCGCGGTGGGCGCGGTACACGTACCGATGGCAGTAACGGCGAACGCGCCGCTGGAACGGGACGCAGAAGCAAAAACAAAAACGCGAACAAAGCCGAGCGCTTCGGGCGCGCAGCCAAAAAAGCCAAAGACAAAACAGCCGGCACAGCCGCATCCGGTACGCCAAATGGACGCACAGGCGATAGCAGTACAGCGACAGGCAGTACAGGCAACGGTAACAGTGGCGGTAGTCGCGGCAAGCGTAAACGTGGCTCGGCAGCAGCATCCACACCGGCAACTGCTACTTCAACAGGCAATGATACCAATGCTAGCCCAAGCAAAAGAAAGCGGAAAAAAGACGGCGCGATCAGCTTGTCCAGTTCATCGCCAAGCGGCGACGGAAACTCCCGCAGCTTCGCCTTCGGCTCCGGCAAAGGCGGCTACAATAGCCCTGAACCGGTGAAAAAGAAAAAAAACAAATCGCGTAAACTATCCGACACTTTAGCAACTAACAGCACTGCACCAGACGCAACTAAACCGCCGAAGCGTAAATTTAAGAAAAAGAAAGATAAGGCGCAAGATGCGGAATAAAGCGGTAGCGTATAGTCGGATAAACAATTGATTAGTATAGGATTGTACAACGGCATCATTTTAAAAATAATTATACGAACAATATCCGTATCTCCCTGCGCGGGAACATAAGCGGAAGGAGGACCACAGATGGCAACCAAAAAAAGCGAAAACAAAGTGCTCGCTCAAAATAAAAAAGCGTCCCACGATTATTTTATCGAGGACACGTATGAAGCAGGTATGGTGCTAACCGGAACCGAAATCAAGTCGCTGCGCCGTGCCCGCGCCAACATTAACGATGCGTTCTCTACGATTCGTAATGGCGAGGTGTTCATCCATAATATGCACATTAGCCCATTTGAGGAAGGCAACCGCAGTAACCCGACTGACCCAACACGCACCCGCAAGCTGTTGCTGCATAAGGAGCAAATTAGCAAACTTATCGGCGCTTCCAAACGCGACGGTTACACGATCGTCCCGCTTAAAATCTATATTCGTAACGGCTACGCCAAGCTGCTCATCGGACTTGGTAAAGGGAAGAAGCAGCATGATAAACGCGCGACAGCGGCGAAACGGGATGCACAGCGCGATATTCAACGCGCATTGCGTGAAAATCAAAAGCGGTGATCTCATTTATGCAAGTTGGTTCACTCAGACTGCTATGTGGTAACGAATATAACAGGTAGTTAGCCAGATAGGTGAGACGGCGATAGTTATACGTATGCGATACGAGCAGCGCGTAGAAAGGATCATCATTGTGGTGACCCGAGACATGATCGCCGCTTTCCCTGTCATTGCGCTGTGCATACGCAGAGGCAGAAGCACAACGCAATGCCGCTACCATTTTGCAGTCAAATGTAGTATAATCAAAGTCTGTGAGGAAACCTGCTGTCGTTTATTCCAATTGGCGTAAACGGTCATACAAGTTCCTAGGGTAGCCCTTTCTATGGAGGGAAAGGCTGCTTGAAACAGACATTTCGGAAGACGAGACTTATGAGCTCGCGCCGTACTAATCCAGACCCTTTTCATTAAGGGGGCGTTCTTGGATTCGACGGGGGTAGGTCGGGCATGAGTAGCGGGTAGTGGGGACGCGTCCGCTTTATCAACGCTAAAGCCTATTAAACGGCAAACAACAAAACAACTACGCTTTCGCAGCCTAAGAAACTGTGAATCGTGCTCTCGCCTCGCATCGCCCATGTGCCAGGATGAGGGCCCAACTTTAAGTGGGCTACGCTGTCACATCTCCGCCTGAGGTGTGCTGAAGAAGACAACCAGGCTGACCCGAAGGGAATCCGGTTACAGGGAGTCTCTAGGGTGACATCAAAGCTGTAACTACACCCGTAGAAGCTTATGTTGCGTTATCTTCGGACAGGGGTTCGACTCCCCTCGCCTCCATACAAAGAAAAACCCGCTCACTGAGCGGGTTTTTCTTAATTAAAATAGTGAATACTTTGATTGTCTGTTTGAAAAAGCTGGTTTTGTACCTTCGAGTATGTCTATAATACACTTATTAATTTCAATGTTCTCGATAGCACCAGATTTATAACGTATAGAATTATTATTTGTTTTATCCATTTGTGCATGAACAATTTGTTCTGCATCGCAAACCACAGCGAGATTAGGATTATGTGTAACCATAATAATTTGTCGTCTTTTTTTTGCTTCCTTTATGCAAGGAACAAGCATCTTGAAGACTGACTGATTATCAAGATTTTCCTCAGGTTGATCGATTATTAAAGGTATTTCATCATTGTCTACTAGTAAATAAAAGACTAACAACAATGCTCCTTTTTCCCCAGGTGATAACTTAGTGATTTCTTTATCTCCTAATTTAAGGCGATAAAAAGGTCTTAAGTATTCAAGTGAGAATAAGTATTGATAAAAGTCTAAAATAGTAGCACTTTTTTTAAGTTGTATTTCAATATTAGATGAGTCGGGAAGAAATGTATCGTTAATCATCAATTTTAATAGTTCATTTATAAAAGTAATAACTGCTTCTTCCTTATTGAAATCTGTTCTTTCAAGTAAAGATGTGAATAGCCTTCTGCCTTCTTCTGCTCCATAAAAATTCCCTCTAACTGCTTGATTTATTTTTCCTAACATTCCTTCAAGCACTGCATTCCCATCGATTGATACTTCAAATTTTAATTCATAGTCAGAATTTGTTAATGAATGTTTATCAATGAAATTTTGTACAGGTGTATATAAACTTGAATAAATTTCGGAAATTTTTAATACATCGTTAAAAATTTCTTTTGTTTTTTCTATCCTAAGTTGCTTATATTCAGCAATTTCATTTATTAAATCCGATTTCAAATATGAAAGGGATTTTTGTAGGTTTTCGATTTCGATTTCGATTTCATTTTTTTTAGCTTCCCAGTCGAACAGTAATCGCTTATAGAGATGATATTTTTGAGTTGGTTCATCCAATCTACTTTGAATATTTTTAATGTCGGACTCAAGTTTTTCACGTTTTTTGATAAAACTATTCATACTATTTTCGCTAAGATCACTTATGAGTTTTGTATCTTGAATTTGCAAATCATCTTGAAGGATTTTTAATGAAGCAATATCAATTTTAAGGGACACGATACTTTCCATTTGTAAATCTAGTTCGTTGATTTCAGTAGAACAATTTGTTAGAAAATGAAAATATTGCATCTCAAAGTTTTTAATTTTTTCATATACGCGTTGAGCTACTGCAATTTTACTTTTTATATTAATGTGTTCAGCTTTTTTGGTTTCGATTGTTTGGTTCAATCTGTTTACTTCATCTTTATACTCATCAATTTGAAGAGAAAGATTGAGTAAGTCTTTGTTCAATTTAACAGCTTCAGGTGATGAAACTTCTTCAGGTTTTTGTATTAAATGGGCTTCTAATTCTTGTTCTTTATTGATAAGCAACTCATAAACATTTGATGCATATTTAGGGGTAGCTTTAATCTCTAGGCTTATCAATTTCTCGTTAATGTTTAGTAGTTGATCTGATAAAATTCGAATTGAATCTTTAATAGTCTCACTTTTATATTGAATCAACTCGTTAAGTGATGATTTTTGATATCTATCTGTTTCTTCGACATGTGAGAAAATCACTTTTTTTAATTCATTCTCGAATTTATCATCTTCATTATTACAGAGTTTTTCTAAATAGCGCTGAGGTAAATATTTGACTTTTTCGAGCGCATGTTCTTTTGGATTTTCATCTAATGGAATGCTTTCACTAACACCATTTTCCCATGTGATTGTTGCTTCAAAACATTTAGCTAGACTTCCTTGTCTAAACCTTGTTCTCATAAGGAAAGAGAAGTCATTTGTGTTTTTAGTTCCTCCTGCTAAACCGAGAATGTCCGCTAAAGCACTTTTACCATTCCCTTTATTTCCGATAATAGTAACCAAATCATTATTTAATTTCAAAGATATGTTGTCAAACCAGCCATTAGTGTCGTTCTTCTTGTTAATAGAGATTGATGAAATGAATTTCCCTTTATTACTTTTAACTGATAGAAGTTTAGAAGGTAAATCCCCTATAAAAACTCGTTCATCCCATTCGTTTAATACTTGTTTCAATCCTTCAAATGTAGTGTCAGCTTTTAGCCAAGTATGGCACTTGCCAAGTTTGTCTTTTTCTGAAGAACTAGAGTTATAATGTGCATCACTGCAATCAAGTAAATGATTATTAACTCCTGCCTTGGATAGAGAAGCAGCAGCTTTATAATAGTCCTGTGCAGAATACGAGGACACAAAGATTAAATCTACACTATTAATAATGTCCTTTTTATCAGCGATCGATCCTTCATTCCATTTAATGTCTGCCCACTCTGTTTTTCCAACAGCAGTAATAAATTTCCCTTTGAAATGGTGCTGATTAAGTGTTTCAAATATTCTGTCTTTATCAAGATTTAAATTATTAAATCCTTCTTCAAGATCAGTTTTGTAATATCCCACTTGATCAGAAGGAACAGTTGATTTGATCATCTGTCCAAGCTGTGCGAGTGAAATTTTATTAATGATAGAATTCCAAATAACTGATTGTTGTTTTGCAAAAGAGGATAGTTCATATTTACTCGTAAGGGCGTTAAGAAAACATTGTTCTATTATATCTGCATCTATTTGATCGGAAAATATAATATGAAAGTTTACCCTACTGAGCTTGTTATTTGTTCCTCCGAACTTATTGAGTCTTAATTCTACAACAGGTAATAATAAATCAATGTTAGATAAACGACCACTATCTTTATATTGCTTAACTTTACGATATCCATCAATAAAAATATAATCATTAATGCCTAAAACTTTAATCTCGGGAGGTAAATTTTCAAGATCTTTAATATAATTTTCCCAAGTTTCTTCTTTTGTTGATCCACTAAAATGTTGTATTATTGAATAAGGAGTATGAACGTGCAAATCCCATTTTTTCCACATAGATCCTTCTTCATAATTCATGCTTTCTTATTCCCCCTAATAAAGTCTTGAATTAAAAAACAAATTCGGTGATAAGGGACTATTTTCCTTCTTGTGAATTTATGTTATTAATAAATAATTTTTGCTTTCTTTCGAGAATTTAACAAAATACATTATTTGGTAGTATTTATGATCTTGTTTTATCTGCCAATAAAAGTTTTAAAATAGCTCGATCTATCCCATTATCCCGATCCACTTCAACTAATACTGCAAAATAGATAAGTGCTCTCCCTAACTGAAGGAGGTTCACCTATGGCACAATACTTACAACTAGGAATTTCCCACCACATCATCATTCAACGAGACGCTATCGTCGAACAGAGTTACAATCATTATCTTCATTACATGCAGAAACTCGTCCGCTCAAACTCGGCATACAGTATTGCAGGAGCATTAAGAGCTTGTATTCAGTAACAAACTCCCATTTTAGAAACACCGTCTAGCCTTAGTTTGTTGTTTGAATCTAACTTGTGGTTTCAGGGTTTCATTGTAGATGTAGAATCATTGACGAACAAGTTTAGGTGTATCCATTCCTTATTTTTAAAATATGCTTATGCTTCAATCAATAAATAAAAACGCTATAGGAGGGCTTATAGTGTCTGTAAATCGAGAACAACTTCAATAAATCCTAAAAAAAGCCAACCAACACGCCCGCAAACAAGCGAAAGAGTCAGGCGCCTCTATTTATTACATGAAAAACAACAAACGTATCCGCGAAGATGCAGAAGGTAATACATTCGAGATTGTATTCGATGATGCAGAGAACAGGCAGCAGTTTGAGTATCATGAGTGAAACTAAGCCAGTTATGACCGTATTTGCTGGAACGAATGGAGCTGGAAAAAGTACGCTCAGTATGCAAATGAGCGATTGGCTCGGTGAACTCGTTGATCCGGATCAAAGTTAAGGAGTACATATTATGAAATTACTCGATAGTCTTTAGCTTCCCTAAAGGAGGTTAGGGCTATGAGTAGAAGTTATAAAAAAACTCTCGTCTGTAAAGATCAAGGTACACGCTGGATGAAACGCCAGGCAAGCAAAGCGGTTCGCAGATATGCTGAGGATATTAGGACGGGGGCAGTTATAAGAAATTGTTCTGTTCCTGTAACATTTGCGATTACCGTACAATACTAATTTATCGACAAGCACTCCACGAATAGGAAGTTAGCTATTATGTGTGGACTCATGAGAAACTATGTAGAACAGAACAAGCTCTTGGATTTATGAGAAATAGTGTAATAATGCACTTAACAACTTAGTATACGACGATTATAAATATAATCTATTGACTAGCTATAACCTTTTCCTAACCTTGCCATAGTCCCTCCCTATAACTAGCCATACCTTTTCAGCTTACGTCCCCCCCTCCTACTCATGCTAAAATAGTCCTATACAACAACCAACCGACAATTCGCATCACCAAATAAACGAACAGCTGAAACAAACCCAAACCAATTAGGAGGATTCCCATATGAGTGATAAATTCCAAATCGTAGGCAGCTTGCTTCGTCCGGCTGAGCTGTTAGAATACAAAACACAAATTGAGCACCGCGACGACATCCAGTACCCGTTCTACCAGGAATTCGATGGCTACCAGCAGTGTGAAGATCGTGCGATTCAATCTGTAATCGAAAAAGAAATCCAACACGATCTCTCCATCATTACCGACGGCGAATATTCCAAATCGATGTGGCATTTGGATTTTGTATGGGGTTTTGATGGCGTCGAGCGGTATATTGCGGATCATGGTTATTTTTTCCGCGATACGGATGGCAGCTCGAAGTATGAGACGCGTAAGGATATCGGTCTGCGCATTACGGGTGAGCTAAGCGGGAAAAATCATCATTTTATCGAAGTGTTCCAAAAGCTGCAAGAGCGTGCTGGCGATCGGGATACGAAGCTGTGTGTGCCTTCGCCATCGCATATTTTTGGCGAGCTGTCGTGGTCGGATAATATCGGTGGCAAGGATTCGGTATACAAAGATACCCAAGAGCTGAAAGCAGGGCTTGTGAAGGCATATAAGGAATTTGTAGATGATTTTGCGGCGGCGGGCGGTAAAATTTTGCAATTTGACGATTGCTTGTGGGAGCTGTTTGCGGATGACAATCCGAACTCTCCGTATACAGGCGAGCATATTAACCAGGAAGAAGTGCAGGCGCTGGCAACCGAGTTTATCGATATTAGCAATATTATTATCGACTACGGTCACAGTCTTGGTCTGAAAATGTGGACGCATAATTGCCGTGGTAACTACGATTCGCGCAATATGGGCGGCGGCTCCTATGTGAAGATTGCGAATTTGTTTCTAAAGCAGCTGAAATACGACCGTTTCTTCTTGGAATGGGATGACGATCGTGCCGGTTCGCTGGAAGCGCTGGCGGTTTTTAAAGATAAGCCGAATACGGAAGTGGTGCTAGGACTGCTGTCTTCCAAAACGAGCACATTGGATGACGAAGAACGTGTATTGCGTTTGCTGGATGAGGCTTCCAATATTATTGAGAAGGATCGTTTGCTGTTGTCGCATCAGTGCGGGTTTGCTTCTTGTGATGGTGGGAATGAGCTGACTGAGGATGAACAGTGGGCGAAGATCGATCAAGGGCAGCGGATTGCGCAGCAGTATTGGGCGAAGTAAAAAAGGATAAATACGGGTAGCTTGTCTTGCTCTAATTGCTGGTCTTGTACCGTTTATACCGCGCTCGCCCATGTTACCATATACCTATACAGCAAGCGACGATTACAATGAGCATTATCCTATAAATCTAAACGAAGCAGGGGGATTTTCCATATGAGCGATAAATTTCAAATCGTAGGCAGTTTGCTTCGTCCGGCTGACTTGTTGGAGTATAAAAAGCAAATTGAGCATCGCGATGATATCCAATATCCGTTTTACCAGGAATTTGAAGGTTACGAGCAGTGTGAAGATCGAGCGATTCAAGCGGTTATCGAAAAAGAAATTCAGCACGATTTATCGATTATTACGGACGGGGAATATTCCAAATCGATGTGGCATCGGGATTTTGTGTGGGGTTTTGAGGGGATGGAGCGTTATATTGAAGATCATGGCTATTTTTTCCGTGATACAGATGGCAGCTCTACGTATGAGACACGCAAAGATATCGGTCTGCGCATTACGGGTGAGTTAAGCGGGAAAAACAATCATTTTATCGAAGTGTTTAAAAAGCTACAAGAACGTGCTGGTGATCGGGAAACGAAGCTATGTGTACCTTCGCCATCGCATATTTTTGGCGAGCTGTCGTGGTCGGATAATATCGGTCGTGAAGATTCTGTGTATAAAAATACGCAGGAGCTTAAAGCAGGGCTTATTAAGGCGTATAAAGAATTCGTGGACGATTTTGCGGCTGTTGGTGGTACGATTTTGCAATTTGATGATTGTTTGTGGGAATTGTTTGCAGAGGACAATCCAAACTCGCCGTACACAGGGGAGCATGTGAATCAAGAGGAAGTACAGGCAATTGCGGCTGAATTTATCGATATTAACAATACGATTATCGACTACGGTCATAGCCTCGGTCTGAAAATGTGGACGCATAACTGCCGTGGTAACTACGATTCCCGTCATATGGGTGATGGTTCCTATGCGAAGATCGCCAATTTGTTCCTAAAACAGCTCAAATACGATCGTTTCTTCCTGGAGTGGGATGATGATCGTGCCGGTTCGCTGGAAGCGCTAGCTGTGTTCAAGGACAAACCAAATACGGAAATCGTACTCGGTCTGCTATCTTCCAAAACGAATACGCTTGATGATGAAGAACGGGTACTGCGCCTGCTGGATGAAGCGTCCGGCATTATCGGCAAAGATCGTTTGCTGTTGTCGCATCAGTGTGGTTTTGCTTCTTGTGACGGTGGGAATGAGCTGACTGAGGACGAGCAGTGGGCGAAAATTGATCAAGGGCAGCGGATTGCGGAGCAGTATTGGGCGAAGTAAGCGGTAAAGACTATAATAGATGTATGTTTAATCGTCAGAGTATAGTTATTTTGTACAATTGTTTTTAGCCGAAGTCGCCTTTTTTTGGCGGTTGGATCGTTATCTGTATACGATCATTAAAACAGTTACATTTAAGTGTTTGCTCAGACAGAGTGTCGAGAAAGTCCAGCGGACTTTTCTGGCACTTTTTTTATAGGGCAAATCTCACTTTTTTAGGGTGAATCGATTTAAATGATGCTTAAAACTACATGATCAGGCTACGTTTAGCTCTGCTTTTGGTATCTCTGAAAAGTAGATAGGTGGCGTCTCGACAGCCTACCGTTTTGATCGGTCATAACGATGATGTGTGATTGTGTAGTGTAATATGCGTAACGATCATACATGTACAATACTTAATGTTGGAAGATGAGATTGCTATATTATTTCGGCTTATACGCTTGCATGACGAAGTAGTAGGTAAAGTTTGAAAAGTAAACTGTATGTTTGCTGCTATTCATAGATAAATGGATAGGTACGTGCTGATATAGCGTCCGTATTGCTTAATTCATGGCTGAATGATTACGTTCGGTACTTATCTGTTCTTATATAAGATACATATCGTAGCAAACTTTATTTCACACGGTTTACTCCTTTATAATAATAACCCAATACATCTAAACTCAGGAGGAACGCAAACAACAATGAATTTTATCAAATACCAGCTTCAGCATCTAGGTATGCACGAAGCTGTAATCGGTTATGCAGCCAATATCATTATGATTGTATGGATCGCGCTCATCTGTATACTGGCGAATTGGATTACGCAGAAAATTGTACTTCGGACGATTATACATATCGTTAACAACAACCGGTACACATGGGACAATATTATCGTGGAGAAACGGGTGTTTCATAAACTGTCCCAGCTCGTGCCGGCGATTATTATTTATTATGCGGCGCCTGTTTTTCCGGCTTATCAACGGTTGATTGAAAAGGCGGCGATGACGTATACGATTATGGTGGCGATCCTTGTATTGGATGCGCTGCTGAATGCGTTTGATGCGATTTATCGGTCATTTGAAGTTGCCAAAATCCGTCCGATTCGTGGGTACATTCAGGTAGCGAAGATTGTGTTGTTTATTATCGGCGGCATTATTATTATTTCCAATCTGATCGGGCAAAATCCGCTCATTATTTTGAGTGGGTTGGGTGCGCTGTCGGCGGTGTTGATGTTGATTTTTAAAGACTCCATTCTCGGTCTAGTGGCAGGGATTCAGTTGTCATCCAACGATATGGTGCGGGTGGGCGACTGGATTGAGATGCCGAAATATGATGCTAATGGCGATGTAATCGATATTACGCTCAATACGGTCAAAGTGATGAACTTTGATAAAACGATTACGATGATTCCTAGCTATGCGCTGATCTCGGACTCGTTTAAAAACTGGCGTGGGATGCAGGCGGCGGGCGGCAGAAGGATTAAGCGCAGCATTCGCATCGATACGAGCAGTATCCGCTTTTGCACGCCGGAAATGATCAATGAATTTCGCAAAATTCATTATATCACCGATTATGTATCGTCCAGACTGGAAGAAATTGAGGCGTACAATATGGAGCGTCAGATCAATCGGGACAGTAATGTGAATGGCAGACAGTTGACGAATATCGGGGTGTTTCGGGCGTATATTCATCAGTATTTGCAAAATCATCCACAAATTCATCAAGATATGACGCTGATCGTGCGTCAGTTGGAGCCAGGTGATAACGGGTTGCCGCTGGAAATTTATGCGTTTAGCAACAGTATTGCTTGGGCGGTGTATGAAGGGGTGCAGGCGGATATTTTTGATCATATTTTTGCGGTGGCACCGACATTTGGCTTGCGTGTGTTTCAGAATCCGACAGGGCATGATATTGTGCAGTTGAAGGAGCGGGAGTTGGTTAGGTAGGGGGGAGTGGCAGAGTTGCAATCGAGGTTGGTGCTCTGGGCAATGTTTTCAAACCGCTAAACTCATGCTGTCTATCGTTCGAAAAGGTTACGTTTCCAATGAAATGAGCCACATGTACAACACCGTCTGACGCGAACTAACCATATCGAACGACCTGGTTTGTACAGCAGTTTGAAGATACGCCTTAGCAAGATGTGTTTAAAGGCATTGTTTTAAAGATTGTTGTAAAGTAATGCAATAATTCTTCTATATAAATGAATGTTAGCTAATCAATCCTATTTTCATATCAAAAGCTGCATATTCCGAATCTGAATATGCAGCTTTTGTGGCATTATTATCAAACATAGACATCGTTTTAATCTATACACTTTACGATAAAGGTCTAACCTATGCTAAGCCATATGTTCCAGCTGTTAGGAGCGCAGTTTCAGCGCACTTTATCCTCTATTTATTATCCAATTCATCCCACCCACAACAACCTTTCCCACCCACAATTATCCGGCACAAAACCACTATCATTAAAACGAATATGTCAAGTAATTACAGTCATATTTTCCTTATATATTTGTGATGACAACTATATACACAAGCCTGCAATTCAATTAAAATAAGACTAACTTCGTCCCTTTATAAGCTGATCTTTATAAGCTGATATAACGCGCAGAGGACGTTGGTGCAGTTTTAGCATGTAGCCTTATACGAAGCGTTTTTTTGCAAATGATAGCAGTATGTTTTAAATAAAAAATGCCTGTAGATCATATGTTGGCTTACATCTATACTGACGTTTTCCAAAGAAGTTGGATATTGTTCTCGTTTGTGGAATGCTCGTTATTTTAATGAATTAACGCTGAATAGTTGTATGTTTGCAAACGGTTTCTTTCCTTATTTATATTTCGTGAAATCGAATTTGAAAAGTAAGTTTCCTTCTATTTTGCACATCCCCATCCACTCCTAAGCAGAAGGTATGTAATGATATTGGTGGCAACTCGTTTACCCTAATCAACATTATTCAAACTGCCCTATATCGCTATATACTGCTGCAATGTCCACCATGTAAATAGTATTGTCCAACCAACAAATGTCCTACAATGTCCCAGTTAGCAATGGTATTGAATGTACTAATATGGCATCTAATGTATCGAAATACGAGCTGAGGTGAAGTACGATGAGTAGAGCGACTTTACTGAATGAGATGATGAATGTAATTCCGATTATGAAAGCGGCAATTCCGGCTGATCTGTCGATTGCATTATGTGATCTGGAACAATTTATCGGGTATTGGCCGGGGCAAAATATTAATTTGTCGATTGCGGTCGGGCAGAAGTTGGACCCCAATGAACCTTTGTACAAGGCACTGACCGAGAATATATCGTTAAAGGCGGAAGTGCCGGCTCATTTTTATGGATTTGAATTTATCGGTACGGCAATTCCGGTTCATAATGAGGATCGGCAGGTGATCGGTGGTTTGGCGATTCAGTTGCGCAAGCCAACTGAATTAATTACGATTGCTGATAATATCGAGCTGTCCCTTTCCAAAACGAGTGCACAGGTAAACGACATGTCCGGCAGTGCGCTTCAACTCGTCGATACTGCCAAACAATTGCTGGCGCTCGTATTGCAGACGACCGAGCAGGTGGAAGGCATTAATAAAGTGACCGCTACCGTGCGTAGCGTGGCGGATCAGACGCAGCTACTTGGTATTAATGCGGCGATTGAAGCGGCTCATGCAAAAGAGTTTGGGCGCACCTTTGACATTGTCGCTCGTGAAATGCGCAAGCTATCTCATGAAACATCGGATTCAGCGCAATCGATTCAGGCGACGGTAAATATGTTTGCCCATGTGACGACATCGATGCGACAGGCGATTGAATCGATTGCCGGCACATTGGATCATCAGGCGGAAGCGAATCAGCAAATATTGGCACATATCGAGGATATTCATCAAATGTCGGCGCAATTAAATGAGTTTGCCAAAAAGTTATGATGTTGATGTACACACTGGTGTGATTACAAAATGAAGCATGACGGGAATGAGTGGATGGGGTAGAGCGCATGCGTAAAAGAGTATGTGCTCTAGTACATTGACCAGCTTAAATTCACTATCTGATGGATTACATCTTATGAAAATACATTGGAATCGTAGCAGGAGAACATCGCTGCTATGCACGATCACACTGCTTATTTAAGGCGGTCAATGTATGAGTTTGTGCCCATCCGTTACGTTTTCACTGCTAAGCTTCAGCCGCTGCGGGATCGCTTTAGTTTGCACACGCCGTTGTGGATTTATTTTGCGCATTGATAATATACAACTTGTTCATCTGTAATAGGTGTGCTATAATGAATATATTGGAATTTGAACCTGAGTCACATATTGTAGAGGGTTGCAATTTTGATCGTGTAGCCTTGTACAATATGTGATTTTTTTTAAAGTTTGAAGATCATGTAAACTTATTTTTTGGGAGGCAACAAATTATGCAACAAGGAACAGTGAAATGGTTTAACGCGGACAAAGGTTTTGGTTTTATCGAGGTTGAAGGTGGAGACGATGTATTCGTACACTTCAGCGCGATCCAAGGCGACGGCTTCAAATCCCTGGACGAAGGTCAACGTGTACAATTCAACGTTGTTCAAGGCCAACGCGGTCAACAAGCTGAGAACGTTGTAAAACTGTAATACTGCTATATGCTGTAGGAAAGTCCCAACCATCATATTGGGACTTTTTTTTCACTTAAAAACTCCAACGAAGAAAGAAGGATGCTGCTTGTACTATTCACGGAAAAGCCCGATGGATGATCTTCCGGAAGAAATGACGGCGATCTGGTCATGTACGAATGAAAAGTGCAATGGTTGGATGAGAGATAATTTTGTTTTGTCGGTTCAGCCAAGATGCGGTCAATGCAACTCTTTGATGGAAAAAAGTGAAAGACTATTGCCTGTATTAACTAATACAAGCCCAAATCAGAAAAAAAATTAAGCAGGTACCGTACCTGTATCGTATACAATGTTTAGTATATGTTATACATGTTTTAGCCGTTTTCCCTTATCAGGGTAGGAACGGCTATTTGTTTTGTCTATTTTGGCAAGAATGGTGTTTAGTGAGTAGGTAGCTATAGCGTCGATTCACTGCGATCCGTATGCACAGGGTCGTTATAAATACAGACGTGAGCGTCATCATGTGGCAATACGGTTTATTGATGGCTAATGATCGCTAATCTAAATACATAATTTGTACTCGGTAGCACTCAGCACGGTTTATTCACTATTTTATAAACGATAATCTCTGTTTCTATCCAGAAAAATGAGCTTTCCGTATCATGATTCGGGTACAATACTACATATACATTGTACGAAAGGAATGAACGGTGATGAGCATATGGACACGATTTCGAGATGTGATGAAAGCGAATGTGTATAGCTTGCTGCAACGCTCGGATGATCCGGCACGTACGGCAAAACAAGCGCTAGAGCAATTTACGAGTGAACTTGGTCAAGTGAAAGCGGAGACGGCGGCAGTGCTGGCGGAACAAAGTCGGACAGAGCGCGCACTAGCTGAAAGTAGCGCCGAGCTTAGCAAGTTGCAACGGTATGCGGAAAAGTCGGTGCAGCAAGGCGATGAACGGGCAGCGCTGCGTTTTTTGGAAAAAAAGGCGAGCATGGCTGCCACACATGCGGAGCTACAGGCTGCTTATGAGCGCGCAGCTGCCAAGGCGACGGTGATGAAAGAAATGCAGCATAAACTCGTTGCTGATCTGGATACGCTGCAAACGCGTTATGTTGAGCTGCAAAGCAACCAGAATGCGGCAGCAGCCCAGACAGCAGGCGGTTCGGCAGCAGATGCGCTACAGACGATGGAGCAGCGTGCGCAGCAGGCGCTGCATGAAGCGGAAGCATGGGCTGAAGTGCGTAGCGGACAGCAGGAGGAAGACTTGGATGTGCTGATCGCACGTTTGGAAGCAGGCATGAATAAACAGCCGGAGCATACAGCGCTGTCCACACCAGAGCAAGAGCTGGAACAGTTGAAGCAGACTGGGAACTAGCGTAAACATAACGAAAGCGTGAGTATGATGCTGTCTCGTCACTACGATAGTGCAGCGCTTGATTGGCTTGTTGCGCTAATGAGCGCGTCTGTTTACATGTTCGCCATTGTGATTAGTGTTTCATCATCAAATCAGTTTCATTAATGATCCAATCGGCTATTGGTGCGGCAGATGATGATACGATGTGAACGCTCTATACTTTGGAGAGAATGCGCTTGTTTTATGTAGATGTACACGTTTCATAAACAGAATTATGATGTGCATAAATTACGGATCATCCGGCGCTGGATGTATAGTATGAATAAAAGCGATTGCTAATTGGCAGCGAGTTGCTTTGTGAGCTCGTAGTCGATACGTATCCGTTCATCGTGCTGTCTGGCACCATTTAAGCTGTATGTCCACTACACATGTAAAACGATTGAGGTGAATAAAACGATGCCTGTCATTGATTATAAATGTCCAAACTGCGGTAGCAGCAGAATGTTTGATAGCGCTACCGGTATGCTAGCCTGTCCGAGTTGTGGCAGGAAAGATGATATTGAGCAGCTACCTGATCCGATCAACGAGATTCCATTTGTGCCAGGTGCCGTGCAGACGACGTATCAATGTCCAAACTGTGGTGCTGAGCTGGTGATCGAACCGGAGACGAGTGCGACAGCTTGTAGTTTTTGCGCTTCCCCGGTCGTGTTGACTGAGCGCTTGAGCGGTGCATTTGCGCCCAAAACGGTGTTGCCGTTTAAAATCAACGAACAGCAAGCACAGGAAGCGTTTCGCAAATGGTGTAAAGGCGGTCGACTCACACCAGCCGGTTTTATGAGTGCAGACCGGGTTAAAAGTATGATCGGTATGTATGTGCCGTTTTGGTTGTATGAATTACATAATATGGTGGAAGCGCGTGGGCAAGCAACACGGGTACGTACGTATACACAAGGGGATTATGAGTATACAGAGACGAGCTATTATGACATTTACCGCAAAATGCGCCTACATTACGTCAATCTGCCAATCGATGCTTCTGAAAAATTAAATGACGAGTTAATGGACAAATTGGAGCCATTTCCGTATCAGGAGCTAAAATCGTTCAAAACACCGTATCTTGCCGGATATATTGCGGAAAAATACAACTATGACGACGAGCAGCTGCTGCCGCGTGCCAAAGATAAAACGATGGGCTATATCGATGCTGCGATCTCATCGACCGTCAGCGGTTATACGAGCGTTACGTATACCGAGCGCCAGGTGGACACCCATGTGCAGCGTGCCGATTATGCGCTGCTGCCAGTCTGGATGGTCAATTATAATTTTAAACAAAAGTCGTATCTGTTTGCGATGAATGGGCAGACCGGTAAAGTTGTCGGTAAACCGCCGCTAAGTAAAGGCAAAATATTTGCCTGGGGAGCAGGTATTGCGGCGACGACATGGATAGGCATGCGCTTGATTACATGGGCGCTAGGAGGTGATCTGCTGTGAGCGATGGACAGAATGGAAATCGGAATAAAGCTGAATTAGCCAATGTAGAGCGAGCAGCAGATGTACGTGCAACTGATCAGTCTGTTAAAGGCATCGCTAGCCAGCTTAAGTATGAGCAATATTATGATCAATATGTACATACTACACATGGCTGTGACCGAGAGAGGGGCAAATCAAACAAGTATGGGAGCTTCAGCTCTTTGCCAGTGCTGCTTACATCACTTCGTCGGTGCCTGCCGATTGTGCTGCTAGCATCGATCATGTGGCTAGGGATCACGATGGCGACGGGGCAGCAGACGGTATATGCGTCCGCTACCGAACCGGTCGGCAACAAAAAGCTAGTGTATGATGATGCCGGGCTGCTGAGCGAGCAACAACGGCAAGCAGTGAATCGAATGGCGAATGAATACGCGCCGATCCAGGAAACGGATTTTGTCATTTATACGACCGACAATCCGCACAATACGGATGTGCAAATTTTAACCGAGGATTTGTATGATAGTAAAGGTTTTGGGTATGATACAAGCTTTGGCAATGCGGTAGTGTTGACGATGGATATGCGCAACCGTGAGGTGTATCTTGCCGGTTTTGGCAAAGCGAAAACATTGCTCAATGACAGTCGATTGGATTTGATTCGCGACAAAATTACGCCGTATTTGAGCAGTGGCGATTACACGACGGCATTTGAGCTTTATATCCAATTATCGTCAAAGTATATGAATTATAAACTGGGCGTGAATCCGAACAATATTTTGCTAAACGGTTGGTTTCAAGTTTTGGCTTCATTGCTGCTCGGTATTATCATCGTCTGGATTATGGCTGCACGCTCCGGCGGACGTGTCACCGTTAGCCGTGCCACCTATGAAGATACGAACGCTTCCGGTTTGCTTGATCAATATGATCGATTCGTGCGCACATCCGTGTCCAAACGAAAAATCGAGCGTAGCAGTAACAGCGGCAGTAGTGGTGGCGGTGGCACAAGCAGTGGCGGCAATTCGCATAGTGGGAGCAGAGGGTCGTTTTAAAGCGGGTAGGTTGACTATAGCCAAATCGTTTGCGTACAAGACTTGTTTTAATATCGGCATAGCCAAAGGAGGACAATAAAATGGGTTTTTTTAGAAACCAGTTTGCTAATGTAGTGGAATGGGAAGAATTTCGCGATGATATGATCTTTTGGAAATGGAGCAATCGTGAAATTAAAAAAGGCAGCAAGCTGATCATTCGTTCGGGACAGGATGCCATTTTTCTGAATAATGGCAAAATTGAAGGGATTTTTAAAGATGAAGGCTCGTTTAATGTGGAATCGGATATTATTCCGTTTTTGTCGACATTGAAAGGCTTTAAATTTGGTTTTAATAGTGGGATGCGGGTTGAAGTGTTGTTTGTGAACACAAAGGAATTCACCGTACGTTGGGGAACGCAAAGTCCGATTCTCATTCCAGCACCGCAATTGCCAGGTGGGATGCCGATTCGTGCGAACGGTACATTTAATTTTAAAGTGAGCGATTATGTAGCATTGATCGATAAAGTAGCTGGCATTAAGCAGAGCTATCTCGTTGAGGATGTAAAAATTCGCATTACGTCCGTACTGGATCAGTTGCTCATGAAATGGATTACGCGTGAAGGGAAAGATATGTTCAATCTGCAAGCCAATGCAGCGGATATTGCAAACGGCATTCGTGATGATCTGGATATGCAAATGATGGACATCGGGATCGGCATTACCGGTTTCCAGGTGATGAGCTTTAACTACCCGCCCGAAATTCAGGATATGATTACGAAAAATGCTTCTTACGGCATGATTGGCGATATGCAAAAATACCAGCAGGCAAGCATGACCGATGGCATCGCATCCGGCAAAGTGCAAGGTGGCGGCATAGCTTCCGATATGGCAGGCATGATGATGGGCATGAATATGGCGAATGAAATGATGAAAAATATGAATCAGAACAATAACCAGCAAGCCGGGCAAGGGAATAGTAATGGGCAAAATGGAGCAGGTTCCGGCGGTAGTTCGGCTGCGGGTAATTCGTCAGCTAGTGGTGAGGCAAACGGTGCTAATGCTAATGGCGGTAATGCCGATTCGGCTGCTGCATCCAGCGGTTCGCGTCCGAATTTCTGCCCGAACTGTGGCGCGAAAAATGAAGGGGCGAATTTTTGTCCGAATTGTGGGTATAAGTTGGGGTGATCGTTATGTAAATTAAAATATAAAGGAAAAAAAGTGCTGCTATGGCTGCACTTTTTTCTTTATATTTTATTGCTGTTTACGTTAATTTGATTGAGGAAGGATATTTACCTGTTATCAAATGATATTCTTCTAAAAGATTAATACCCGTACTTTTCAAAACTCGTACTAATGACTCATAAATTTTATCAGCTACTACAATCCCATCTTTCTCTTTTTGATGTTCTGTCTCCATTAAGAACTCATCGAAAAACCATACGACATGTTCTTTTAATTTGTTTACTACTTCAGGATTAGCTTCTTGTGAAGTGAGTATATCGATTGGCAAACCCGTAATCTGGCCAAGTTCTTCTAATTTTTGCGGTTCAGAATAATAGTTTATAGGGAAGCTGTCTCTTTTTTGCGAGTTGTGTATAGCGCATAAGCAAGTAGCTGTTTCATCTAAACGATATAAATAAGCTAAAGGCATAGTATGGTCTAGGTGCATTTCATTGATTTTCAGTTTTTCTCCGCATTTAAAGCATCTTTTGTCGAATTTTTTCCATATATATTCAGAAAATTGTTTTTTAGTTCTATGTTCAAATTCGTGATGGATCAGGTCATGATCTAGTAAAGAGTTAACAAGTTTTTCTAAGGCTCTACGGCGTAGACCATCTTCTTTAAATTGTTGCGCATTTCTGAGAGGATTTAAGGCATTGTTCACATAAAATTTTTTGCATGCTCTGCATTCTAATTGGTGCCCATAATATGAAACTACGTTTGCATTTTTGACTACACTATTTAGTCGATCTATAGAACTGCTCTCTAGCGCTTCTTCATAGTTATCAATTTTATACGAAGAAAAGAGAGAATGTGTACAAGGAGCTTTTTTCTTACAATGTAAGGAAAATGCTAATCTATCTTCTTCGTGCAAAATATTAATTGGCAAATATCGGGTACAGCGATTACAGCCTTTTAGAACGATAGATTCTATATTACGAGAAACGGTATTTATACCTTCTGTGGCTACTAAACGAGCATCTAACGCTTTTTCGGTAGCTAAATAATAAATATGGGGTATGTGCTCCTTAGTTTTTTTTGAGAAGGGTTTATAAAAGTCTTTTGATAAATAATCTCTATACGAAACGCAATCAAAATCAATCGAGGCGAAACTTAAAGTTGTTCCTGGCAAACTGTGAATAGTTAATGTTACAGTAGCTTTTTCTACTATAGTTTGTATAGAGGGCTCCATTTGCTGTTCGACATGGTGACCTATTCCATTCCAAGTATTCGATTTCAATTCATTGCTCAATTTCTTAGAAGAATGAATGAGCAGACCATTCTCCAATTGGTAGCTCAAACCTAATTCAAGCGAAATGGGAGCAGTTGATTTTATATATCCTCCAAATGCTATAATGCCTAAATCCATTTCAAATAACGATTCAAGCTGCATGTCATTATTTTCGAAAGTAAGGGTCGCTGTCGAACTTTCCATCACTACGGAATCACAGTCTAAAATAATACACTCTCCACCAGTTTTAATACCCGAAGCTTTAAAACCACTTTTTCTAGTTACAGCTCGACGTTTATAGGTTCTGAATAATTTTTTTTCCAATCCAATCGCCCCTTTAATTTTATAGTTCAGACACTAAATTCTCTAATTTCATGTTTAAGCTAAAGGCAATTTTATAAACGGTATAAATGCTAGGCATCTTTTCTCCTAATTCTATTGATTTAATCGAATTAACGTGTAAAGCTGAATCTTCTGCTAATTGTTCACGCGTCCATCTCTTTTCTTCTCGCAGTTTACGCACTCTTTTACCTACTAATTTCGAAAATGTACTTTTTTGTAATGGAATCATTAACTTACCTCCTAATAATAGTATGATAGCTAAAAAAATAACTCTCCAACAGACGCTAAAGTGTCTGTTCGAGAGTTATTAAGGAATTATTTTTTTTGTAAAAATAAAAATTGGTGATCTGTCGTATTCCCTTTATCAGAAATTCCGTGTTTTTCATGTTGTGAGACATCTTCTGTTCCTAAATGTATAAAGTCAAAATAAGTAGCAGCGTACTTACTTAATTCTGCGCCCATATTACATTTTTCCGATTTTCCTAAATGTAAAATCATTTTCCCTTTAGGCTTTAATACATAATGCAAAACACGAAAAAATTCATTGTATATATCTAAGCTTTTATTTTGTTTGCCTTCTAAAAAGCGATCATTTGCTTCCTTGAAATTATGCGGCTCCCATCCAGAAAGCCACAAACGCATCCAATTATTTTGAAAAAATTTTATAGAGTTTACAAAAGGAGGTGATGTAATGATTACGTCTATTTCTTCAAAAAACTGATGATCTAGATTAAATAAATCACCTAATATAGCTGTCCCGTTTTTAAACTCTGCAAACTCTCCCTTTTTGTAAGACAGTTCGATCTTCTGTTTGATATGCTTCAACACATTTTTATATACAAACTCTCCTGTCGGTGCGTATGGAGTTAATGGATGCGAATTACGTGATAATGCATAAGGGCGATTGCCGTGTAATACATGCAGGAAGCAAGAAAAAATAAAAGCTTCCTCATCTGAAATATCATAAGTTCGATCAATAAAAAAAGAACGTGCCGCCAAGATTTCAGAATACGTATCAGGGTGGAAGTATTCAGGAATAGTTTTGTTTAACCCGAATTTACCGTAAGGAATATGGTCTTGAGCATATTGTCGTTTATTTAATGCGATGAAAAGTTCAAGGTCTTGCAACACTTTATCAACTTCATAATGATTCGGTCTAATTAACTTTGCCCTCGTTACAATATAAGCCAACTCGCTTAAATCATTCCCAATACCTATTCTACCTTGTAAGCTGGCTTCAAAAGGAATTGTTCCAACTCCACTCATTGGATCAAGCACTTTATCGCCTTTTTCCGTGAAATTGCGAATTAAATGGTAAGCAATAGAAGGTTTTAATTTCCCATGATAAGAACAAAGTGAGTGCCAAGCATGCCCCCAATTTCGTCCATCAAAGGGAGGTTGTTTATACGGCAGATTTTCCATAAACTGTTGAGCTTTTAATCGATAACAATCTGTATTAGATATGGATTGAAGCAGCATCATTACCCTCCTTTTTTGTTTAGCTGGTATCGCAACACCTTTTGAGAAAGAATCATTTGATTTTTGGATCTACGAGTTCTTAATGTTTCTTGATCATATAGATTAAAACCGTATTTTTCAGCAATTATAGTTAATAAAGAATCGGTCGGAATATGAATCCCAGCAAATTGAGAATCTCCAATATCCATTACTAAATACCCTTTATGACGGACTGCTTTGGAAGCGTTTAAGAAAAAGTTACTCATATCATTGAAATAGCCTATAACCATTTTGGGAATTCGTACATCGTAAGCAACAGGTTCTAATTTTTGGAGAATAGGAACCAGTTCAGGTATGGAGTTAATGACTTCTCTGCGACTAGAAACGTTGTTTATTCCCGCAATGATGCCATTTGAGTGAAGTATCTTTAATTCGCTTTCCGATTCGACAAAGTCTAAAATATTTAATTCTAATTTGGTATTTCGTATATAATTAGTTCCATTTAAATAGGGTGGCGATGTTATAATACAGTCTACTTGCATAGGCGGTATAGCTGTGCGGGCATCCTCTCCGATACATATGGCTTCGGCATACTCCTCTAATTCTAAAATGGATAAATCCTCAATAATTTGTTCTAATTTGTGCTTATATTGTAATTTTACATTAAAATGTTCTACGTTTTTCTCGCCTTCTTTAGCATAGCGAAGATCGCCTCGTTTGATCATATTAGATACCGGTACTACAATGGCGGCTAATGCAAGATTGGCTAAACTTTGACAGTCGACATCTGATATATTTTTGATTTTATTTTTTATAAATAAAAGCTCCGATAATACGGGGAGTTTATAAAATTTTTCAAAGCCGCCGATCATAATATGTTGGTTAAGTGAAGGGGCAGAATTCATAATTAGATTCGAGAAATTATTTAACGTATCAACTACTTCAAATTTCTTTTTGATTGATTTTCTTACAGCATTAATTTTGGTATCGGTAACAAATCGCATAAAAGGATTCATTTCTGTATAAAAAGATTGAACTCCTATGGAGGAAGCTACTAGAGGCGTTGTTCCAGAGCCAGCAAAAGGCTCAAATAAACTTGTAGGATGTATAGGTAGGTTTTCAATTTCTTTATATATAAACTCACTTGAGTATCCTTCGTCATATTTATACCATCGATGAATAGGTTGTTTTTTATTTAAAATAAACGTTCCTATATTCCCTTTATTTTTTATAATATTCATTATGTTTCCTCTCAGGTTGTTAAATATTACTGTTTTATTTTATACAGTTGTTGATTTTGTGCAGTTTTGCCTAAAGGTATGATGAGGTTTCTGGAATCATTTTTTGCATAATTAAAAAACATACTACCCAGTTTGGTTCTATTTCCTTTAGGTATTCTGTTCCATTCAAAGCCTCTAAACAGGTCTTTTACAACAAATTCTCGATCATTGGAATTTACCTCATGTAAAGTAGAAATTGCCTTTTTAAATAAGTCCTCTAAAGAAGTTTTTTCATCGATCAACATGTCCTCATCCCTTTCGACATACTAGCTACTAGCTTGTAATAGTATATATGAATATTAATAACAATGTAAGGATACGTTTTGTCTAATATAGTTTTGGAATTATGACTGTTTCTCAAAATATTGCGATATCGTTTGGAGTTGTACTTCACTTTTTGTGATTACTTGCTCGATTATTCCGTAACCGTCTCATCGATTAGGCGTATTACCGGATACTAACGACAAATAACGAACAGAATTTGAGGGAATGCCTTATGAATAGATCATTTAGCAAGCGGTTGGACAATAAGCAGATGGCGGCAGAGCAAGCGTATGTGGAAGCGGAGCGGAAGGCGGTTCATTATTTTAACCAGCTTGATCGTCATGTGAGCGAGCGTACGTTTGAAAATGGGCTGATTGAAGATTTTCGGCAGTGGAAAGGTAGGCATTTGTCATTAACGTCGCGTTTGTTGCGCTGGCTACCGATGAAGTGGCAGCCTAATTCAAACGATGATCGTCGTTATATCCAATGGCTGCATACTACAGGCAAGTTGGATCGTTATTTACAGCGTAGTGTGTCGTACATTTATATGCGCGATCTAGGGCGTGCACTTGATGCGCCACATACGCAACAGCGGGTGCAGGAAGTGGTGGACAGTCTGAAAAACAAATTGCTGCGTTCCGATACGGGGGCAGGCAATGATGCGCAATTACCGGAGTTTATAAGTATGGATGGGGTGTATCGCTGGGCACAGCGTGAACGGGTGGAAGATGCGGTCATCTGGGTGCTGGACAAGCTGCAACAGGTAACGGCGCATATTCCGGCAGAGCTAAATGCGGAGCAGGCGCAGCGTAAGCTGATCAAAATTATCGTCGGTGTTGTGCTGCATGCGGTAGAGGAAATGGATGCATCGGTGCCGCAGACCGAGCGTTCGCGCAGACTGGATGAGGCGATTCGACTCGGTTATGCATATGGATTAACGTATCCGTTTATCGACGATCTATTGGATTCGGCATTGTTGTCAGTACAGGAAAAAGAGCATTATGCGCGCCTTATTCGTAGTGCGTTATTAACCGGCTCGGTGCCGAAACTGGGCGATTGGTCGGGCAGTCAGCCGCAGCTAATTCGGTATATTCATAGTGAGCTGCGAGAGGCGTTTGAGTACATTAAGGCAAGGCAGCAGCAGTCAGGTGGGCAGCAGCTCTTTTTCGAGCAGGCGTATGTGTTTTTTCAGGCGCAAGATGTGGATCGCACGCGTACGCTGGAAGATAGTACGTATACGAATGAGCAGCTATATGTGCCGGTCATTTTAAAATCAGCTTGCTCGCGTCTAGTGGCACGGTCGATTATTGGGGCAGAGGAAAATGAAGGCTTTGATCTGCGTACATTTTGCTATGGGATTTATAACCAGCTTGCCGACGACTTTGCCGATATGTTCGATGATCTTGCACATGGTGCGGTAACACCGTATACGTACTATTTGAAATATTACCAACAGCGGAACGATCTGCTCAATCCGTTTGAAATGTATTGGGCGGTCATTCATTATTTGGTGCATGAGGTGTATCGGGCGGATGAGCAGACACGCGAAGTGATTCTCGCGCGGGCGATTAACGGTTTGAAGCGTGCATACGAGCGGCTCGGTGCAGCGCGGTATGCAGAAACGATGGAGCTGCTGACGAGCGGCATGCCACGGCTGAATCGGATCGTCCAGCAGATGGTGCGGCAGGCGGAAGATGTGGATTTCCTCGACAAGCTGCTGCGCGATGAGATGCTAGTGCATTTGCGGCAGGAGCGGGAACAACAGGCGGAGTTTCGCGAGACGATAGAGACGGTACGGCAGCATCTGAACGAAACATTGCCACTCGCTAAGCGCGATGGCTTGCTGCCGATGAATGAGCTGTTGATCGATGCGGTCAATTACAGTTTGCAAGGCTCGGGCAAACGGCTGCGTCCGCTTGTCGCTTGGGTAATGGCGGTACAGCATTATGGGCTGCAACAGGAGGTCGTTATGCCACTGCTGCGCTCGCTGGAATATATGCATACAGCATCGCTTATTTTCGACGATTTGCCATCACAGGACAATGCGTCAACACGGCGTGGGCGAATGACACTGCATGAGCTGCATGATAGCGCGACAGCGGAGTTAAGCGGGCTATTTCTAATTCAGAAAAGTATTCGTGAGCAAGCTTCGTTAAACGGCTTCGCACCAGAAACGGTGCTGCAATTGATCGATTATTCCGCGCAAAAAGCAGAGGAACTATGCACCGGGCAGGCGATGGACTTGCGTGCACGTGGGCAGCGGCTGACGCTTGCGCAATTGAACGATATTTGTTTTTACAAGACAGGCGCAGCGTTTGAAGCATCGCTTGTAATGCCTGCTCTGCTGGCAGGGGCGGAAGCAAGCGAGATTGCGGTGCTGCAAACATTTGCTTACCATGCGGGGATTGCCTTTCAGATTAAGGATGATTTGCTAGATGTGAAAGGCGATGTAGTGCAATTGGGTAAGCCGGTCGGACAGGATGTTAGCAATGACAGTTCGACCTTTGTATCGGTGCTGGGTGAAGCCGGGGCGCGGCGGCAACTGTGGAACCATTATTGTTGTGCATTGGAGGCGCTGCGCAAATTGCCGGTGGGGGTGCCGTTTTTGAAGCATTTGCTTGATTATATAGTGCAGCGCGAGCGGTGAGTGGTCAGTGGTCGAGACAGTAGAATATATGTTGGGTGCGCTCGATTGGATGGGCTGGAATAGGATCGGATGCGTGTAGATGAAAACCGGAATGGTGTTAAGGAAGGTGATTCCTTGAAGCTGTTCTGGTTTTTGTTGTGAAGGGGTATAAATCGTGATTATTTTCATTGCGGTTCGGGTGAGGGGGAATTAAACTTTTGAGTGCAGGTGGTGCAGGTGGTGCAGGTGGTGCAGGTGGTGCAGGTGGTGCAGGTGGTGCAGGTGGTGCAGGTGGTGCAGGTGGTGCAGGTGGTGCAGGTGGTGCAGGTGGTGCAGGTGGTGCAGGTGGTGCAGGTGGTAGTTGGGTCTGCGGCAGGGGAACTTATGGCTGTGCTAGTATATATAGTCGGTCTGGGCTTCATCAAACTTCGAGAATATGCCTTATTTTGTAAATGGATGAATTGTTCGTTATGATATAGAAGTATGTAGGCTGAATGTTGCGCTGAAGTTTAGGTGATGTGCAAATCGATGAAAATGGTGCGTGGAGTGTTATTCTAATCGTAAGTTGGGTACGGAATTTGGCTGTTGGCAGTAAAATGCAACTTGATTTATGGTACATAGTGGTTCGTGCACTGTTGGTTTATGCGTTAGATGTGGAATTGGAATTGGTTTGCAAAGGAGTAGGTAGGGCATAGCGGCGAATGTGAGTAGTAAACAGTCGCTGACTTGGATGCAGTGAGGCATTGTTTTGTAAATGTTCGGTTAGGGTTGATTTTTGTTACTATGTATTAGCCTACGATTATGATCACTACCCGTATTGTGGGAATATAAGGAGGATTATGATGACAACATCGTTAATTGGAGTACCGCTTGCAGGATTTGCCGAATTTAGCCGAAAAGTCGCTGCTGAAGGTGCAGTTTTGCTGAAAAATGATGAACAAATCATTCCGATTCGAAAAAATGAAAGCGTTTCGATTTTTGGGCGTGTGCAGATTGATTATTATCGCAGTGGTACCGGTTCAGGTGGAAGTGTGAATGTGGCGTATACGACCAATTTGCTCGATGGGCTGCGTACGAAGCCGAATCTGCATGTGAATGAACAGTTAGCACGGGTGTATGAGAGCTGGATTGCCGAGCATCCATTTAATAACGGCGGCGGCGGCTGGGCGGCTGAGCCGTGGCATCAGCAGGAAATGCCGCTGACCGATGAGTTAGTAGCCGCGGCAAGGCAGCAATCGGACAAAGCGATTGTAGTCATTGGACGAACTGCTGGTGAAGATAAGGATAATGCAGATGCGCCGGGTAGTTATCGTTTGACTAAGGATGAGCTGGATATGCTGACAACGGTAACCGCCCATTTTCAACAGACAGTGGTAGTGCTGAACACATCCAACATTATCGATATGAGCTGGGTGACGGCAGCAGAGCATAAATATCCGCTCGGCGCGGTGTTGTACGCATGGCATGGCGGGATGGAAGGTGGGCAGGCACTGGCAGATGTGCTTGCTGGAGCGGTGACGCCAAGCGGTAAGCTGACCGATACGATTGCCTATTCGATTGATGATTATCCGTCCACACGCAATTATGGCAATGAGCTGAAAAGTGTGTATGAGGAAGATATTTATGTCGGTTATCGTTATTTTGAAACATTTTGTCCGGAGCGGGTGCAGTATCCGTTTGGATATGGTTTGTCGTATACGACGTTTAGCTGGGCGCAGCAGCCTGCTCGTATACGGATGGCGGACGGTCAGCAGCAGGTGGAACTAGTAGTACAAGTAATAAATACAGGTACAGACTATGCCGGTAAAGAGGTTATACAGCTGTATGTGGAAGCGCCGCAAGGAAAATTGGGGCAGCCTGCACGTTCGCTCGTCGCTTTTGCCAAAACGAATTTGTTGCAGCCAGGCGAATCGGAGACGTTAACGCTGTCTGTGCCGCTCGACCGTCTTGCATCTTATGATGATGCCGGGCTGACCGGGCACCGCTATGCGTATGTGCTGGAAGCAGGGTTGTATCATTTCCATGTTGGCAATAGTGTGCGTGCCACAGAGCCAGTATTATTTGCGACCGAGACGGAAGAAGCACAAGCTATAGATGGTGGAGTTAAACATGCTGTTACACGTGTAGCAACAGATGGGACTGCGCTGGAATTGCCAAAATTATGGCTGGTGGAGCAGTGGGAAGAAGCGCTTGCGCCGGTAGAGCTGTTCCATCGTATAAAGCCTGGCGCACGCAAGCCGGACGGATTGTATGAACTGACGACAGAGCCTGTACCGACACGGCAAATTTCGCTGGCACAGCGGATTCAGGATCGTTTGCCTGCGCCGTTGCCAGAGCCGGAAGCGGTAGATCAGCGTTATACATTACAAGATGTGGGAGCTGGTCGTGTAACGTTGGAACAGTTTGTCGCTCAGCTCAGTAATGACGATCTGGCTGCGCTCGTACGTGCTGAAGGGATGAGCAGCCCACTCGTTACGCCGGGCACGGCATCGGCATTTGGCGGTGTGACGGATCGGCTGCTGGAATTTGGCATTCCGGTGGCATGTACGACCGATGGGCCGTCAGGCATCCGGATGGATAGCGGAGACAAAGCGACACAGGTGCCAATCGGTACATTGTTGGCGGCAACATGGGATGTGGCGCTAGTAGAACAACTGTATGTGCTGGAAGGGCAGGAAATGCGGCGCAATGAGATCGATACGCTGCTCGGGCCGGGACTGAATATACGGCGTAGCCCGCTGAACGGACGGAATTTTGAATATTTCTCTGAAGACCCGTACGTATCCGGCGTCTTTGCGGTAGCTTGTACACGCGGGATTGCACAAAGTGGTGTGTATGCGACATTGAAGCATTTTGCTTGTAACAATCAGGAGCAATATCGGACAAAGGTGAATGCGGTCGTGTCGGAGCGGGCATTGCGGCAAATTTATTTGAAAGGTTTTGAGATTGCAGTGCGTGAAGGTGCTGCGCGTTCGGTAATGACATCATACAATCCGATCAACGGTCACTGGGCAGCATCGAATTATGATCTGAACACGACCGTGTTGCGCGGAGAATGGGGCTTTCGCGGCATTGTAATGACCGACTGGTGGGCAGTAATGAACGATTGTGCGGAGGGTGGTGCTGCCGACCGCAAACATACCGATGCGATGGTGCGTGCGCAAAACGATCTGTATATGGTCGTCGCCAACTATGGAGCCGAGACGAATGTATGGGGCGACCATACGTTAGAGGCGCTGGAAGCGGGCAGACTGACACGCGCGGAGTTGCAGCGCTGTGCGATGAACATTTGCGAATTTATTATGCAGTCGCCTGTATTCCGGCGCGAACAGCTTATGAAAGACCCGATTCCGGCGGTGGCGGCATTGACTGCTGCATCTGCGGCAGGGCAGCAACCGGTGCTGGCTGGTGAGGATGTGCGTATTCCGATTTTGGCAAGTGGGGTGACTCGGTTTGATGTTGCTGAAGCTGGGCAATATCGCTTGTTTTTGCATAGTTCGTCTGAAGGGGATGAATGGGCGCAAAGTGCGACTAATTTGTTGCTGAATGGACAGGTGGTGACGACTGCGCAGAGCAACGGCACCGGCGGGCGCTGGTTGCGGCAGAAGCTGAATAAAGTGCAGTTGGAGCAGGGGCAGTATGAGTTGACGCTTGATTTTGTGAAGCCGGGGATGGCGGTGGAGTGGATGGAGTTGAAGCGGGTGTGAAAGAATGGTTTGAATCGGTACAACATGTATTGCTTATTTGGATCATATGAATAGTCAAAGTCTGTATCCTATGGGTGCAGACTTTGACTTTGTAGATAGGTTTTTGATCGGTATTTAAGCTTTGAGTGTATCGTTGTCCTCATACTTCAACGTGTTTCCGCCCTCCTGCACCGTTGATAATTTCTTCCATTTCTTCGGTAAGGTCTTGCCAACGATACAAATCAATCGGGTCTTCCAATTCACTTTCATGGACGGTAAACGCTTCTTGAAATGTTGTTTTACCGTATTTTAATTGTAGCTCTATAATTTCCTGGTTAATTTCCAGTAGGCGTTGTTCCGGTGTTTGCTGGAGCATTTTTTTCTTTTGGTCATTCATTTGCATGCGTATCGAATAAATAGGATCGCGCATCAATTCGACTGCATGTTTTGGAATCTTATTTTGTGAGCCATTGTCCATACATTCCAAGCCTTGTTTGATATATTTGTGTAACGTTACTTTTGAAATACCTAATAATTCAGCGGCATCTTTTGGTTTTAGCAAGTATTGTTCGTGATACATAAATTCGATGGACGTACCGCCAAGCTCATAATACCAAGTTTCGAAATCGATTTTCAGTTTTCCAAACTCCAAATCACTGGCTGGGAAGGATAGGTTGGACAGGTATGTTAACCATTTTAAAAGATTGTGTTTGTGCGTAATAGAGAACAAATATTCATTAGTATAATTAAGCTCTTGTTTATTTATTTTAATGGCACTAAGTTTATCTGAAAAAAGAGTGGACAATACAACAAGCAGCTTGGTAAAAACATAATCGGTTTCTTTTTCAATGGACAGCTCGTCTTTTTGCTGGAATGCCAATTCAATTTGACGATGGGAATAGTCATAGATTGTCTTGCTCATCGGGATCATCTCCTTGTCTTTCCATTGTACACCTCATTAATGATTTTTCAATATCGTAAACTTCCAATTTTTAAAAATAATAAATATTATTTAAACGTAACAATATAAGAGCTGTAAATATATTATTTCTAAAATAAAACCCTTGCACAATAACTTAATACGTGATATGATCTCTCTTGTGGTTGCGAAATTAATCACTTGTACGATTTGCGGTCGTGGCGGAATTGGCAGACGCGCACGGTTCAGGTCCGTGTGGGCTTACCCCCGTGGAGGTTCGAGTCCTCTCGACCGCATTTTCTTTTAACTGTAATGATTGACCGATATGAAGCGACTGTTCCTTATGATGAGGAACAGTCGTTTTTTGTTTGCATTTAGCATGTAATTTGCGAAATTGTAAATTAAGTCTTCATAAATGCAACCAATCCGCTTAATATAGAAAACAACAACAGCACCGTACGGCATATAGTCCCCTTGGATCAGCATCATAGTGCGTATCATGCAGCCAGGGAACATCGCTAGATACGGTGACGGAAGCAGAAACAGATTCTTGTCGCACAGTCAGCATGACAGCAGCACCCAATCTCATACAAAAAGAAGTGAATGCATAATGGATTACGCAGTACGTTGGAAATGGGGTCACCGGATACTGGAGCGCTATTTTTCCGGAGCTACGATGAATTATAGGCAGATGATCTCGCTATTTATCCCAATTTTGATTGACCAGGCGTTTATTATGGGTTTGAATCTGATCAATACGGCGATGATTAGTGCTGCCGGGGTAGCGGCGATTAGTGCGGTCAATATGATCGACTCGCTGAATATTTTCCTATTCAGCATTTTTATTGCGGTAGCGACCGGGGGGACGGTGGTCGTAGCGCAGTATAAAGGCAGCGGCAATGTGAAAAAGGTGTCCGAAGCGAGCGCCAGCGCGGTATCGGTCGTAACGCTGCTAGGGCTTATCGTCGGTATACTCGGGATTGCGCTGCATATGCCACTGCTGAATGTGCTGTTTGGCTCGGCACAGGCGGATGTGATGAGTTATGCGCGTATTTATTTGATCGGGAGCTGTATTTCGTTTGCCGGGATTGCTATTGTAGAGGCGATCTGTGGCGCGCTGCGTGGTGTCGGCAGTACGCGCGCTTCGCTCGTGCTATCGCTCATTATGAACATATTGTATGTATTGCTGAATTTCCTATTTATTCACGGTTTGAATATGGGTGTGCTTGGCATGACGATTGCGCTAAATATCGCCCGTTATGGCGGCGCGGTCTGTGCGCTCTATTATTTGTTTAAAATGGACGTGAATCTCAAAGTGCGGATGAGAGAACTGTTCCGGGTAAAATGGGAAATGTTCCGCAAAATTTTGTTTATCGGATTCCCGTTTGCAACGGAGCAGATGTTTTTTAATGGCGGCAAAATTTTAACGCAAATTTTTATCGTCTGGATGGGCACGTATGCGATTGCGGTTAATGCGATCTGTTCAGCGCTTGCCGGAGCGATGCAAATTCCCGCCAATGCGCTGTCGCTGACGATTATTACGGTCGTCGGCATTTGTATCGGCAGCGGTAATATCGATGAGGCACGCAAGTTTACGAAGTCGTTTCTCGTGTTATCATCGCTGTCGTTTGTCGTGATGGGCTTGATTATTTTACCGTTGTTCCATCCGCTTATTTCGCTATTTGCTCCGCCGCCGGAAATTGTGGATGAGATTTTTCTTATTTTACTTGTGAATACGATTGTGCAAATTCCGTTGTGGGCGATCTCATTTATTACACCGTCAGCGCTGCGTGCTGCTGGGGATGCGAAGTATACATCGATCGTCTCGATGCTGACGATGTGGCTGTTCCGCGTCGTGATGGGCTATGTGCTCGGCGTTGTGCTCGGCTGGGGTGTACTCGGGGTATGGATCGCGATGGATTTGGAGTGGGGCGTGCGTGGGTTGATTTTCCTGAAACGGTTTTATGGGACGAAATGGTTGCAGCATCGGTTGATTTAGGGAATAGTGAACGCAAAAAGCCAGCGGTAGCGAATATATCGCTGCCGCTGGCTTTGGTTATGATTGACGGTTACGTTATTCAACTCGTCAGCGTCTTCCCATCATACACATACGTGACCGCCTTCTCCCCAACACTCGTCTCCAAATGCACACTGCGCCCCCATAGCTTAAACACAAGCGGCAATGTGCGCTCTACATATTTACGATCCAGCTCCATGCCGTCAAATCGATGATGTAGCAGCAGCTCGCCGCGTCCGTGCAAATCGTCGTCACGCATCGTAATGTACGGGAAACCGCCGTTCGTGCGCGAGCGGATCAATTGCTCCTTAATTTCGTCCACGCTGTTCGTCGTGACGCGATACACCTGTTGCTGCTTCTCATACACAAACAAGTCCATTTCTTCCACTAGCTCACGCGTCAAGTAATTGCGAATAAAGGATACATCCGATTCAAGTTCGCGTATTTCAAACAGCGCTTCGGTGCCTTGCTTGCGCTCGATATGCCGCAGCATCATCAAGCCGAGATAATACGGATTGATGCGTCCAGGTGTAGGTTGGATCACACCAGCATTCATTTTGGCAAATTCCACAATTTCTGCATCGCTTAATTCCAGTTCACGCACGAGCTTAAGATGCCAGTAGCTTGCCCAGCCTTCGTTCATAATTTTCGTTTCCATTTGCGGCCAAAAATAAAGCATTTCCGCACGCAGCATATGCAAAATTTCACGTTGCCATTCTTCCAAATAGCGGCTGTTAGCGGCGATATAACCGATCACATCTTTGATTGAGCCGTCCACTTCGCGAAAGCCACCCTCGTGTCCAAACCGTACATACGGATCGATATGCTCCTGAATGGCAATGCCTGCATCAAGGAACGTTTCCACTTCATCCATCCCGTATTGCTGGCTAAATGTCTCCATCCGGTCGGCAAATACCGCCATTCGATCGACCATATGGCGGTCGGTGCCGCCAAACATAGCATTATTTTTGAAAAAGTCGCTATGTCCAAGGACATGGGCGACGATCAGCTTATTTTGCAGCAATGTGTTGCTATCTAGCAAAAAGGCATAACACGGATCAGAGTTGATTACCAACTCATAAATTTTGCTCAAACCGTGGTCATATTCCGACTTCATCCGGTGATATGCTTTGCCAAAGCTCCAATGTGCGAATCGAGTCGGCATGCCATATGCGCCGATCGAATACAGCACCTCGGACGGGCAAAACTGGTACCGCATTGGGAAAAAGTCGAGCCCATGCGTCAATGCCGCAGCGGTTAGCTGCTCGACCGATTGCTCCAATTGCACGGTGTCGCTTTCAAGTAACATAAGCAGCGCTCCTTTCGACCTATTCAAAGCTTGTTCGATCATAGCTGGATCACGTCTTGATTGCACAGCAGGCTTATATTTATCCGAATATAGTTATGAAAATTATCGAATTTGATCATGATTGTAGGCGGTCAAGATTGTCGTATGATGTTCCGTATCGTCAGTTAAAGTGAGACAATGTGGCAATCAGATCGAGTATGGAATGAGTGTTTGTAACGGTATTATTGGCGTTTGTTAACAGGAAAGAGCGGCTATCGTAAGGCGATAACCTACTCATTCACCGATTAATTTTACCGCATCGATTCGCAGCGCTTAGCTGGCGATCTCATCGCCAAAAAACGCCTTTAACGTCTTAAACACATCCTCTTTCTGCTCCAATACCGCCTGCACAAATGCGGGTGATTCTAGCCGCTGTAACGCATCCCACAGCTGTTTGCTGCTATAGCCGTACGTATGCTGGCGAATTTCACCATAACCGAGCATATTGACCTGTTCCAGCAGCGTACGCACAAGCCGCATCGTATCCGGGTTATCACTGCTCAAATTATCGCCATCCGAGAAATGGAATGCATACGTATTAAACAAATTAGGCGGATATTCCTCGTTAATGATGCGCAAAGCAAGCTCATAGACCGAAGAACAACGCGTACCACCACTCTCGCCTTTGTGAAAAAAGGAATCTTCGTCCACTTCCTTCGCCTCAGTCGTATGCGCCAAAAACCGAATATTTACCTGTTCATACCGTGTACGCAAAAAGCGCACCATCCAGAAAAAAAAGCTACGAGCGACATATTTCTCAAATGTGCCCATCGAGCCGGATGTGTCCATCATCGCGAGTACGACCGCTGATGATTGAGGTTTGTGAATGTCCTCCCAAGTTTTGTAACGTACGTCATCACCGATGATCGGACCAAGCACCGGAGCCGGGGCGGTATCCGCGCCAGGGCTACCGACTGGAATTCCGCTGCTATGCTGCATCGCTGCCGGATAAGCTCCACCATTCAAGTTACCACTGAGCGCCTGCCGTTTGATCGCCTCGAACAATGTACGCCGTTTATCGATATTGGATACCATGCCTTGTCGGCGTACATCGTTAAAGCGAATATCGTCTACGTGCATCTCCTGCGCCGCTTTCGGTTTCAGCCGTGGTAGCTTTAAATCTTCAAATACAAGCTCGGCAAGTTCATCGATCGTCAGTTCGGCTTCATAATAATCGACACCAGGCTGCTCGCCCGCTTCACGTCCGCCTTTGCCTGAACCGCTGCCGGGTTGCGCTTTGTCGTTTGCCTGTCCGACAATATCGCCAACTTGTGTACCGCCTTGTCCTTGTCCGACCTGTGGCTGCTCGCTCGTATTGTAACGAAAACGCGGTTCATCCAAGCTGCGGATCGGAAATTTGATCATTTTGTCACCTTGCGGCATAATGATCGATTCCTCACTGACCAGATCGGCAAGATTGTCGCGAATTGCTGCTTTCACTTTGCGTTTATGCCGCTCTTGATCGATCTCGCCTTTGCGGTGCAGCGACCAGTCATCCCTGGCAATAATAAATGAGCGATTATCCATATCCCTTCACTTCCTTCCTGCTTCAACGATTTAGCAGGCTGCCGACATATTTCATCAGATCGTTGGCGCAGGCAGCGCAGTAACCATGATGCTCAATCAGACGACGGGAAACTTCATTTATGCGTTTGACCTGTGTTTCATCCGGGTTCATCGATGATGTCGTAATTTTGATCACGTCTTTCAGATCGGCAAACAGCTTTTTCTCAATCGCATCTTTGAGCGGCTCATGGGACGTATATTCAAACTTGCGTCCACGGCGAGCAAACGAAGAAATTTTAATCAAAATTTCCTCGCGGAATGCGCGCTTCTGATTTTCGGTAATGCCGATCTGTTCCTCGATTGAGCGCATTAACTTCTCGTCCGGATCACGTTCCTCACTGGTGATCGGGTCGGGCATTTTGTGACCGCTGCAATACGCTTCTACATTATCGAGATAATTGTTTAACATCGTATGCGCCGATTCTTCAAAAGAATACACAAATGCGCGCTGCACTTCAGTTTTGGCGCGGTGATCGTATTCTTTGCGTGCCATCGTAATCAGATTAAGCAGTCGCTCGCGTTCTTCGCGTGAAATGGACGGATGTTGATCCAGCCCTTCCTTAAGCGAGCGCAGCACATCAAGCGCGTTAATGCACGGCTTGTTGCCTTTAATGAGCGCGCTGGAAATACGGTTAATTACATAACGCGGATCGACGCCGGACATCCCTTCATCGCTATATTCGCGTCGTAGCTCATCAACTTCGCCAGACTTGACGCCATCGACTTGAGCGCCGTCGTACAGATACATTTTTTTAATGAGGTCGATGCCTGGTTTTTTCGGTTCTTTGAGCCGGGACAAAACGGTAAAAATAGACGCTGTACCTAGTGCGCCAGGAGCAAGATGCACTTGATTGTTCAACCCGGAGGCATCGACAAGCTTCTGGTAAATGAGTTCTTCCTGCGTTACTTTGAGATTATAGGGAACACGCATGACAATCATGCGGGAATGGAGGGCTTCGTTCTTTTTGTTGGAGATAAAGGTGCGATATTCGGTTTCGTTCGTGTGGGCGATAATTAATTCGTCGGCGGATATGAGGGCGAAACGTCCCGCTTTGAAATTGCCTTCTTGTGTTAGCGACAATAGATTCCAGAGAAACTTTTCATCGCATTTTAAAATTTCCTGAAATTCCATCAGACCGCGATTTGCCTTATTCAGCTCGCCGTCAAAGCGATAGGCACGCGGATCGGATTCGGAACCATATTGGGTAATGGTCGAAAAGTCGATACTGCCGGTCAGATCAGCAATGTCCTGCGATTTAGGATCAGAAGGGGCAAATGTGCCGATACCACGGCGCCCACTTTCGGAAAATAATACCCGTTCGATCGGCATGTCTTCGATGCGTCCACCATAGTCTTGCTCTAAACGCATCCGGCATACCGGGCACAGATCGCCTTCGATATGAATGCCATACTCCCTGCCAAATTCCGCACGCAGCTCGCGTGGGATTAGATGCAGCGGTTCTTCTTGCATCGGGCAGCCCCGGATCGCGTACACAGCGCCGTCGGGCGTACGGGTGAACTGTTCCAGACCGTGCTTGAGCAATGTGACCAGTGTCGATTTACCGCCACTGACCGGGCCCATCAGCAGCAATAATCGTTTGCGTACATCAAGCCGCTGGGCTGCCGGGCGGAAATATTCTTCCACCAACAGCTGAATCGCATCTTCCAAGCCGAACAGCGTATCGCTAAAAAATTGATATTCGCGCCGTCCATCGCCCAGCTCGGTAATGCCTGCACGTTCGATCATACGGTACACACGCTCATGTGCTGTACCTGCAATCTGCGGATGTTCTCGAACGAGCCGGAGATAATCAAGGAATGTTCCTTCCCAATGGAGATCATGTTCCTGATCCCGGTAGGCCATAAGTTTTTCCAGGAATGTCATGCTGACCGCCTCCCTATACATGTCTTTTACGAAAAGTTTGAGGTCACGGAATCATACCGTCCGGCAACAACTTCAACGTCTGACAGAGCTGCAACGACATTCAAGTACATCGATTGAATAAAGTGAGTATTTTGTTGTTTTTAAATTCTAGCACATCTTATGTCATCTATCGACAGTTAAATTAACATAATTCTGGATTCAAAACCGTATTTCTTATGAGTTTTATTAATTAGTAAGCAAAGTCGTATCAAAACTTTCTATATGTGTAAGATTATCTATGAAAAATTCATAATAGCGCCTATCGTTGATATGATGGCAGTTGTGAATATTGGATTCACGCACTGTCCGTGGACAAGGCAAAATAAAATGAATATGGGATTATGGAATATATTGGATGATGAAAGCGGAGGAATGAACGGTATTAAATTTTGCGTATAACCCGATATGTATGTAGAGGGCTTGTACAATGAATCGCCTTCCGTATCGTACGACTCTGCGATGATTATAAGTAGTGCTGTTGATTTTCAAAATATTAATGTTAAACAAATTGAATTTCAGAGAGTTTAGAGAGGTTGCTGCCCGATGTTGAAACAAATCGCGATTTGCACCATTATTATCGGTCTGATGGCAAGTGTAAGTGTGGCAGGAACAAGCCATTGGCAGTCATTAGCGCTTCCACAACAGATTGAAGCTGCCACAATTGCCCCTATTTATTATGTCGCATCTGGTGGCAACGATGAGGCAAACGGCACATTAACCGCGCCGTGGCAGACGCTGCAACATGCCGCAGATCAGGCGCAGCCAGGCAGTACAATTTATGTACGGGGCGGTGTATATCGGCAAAAGCTGCATCTTACACGCTCCGGCAATGCGCAGGCGGGCATGATTACATTTGCTCGCTACAAGCAGGAGACGCCGATTTTGGATGGAACAGGTTTAACTGTTGATGGATTGGAAGGCATGGTGAGCATCGATCAGGCGAGTTATATTACAATCGATGGGCTGGACATTCGCAATTATGGAACAGACCAATCAGGTCATGTGCCAGCCGGCATTAGTGTGATCGGCGCAGGCGGTTATATTCGTTTGCTCAACAATCATATTCATCATATTGCCAACACCGCTGCTCCCCAAGGGGACGAGCTTGCCGGGCGGGACGCACACGGCATTGCGATCTATGGCACCAAAGCACCGTCAGCACTGCATCATCTGACTATTCGTGGCAATGAGCTGGATCATCTCGTGCTCGGTAGCAGTGAAAGTATGGCGCTTAACGGCAATGTGACCGACTTTGAAATTGCAGGCAATCGAATACATGATAACGACAATATCGGGATCGATACGATCGGGTTTGAACATACAGCGCCTGATCCGGCTTATGATCAAGTGCGTAATGGGCGAATTTATGGCAATATTGTCTACAATATTACTTCAAATCGCAATCCGTCGTATGGGCGCAAGTTGCCGAATCAGAGCAATGGAGCTGCCGGTATGTATGTGGATGGAGGGCGTAATATCGTAATCGAGCGCAATCGCAGCTATAACAATGATATCGGTCTGGAAATCGCTTCCGAGCATAAAGGCAAAGCGACGAGCGGTATTACGGCGCGTAGCAATGTCATTTACAGCAATCGCTATACCGGCATCGGTATCGGCGGCTATGATGACCAACGCGGGCTGGCAATCGATTGTGCGATCATCAACAATACATTGCATGGTAATGATACATTATCCGACGAGCCAGGCAATGGTGCTGGGCAGCTATTGATTCAATATGGAACGTCGCGTAATGTGATTGAAAATAATATCGTATCTGCCAGTGCAACCGGTGTGCTGATCTATAACGAATATGCTAGCAGCGGCAATCGACTTCAATCCAATTTGTATTATACGCCGGGTGGAGCGGCGCAAGTTTGGTGGATATGGAACGGGAAAGTGTATGAAAGTTTGGCAGCTTTTCAGGCGGCAAGCAAGCAGGAACAGCACGGAATGTTGGCGAATCCGTTGTTTGTGAATGTTGGAGCGGCGGACTATCGTGTGCGAGCCCATTCCCCTGCACTCGATAGCGGCTTCAATGATACGAAGCGGATCGGCGCGCTCGATATGGCGGGTCAACGACGTTTGTCCGGTAAGGCGGTTAATCGTGGTGCGTATGAATGAGGAGAGGTAAACGAAAAAGGGGGGCGCAGCCAAAGAGTATACAAATTTCATAGTTGTGATTTTCAAATACAAAGTGCAAGTTTACTTCTTTAAACATAGGAAGCTACACTATCATTTCAGCTGTAGATTCCTATGTCTAACGAAGTCTATCGTTTAATTTATTCATGACATACATAGTCTCGAAATACGCCAAGTTTGCACGTACACACTCGCCTTAGCTCCAGCGTATTCCGATGTTGTTGCTGTTGACAAGGCAATCCAGCTTTAATGGCTGAGCAGCACAAGCATGAATGCGATGACTGCCGGCAAACCTTGCATTAGCAAAATCGAGCGTTTTACGCTCAAACCGCCGTACAATGCAGCGACGATCACACAGGCGAGGAAAAATAAGGCAATCTGGTAAGCGACCGCAGCGTCTGGATACAGCAGTGACCAGATCAAACCTGCCGCCAAAAAGCCGTTGTACAAGCCCTGATTCGCTGCCATTGAGCGCGTCAAATGAGCGTGCTCCGGCGTTGTGCCAAATGTTTTCATGACACGCGGCGTCGTCCACAAAAACATTTCCATCACCAAAATGTACAGATGTTCCAATGCGACAACAGCGATCATAATGGAAGCTAACATAGTGAGCATACGAGTTTCGTCCTTTCCGCTTCATAAATGATAAATGCCTGTTTATTTTACCATAGCAGAGCAGAGTGAAAACGGTAATATGTGAAGTGTTGGGATGCAATTTTAGTTGGTGTATGATCATGCTGGCATAACGGTCGATTGGACACATAATGTCGACGATTGGCAGGCGTGCAATGGCTTGCCGCAACGCGCACGGCGAAGCTGCATCAGTCATGCTATACTTTGTGGAGAATGGATCGCTAACAAATAAGGAGGCAATAAGGATGGTAATGGAACCAGCGACAACAGCAGTAGGGTTTATCGGCATCGGGGTCATGGGCAAAAGTATGGCACGTCATCTAAAACAGGCAGGTTATCCGCTGCACGTATACACTCGTACCGCTGCATCGGCGCAGGAATTAGTTGATGAAGGCGCACACTGGCATAACACACCAGGCGCATTGGCAGCGGCATGTAAAATTATAATTACGATGGTCGGTTATCCGCAAGATGTGGAAGATGTATACCTTAGCGCGGACGGTATCATTGCGAATGCACCGGCAGGCGCGTACTTGATCGATATGACCACTTCCAGTCCACAGCTGGCACAACGTATTGCCACAGCAGCGGCAAGCAAAGGATTACATGCACTGGATGCACCGGTATCCGGCGGTGATGTGGGCGCACGTGAAGCACGGCTATCGATTATGGTCGGCGGGGAGCAGGCGGATTTTGCAGCGGTGAAACCGTTGCTGGAAAAGATGGGCACGAACATCGTACTGCAAGGCGCACCAGGTGCAGGTCAGCATACAAAAATGTGCAACCAGATCGCGATCGCTTCCGGCATGCTCGGCGTATGCGAAGCGCTGGCTTATGCCAAATTCGCCGGCTTGGATGCAGAGGTCGTACTGCAAAGCATTTCCACAGGTGCAGCGGGCAGCTGGTCGCTTAGCAATCTCGGCCCACGCATGATCAAAGGCGATTTTGAGCCGGGCTTTTATGTGAAGCATTTTATTAAAGATATGGGCATTGCGCTGGCATCGGCAAAAGCGATGGGACTGAACACACCGGGGCTTGCGCTAGCGGAATCGGTATACCAGCAGCTCGCCGAGCAAGGTTATGATCATAAAGGGACACAGGTGTTGTATCGGTATTTTACAGCGCAGTTGAATTAAATATGATCATCAGAATGTAGTTATTAAAAAATAACTACATTCTGATATCTAAAAAATTAAAATAAAATTTGGGTATATACTTTAAATGGAAAATAATCTATAATATGAATTATATAAATAATTTTACATAATAATTTTGGAGGAAGAATTATGAAGAAATCAACCATCATACTTTTATCAATAGCTTTAGCGACCGCAATCGTTGTTCCTACTATTGTATATGCTAATTCTCCACAGTTTTCTGCAGAAAGCCAAGTAGATTTATCCAATGAAAATATTGAAGAAACGGGACCAATCTTTTCTGGTGACCCAGTAACCCCATCAATTATTGCCAATAATTTTTCTGGCACAGCTTCTGGTAGCAAGCAAACAGCCTCTGCTTTTGTGGTACCTATTAATTATGGACATGTAAAGCTATATTTTTTGAATAACTCATCTGCAGCTACGACAATCTCTGTTACAAATATTAAATCAGGTTTAGTTTACTTTACTAAGCAAGTCAATGCTGGGTCTTCTTACACATGGAGAAGTATAGACAATTATGCTAATGGAATGCAATCTGGTGATTACACAGTAACGTATAGATCATCGGCAGCTAATGTAAATGTTAACTATTCTGGTTTTGCCTCAAATAATGCTAAAGAAGTTGCTAACTAATTATCTGGCTATTGAGTTATTTAAATAATGATTAAAACCTGTACATAAGCTTGAGGATCAAGCTTATGTACAGGTTTTTTTGAAGTTGAATAAAATTTTATTTCGCTTGAATTAATTAGTTTCATCCAGCATCTCATTCACTAGCTCGCTCATGCCCTGCCACGAATCTTTCATCACAAACTCCGATTGCAGCGCAGCATTCCACGGGCGCGGGATGCCGATCGTCTGTTTGCCGGCAGCGCGTGCGGCGAGCAGATTGTGTGGACCATCGTCGATCAACAGATCGAACTCTAGTAAATATTTACGTTTGGCGACAAAGAAATTTTCGTACGAGATGAACGGCAGATGTTGCTGTAACCAGCGCCATTTTTCCGGCACTGAGTCAGGGCGTGACGCGGTCACGATAATTAGATCGTGCTGGGCGTGAATCTTTTCCACTTCGGCAATCGTATGCTGATCAAAAATTTCCAGCTCCTCATATAACCCTGGACGACCGAAAAAAATATCTTCCGAGCATTCACGATGCCAGATTTGACGCAGATCAAAATTAATAATTTGTTCCATCGTCAGCGGCAAATCAGGATATAGCAAATTATGATAATGAATCGCGCGTGGCAATAGATGACATAATGTATCATCCATATCGATGGCGATAATGTTGCGTTCCAAATGAACAGCCTCCTTCGTACGCGAATCGCGAGTGTATGCGTTAGTTGTCGATGCATGTACATCGACGCCAGCGTAGCCTTTATTTATAAATTATGCCATGTACCCACAATATTCAAATTGTAGCGGAGGATGCCGGAAATAGCAAAGCGCTATGTAGGTTGGATCGGCATGGATTGCCGAGCACATAGCATATCGATTCGGATACAGAGCATAGTGCAATTCACACAAATGCAAACAGAGCAAAACCTCGATAACCGGTTTGCTCTGTTTGCATTTGTTATAGTGTAGAGAGGCAGATCATTCTATAACGATTAGCTACCGCCATGCGTATGCTATGACGGTTGCGGTTGTGCGGCGATTTAATCTGTCTTTTTCGCGCCTGTCCATTCCTCGCCAGACAGATATTTTTCCGTCAAAATCGACAGCAACTGAATACCGACTTCATTATGTCCGCCTTCTGGGATGATCAGGTCGGCGTACTTTTTGGAAGGTTCGATAAATGCTTCATGCATCGGCTTTACGGTCGTCAGGTATTGCTGGTGAATCGATTGGATACTGCGTCCGCGTTCCTCGATATCACGCAATACACGGCGCAAAATGCGCACGTCTGGGTCGGTATCGACGAATACTTTAATATCAAGCTGTTCGCGCAGTTTTTCATCGGACAATACGTGCAATCCTTCGATAATGACGATATTGTTTGGCAGCAGCTCCAGCTTTTGGTCGGTAAAACGAGCATGGGTCGTAAAATCATATACGGGTGCATAAGCGGTCTGTCCTTGTTTCAGCTCGCCAAGATGCTCGATCAGCAGCTCATTATCAAATGCAAACGGATGATCATAGTTAATGAGCGCGCGTTCTTCCAGTGTGAGATGAGTATGATCCCTGTAATAATTATCTTGCGAAATAAATGTGACTTCCTTGCCTGCACTTAGACGTTCGATAACCGAGCGTGCGACAGTTGTTTTGCCTGAACCGGTGCCACCGGCAATACCAATAATAAGCATGGCTTGACATAAACCTCCCTGGAATAGACCGCAATATTATAGTTGGGCGTGCGGCAGCGCAGCGACAGTGTAAAACGCTCATTCTAACTGAGCAGTCTTAACCTATGTTGTGCCGTGCTGCCGTGCCTGTAAATGAAGTAATTTTTGCACGACAAAACCAATTTACATTCAGCAGCTGACATTGTAAATCCGGTGAAAAATAATCATGATTTTTACGGGACAAAATTTACACACTACTAATGTTTTAGAATAGCACAGCTACGCGTTTTTTTCACCTGATTTCAAAAGGTTTACATAGGAAATATTACATTTTGTCAAATGACATTTGTCCAGATTGCTTTAGTATAGAACATATGGAGTCCAAAAGGGCAGCTGGAAATTGTATAGACGAGTGGTCGAGTGGTCGGTTCAGGCATATCGTCCATTCGTCTATATGAGCTGTGAGTGAGCATGGCGGGACGGATAGGATGAATAAGTGCAAATTGTAGCAGAGGCATGTAGACGGAACACGACACGGAGTCGGGTTCTCCAATCTGGCGAACGGAGTGGTGACGATGAAGCAGCAGCAACAGCTATTCGTAAATGCAAAGCGACTGGAGCAGACGATTGAGACATTTGCCGATTATGGACGTACTGAACAGAACGGTGTGACCCGGCTGACGTTAAGTGAGCAGGATATCGCGGTACGTACGTATTGGCGTACTTGCTGTGAGGAGCTGGGCATGACGGTGACGATCGATGATCTGGGCTGTATGTACGCGACACTCGCGGGTACGGATGATGTACCGCCGATTGTGATCGGCTCGCATATGGATACGGTCAAACAAGGCGGGCGTTTTGACGGCATTCTTGGCGTACTTGCCGGGCTGGAAATCGTACGCACATTACGCGATTACGGCATTCAGCCACGCATTCCGATCGTAGTTATGAATTTTACGAATGAAGAAGGCGCACGCTTTGAGCCTTCGATGATGGCATCCGGTGTACTCGCGGGTCGTTTTGACAAGCAGAAGATGTTGGCGCAAACTGATGCCGCAGGGATTACCTTTGGCGAGGCGTTGACGGCTAGCGGTTATGCAGGCGATGAACATCAGCGCATTCGTGCAGCGACCGCTTATTTGGAACTGCATATTGAACAGGGTCCAGTACTGGAAAAAGAGCAGCTTGAAATCGGGCTAGTCGATTGTGTAGTCGGTATGGTCTGCTACGAAATCGAAGTTACTGGTGAATCGAATCATGCCGGAACGACACCGATGTCGATGCGGCGCGATGCGCTGTTTGCTGCGAATGAGCTGATGCTGCATTTACATCAGCAGCTTGCCCCGCTGGATGATGAATTAGTGTATACGATCGGGCGGATGAATGTGTATCCGAATATTCATACGGTCATTCCGAACCGGGTTGTGTTTACATTGGAAGCGCGGCATAGGGATGAAGCATGGGTGCGTCAGGTGGAGCAAGTGATCGGCGCATTGCCGGACAGCCACGGCGGTTGTACGGTGCAGGCGACACGGTTATGGAGTCGGGATACGGTTCCATTTAATGCGCGTGTGTGCGAGTTGTTGCAGCAAGCGGTACAGACGCTTGGCTATTCACATAAAACGATGTCTAGCGGCGCCGGGCATGATGCCCAATTTGTGGCTGACTTTTTACCAGCTGCGATGGTATTTGTGCCTAGTGTGCGCGGGAAAAGTCATTGTGAGGAGGAGTTTACGCCGTATGCGCAATGTGCGCAAGGCGTGAATGTATTGCTGGAAACGGTGATGTTGTTGCAGGCGGAAGGATGAATGAAACAATGAAGGAGGGCAGCGGTGACTGCATTTCTTTATTGGATGGATTGGAGTGATGTTAATCCAAGTATGCGATTTGGATATCATATACTTGCTTCATCGGTACGTAAAATGGAGATTCCCCCCACTTTTTCGAGTGTTTTTAAAGTGTAACAACAGTTTAACAAGCTAATTAAAAAGCAGCAGTCATAAGCCTGCTGCTCAACATACATGTACAAATCCGTTATCTTTGCGTTGCGTACAGATGAGCAACAACATTTATATCCAGTATACTATAATTTTACCCAGCTATGGAACGAATCTATTCGATTTAAAACAACACAATACCGATTACTGCCGCCCCGACAATGACGAGCAGTGGATGGGTTTTATAGCGTACGATCGCCCAAAATACGGCGGTACCGATCAATAAGGTGAGCCATGTTTTCGGTTCCCCCAGCGCTGACCAACCGCTCCCAAGTCCGAAATGAATAGCAGCATAAGCGATCAATCCGGTCACAATCGGACGCAGACCGTAAAAGGACGATTTGACGACTTGGCTGCTGTTAAGTCGATAAAATAGCCCAGCGAGCGTAATGACTAGCACAAGTGAAGGCAATACGATACCGAGCGTAGCGATGATCGCGCCGGCAATACCAGCGACATCATAGCCGATCAAAGTCGCACTGTTCGTTGCAATCGAACCAGGCGCCATGCCAGCTAGTGATACCGTCTGGCGAAACGGCTCTGCCGCCATCCAGCCGTATTGTTCGGATTCATGCTGAATAAGCGGAATGACCGCATAACCGCCACCAAAGGAGACAAAGCCGATTTTTAAAAATGAAATAAATAGCTGCCATAACAGCATAAAGCACCTTCTTATTAGATAGATTGTGCAGACGGTTAGCCTATCTACAGGATTGACGAGCTGTAAATAGGCTAAGTGCGTGATTGGATTGACCTTAAGGACTACGTAAGCGTATCTGAACTCGCTGATTGGCAAACGATGCTAATATATACACTCGTTTACTAGGGCGTGTACTTTAATTAGAACAAGCCAAGCTTATACACGCCCAAAGGCATTTAAATATAATATTCAATATACGCCTGTGCGCCATTGCCGGAGCTGCGTTTCTTCTCGGTGCGGATATGCAAACCGAGTGCCTTTTTGACCCGGATGATCAGCAATCCGACTACAAGCCCAGCTAAGATTAGGAAAATCGGGTTTAGCCCGGTTGCTAGCAATAACATTAAAGCGATGGTGGCGACGCTAATTGTGGTGCGATCGAACAGCGAGCTTTTGCCCATACGATAGGCGGCAACGGCGATCAGACCGATGACTGCACCTTTGATGCCTTGAAAGGCAGCTTGTACTTTAGGCTGATCATGAAATAGGGAATAAAACAGACTCAGCCCAAACACGATCAGAAACGTCGGCAGTGTAATGCCGAGTGTCGCTGCAATCGCGCCAGCAATACCAGCCATCCGGTAGCCGACAAAAGCGGAGGCATTTACGCCAACTCCGCCCGGAGCGGAACCGGCTACTGACAGCAGGTCGTTCATCTCCTCTTGCGCGATCCAGCCGCGTCGTTCCACCACTTCACGCTCGATCATCGGAATCATCGCATACCCGCCGCCAAAAGTAGCCGGGCCAATTTTGAAAAATACCCAGAACAGTTCCAACCACATCGACAGCCCGCGTGCAGGCGGTTGTATTTCGGCTGATTCCGCTGAATGTGTAGAAAATATCATGCTTATCCGTCCTTTCTGTATAGTCGTATTATAGCATCTTTTTTTCAAATTGAAATTAACTTAGGAGGGAATCGCAGTAGGATTTATAATTCATAACGAAAAAAATGTTATTTTGTGATCTGATCGTTATTTTAGAGGCGATATCGATCGATGAAAGGTGGCTTTTTTCTGTTTTGATAAAAAGTGGTTGCAATAGTTAGCAAATTTGACAAGAGCTTGTAAGGGCACGTATCATAGAACCCAAAATCCGGTTCATAGCCGGAGCAACTGCGTGAATGAACGGTTACGAAGTCGGCGCTGTCGTCCCTGTGTATGAATGACCTGTATTGGGATGGGAAGTCATCGGCAAGTCATTCATGTAACAGAAGGAGATGAGAAGATGCTGTCATTTTTCAAAAAAGACAAAACAAGCCCGATCGAAGCGGTTGCTCCGCTTACAGGCAAAGCGGTTGATCTGTCCAATGTGCCTGATCCAGCATTTGCGGAAAAGCTGATGGGGCAAGGGATTGCGATTGAGCCGCAGGAAGGCAAAGTGCATGCACCATTTGACGGCAAAATTGCCCAGTTGTTCAAAACAAAGCATGCGTTGCTAATCGAACATAGCTCTGGCATTCAGGTGCTGATCCATGTCGGTGTGGACACCGTATCGCTGAAAGGTACAGGTTTTACTGCTCATATCGCGACCGGCGACAAAGTGAAACAAGGGCAATTACTGCTCGAATTTGATATCGAACAAATTCAAGCGGCGGGTTATCCGATCATTACGCCATTTATCGTGCCGGACGGTCAGGACGGGGTCAAAGGTGTAACCGAGCATCCGGGCGATGTGACGGCAGGGCAACAGCTAGTGCTGACGATCCAGCGTTAACGAATCAAATTAGGCGCTTGCTGCATTGCGATGCAGTATTAAAATTTGGTTGCTCTGTTGGCGGATAGGCGATCCGGTGGAGTTTGTTTACACAAACCGAATCGGTGCTTAACGGACATAGATGAAGCTCATTGTGTCATTCAAATGCGCTTCTTTTTTAGGTATAAATAAAAATATTTCGATATACAATCCTGCTGGAAGGGCTAATTGGCATTCGGCGGGATTTTTTGCTATGCGGTTTCGTGAACGGGAAGCTATGGTATAGTGGGAATAAGCTGTTTTGGTGGTGGGATGATGCAGTGGACGCTGTGTAGCGAGCGCTCTATATGAAGTAGCATAAACGATATGATGTATAACGGATCATTTTGCCTATACAAGCATGGACATGATTTTGCATACAGGACGGGTGGAGTAAAACGATGAAATTGTTAACATTAAATGTGCATGGCTGGCATGAAGAAAACCAGTTGGACAAAATCGAACAACTGGCGGATTTTATTAATAGGGAGCAATTCGATGTCATTGCGATGCAAGAGGTCAACCAGACAGCGGCAGAGCAGCCGCTTGATGCTAATGCACTAGGCAATTATGTCGCTGCCGATGCGGAAGCGGTTATTCGGGCGGACAATTATGCGTATGTGCTGCTAGCACGGCTTCAGTATGCCTATCATTGGACATGGATTCCGGTGCATTCGGCAGCGCGTGGTCGGTTTGATGAAGGGCTGGCGATTTTGTCGCGTACGCCGCTGCAGGAGACGGTATGTGGGCATGTGTCGACACAGCGTATTTATGAGCATTACAAAACACGCAAAGTGTTAGCTGTACGTACCGAGCAGGAAGGGCAAGCGGTCTGGCTAGCTAATGGGCATTTTGGCTGGTGGAATGATGAGGTGGAACCGTTCCGTCCGCAATGGGATCGAGCGGAACAACTGCTGGCACCGTATCAGCAGGAGACGATTTTGTTCCTCGGGGATTTTAACAATGTCGCTGAATTACGGGATGAAGGTTATGACTATATGATGAAGCATATATGGCATGATACGTATACGCTAGCTGTCGACAAAGATGCCGGGCATACGGTAATCAAATCGATCGCAGGCTGGGAAGGCAATGAGCGTCCGCTGCGGATCGATTATATTTATAGCAATCGCCCGCTAGTAGTGGAACGGTCGCATGTGGCGCTGAACGGGGGCAATGGGGCAGTCGTATCGGATCATTTTGGCGTGATGGTGGAGTTAAAGCTGGGCTAGCAGACTGGCTAGCTAGAGGCTGTATAGGCTATAGAACAGGAGGTGACGGTCATGGCAAATGAAATCATCATCCTCGGACTAGGCTGTTTTTGGGGACCGGAGGCGTGGATTGGTGCGATGCCTGGCGTTGTGTATACAACAGCTGGATTAGCAGGCGGAGCGAGCGGGCAGCCGACGTATCGCCAGCCGGGTGATCATTCGGAGACGGTGCAGATCGTTTACGATGAAACGGTATTGCCGCTGGAACGGTTGCTGGAACAATTTTGGCGGCGTCATCGTCCGGCGGCGATTAACGGATATCGGGAAGAACGGCGTTATCGGTCGCTTATTTTGTGTCAGCATACCGAGCAGTTGGAACATGCACTGGAGCTGCAAAAGGTGGACGATGAGCGAGCGGAGACGATGATTCGGCTCGATCAGACCTTTTATCCGGTTGAGGGGCGGCATCAAAAATATTATTTGCAGCGTCAGCCGGACGTGTTAGAGCAGCTTGTAGATGGGGATAATTCGTGGGTGGCAGCGCTAAGCACAACGTTGGCGGCACGATTGAATGGATGGTGTCGCAAGGAGACGACGGCAGAGCATATCCATCAGGAGCTTGACCGTTGGTGTGAACCGCTTCCGTTAGCGGTGCGGCAGCGATATGAGCGCTTGTTAGCGGAGCTGGAATAGCATAGTGTCAGCAGACGGAGTTAGTATGGCTGTCATAGCGAGCTGGAACCGAATGAACTGGCATTGCCATCATAGGAGCTGAACGTGCTACAGGCGGAGTGTAATGTCGTATAAGCCTAAACACATTTATCGTTTGATACAGGTAGATGCGCATACGATGGAGTCGATTAGATCGTACATTTAAGCTGGTCAACCTACTAAAGTGTATAGGATGCCAAAGTCGGTTATGCTATGATCTTGACCGCTGTTAATATGGATATTAAATCTGTTATATGTTGTTATTCATAGCGGCTTTATAGTGGCAACTTGTACAATATCAAACGATTGACAGCGCTCGTCGTAGTTTATGTACAAATGTGGAGGAGACGAGCAGTCCATCGCTGCGTGAACATACCGTTCGCCACATCGGTATACACATCGCAATATCACCGCAAATCCGCTATAAAAATGTATCATTTACAGCGTTACAGATAGGAGTATACGGAATGAAACCGAGCATTTTCGATGTTGCTAGGCAGTCTGGGTTGTCGGTTGTAACCGTATCCCGTGTGTTAAATGGTGTATCAACTGTGCGTGAGAAAAATCGGCTAAAAGTGCTGGAAGCGATTCGTAAGCTCGATTATCGTCCAAATGCAGCCGCACGATCGCTAGCAAGAGGGCGAACCGGCACGATCGGTCTGATCGTTACGACATTACAGGATTCGTTTTTTGATAGTGTGGCGAAGGAGATTAATGATCTGCTGGCTGCTGAGGGGTATTATTTGGCGATATCGGTCTCACGCGGATTGGATGCGGATGGTCAGCATTATATGATTCAAGAAGATCGGCTGGATGGATTAATGTTGTTGGCGCCGCTGGAAGAAGCAGGCTTTGTACGCGAAATGAAGGCGCGTAATATGCCGTATGTGTTGATCGATAATCAGCAGTCTGCTTATGTAGCGGAAGCTGTGCAGATCGATAACTATAGCGGCGGTTATGCAGCAGGTCGGCATTTGCTGGAGCAGGGGCATCAGCGTATTGCCCATCTGTGTGGCGAAGAACTATATCGCAGTACCCGTGAGCGCAGACGCGGTTTTGTGCAGGCGCTGCATGAAGCCGGAATGGAGCCGATGCTCATCGAGCAAGGTGAGTACAGCATCGGTTTTGGGTATGCGGCGGCGCGGCGCTGGTTAGCTGCTGGTGAACTGCCGCAGGCGGTATTTGCCGGAGATGATTATATTGCGCTTGGTCTGATCAATGCGGTACTGGAAGCGGGATTGTCTGTGCCAGGCGACATATCGGTCATCGGTTATGATGATCAGGTGATCGCTGCCGAGCTGCATCCACTGCTGACAACGATTCGCCAGCCAGCCGATATAATCGCTAGTGCGGCGGTCACACAAATATTGCGCAAAATCAACGATCCGACTCAACCGGTGCCAGGCGTATGCATTCGCCCGGAGCTGATCGTGCGTGAATCTACCGCTGTCCGCTGACAGCGGATTTTTGCTGTTGGGGAATTGTAGTGTATGTCTGTATATGGCGAAAGCTCGTTATAGTTGGATGGCTACAGATTGCGTTTGTTTTGTTCAGCTTTTGTTTGGAACGTTGGCAACGTAAATACAAGCAGTGAGGTAGTAGGGCAGACCAGTCGTTTATACATATGCATTGTTGACGCTGTTATATGTGTCTACCGGAGTTTGTGGCGTATGTATTTATGCATATCTGAATATTCAAGTACATAGTCAGTAAATTCGCAAACGTTTGTGGTGGACTATGCCTGTATGCATATGCTCTATTATACAGCGTTCGGTGAGCTATCAATACATAGAGCGACGAGGTTGGAAAGATTGCATGTCCAGCTAGTGATTTGTCTCAAGAAGATGTAAGTTTTCGTTCATCTGAACCCTGCTTGAACCGTGCAGGATTCAGATGAACGCAATCCCTGAATAAATTTGAGACAAGCTACTAGTCGCTCTATTGTATACGTTTTGATTGGAAGGATTTTAGCTGTTATTGTCCCGCATTGTCATCGGTTTACACGTCACTATACTTCAACCATAGACAGCACTGCCTTTGTCTGCCTTTCCCACCCAAAACTAAACATCGCTAAATTCACGCCGCAAGCTAAACAAGCTGTGCAGCTCATCATTAGACAGCTCGGTAATCCAGCCTTCCGAAGTGGCGATAATGTTGTTGCTGAGCTGTTGCTTACTTTCCAGCATTTCGTCGATACGTTCCTCCAATGTGCCAAGTGAGATAAATTTATGCACTTGCACATTGCGCTGCTGACCCATCCGGTACGCACGGTCGGTCGCTTGATTTTCCACTGCCGGGTTCCACCAGCGATCCACGTGGAACACATGGCTAGCTGCGGTCAGATTGAGTCCGACACCGCCCGCTTTAAGTGACAAAATAAATATATTCGGTTCGCCAGGTGCTTGAAATTGCTCGATCATGCGGTCGCGCGCCGTTTTGGACGTGCTGCCGTTCAAATACAATACCGGTTCCTGCAATTCTTCGCTAACAATGCGCTGAATCATTTGCCCCATCCCGATATATTGGGTGAAAATAAGGCATTTCTCGCCTTCCTCACGCAGCTCACGTACCATCTCAAGCAATCGTTCCAACTTGGCGGAGCGATTGATCAGCGCATCATTTTCCATGCTTAGTTGTTCCGGCTCTTGTCCTTCTTCCAGCGTTTGTGGCATATGCACCAGATTAGGATGATCGCAGATGAGCTTAAGCTGGGTGAGTGCGGACAAAATCGCTCCTTTGCGCTTCATACCTTGCAGCTGATTGACTTGCTGCATTAATTGATTGACCGCCTGATCGTACATTACGCCTTGTTCAGGGGTGAGGTTGAGATACGTTTTCATCTCATTTTTCTCCGGCAGATTGAGCTGGATGTTCGGGTCTTTTTTCGTGCGGCGTAGCATAAATGGCTTGACCATACGCTGTAACTCTAGTGTACGTTGTTCGTCCTGCTCCTTTTCGATCGGGGTGGCGAACCGATCTTGAAATCCTTTCATTCCGCCGAGATAGCCGGGTGTAATAAAATCATAGATCGACCACAGCTCGGCAAGCCGATTTTCGATCGGTGTACCGGTTAACGCGACACGATGCAACGCATGCAAGCTGCGTACCGTTTGCGATTGGCGTGTTTGGGCGTTTTTAATATTTTGCGCTTCATCCAGACAGACGGTTGCCCAAGTGATCGTTTGCAGCAGTTCCTGATCGAGCGAGGCGGTGGCGTAGGAAGTGAGAATCACATCATGCCGCTCCACCAGTCGCTGAAAGTCGTCGCCGCTTAAACGTTTGCTGCCATAGTGCAAGGCAACACGCAACGATGGAGCGAAGCGGGCGATTTCCTTTTGCCAGTTGCCGAGTACGGACGTTGGGCAGATGATTAGTGACGTCGGTATGTCCGCATCGGATATCGTATAGACGCCGGGCGGATTATCGTGCACAGAGTTACTATTGCGGCAGGCAATCGGTACGTTCGTATCCGGTATCGATTTGCCAGTCGTTTGCGTAACCGGCGCTTCGGTATTTGGGCGAGCGATTTCATTCGTCTGAACGATCGCTTCGTCCGCATCCGACGCGAAAGTGCCCTCCATGCCTGTACTGGATCGATCCATCTGCATGGCATGCGCCGCATCGTCGCGAATATGCAGCAGATAGGTGATCAACTGAATCGTTTTCCCCAGCCCCATATCGTCGGCAAGGCAAGCGCCCAGACCGAAGCGGCGCAAAAAACTTAGCCAGGAAAAGCCTTCTTGTTGATACGGGCGTAACTGTGCCTGCAATCCGGTAGGGATCGAAAGGAGCGGCAATTCGTTTTGCTGGCTAATCTGACGAATCAATTCCTCCAACTGCGCATTCAGCTCTACCTCGATCTCGATACGTTGCAGTTCCTGTAATTGTTCGTCTTCCGGCTCTGCCGCGGTGCCGGCTGACGACTTGCCTTGCCGCAGCAGATGAAGTTGCAGCACATCTTGAAATGACAATCCACGCCGCCGATCGATCCCGCTCATCGCGCGCCGAATCTGTTCGAGCAGCTCCGGGTCAAGCACGATCCATTGTCCACGGAATAGGGCGAGTCGCTCCTGCTTCTCGGCAAGTTCCAGAAACTCGTCTTCGGTCAGCTCGGTTTCACCAATCGCGACCCGCCAATCGAAGTCGATCAACGCATCCAGACCGAAGAACGATTTGCCGGTGCGTTTGTCTTCTTCCTCGCTTAGCTTTGCCTTGAGCTTTGGACGTTTGCGCCGTGCGGTTTCCCACCAGGCGGGCAGCAACACTAACCAGCCAGCTTGCAGCAGCCGATTGCTATATTGCGATAAAAAACGCCATGCCTGTTCATTGTTTAGACTACGTCCGATCATATCGTCATCGGTGCCAAATTGCCCAATCGGCAGTACTGCGCGCAACTGCTCGCGCCAGTTGGCAGAGCGCTCTTTAATCGCCATGTCCCAGCTAGGCAGCCAATCACCGTGCGCCTGTCCGTCCAACTGCAACCGTACCGGCACGAGATGGGTTTCATCGCTTTTATCCTGCAATACGATCCGCAGCCGCCATCCATCATTATGATCTTCCGGTTCCAGCAACTGTAAGGCAGGGCGAAACGAGGCAGTATCGCTTTTCCAGCCGATTGTGACGAGCCATGTTTGCTCGTCTAGACCGACCGTGCTGTTGTTGCGGTCAAATAAAGCTGGGAACTCACGCCGCAAATCGGCATTTTCAGCTTCTGAATTGTAATATCGCTCCGAGACGGACGCGGAAAATGCTGCTTGCAATCCGGCCATTAGCTCAGGCGATACGTCCGTTTTCAGCGCATTTTGCAGCGCTTGTCGCTGTGCGCGTGGTACGGCGCGTAGCAGCTGCTCTGTATCCCATTTCCATTGCAGCCGTCCGCGTCGGTACGCTGCCAGCGACGGCATATACTTTTGCTCATTCAGGCACGTCAGCAGGGCAGGGGCAAGCTGGCGCAATGTTGCCGCTTCATCTTCCCAGCTCCAATGCACATGATGCAGCAGTTCCGCTTCAGCGAAAAATGCAATGACCTGCTCGGCAGGCAGTATGATCAAGTTCACTTCGGTTGTATGCTCCATCTGTAACTCGCTGCCGTAAAAGGACGGCTCATGCCAGGCGAACAGCAGCTGTTTTAAATACATTGCCGGTACAAGTCCGTACGCTTCTTTGCTGCCATAAATTAGCGCATCACCGTATTCGCTTAAGCTCACATGTACGCTAATATGTTGTAAATGATGACTCATGGAATCAGCTTTCCTTTCCGCAATTCTTCTTGCAGTGCGCGCAACCGACTATGGCGTGTCGCAAACTGTGTAATATAGTACTGCCAGCGCTCCTCCTGTTTCAGGCGTTTATATAGCCTGGACAGACGTTTAAGCAACTTGACTGCCGCTTTGTAAGCATCGCGGTTTTTGTGTGCCATATGGCGCTCGACCGCTTGATGATAAAAAGGCAACAGCAGCTGTGGAGCGTCCGTTTCGATCGGTTTTAGCTCGGTTACTTTGTAGTTGGCAGGATCGCGCCCGGATGAAAGCTGATAATCCATCCAGCGCTCGTATTGGCGATATGCCAGCAGTTTATCCTCATACATACGCCCGCCGAGCGGCAGCAAGCTTTCCAGCGCCGCCCACATTTGTGGCTCGGCATCCGGCACATGATACACCGCTTCGTCCCAGTAATCGGCATACGTTTGCAGTTCGGAATACTGTCTGCGCAAAATCGGCACTAGCGCTGTCAGCCACCATGCGAGCCGCTCCCATTGCTCCGTCTGCGCCAGTTCGTCGCTCACATTCGGCAGCCGTTCCGGGTAAAAGTCATGCCGTGCCGCCGCTTCTTGCGTGCAGCGCAGCGCCTGTTCGTCCTGGGCGAGCGAAAAGTGAATATAGCTCTGCGCCAACAGCAGTGAATGATGGGCGAAGCGTGTCTGTGCCGTACGATCTAGTGGCTGCTTAGCAGGCGCTGTCGCTGCGGTAGCAATCTCGTCCAGTACATGCAGCTCGCGCTCCAGCCGCTCCGTTCCATCTGGCAACGGACGTATCCAGTAACGCCAAAGTGCATAATAACTATTTAACAATGTATACGTATCCCGTACTTCAGCAAGCATATCGCCACGCAGCACAGCGAGCAGCTCGGTCAGTTGCTGACGTTCACTATGCTGTATTAGCGGCTGTAATGGCTCGTGCAGCAGTTTATCGATTCGGCTCTGTACTTCGTCTGCTGCCAGACGGGTATGATAGCCAAGCGAGAGCGGTGACGTACCGGTCGTTTTGTGCAGCGGTTGCATCACTTTACTATAGATCGTCAGCTCCGCCAGCAAACGGTACAGCTGGCGTGAGACAGGCGACAATTCGGTCGGCATCAGCTCCAATACAACCTCTAATGCCTGCTCCGTATAAGCGACATTGCGGATGTTCGTCTCCATCACAATCAGTTGCTCGCGAATATGCTGCTGCCAGACCGCTACCGTCGGCTCCGCCGGGTAGGAAGAATTTGAATTCATGATCTCCATCTCCTGCATCAATCAACTTTAATATCTCTTTATTATACCATTCGTCCCCATTGTCAGCGTACGATTGTACAAATGCACATAGGAATATCGATCGAATTGTCCGCTAAGGCTCTAAATCAGGCTTTGTTCTGCCGATAATAGATCACATAAGTTATTGTTGTCTCATTCACATTTGCCTAAATTATAGGGTGAATCCTGATCGCCTATATGCAAATGCAAACGCCGATGTTAAATCAATGATATGCGTAGATGCGGATTTTGATTGTTTAGGCAAAAATTGAAATTTGTGTTGTTCAGTTCATAAGGCGGTGTATAGTTGTTTACAGTCGCAGCTACATTTATTTTTGCGGAAAGGAGAATTGGAATGGAATTCTCCAATGAATTTTTAACGATGCACGGCAATGGAGCGGAGCTTCGTTTTTTGATCGATATGATCCCGGAGTTGATCGTACTCAAAGATGGGCAAGGACGCTGGTTGCTGTGCAATCGGTTAGTGCAAGAGATTCACCATTTGAATGAATCGCAATATCGCCACAAAACGGATTTGGAGCTTGCCGAGCTGCGTCCGACATTGCGGGATATTTTTGAATATAATCATATGACCGATGAGCAGGCATGGGAAAAAGGGTCAACGCTCGTCGTAGAGAAATCATTTGTCGCCTATAATGGCACGCGGTATATATGGGAAGTGATCAAAACGCCGATCTTTAACAAACAAGGCGGACGCGATCGGCTCGTTGCAGTTAGCCGTAACATTACCGATCGTCGATTGATGGAGCGACAACTGTATGAAAGCCAGGAGCGATTTCGTTTTATTGCGGAAAATATGACCGATATCGTGACCATCTTCACGATGGATGGCAAGATTGATTATTTATCGCCTTCGCTGGAGCATATGCTCGGTTATAAGATTGAAGTGGCGATGAATCAGCCTCGTTTTGTTTTGCTGCATCCGGACGATGTGGCACGGCTTAGCAGCGTCTTAGGAGCGATATTTGCCAGGGAAATGATGCAGGCGAAAGTGGAATGCAGATATCGGCATGCACAGGGGCATTATATTTGGTTTGAGATGAGCATATCCCATGTGAGTCATGATGATGGAGAACAGTATGTGCTTATCGTCGGACGCGATATTACCGAGCGTAAACAGCATGAACAACAATTAAACTCGCTTGCGTATATGGACGCGCTCACAGGTGTGCCGAATCGCCGTTATTTGATGAAGCAATTGGAGCAGGATATCGGGATGGCTCGTGAGCATAAGACGTTGGTCGGTGTGCTGTATCTGGATGTAGATCGTTTTAAGCAGGTCAATGATACGCTCGGACATGAGCAAGGGGATCAGCTGTTAGTCCAGATGGTGGCGCGCATTACCGCTGAGCTTGGTCCGATGGATACGATTGCCCGTATCGGCGGTGATGAATTTATCGTCATTTTGCCGATTATGACCGATCGCAACCAAATTGCTTGGCTGGCGCAGACGTTATGTGATGTATTAAAGCAGCCGTGGCAGCTTGGTGGGCGATCTGTTATGACCAGCTCGTCGATCGGCATTTCGATCTATCCGCACGATTCAGCGAGCGCATTTGAGCTGATTCGTCATGCCGATGTGGCGCTCTATGAATCGAAGCGTACCGGAAAAGCGCGGTTTACCTTTTATGAGGATATGCCCAAATGTGAATGATCGTAGATGTACGGTTAATCGCTAACATGTAATAAGCTATGTCTGACGAAGCATGGGAGCATATGTCTGACTTCATTGCATAGTACAAACGCCGATAGTCAGCGTAAATCATTTCCGTTTGGACGGATGAGATGCGTTGACTATTTTGCTATACGTATATAATGAACTATGCTAAAACATCAACCTAATAATGAGCACAATGAGCAGCAATATAATAAAACCGAGCGCCGCCACGACAAACCAGATCAGAAATTGCGGGGAACGAAATTCGCCACGATTGATCCCGCGCCGTTTATGAAAATAATTATGGGTGGCGATGCCAAATACGCAGCCGCCCATCAATACCGCACCGATGCCGCCAATCGCGGCGATCAGATGTTCCAGTTGTGCTGCGCCTTGCGTGCGAAAAATAATGCCTGGTGCAAGAAAGCCAATCCCGATCATCGCCAGACTCGTACGAATCCAGGCAAGATAGGTCCGTTCATTGGCAAGATGCTGCTGCGTATAGTTGGATTCATCCGGCTGGTGCATATTACTTCCTCCTTACTCACTACGTCTATGATCCGCTTTTTCCAGTGCTATCGTTTCATTAACCGGATCATGCTGCGCTGGAACGCCGCTCGTCAGCTAACAATGTGCATATTTCAAAACATTTTGTGCCGTAAGTCTATTTTTTGTGATAGCATAAAAAGACAAAATCAGACATTTTGGCTTATAATTTTGAAAACGTTATCAAAGTAGATGTGCCTATTGCCTCATTTCCTTACAAACCTATGAAATCCTATCATATATAGCGCATTTGAGCGACCCATCCTAGTGCGCATCCGTTGTTTGCAATGACACCAAACCGAGTATTTTGCCCTATAAGGAGTGTATGAATGAAAGAATTATGCAAAATATTAATCGTAGACGATGAGGTGCTTGTGCGTCAGGGGATCAAGCATTATCTAGTCTGGGAGCAATACGGTTTCCAGATTGTCGGTGAAGCTTCTAACGGGCGCGAAGCGCTAGAGCTAATTACCGAGCTACGTCCGCATATCGTTATTACTGATATCGTAATGCCGATTATGGATGGAGAGGAATTTACACGTATTTTAAAGCAAAACTACCCAGAAATCGAGATTATCGTGCTGAGCAGCTACGGAGAGTTTAATTATGTGCGCTCTACTTTTCAAAATGGGGTTGCCGACTATATTTTGAAGCCTAAGCTGGAAACGCAACAACTGCTGCAAGTGTTGCAAAATACAGCGCGCCGCATCCCGTCAATTCAGTATGACGAGCAGACAGGCAGCGAGCAGATTACGGTCGATCATGTGCTGGAAAAATGGATCGCCGGCTTTGAAGCGGATGTGGAGCCAGAGCTGTTGAACGCGCATTTTCCATATCCGTCCTTTTACCTAGTCGGTGTCCAGCCACGTCTGTCCAGTCAGCGCAGTGGCGAACAAACCGTACAGCCCAAAAGCAGTCCGATCGCTGCCACAAGCGCACGATTGGCGGAAGCGTTGGAGCAAGCGGATGTGCCGCTGGCGTTTCGCCCGGTTGCAGCCGATCCGCAGATTGTCGTTTTCGTGCTTAATTTGAGCACGATTCATTATGACCGCGCGGTAGAACTGCTGCGCGCACTCGCACAGCCTACGTTGCCCGGTACGAATACAGCACAGCTTGCGTGGGCGCTGACCGAGCGCTTTGACGATATGGAGAGCATTGGTAACCTGTATCAGCAGCTGCTCAAGCTGCTTGACTATCGGTTTTATTTTCCGGAGCGTGCGCTCATTATCGGCTCGGAGCTGCCTGCTCCGGTGGAGGTGCGCGGCGCTTTTAATTTGAAGGAATTTGCTGAAGAATTGCGGCGCGACAACTTTGATCTTGCATTTGCGGCGCTACGTCAATATGTAGGGATGCTGGCAAGCAATTACCGGGCGACACCGTTTGAGCTGAAGTCGTTTCTCGGCAACATTATTTTTAATATTATTACGCTGCTTGGCAATCAGGATTACGATATGCGCCAACTGGATGAAGCAAAATACGATTATTTCCGCGATATTAACGATGCGCTCGATGTGCGACAAGCGGCAGCGCTATTGGATGATTTTTTGCACAAGGTCGATCGTTGCATCGCTGAACGTTCCGAACAGAGTCAAGGCAGCACGAATATGAAAATGCTGCTTGAATATATTGAACAGCATTATGCTGAGCCGCTTAGTTTGACCGGTCTGGGACAGCATTTTCATTTTAACCCGTCGTATTTATCGAGTTATTTTACAACCCATAATAAAGAAGGCTTTAGCGAGCATTTGAACAAAATTCGCGTACAAAAAGCGGCTGAAATGTTGAAAGATGATCGTTATTCCATTTCCGAAATTAGCGATCGGGTCGGCTATTCTGATCATAGCTATTTTACAAAAGTGTTTAAAAAATGGACCGGGCTGTCACCGAGCCAATATCGGCGGCAACATGTACGCTAAAACGGTTCAATTATTCCAAAATGAGTGTGAACAAGCATGAACATAAAACATTATATGCATCGGTTTGAGCAGCAAGGTCTGTTTTTTAAGCTATTTATCGTTATGGTCGTGAGCATTATTGCGGTCTGTCTGTTAACATCGCTCGTGACGATTCGTATGTCGGAGCGGCTGTTTACGGAGACGTTTAGCATTACGAATTCCAAAGTGCTCAATCAGATTAAGACGAGCATGGAGTCGTTTAACGATTCGATCGTCAATGCGGTCAGCCATGCGTCTCAAAACGGCACGGTCAAAAATTATTTGGCAGGCGGCGACGGCGATTCGATCAGTACAGGCGCGACTTATTTTAGCATGGGACAGCAGATGAAACAGATTAAGTCGAATGTGGACGCTTATGATGTAGGCGTCACGCTTGTCGGCGTGAACGGACGTAGCTACACATCTGATTGGTCGTATTGGCCAGTGGACACGAGCAAACTGGCGAACAGCCCGATTACGAAGCAGACGGTAGCCCAGCCGCGCCGCTTAATGTACCAATATGATGAGGAAACCGCCAAAGATGGCAAAGCGAATTATATTATCGCCTCCAAAGCGTTGATGGAGCGGACGAGCGATTTTCTGTACGGCACGATCTATATTGCGATTCGTGAAGATCAATTCAAGCGTTTTTATAGCAATTTCACGAGCACAGGCAATGATGTGCTTATTCTCGACGCCAACGGCAGAATCGTATCGTCCAATCAGGAACAATGGATCGGCACCTTTTCACCGCAATTGCTTAAAGACGTTACCGAGATGCAAGGGCGGCAGATGAGCTACAAAAATGCCGATGTGATGGGGAAAAGTCAAATTGTTTTATCCAATTATATTCCGGAGTACGACTTTTATCTCGTCAATCTGATCGATCGCCAGTATGCGGTCGGACAGATTATTAATGTGCGCGATATTGCGCTCATCTGTGGAGCGATCGTAGCGGCGGCATTGCTGACCGTGTTTCTCATTTCACGCCGTTTAACCCAGTCGCTAACCCGCCTTGTCCGGCAAATGTCCACCATTACCGAAAAGGACTTTGGCAACTATGTCCATGTGACCGGCAGCTATGAAGTGCAGGAACTAAGCCGTGCGTTTAACTATATGTTGGACGAACTGAACGATTATATCGCCCGCCTGCTGGAAACGCAAAAGGAACAGCGCAACGCCGAGCTTGCCGCCTTACAGCGACAAATTAATCCGCATTTTCTGTACAATACGCTCGCTTCCATTAAAATGCTCGTGCAAAAAGGCAACAAAGAAACCGCCGCCGAGACGATCAATGCACTCATCTCCTTGCTGCAAAATACGATCAGCAATGTGAGCGAGACGATCACCATCGAGCAGGAACTGGAAAATATGAAAAACTACGTGTTTATTAACCATGTTCGTTATGGCGGCAAAGTGCAAGTGAACTATTTTGTCGCACCGGATTGTATGGACTACCATGTGCCCAAACTGATTATTCAACCGTTTATCGAAAATGCCTTTTTCCATGCCTTTAACGAAAAAGGTGCCGGTGTTATCTACATTATGGTATCACGCCAAGACGATATGCTCGTCTGCGAAGTCGTCGATAACGGAGACGGCATGGACGGCTTCTCTGGTGTTGCCGAAGGCAGCCGCCTCCCTAACCCGAAAAGCAAACGCCAACTTTTCACCGGTATCGGCGTCCAAAACGTCCACAACCGCATCACCTTGTTATACGGTGAACAATACGGCGTCAGCATCTCCAGTCAAAAAGGACAAGGGACGAAGGTGAAAGTGACATTGCCGCTAATTGTGGAACCTGTGATTGAGGATCGACACGATGGAAACCAAGTGTAGCGAGAGGCGTGTCTTCCACTGCTTCATACACCGTTGGATGCGTTTAGTTTGCGTCATACGAAGCTGTACATGCGTCTCATTTTATTTGAAATGTCCCTTTTAGAAACATAAAATGGTAAGTTTAACGATTTGCAGCCTTCACCTAACCGAATCAAATAGCCGCTAAATCGATTAAGATTCAGCGGCTATATTGATTATTGGTTTATTTCCTGCATGCCTCCGCACACTTCCAAGTTCATTTGGCACTCGCTCCACGCTGCCGCTTCACATACCATACAATAAAACCAATCCCTCCTACCGCAATCACAACATAAGCCACACTAGAATAAATATCCATAAACTCCGTAATCCGCTGCCAGTTATCGCCCAGTGTCGCACCGATTATGACCAAAATTGAATTCCAGATCACCGTCCCGATCGTCGTAAACAACAGGAACAGCCCGAACTTCATATTGGACATGCCTGCCGGAATCGAGATCAGACTGCGCACGAGCGGGATCATCCGGCAAAATAGTACCGTCCAGTAGCCGTATTTATCAAACCAGGCGTCTGCGCGATAAATATCTTCTTTTTTAACTCGTAAAATATGCCCCCAGCGCTCAACGATCTTTTCCAACCGCTCCACATCAAGCAGCCTACCTACACCGTACAAAATGACCGCACCTAGCACCGAGCCGATCGTCGCGGCGATAATCACACCGATGATCGTTAGCGATGAGTTCGTCGTCATAAAGCCGCCAAACGGCAGCACAATTTCGGATGGAATCGGTGGAAATACATTTTCCAGTGCAATAATTAGGGCGATACCGACATAACCAAACTGCTCCATAAAATTCGTAATCCAGTTTTGCAAAAGAACCCTCCTCTGTAACGTTTTCACTCCAGCTATCGTCTATTTTATATACCGATGAATTGCCGATTGGAAACAAGCGGATATGACACAGCATACGTGTGAACTGCCGCATAAGCTTCATAAATAAATTGATTTGTACAAAATGACATATAAAAAGCGGCATAAATCATATAACCTATATGATGAACATACCGTATTAACTTCGATCCTATCCTAGAATCGTTGTTACATGGCATTGTAGCAACAATCGTCTGTTGTTCGTCAAGCGATTAGCACTATCGTATTCATTTGCATAAAATATACACTATTTCTTTCATTTATGTAAAATGTACACGCGCTGTAAGCTTGTATTCACTAACCGATTGTATGACAGTTGGCAGCAGCGACGCCTATATCGTTGTAGGAATCGTGAATGTGTAGCTTGCCAGCCTGCTCGCTTAATTAGTAGTCAGGGTATAAAAGATGGTAAGATAGAAACGGCTGGCGTATGATGCCGCTTTGGACTCGGCGCGAACATCTTGTGTAACATCCTGATTGGCCGCATCTGTTTGTATGACGATCAATGGAGGAATAGAATATGATGAAAACATGCTCCAAGTTATTTTTACTTATACTATTGGTGATCGGGTGTGTAGGGGAGACGACGCAAGCGACAGCAGCCAAAACGGTTGCCAAATCTACACCGGACATTCAGGTCATCGTCAACAACTCGACCGTTTATGTAGGCGTGACCGCTTATGTTGAACAGGGAACGACGATGATCCCGATCAAAGCTTTGCAGTACATACCGGGTAATTCTACGATCTGGAACAATATTACCCAGACCGTTACGGTAAGTCAGGACGGCAATGTCATTACATTAATCATTGGGCAAAAAACGGCTACGATCAACGATCGCACCGTACAATTGCCTGTGGCGCCGGAAATTCGTGAAGGGCGGGCGATGGTGCCGCTGCGTTTTGTTGCTGAAGCGGCGCAGGCGACAGTCGTCTGGAATCCGACTGCCCGTACGGTTTATGTAGCCAAAACGCCGGAAACGGCACTTCGTCAGCTTAGCAGTCCTGATCTGGCGACTGCGCGTGCGGCAGCGGTCGGTATTCCGCGTATTAACAAGTTGAAAATATTTACACCGTCCGACAATGCGAGCAGTGGCATTTACAGCTACTATTTCCCGCAAGGACAATCGTTCCCATTTTTTGAACAACGTGGGGATGTCGTATCGTATTACGAAATGAAAGATAATCACAGTGAACTCGTTTGGACAGCGAAGCTGAATCTGAACGAGCCATCGCGTAACAATTTGTTTTTCCTGCCGTATGCGATTGAGCAGGAGGATGGTACAATGCCAACCATTTTGAGCAATGTGGCATTTTATAACACATTAACACCAAATGGGGTCGTGCGTTACGGATATATTGAAAATCCGATCCAGTCTTCCAATGTAAGCAATCGCGAGGAGTTTCCATTCCCGAACATTTCGGGTGAGCAACCAGCCAAGTAGTCCAATTCACCGGTGTCTGCCATGTACAGCAGGCATGCAGTCAAGGATGATCGACCGACAGATCGGCAGCGGATAAATGCAGGGGCTAACGTGATCATGCTTCACTTTAGCGATCGCCTTGTTGTCAAACGATCGATATACTAGCCGAATAGCCGCACAGGAACATACATGCCTGTGCGGCTATTCTATATGCGATTGTTGGGATGGAGCGCTTTTGTTTTCAACATGAAATTTCGAAAAGAAAGATAAAAGCGGATACAATACCAATTTTTTTGCCTATCCTATCTAAATATAATACCAAAAAACAAAAATAATGCTAAATGATAACGCTACCAAAAGAAGCGGTGCCAATAATATCACAAATCCGTACAAATATATTCCTAACGACTGCCTAAAACAGGGTGGTAAGATTAGTTTGTCAATAAGCAAACGCTTTCAAAAGAAAAACACTATACAAGAGCAGGGGTTGAAACAAAATGAAAAAACTGATGTTTCTATTACTGGCAAGCGTGCTGCTGCTGTCCGCATGTTCCAGCGGAGGCGGAAATGCAAGCACAAGTTCTGATCCAGCCGCTAAAGAAATTACGATCTGGGCATGGGATAAAAACTTCAATGTTGCCGCACTCGAACTTGCTAAAGCCAAATATATGCAGTCCCATCCTGATGTAAAAATCAACATCGTTGAAAATGCACAGGCAGATATCGTACAAAAGCTGAACACAGGTTTGAACTCCGGTACAACGAAAGGCTTGCCTAACGTTGTCCTGATCGAAGATTATCGTTCACAAAACTTCCTGCAAGCGTACCCCGATGCATTCCGCGATATGTCCGACAAAATCAAAGCAGCGGACTTTGCAGATTACAAAATCGGGCCGACAAGCTATGAAGGCAAACAATATGGCATTCCATTCGACTCTGGTGTAACAGGTCTATATGTACGCACAGATTATTTGAAACAAGCCGGTTACACACCAGACGATCTGAAAAATATTACTTGGGATCAATATATCGAAATCGGTAAAAAGGTAAAAGCCGCGACCGGTAAAGATATGCTAAGCCAAGACCCTAACGACCTCGGTCTCATTCGTGCGATGATCCAGTCCGCTGGTTCCTGGTACATGAAAGAAGATGGTATGACACCAAATATCGCTGGCAATGCAGCACTGAAAAAAGCGCTGGAAACGTACAAAGCGATGTATGACGCTAATATCGTCAAACCAAACTCCGACTGGAGCCAATTCCTGGCTGCATTCAACAGCGGCGCTGTAGCTAGCGTACCGACAGGGAACTGGATTACACCATCCGTTAAAGCAGAAGCTTCTCAATCTGGCAAATGGGCAGTTGAACCGTTCCCAGTGCTAAGCGATGTGCCGAATTCGGTTCACGCTTCCAACATCGGCGGTAGCTCCTGGTATGTAATGAACGTAGATGGCAAAGATACAGCAGCTGACTTTATGGCTTCCACATTCGGTTCCGACAAAGACCTGTATCAAGAAATGCTGTCCAAAATCGGTATTATCGGCACGCTGAAAGCCGCTTCCGAAGGCGGTGCATACGATAAAGCTGACGAGTTCTTTGGCGGTCAAAAAATCTATGCTGACTTTGCTAAATGGACAACGGAAGTTCCAAAAATCAACTATGGTCTGCATACGTATGCGATCGAAGACATTATGACCGTTGAACTGCAAAACTATCTGAGTGGCAGTAAAGATGTAGACACGATGATGAATGATGTGCAAACACAAGCTGAAGCTCAACTGAAATAATCCGGACATTGTAATGAATGGGGAGATAAAACCTTGGGCGGATCGTTCAAGGTTTTATTTCCTTATTATGACCGGGGCTGCAAACCATACCTGAACTGTGTACGTCGCAGGCTAGCCTAGACAAAAAAACAAGCAAACCGGCGATACGAGGGAGATGAGACGATATGAAAACCGCTGAACCCGCATTGAATCCAAGTCAAAAAACAACACGCCGCCCACGAATGGGCAACTACATGAAAGAAAGCATTACCGGTTGGGTGTTTGTTGGCATCGCTGCCGCATTGATTGCTATTTTCTACTTTTATCCGATGATCCAGGCGCTGATTCTGTCCTTCCAGACAGGTAAAGGCATGAATTTGAAATTTAACGGTCTTGATAACTATGCACGACTGTTTGTCGACAGTACGTTTATCATGGCTGTCAAAAATACATTTATTTATTTACTGTTCCAAGTGCCGCTGATGGTCATTTTGGCACTGTTTATCTCAGTACTGCTCAATGATCGCAATTTGAAATTCAAAGGCTTTTTCCGGACAGCGATTTTTCTGCCGTGTATTACATCGCTCGTTGCCTACTCGGTTGTATTCAAATACTTGTTTGCACCGGATGGTCTCGTGAACTCGATGTTGATGGGCATTCATGTGATCGGCGCACCGATTCAGTGGATTACCGATCCGTTCTGGGCGAAAATTACGATCATTATCGCTATTACATGGCGCTGGACAGGGTACAATATGATTTTCTATCTGTCCGGTTTACAAAATATCGACAGTTCGATTTATGAAGCAGCACGCATTGATGGCGCATCAGCAATTCGTCAATTTTTCAGCATTACCGTTCCGCTGCTCAAACCGATCATCCTGTTCACCTCGATCACATCGACGATCGGTACATTGCAATTGTTCGATGAAGTGGTGAACATTACGAAGGGCGGCCCAGGTAACGCGACGACGACGATCTCGCAATACATTTACAATCTATCGTTTAAATATTCGCCTGACTTCGGTTATGCGGCAACCGTATCGTATTCGATTGTGATTATGGTAATCATTCTTTCCTTTATCCAGTTTAAAGTGGCAGGTGAGCGTAATGGCTAAAACGAAAACAACATTCACATATTTGTTTCTGATTATCGCCGCATTTATCTCGATCTTCCCGTTTTTCTGGATGATCGTTAGCTCGACGAATCTGTCGGTTGACGTTACACAAGGACGCTTGCTGCCAGGGGCTCATCTGCTGGACAATTTGACCAAGCTGACCGGTTCGGTTGACATTTGGACAGCGATGGGCAATTCAGCGAAAATCTCGGTTTCTACAACGATTTTGGCGCTGCTGATCGCTTCGCTGGCAGGGTATGGGTTTGAAATCTATCGCAGTAAAGCGAAAGATATCGTATTTAACATTTTGCTGCTGTCGATGATGATTCCATTTGCCGCTTTGATGGTGCCGCTGTACCGTATGTTCGGACAGCTCACCAACTATGTGTCTTTTATCGGGATCGACACACCGGCAGCGGTCGTGATTCCAACGATGACGACAGCGTTCCTGATCTTCTTTTTCCGTCAAAGCACGAAGATGTTTCCCAAAGATTTGCTGGAAGCGGGACGGATGGACGGGCTGAGCGAGCTTGGATTGTTTTTCCGCATTTATATGCCCACGATGAAAACAACGTATGCGGCAGCCGCGATCATCACGTTTATGTCGAGCTGGAACAATTACTTGTGGCCACTCGTTATTTTGCAAACACCGGAAAATCAAACGATTCCGCTGCTAATTTCCAGTCTCGGTTCCGGTTATGCGCCTGACTACGGTGTCATTATGCTGGCGATTGTAATCTCCACCTTACCAACTGCAATTGTGTTCTTCCTGATGCAAAAGCATTTTGTAGCAGGGATGGTCGGTTCGGTCAAATAATAGCTGTACAGCAAATGAACAGGAAGTGCTGCGGAAGATGGCGAGCTTTGGCACGTCTTGCGCAGCCTTCTTTTTTGGAAACTACGTAGTCGGTTAGGTCGTACGCGCATATGGAAGTGAGCGTGCAACTACCACTGTGCTATGCAATATGAGGATATATAACAATAAGGAAGTTAAACATTTGCTATTTTATTATGTTAAAAAGACAGGTATTCTCGTCATATAATAATAAGAGACTTTATGATATGGGCATGAACGTTTCGATCTGTGTAGGATTAGCTAACGCTTTGTCTGGATGCGGTGCATCCATTTGCATTGTGCGGACAACCTTCAGGTAGCAATGGCAAAGAGTCGTAGCGCCTCTTTTATACAGTTTGACGTGATGTTCATGTACATGCCATATTCAAAGCGAAATGGAGTGAATAGATATGAGCAAGACGGAAGCAGAAGTGACAGCACAACCGGTAACAGAGCCTTCATTAGCATGGCTGACCGATACGAGTGTATTTGCGGTTAATCGACTGCAAGCTTATTCGGATCATAAATATTATGCGACCGCAGCCCAAGCGCAAGCGCGCGGTACACTGGACTGGCGTTATAGCTTAAACGGGAGCTGGAAGTTTAACTATGCGGTCAATCCGGCAAGTCGTCCGCAACACTTTTATGAAAACGGGTTTGCCTGTGCAGGTTGGGGCGATATTGTGGTGCCTGGGCATATTCAGACGCAAGGTTATGGACAGATGCAATATGTGAATACGATGTACCCGTGGGATGGCGCTGAAGATTTGCGTCCGCCATTTATTTCCGCAGATAACAATCCGGTTGGCAGCTATGTAAAAACATTTACCGTGCCACAAGCGTGGACGGGCAGCCCGGTTTACATTTCGTTTCAGGGCGTTGAATCGGCATTTTATGTATGGCTGAATGGCAAATTTGTTGGCTATAGTGAAGACAGCTTTACGCCATCCGATTTTGATCTGACACCGTACATACAGGACGGGCAAAATCGCTTGGCGGTTGAAGTGTATCAACGCAGTACAGGCGCATGGCTGGAAGACCAGGATTTTTGGCGCTTCTCCGGCATTTTCCGCGACGTGTATGTGTATAGCGTACCTGAGCTGCATGTGCGTGATTTGCATGTGAACGCCGGTCTGGACGATAGCTATACAAATGGTGAGTTAGCGGTGAAGCTAACATTGGAGCAAGGGCAAGCGGCAGATGGACGTGCGGTGCTGGAATTGAAAGCGGCGGATGGACAGACGGTCGCATCTGGCGAAGTTTCGTTTGCAGGCGGCACAGATGGTGCAGTGGCAAGCTTTGACGCGACGGTGACGAATGTGGCGTCATGGAGTGCGGAAGACCCGTATTTGTACACATTGTACATTTCCATTTATAACGCAGCTGGTGAACTGACGGAAGTGATCCCGCAGCCCGTCGGATTCCGCCGTTTTGAAATGATGAACAAAGTGATGTGCATTAACGGCAAACGGATCGTATTCAAAGGCGTGAATCGTCACGAATTTAACTGCCGTACCGGACGCACTGTGACCGAAGCGGATATGTTGTGGGATATTCGTACGATTAAACAAAACAATATGAACGCTGTCCGTACATCTCACTATCCGAACCAGACGCGTTGGTATGAGCTATGCGATGAATACGGCATTTATTTGATCGATGAGATGAACTTGGAAACACATGGCTCCTGGCAAAAGCTGGGCGCGGTAGAGCCATCGTGGAACATTCCGGGCGATCTGCCGGAGTGGCAAGACATCGTCATGGATCGTGCGATCTCGATGGTAGAACGCGACAAAAACCATCCGTCAATTCTAATCTGGTCATGTGGTAATGAGTCGTTTGCCGGTCAGGTCATCTTAAACGTTGCTAACTATTTCCGTGAGACCGACCCAACCCGGCTTGTCCATTATGAAGGTGTGTTCCACAATCGTGATTATAACGATTCCAGCGATATGGAAAGCCGTATGTATGCAAAGCCACACGATATTGAGCACTATTTGAACAACAATCCGTCCAAGCCGTACGTTAGCTGCGAATATATGCATGCGATGGGCAACTCGGTTGGTGGTATGCATAAGTATACCGAATTGGAAAATAAATACGAGCTGTACCAGGGCGGTTTTATTTGGGATTATATCGATCAGGCAGTTGTGAAGCAAAACCGCTATGGTGACGAATATCTCGCTTATGGCGGCGACTATGATGATCGGGCGACCGATTATGGCTTCTGTACAGACGGTATCGTATATGCCGATCGTCAAGTATCGCCCAAAATGCAGGAGGTCAAATTCCTGTATCAAAATATTAAACTGACACCGGATCAACAGGGCGTCACCGTACGCAACGAAAATCTGTTTGCCGGTACAGACGCGTATGAACTGGACTATCGCCTGTACCGTGAAGGGGTGCTCGTCGCACAGCAGATGCTGACGGTCGATGTGCCTGCCGGAACGGAGCGTCATATCGAAGTTGCACTGTCACAATCTGCTACCGAAGCGGGAGAATATACGATCGATGCAGCACTCGTGCTGAAGCAAGCGACGCTGTGGGCAGATGCAGGTTATGAAGTATCGTTTGGACAGCATGTATTTATCGTCAATGGCGATAGCTCGGCTTCGGCAGCAGTAAACGTAGGCGAACTGCGCATTGCGGATGGCGATGTGAATGTCGGTGTGCATGGTGAGCAGTTTAGCGTAATGTTCTCCCGTGCGGTGGGCAGTCTGACATCGCTGCGCTATAGTGGACGTGAATACATTTCCGCACCACCAGCGCCACAATTTTGGCGTGCGACGACAGACAATGACCGTGGTGCTGGGCAGCATTTCACCTCGGCTGGCTGGTTAGCGGCAAGTTTGGCACGTCGTTGTACGAAGATGGAGCTGGACAAAGCGACCGATCATGTGACCGTTACGTTCGAATACGAATTTAGCATCCATGCCGATGTGAAAATGACAACTGCCTACACTGTACATGCAGATGGTCGTTTGCATGTACAATCGAGTTATAGCGGTGTAGCCGGTCTGCCGAATGTGCCGACCGTTGCGCTATCGTTTAAAATTCCGGCAGATTATCATCATCTGGACTGGTATGCGATGGGACCGGATGAAAACTATATCGACCGTGCTTTTGGCGCAAGATTAGGTACGTTTAGCAACGATGTTGCCGACAATGTGTCCGGTTATGTCGTCCCGCAGGAATCGGGCAACCGCATCGGTGTGCGCCGCGTCGATCTTACGGATGGAGGGCAGCGTGGACTGCGCATCACCTCTCCGGCAACAGCACCGGTCGAATGCAGCATTTCTCCATATACTGCATTCGAACTGGAAAATGCTGCCCATCTGTATGAGCTGCCGCCTGTGCATTATACCGTCGTCACGGTAGCCGGCAAGCAAATGGGAGTTGGCGGTGACGATAGCTGGGGTGCTCCGGTTCATGACGAGTACCAGATTCCATCCGACTCCAAGCTGACATTTGAATTTACGATCGCTCCATTGCTCGGGTAACGGAAGATTGGACGAGAATACATCGTGTTTCATATGTCAGTAGGTTTATTCTTTATATGTCACTAATGCAGATTAAAATTCAAGCAAACCTTGTTGTACAGGCATCTGTGCAGCAAGGTTTTTTGTGATTATGTATGTAATTATTTGACATTTAAAGCAAGAATATTATATAGTAAAGACGAATTACTATTCCTAAATAATAAGGAGGTATAAATAAGAATCAAAGATTGGAATGGAACTTTATTGACTGCTGCAATCTGATTACCACATAGTGCAATCAAAACAAACACATAATGTTACGGAAAAAGGAGACTATTTTAATGATGAAACGAATGTTTGCACTGCGCCTTACGGCATGTATAGTATTGTTGTTCGCACTCGTTGGCGCGACTGGAGTGACACAACCTGCAAAGGCAGCGACTGCACATACACCAATTATTTTTGTACACGGGCTTGGCGGGTCGGCAAGTAATTTTACATTTATCGAAGGGTTCCTCGCTCGTCAAGGTTGGTCGTCCAATGAGATGTATGCGATTGATCTGCCAACGAAAAATGGTGTGCAAACATTAAACGCTGCCGCGATCCGCAATTTGGTGGATGATGTGCTGGCACGTACAGGCAGTACAAAAGTAAATATCGTGGCGCATAGTATGGGCGGGGCGAACAGCCTGTATTACATTTTAAACTATGGTGGCGCAAACAAAGTGGATAAGCTGATTACACTTGGCGGGGCGAATCGTCTGACGACGAATCGTGCACCGGACGGCGTTAATGTCACTTCAATTTACACGCTGAACGATCAGATCGTTAGCAATTATTTGTCCAATCTCGATGGTGCGAACAATATTCGTATTTACGGTGTGATGCATATCGGATTGCTCGCTAACTCGACTGTAAATGGTCATATTTTGGACGCATTGCAACAGTAATGACTATAATGAATAATGAAGTAGTGATGTTAACGAACATCATATTTTGCGACGGGATCGACCAGGTGATCATTGCCTGTGTCGATCTTTTTTTTCTATACTGGAATGAAGACTCAAGATGATGGGCGAAAGGGGGAGTACGGATGGCGGATGTATCGTTTTATCGCAACCCACAGTTGCCTTTTGTGGAGGGCAAGCGTTGCCGTGCGGATGAACTGGCGTATTATCGGCATTTTCATCAGGAATATTCGATCGGCTGGATTCATAGCGGGCGTACGAATGCATGGTGTGACGGCAAGTTATGGGAGGTAGAGCAAGGGCGGATGATCAGCTTTCCACCGCAAATGCTACATGCATGCCATCCGCAGCCAGGGCTGGAATGGAGCTATGATATGTTGTTTATCGATCCTGATTGGTTGCAACGGATGGAGCAGCGTGAATTGGAGCAGATCGATATTCCATATTTGCTGTCCGCGCGCAAAAATGCCGTCTGTACCGTCCAGATGGAGGGGACGATGGCTGCGCTCATCCATGAGCAAGAACCGCTTGCTGTGGAAACGGAACTGATTTCGTTATTGCAGTTGCTGACCGATCGTGAACAGGGCGATTGGGAGCATCATGCCAACGGGGGGCAGGCAGATCGTAAATATGTCGGCATCGTGCAGGACTATTTGCAGGCGCATTTTCAGCGTTCGGTATTGTTGGAAGAACTGGAGCAGGTGACAGCGATTAGTCGTTTTCATCTGATTCGCCTGTTTAAACGATGGCAGCATTTGCCCCCACATGCGTATCAAACTTTGCTGCGCATCAATTATGCCAAAACCGAGCTGCACCGTCAGCGTCCGATTGCAGAGGTAGCAACCGAAGCGGGCTTTTATGATCAAAGTCATTTTACCCGTATGTTTACCCGGGTAGTTGGTGTCACGCCACATCGATATAAATTGTCGGTTATATAAATTGGATGTGGGATACCGATGGGGTTATTACGCAAACCCGGATTAATTTGAGTTGTGCAGTCGGCTTAAGCTCTTATTCATAAGAATTTCAGCACAAAATCAAAGTTGGAATTTAACTTGGTTTGCGTACTATTAGGCTGTCTCAAGTAAAAAATTTGTTTGAACGTACGTTAACCGATTCATCATCAAGTGATGGTTAGATCGACAAACTGTAGATATATTTAAGACAAGCTATTATTGTTTTCACCGTTTTAAATAGTGGTTTTGAGAGTTGATATCTACTTGTGTCAATAAGGATATAAAGTAAATTTAAAATAAAGATTATGATACGGTATCGAAAAAAAGCAATAGAGCAATTTTGTACAATATTGAGTCTCTCTGCTGCGCTAATGTATAGGGCAGGAGGGATGGACTATGAATATAATGATCCAACGTCAGCAACAACTGGAGTCAGGCGCGGCAGCGGCGTTAAAGGCGCTGGCACGTCGTCCGGATATTAAAATGCAAGTAGAGCACAATCCGCAACTGTATGCGCTGTTGCAACGTGCGGCAGCGCGCTATGTGACCGGAGAACGGCGATCCGAAGCGCTTGAAATCGCGGCGCAACTTATAGACGAACATTATGCGGTGTCGCTCGAATATATCGGGGAAAATACGACATCAGCCGAACACTGCCGGCAAGCAACAGAGGAGCTGGCAGGGCTGTTAAGCGAGCTGGCAGAGCAGGGCATCAACGGTCGTGTATCGTTCGATCTATCGCATATCGGTCTGCTAGTGGACAGTGAGCTGGCACTTCAGCATTTGCTAAAGCTGGGTGAGTTATCGCAACAGCTAGGAATTGAGCTGTTTATCAGTATGGAGGAATCGGCAAAAACCGATGCCATCCTCCATCTGTATCATCAGGCAGCAGCGCTCTATCCGCTCATTGGCATCACCTTGCAGGCGCAACTACATCGTACGTATAACGATGCGTCTGCCTGGCTCGCCAGCGGTACACGTGTACGTCTCGTTAAAGGAGCGTATGAGGAGCCGGAGACGGTAGCATTGCCACGCTCCAATGAGCTGGATCGGCGCTATGTAGAGCTGGTGGAGCTGGCGCTCCAGCGTGGCTGCCATCTCTCGCTTGCCACTCATGATGAGGCGCTGATCGAGCGTCTGCTGCAATTTGACTGGCAAGCGGCAGCATCTGTAGAGCTGGAACTGTTGTACGGTATCCGACCAGAACTATGCGTCAGGCTGCGCAAGCAAGGCGTTCCGGTACGTGTGTATTTGACATATGGACAAGAATGGTATTTGTACTTATGCCATCGCATCGCTGAATATCCGCCCAATTTGTTTCAGGCGTTGATCGATATTGTAGATGGTGGGCAGGCGGCGCCTGTACTGCAATATCGATGGATGAAGCAGGATGAACTAGAGTGAGTGTACTATTTGATGAAAGTAACCGGGCAGAGGACGCTATAGTGGCAAAATTGTATATGCAGCATCGTTAGGCGATGCGAATGCGAAGTGGATAGCTGTTATACAGTTACTTGAATGTTAAACGGTGATCGTGCAAGATCGTTATGTGTGCAAATAAAACGATAAAAATGTTGATGCGATTCAACCTATAGGTGGAGACAGGATCGATCTGGCGGTAGATTCAGCAGTACAGCCTATCTTTTATGATGAATGTACCAACCTTGAACAGGAGCTGACAATCATGTTAAATGTATTGAAAAGCCGTACCCTTTTATTGAATCTGTTGCTGAACGGATTGCTGCCGTGGCTTGGGTATGTGCTGCTCGCGCCGCATATCGGCAGTCTGCCTGCACTGTCGATCGTGACGATGATTCCACTAGTGGACAATCTAGTTCATTTTATGCGTCACCGCAAGCTGGATACGTTTAACGGATTGATGCTGACCGGATTTGTGCTTAGTTTGATTATGGTGCTGTTAGGTGGTAGCGAGAAGTTGCTACTGATGCGCGAATCGCTTATTACCGTAGTGATCGGGCTGGCATTTCTCGGTTCATTATTGCTCCGCCGTCCGCTCATTTTCCATATGGTTCGTCGTTTTAGTCAAGGTGTTGATCCGGAGCAAAATTGGGCTTACCCGTATTTCCGTCAAGTGATGCGCCGTCTGACATTGCTGTGGGGCATAGCGCTCGTGCTGGAAGCCGGACTGAAGCTACTGCTGATCACCGTACTGAGCACATCGCAAATGCTGGCATTGTCCTCGCCATTGTTTTATGCTGTAATCGGGTTGACCGTAGTGTTGACGATTGTATACAAACGCCGTGCTGGTGTGCGGATGCAGCAGCTTAAGCAAACACAGACAGAGGCTGCCTGAGTGTATATCATATGAACGAGCGGTAGATAATATGGACTGGACACCGAGCAAGCATGAACCAAAATGAACATACAAAAAGAGTAGCGTGCGCTACTCTTTTTATAATTTAGTATCTATGCATACGCTATCATACCGTGTGGACAGCGTTATTGGTTCGGTTTAATCGTAATTGTATTGTTATGTTCAGCATCGATCCAGGAATGACCGGTAAAGGAGTACGTTTTGCTGCCTTTTTGTACAAGTACAGTAGATACATACCAGCCCGGTTTATGACCTTTTCCATCATGACGTAAAGTGATCGATTGGATCGTTCCTACATCGATAGCAGAGAATCCTTTGTAAAAGCGCTCATTTTGTTCGAACCCGGAATTGCCTAATGCAAATTCGGTACTGCCTGCTGTACCATTAATTCGGATCGTGACATTAGCGCCAGTTCCGGCATCAGCTACATCCGCCGTTCTAATTGTAATACCGTAAGCTACATTTGCTTGAGGGGTGATAAGGGAAGATGAATCAGAATGAGTCACATCATTGGTAATAACGATTGGTGTGACAACATCGGATGCAGATGCAGGTAGAGCTACACATAAAGCTACAATAGACGCAGTAAGTACAGAAGATAATTTTTTCATCATAATCCTCCATTTGTGTTTTATTTTGGTAAATCATGCTTAGTATAACATTTATCTAACATATAATAAACATATGTTACAATAAAATACATTATATTACATTTTAGAAGATGAAATAACAAACTACATATTTTGTTATTATGATCAAAATGAATAGCAAAACTCCCCACTGGCTATGTTGGCATGACTCTTTTCTGTATTGAATGATGAGCAATGGTATCGCAATGCGTATTCGTTTGCCGGAGGAATTGGCTAATGTTCAACTGCGGGTGCTGTACATGTACTATGGCATAATACAATATACATGTACATTGTTCAGCCTTGTAGGTCGATCGCTACAGACTGCTCGGTTGGAGTTTGGGCATGCGGCTATATTTTTCATTCTGGACTTATTCATACTTAAGTTTAGGAGCATCTAGACGTACTATAAAAGGAAGACAGCTTATGACAAGGAGTGTGCCTATGCTTAACTATAAAATGATAACTTTTATATATCCAACATACGCTTTGGCGCGGAGTGGGCGATGAGTGAACGTATGCAGCCACAGTCGATTCAGCGTCTATGTGGACAGGTGTCATACACAAAAGGGATGACGATGTACCGTACAGGCAAAGTCGGATTTACCCGTTATGATGATCAAACAGGCGATTATGCAGCAGAGGTGCAAAGTCGCCGTGATGTCATAGAGCATGTACAGATTTGTATGCATGCAGAGCAACCATTGCAGGCGATATGCACATGCCCGTCGCTTGCTTCGCATCGTTATCATTGTCAGCATATCGCAGCGGTGCTTATTTATATGTATGAATGTGAGCAGCGCGGAGAGCCGCCATTGCTCGTAACGCCTTCGGCAGCGGTGCGTAATGCAGACGTAAATACGAATGTTACAAATAGCGATGATCGGCAGCAGCATTCGGTACAGCATAAGCGGAATAGCGCCGCTTCCAAACGAGCTGTACCTGCTCCATCGCTATCGGAACGAACGATGAAGGCTGTAACATCGATCGATGACGTTTTTGCGTCGAATGACTACAGTTCACCTGATCCATACGATCACGACGTCTATGCCCAACACGAACAGCTAACCGATGAGTTATTGCAACTGTTTCGTGAACCGCCACGGCGGGCAGCTGTGCGGCGGCGTTATTTGGAGACACGAGATATGTTGGCGCTGGATGTGTTCTGTCATCCGCTGCTGTCTGGCAATGGGCAATATCGCCTCGGCATAGAGCTGCGTATCGGTAAAACACGTACATTTATCGTGCGCCAGCTCCGGCGTTTGCTGGATAGCATCCGTCGTGGGGAAAGTTATGCGGTGACGACCCGCTTCGCGTATGATCCGGAGCTGCACAGCTTTGCGCCAGCGGATGATCGTCTGTTGCGCCAGTTGATTGGCATCGCTGAAGACGAGCTGCCTGCACAGTCGGCAGCGGTGCACGCCCGAGCAGGGCAGCATCCAGAACGGTTACTGTTTGTGCCTCTGTCACACTGGGTCGCTCTGCGCTCTGCACTCCGCCAATGCCGGTCTGTATATATAGTACAGCCGGATCGTACAGAGTTACCGCTGATCTGGTCACAAGAGCGGTTGCCGTTGCAATTTGAGTTGGACAGGGACGGAACCGATTATACAGCCCAGCACGAAACCGCTACGCCGTCTGCCTCGCTACAACGTGCTGAGCGAGGCAAGCTACATGCTGCGACTACACAGGCAGATAGGGTATCCACAGAGGCGATCTATGTACCATTGTCGTCTGCACTACAATCGGTCAGACATAATCCGAATGATCAGCATACCGAGCCGCATTATGTACTGCGTGTACACGGATTGGAGCCGCTCATCATCATGGAAGCTTATGAAGCGGTAGTCAACGGCGCGGAATGGATCGAGCTGGAGAGCGAGCTTTGCCGCCGTTTAAGCGGTCTACAGCAGCTGCTACGTCAAACGGCGGGGCAGGATCAGGATAAGCAGCATAATAGAGCTAATGGAGCGCAGCAACTTCATCTGTCTACGAGGCAGTTGGAGCCGTTCGTACGCGGAGTCGTACCGGAGCTAATGAAGCTGGGACAAGTGCAACTGACTCGCAATGTTTCCGACCGGATCATGCAAACTCCACTACAAGCGAGACTGTATTTGGATCGAGTGCGTGATCGGTTGCTAGCAGGGCTGGAATTTCAATACGGTAGTCTGATCATAAATCCGCTTGAGCCGGAACAGACGGTAGCAGATGAGGAGCGGATCGTATTGCGTGATGGGGAGCGAGAAGCGCAAATTTTGCAGTTGATGGATGAGGCGGATTTTACAGTGACTGAAGGCGGTTATTTCCTGACTGATGAAGATGCAGAATATACATTTTTGTATCATATCGTGCCTCGTCTTGAACCGTTGCTGCATGTGTATGCGACCTCGATCGTCAAAGCGATGTTGCAAAATCCACTGTCTCCGCCAAAGCTGACCGTGCAAACTGATCAGCGGCATGATTGGCTGGAAATTCGGTTTGCAATTGACGGCATTCCCGAAGCGGAAATTCGGCGTGTGCTAGAATCGTTACAAGAGCAGCGGCGGTATCATCGTTTGCCCAATGGTGCTTTTCTGCCACTCGAAGATGAAGCGTTTCGCCAAATTGCCGATTTTATTCGTCGTACCGGTATGGCGGCGCCCGGTGCAGGTGTGAAGGAAACAGGTGTGACGGACACGCATGAGGGGGTATTGTTCCGACTGCCGGTGCTGTATGGGTTGGAGCGGCTTGATGTGCGTGATGAAAATGAAGCGGTACGCTTTGATCGCTCACTGCGCCGTTTACTGGAACGATTGGAGCAGCCTGGACGCCAGCATGAGCCTGTGCCGGTTACGTTGGAAGCGATCTTGCGCGATTACCAGCATGAAGGATATCAATGGATGCGTACGCTGGCAAGCTACGGGTTTGGCGGCATTTTGGCTGATGATATGGGGCTTGGCAAAACATTGCAAACCATCGCCTTTATCGTCTCGATGCAGGAGCAGCTACGCCGGAGCGGCAGACCGGTGCTGATCGTAACGCCAGCTTCACTTATGTACAACTGGCAATACGAGTTGCAGCGCTTTGCGCCAGAGCTACGCGTACTGCTGATCGATGGCAGCAAAGCGGAGCGTAGCGCGCGCTGGCAACAGGTGCTTGCACAGGAGCCGGATATGGAAGCGATGCGGCGTACAGGCATAGGTGCCAATGAACATGCATCGGCTAGCGCTGCCGCCTCAACACCGCTTGATGTCGTGATCACCTCGTATCCGCTGCTGCGTATGGATCGCGAACTGGCTACGACACACGCGTACTATACGCTCATTCTCGATGAAGCGCAAAATGTCAAAAATGCGCTTACCTATACGGCAAGAGCGGTGCGAGATATCGTGGCAAAGCACCGTTTTGCGCTTACCGGTACGCCGATTGAAAATTCACTGTATGAGCTATGGTCGATTATGAGCATCGTGATGCCGGGTCTGCTCGGTACACGGCGCGAATTTGCCGATCTGTTGCCGGATACGGTCGCTCGGCGTGTACGTCCATTTATTTTACGCCGGATGAAAACGGATGTGCTGCACGAACTGCCGGACAAGCAAGAGATGACGCTCGTCTCAGAGCTGTTGCCAGCGCAAAAAGTGCTATATGCCGCTTATCTCGCCCAGTTGCAGCAAGATGCGCTCAAACATCTGTATGAGCGGGATCAATCCGACCAGCAGCTACGCATTTTTGCCGGGCTGACCCGATTGCGTCAACTTTGCTGTGATCCTGGATTGTTTGTCGAGGATTATAACGGCGGCTCAGGCAAGCTCGATCAACTGCTAGAACTAGTGCAGGATTATCGGGATTCCGGGCGCAGAATGCTTGTATTTTCACAGTTTACCGGTATGCTCAAACGGATTGGCAACAAGCTGCACGATCGCCAACTCCCTTTCTTTTATTTGGATGGAAGTACCGCTGCTGCCGAACGTTTGGAACTATGCAATCGATTCAATGCAGGGGAACAGGATGTATTTTTGATATCACTCAAAGCTGGAGGAACCGGGCTGAATTTGACGGGAGCGGACACCGTTATTTTGTACGATCTATGGTGGAATCCGGCAGTGGAGGAGCAGGCGGCAGATCGCGCTTATCGTATGGGACAACAGCGCAAAGTGCAGGTCATTCGTTTGATTACAAGGGGAACGGTGGAGGAGAAAATGCTGGAGTTGCAGCAGAGCAAACGCGAATTGGTCAGCGAGATTATCCAGCCCGGTCAGGCGCAGTTAACGTCACTGACTGAGCAGGATATACGCGAATTGTTGATGCTGTAATGTAGTTGTGTCATTGTCATCATGGGGTTGGGGAAGTCATATGAGCGTTCATGCCTTCCACCTCTGTAATCATGATCGAATGATGGGCAAGCAGATCAATATCAAATGGTGCTGTTAAGCGTTCGCCAGCTTCATTGAACAAAATGCGCACAATCGGTCGCTGTGGAATCGAAGTGTGAATATGTACGACGACACCTTTAAGACCATTGCTAAGCGTCACGGTTACACCGATTGGATAAATGGCAATCCGGCTTTTGAATATTTCTAGCATCGAACGATCGTATAATGTACCGGAACCGGAATAAAGCACATCAAGCGCCTGATGCGGCAGCATCGCAGAGCGATATACACGACTGGTCGTGAGCGCATCGTACGAATCGGCAATACCGATCCATTTGGCGTATTCGTGAATGTCCGGTTCTTTAATTCCACGCGGGTAACCGCTGCCGTTCAAACGTTCATGATGCTGGTACGCACAGTGAGCGGCGAGCAGCGGAATGCCTGGCTCGTCTTTTAAAATTTTGAAGCCATATTCGGTATGCAGCTTGATGATATCATATTCTTCATCGGTCAGACGTCCGGGCTTGAACAAAATCTCGTCCGGAATATACGCTTTCCCGATATCATGCAGCAAGGAGCCGATGCCGAGCACACGCAGTTCATCAACCGAGTACCCGTGCACTTTGCCCAGCAGCAACGTATAAATGCAAACGTTAAGCGAATGATGGTACAAATAATGATCTTTTGTATGCATGCTCATGAGCATTACCATCACTTCCGGGTTCGCACTTAGCTCCGTTAAAATGGAGTCTACGATGCCGGTAAATGATTTGCCGATAATCGGATAGTTGGATTTCTGCACCCGCGGATCGGCAATACTGGAAAATTGAGCGCGCAATTGTTTGAGCGCTTGGCGTTTGACTTCGGCTGAAACAATGTCGTTAGCTACAATATCAGCAGTATCCTTATCCTGAATATAGACATAGTCCAGCCCGTGATTACGCAGTTTTCGGATGATTCCGGCAGACAGCTCCGCACCTTCGGTCAACAGAACGACACCTTCGTCATTGTAGATTTTTTTGGCTAATCGCATTCCGGGTTGGAGCGAAGTAATCGATAACAGCCTCAATAGAGTCACTTCCATCTGTTCAGGAATTATCACCGGTCAGCGTTGAAATTAGATTAGAGGAGCGGTTAACTAGCTGACACAATGATATGTAGGAATGAGGACGATGCATTGGAACATATCGTGTTACATTATGGAGAAAAAACATGTGGGTGAATCTTTAACATATTTACTATATATATCGTCAATTGTAAGTCAATCTATAATGATTATAGGATGTATTTTGAAAATGCGATAGACTTGTAATCTAAAGTTTGCTTTATGAGTAAAAAAAACATTTTCTAAATTATATTTAAGTTACTAAAATGTATAAATAAGGTGAGTAAACAGAGAACGGCTTCATGAATACTATGATAAAGGTAGCATAATATGGATTTTAATTCTTTTTAATGGAATTTAATATGAATGTAAATAAGCGTATGCAGCGTGCAAACCGAACGCCCTGGATACGCTTATTTTTGTATAACATACAAAGAATATGTAGTCAGCGATAGGAGTGCAAAGCGAGTAAATAGTCGATCCGTAATAACAGTATGACATAAAAGTGGAAAAACAATAATTTCTGGACAGTGACTCTAATAATGTGACGATATTGTGTCGTATATGTGACAAGGTGTGATATAAAATACCAGAAAAAACAATATAATGTGCTTTTTTTGTATTTCAAACGCTAAAAATCGACCTTTTATATGGATTATAGTCGAAAATAACTATACTATCTTTTTATTTTTTTTGATTTAATACACTATATCTTTGTTTTCAAACATGTTAATATGGATATCAATCATTGCTTTTACTAAAAAACCAACAAGTTAGCAGATGAGGCTCAAAACAGATACATATTTCCGACGAATAAGTAACTTATTGTGACCTCAACCTAACATTCAGTTGATAAATCTTATAAAAAGGAGCTGGGAAGGATGAGTAATGCAAGCTTGAGTAATAACATTGGAATCTGGGAATTGGTGGAGCCTGGTGTAAGGCGCAAAGTATTCGAGCCAGGACGCGCGATGATGATGATGGAGGTTCACTTTGAAGCCGGTTCCCAAAGTAGCGAGCATTCACTTCCTTACGAGCAGATGAGCTATTGCATGAAAGGGCGATTTGAAGTCGTAATCGGCGGTCAAGTGCATCAGCTTAGCGCTGGCAAAGCGCTCGTCATTCCTGCAGGTGTGCCACACTCCGCCCGTGCGCTTGCGCCAGGCATCTTGCTCGACTCCTTCACCCCGGCGCGCTAAGCGATGTTGGAATCGTGCAGATGAATGGCAATCGATCCATGTTTGTGTGGCTTTGCTTTCCGTGCTTTAGCCATTGCTATGTATACGCTCATCGATTCTATGTAGCATAAAAGCCTGTTCCTTTTAAATGGGGAACAGGCTTTTATTATGACAGCGTCCATATTGTTACGGCGGTATGTGGAATATGCTGTTAAACTCGCTGCCTTCTTGGTGATGCTTTATATAGTACATTGTCACAACACGACTTTAATACCGTCCCGCTTGTTGTCACATTTATTGTTCCGCTGGTAGATCAGGCTCAAAACGATAGCGATCGAGCGGAATACTACCATCCAGCATAAACACAATCCCTTCTTCCTCTAGCCGCAAACGCTGCTCCTCAGCAGCATCAGGGTCACCGAGTGCGATTTGTCCGTATTTGTTCACGACCCGATGCCAAGGCAATTGCTGCGGTGTACTTAGCGTATGTAAAATGCGCACAACCTGTCTTGCGGCGCGCACACTACCTGCACTTGCGGCAACGCTCCCATAAGTCATTACTTTACCAGGCGGAATAGAACGAATAATCATCACGACCCGTTGTGTAAATGGTTGCATAATTATACTCACCCCAACTTATTTTAGACATAAATTCCATATGAAAGTTATATCAGTAACAATCAATAAAGTGTAAAATAATTTAATTTTAATGGAATAAATGTTTTATTTATACATATAATCCATAATATTTAACGAAATTTATCAAAAAATGTTTCATAAAGTCGAATAATAGGTACAAAGACTTATAATATTTTAAAATAAAAGTTCGAATATAAACATAGTGCTACTAAATTACTATCTTAATCATAAGATAATGCTACGTCTTTAGTAGGGCAGGCGTTAGCTACTAAATCATTTTAAACACCAATATATGTAGGCGGCAGTGTTGGAATAACATCAACTCGGCTGTCATGCCGATCAAAGGAGAATGTTAACATCATGTCTATTTTTTCCATTAAACGTAATGCTGCTGAACTTCAACCATTGCTGGACGCTATGCGCAAATTGGTAGAGCAACCAACAAAGGGAGTAAATCGTCTACAATTGCAAACGGAAGACCCAACGATGCTTAGCATTGTAACATATATGAATCAAATGTTGGATGAGGCGCGCGAGCAAAATGAATATCTCGCCATCCGCATGAATCTGGTAAACAAAGCGGTTCATCTTGGCTTATGGGATATGGAAATCATCGCCGGCGATCCGATCAATCCGAACAATGAATTCACTTGGACTGATGAATTCCGCCATATGCTCGGTTTCCAGACTGTACAGGAATTTCCGAATGTACTCGATAGCTGGGCATCACGTCTGCATCCGGATGATCAAGGTTGGGTATTGCAAGCCTTTTCGGATCACTTACTCGATCATAGCGGACGCACTCCGTATGACATTCAATACCGTCTGCAACTGAAAACAGGCGAATATCGCTGGTTCCGTGCCACCGGCACAACGATGCGTGATCCAAAAGGCGTACCGCTGCGCGTAGCCGGTGCATTAATAGATGTGCATGATCGATATATTAGTGACGAGAAACACCAAATGTTGCTTACCCGCTACGATCTGATCAACAAAGCATTAGTGGAAGCGCCGTGGGATATGATTGTCGAAGCGGGCGATCCGATTAATCCGAACAATGAATTTTGGTGGTCGCCTCAATTCCGCCAAACGCTCGGTTTTCAAGATGAGCGTGATTTCCCCAACATACTGAGCAGTTGGAGCGATCGTTTGCATCCGGAAGATAAAGAAATGGCATTGGACGCTTTTGCCGCACACTTGAACGACCATACCGGACGCACGCCATTTGCGGTAGATTATCGTCTGCAACTCAAAAGTGGAGAATACCGCTGGTATCATGCAGGTGGCACGACGAATCGTGATGCACACGGTGTTCCGTTGCGTGTAGCGGGTACGATTCGCGATATTACGTTTGAGAAAACAAAAGATACCGTTGTGACGGCAATGACAAGTCGGATGGAGCAACTATCGCAATCGATTTCTGAAATGACGACAGCGATCACATCCGTTACCGGGCAGGCGCAAGAACTTGCCGGGGCGCAGGAGCATTCAACTGAAGCCGCAAACCGCGCCAAAATCAGCGCCGACGAAACGCAAAACATCTCCAACTTTATCCGCGAAATTGCCAATCAGACGAATATGCTCGGTTTGAATGCCTCCATCGAAGCGGCGCGAGCTGGGGAGATGGGACGAGGCTTCTCGGTCGTGGCGGACGAAGTGCGCAAGCTGGCGATCAACAGTGCCGGTGCGACCGAAAATATTGAGAAAAGCTTGAGCGAAATGAAAGATCAGATTGAGAAAATTTTGTCCCAGATTAGCAATATGACAGTGCTGACACAATCGCAGGCTGCACTGACCGAGCAATTAAATGCATCGATGGACGAAGTGAACTATATGGCACGTTCGATTGCAGATTTGGCAAAACAAATTTAATGCGCGTTTGCTACCAAGCCAATAAGCATACAATCGTATATTAGCTTGTCTCCTTCACAAGCTGAATATGAAGTGAATGGTCGATATGTAGCATTCCTATATGGTTACAGCAGCACCGACATGTACGCCCTTGATAGAGCATACGTGTCGGTGAGTACTTGCTTCTGTATCTTCCCAAGTTGTATTAACATACAAGCAACCGAATCTGTATAACGCTATTTTCGGTATACGCTCAGTCTGATCACATTCCGAGCTTATACTATTATTAAATATAAATGTTTGCGATAATCGCACAAATTACTAAATTACTGTATTAACAAAGAGACAACTTTAGGATGAGTAAAGCAATAACGTCAGGTCTTTCGCAAGGCAAGAAGTATTCACTTGCCAGCTAAGATAAACATTCAAAGAAGCGGCAGCAATGGAACAGAAATGTATTCGCCTGCTGAGCCGTGCAAAGGAGAAGGTCAATATTATGTCCATTTTTTCCGTCAAACGTAACAACTCTGAGCTGCAACCATTGCTTGATGCTGCGAATAAGCTGGCAAAGAACCCTTCAAGTCGTCTGCAACTGCAAACGGAAGACCCGACTATCGTTAGTGTAGTGACCTCTGTCAATGAGGCGCTGGAACGCTTGCACAAACAAAACAAATACATGTCCGTCTGTATGAATCTGATGCATCATTCGATGAATACAGCTTTTTGGGATATGGATATCGAAGATGGCGATCCACTCAATCCTAAAAACGCTTTTTCTTGGACAGACGAATTTCGCCATTTGCTCGGTTATCAAAATGAGCAGGATTTCCCTAATGTGATGAACAGTTGGTCGTCCAGCTTGCATCCGGAAGATCAAGAAGCAACGTTTGCAAAATTTATGGGTCATTTAATGGATCACAGCGGACGGACAGCATTTGATACTCATTACCGTCTGCGGCTGAAAACAGGAGAATATCGCTGGTTCCGTGCAACAGCGGAAACGGATCGCAATGCACAAGGTGTACCGGTGCATACGACAGGCGCGCTAATTGATGTGCACGACAAATATATGCGCGATCAACAGTTGGAACAGCTGGTGGAGCGTTATGATTTGGTCAGCGAAGCACTTGTTGAAGCACCGTGGGATATGACGGTAGAGGCAGGCGATCCGGTCAATCCGAAAAACGAAATCTGGTATTCGTCCCAATTCCGTCAAGCGGCTGGCTTCCAAACTATACAAGAGTTTCCAGATGTACTGAGCAGCTGGAGCGATCGTTTGCATCCGGAAGATAAAGAGCGGGTTGTTAATGAATTTGCGAATCATATGCTTGATCATAGCGGACGGACACCGTTTGATACCGACTACCGTTTGCAGCGTAAAAATGGCGAATATCGCTGGTTCCACGCTAACGGCACGACCAAACGTGATGCGAAAGGCATACCACTGCGTGTAGCAGGCACATTGCGCGATATTACGTTTGAGAAAAATAAAGAAGTGGTCGTGGCGGCGATGACCGAACGGATGCAACATCTGTCACAATCGATCTCCGAAATGACGATAGCGATCCAGTCGGTTACCGGACAGGCGCAAGAACTGGCGGGAGCGCAGGAACATTCGACGGAAGCGGCAAACCGCGCCAAAATCAGCGCTGATGAAACGCAAAACATCTCCAACTTTATCCGTGAAATTGCCAATCAGACGAATATGCTCGGCTTGAACGCATCGATCGAAGCGGCGCGAGCTGGGGAGATGGGACGTGGTTTCTCCGTCGTAGCGGACGAAGTGCGCAAGCTGGCGATTAACAGTGCCGGAGCGACTGAAAATATCGAGAAAAGTTTGAGCGAAATGAAAAACCAGATTGAGAAAATTTTGTTCCAAATTAGCAATATGACGGTGCTGACACAATCACAGGCAGCATTGACTGAGCAATTAAACGCCTCAATGGATGAAGTGAATCATATGGCGCGCTCGATTGCCGAGTTGACGCAGCAGATTTAAACGCTCACTTTTTTGATCTGGGGCGGTTAGCTTTGCAGTAGATAAGTTCATTTCGAGCATAGACGCTATAGCCGTTTTGCCGACGTTGATCTTGGATGGCTCTGCCCTGTTGTTCATCGTCCCTATCTGCCTTGGCATGGTGGGGACGATTATCTATGTGCGATTGTTCACCTCATAAATTTGCCGAAATGTATGTATCCTTATCACGCCTATACTAGCTATAATCATACTTATGAATAATTTATTATCTTAAATAAAAATGAAACTAGGTCTTGCGCAGGGCAGTTTTCTTGCCAACTAAGGTAAACATTCAAAGAAGCGGCAGCAATAGAACAAAAAGGCATTCGCCTGCTGAGCCATTCAAAGGAGAAGGTCAATATGATGTCCATTTTTTCCGCCAAACGTAACAACTCTGAGTTGCAACCATTGCTTGATACTGCAAGCAAGCTGACGCAGAACCCTTCCAGTCGTCTGCAACTGCAAACGGAAGACCCGACTATGACCGGGATTGTGACCCATGTTAATGCTGCGCTGGAGCGCTTGCACACACAAAACAAATACATGTCTGTTTGTATGAATTTGATGCACTATTCGATGGGTGCGGCTTTTTGGGATATGGATATCGAAGATGGTGATCCAATCAATCCTAATAATACATTTTTCTGGACGGATGAACTGCGCCATCTGCTCGGTTACCAAAATGAGCACGATTTCCCCAATGTGCTGAATAGCTGGTCGTCCAGCTTGCATCCGGAAGATCAAGAAGCTACGTTTGCAGCATTTATGGGTCATTTGTTAGATCATAGCGGACGGACACTGTTTGATGCTCACTATCGTCTACGGATGAAAACAGGGGAGTACCGCTGGTTTCGTGCCACTACGGAAACGGAGCGCAATGCACAAGGCGAACCGCTGCATGTGACCGGTGTGCTAATTGATGTGCACGACAAATATATGCGCGATCAGCAGTTGGAACAGCTAGTCGAACGTTACGATTTGGTGAGCGAAGCGCTGGTGGAGGCACCGTGGGATATGAGCATCAAAGACGGTGATCTGCTGCATCCGCAAAATCAAAGCTGGTATTCGCCACAATTCCACAAAATATTGGGCTTTGCTAATGAGCATGAATTTTTGAGCGTAATGAGCAACTGGAGCGATCATGTGCACCCGGAAGACAGAGAGCATGTGGATCAATTGTTTGTTAACCATTTGTTCGATTATAGTGGGCGCACACCGTACGATACCGATTATCGCATGCGCCAGAAAGATGGCGAATATCGCTGGTTCCATGTCCACGCTGCAACGAAACGTGATGCGAAAGGCATACCGCTGCGTGTAGCAGGCACATTGCGCGATATTACGTTTGAGAAAAATAAAGAAGTGGTCGTGGCGGCGATGACCGAGCGGATGCAACATCTGTCACAATCGATCTCCGAAATGACGATAGCGATCCAGTCGGTTACTGGACAGGCGCAAGAGCTGGCGGGAGCGCAGGAACATTCGACCGAAGCGGCAAACCGCGCCAAAATCAGCGCCGATGAGACGCAAAACATTTCCAACTTTATCCGTGAAATTGCCAATCAGACGAATATGCTCGGTTTGAACGCATCGATTGAAGCGGCGCGAGCTGGTGAACTGGGACGCGGTTTTTCCGTCGTAGCGGACGAAGTGCGCAAGCTGGCGATTAACAGTGCCGGAGCGACCGAAAATATCGAGAAAAGTTTGAGCGAAATGAAAAACCAGATTGAGAAAATTTTGTTCCAAATTAGCAATATGACGGTGCTGACACAATCACAGGCAGCACTGACCGAGCAATTAAACGCCTCAATGGATGAAGTGAATCATATGGCGCGCTCGATTGCCGAGTTGACGCAGCAGATTTAAACAACTGCATAGCTACTATCGATCCGTATGGCTAGCAATCGGTAATCGTGTATAGCAAAAAGCAATGGTGAAAGCCGTTGCTTTTCGTTTGTATATTCCATTTATTGCAAAGGGGAGCTATTTATATGCCATTTTTTTCAAAAGGTCAGTTACAACTTTCAGCAGGTAATGCACAGTCTTCATCGGTTCAGTGGTTAACTGAACAAACGAACCGGCTTTTACAGCAGGTCAAACAAGGACAGGCTGGCTCCAAACTGAAATATCAACATGCACCGTCAGAGTTGGATAAATTATGCGGTATGCTAAACGGCATCTTTAACGAGTTACAACAGCAGCAAGCGAGCTTGAAGCAGCAGCTAGAGCTTGTATCCGGGGCGATTGGTGTGGGGCTATGGGATGTGTACCTCGTTGATGGAAAGATCGATCATCCTGACAATCGATTTATTTGGTCAAATGAATTTAGAAACATATTAGGAGGCTATACACTACAGCAGTTTCCGAATACGTTCGAAGGGTTTGCACAGTATATTCATCCTAATGATATCGAATATGTAATGCAGCGGATCGTTAACTATGTGAGCGGAAGTACGGAGCAGGACTTTTACGATGATACGTATCGGATCATTGCGCCAGATGGAAGTATTCGCTGGATACGCAGTACCGGTAAAGCGATTTTGGATCATCAAGGCGTACCGATTCGTGTGTCAGGTGCTTCGGTTGATGTGACCGAACGCAAGCATAACGATGAGCAGATGACGATGCTGATCGAGCGCTATGATCTGATTGATGGCGTGATGGTGGAAGGACCGTGGGAAATTAACATTGTGGACGGTAATGTACAGCATCCTGATAATACGATCTGGTATTCTAGCCAATTTCGTAAAGCGCTTGGATTTCAGAATGAACATGATTTCCCGAACCGATTGTCGAGCTGGAATGATTTGATTCATCCGGAGGATGCCGAACGTGCTAATCGAGAATTTGCCAAGCAGCTCAGTAGCGGACATCGCGGAGGAGAACGGATAGCGATCCAATATCGCCTTCGTAATCGTCAGGGACATTATCGTTGGTATGAGTCAAGCGCCAATGCAGCGTTTGACGAGCAGGGAAGAATACGGCGAGTCGCAGGTACATTGCGCGATATTACCCATGAACAGACACGTAGCGAGATTGCACAAGGCATTACCGAACGCATTGGTCAATTATCACAATCGATTGGCGAAATGACGATAGCGATCGGTTCGGTGAGTGAACAGGCGCAGCATATTGCTGAAACGCAAAAGAAATCAACTGCTGCAGCGAATAAAGTGGGCGCAAGCGCGGAAGAAACGAAAAATGTATCTGCCTTTATTCGTGAAATTGCCAATCAGACGAATATGCTCGGTCTAAATGCGGCGATTGAAGCGGCGCGCGCTGGTGAGATGGGACGGGGATTTAGCGTCGTCGCGGATGAAGTGCGCAAGCTGGCGCTGAACAGTGCCCATGCAACCGAAAATATTGAATCTAGCCTGCAAGATATGAAGCAATTGATCGACCAGATTTTGGAGCAGATTGATAATATGACAACGATGACACATACGCAGGCAGCGTTGACCGAGCAGCTTAGCGCTTCGATGGACGATGTGAACGGTATGGCACAATCGCTGGTGACGTTCGCGCAGCAGATTGAGCAGGTATAATGGATGATGGCGCTCGTAGTCAGTCCTTTACGATGCAGGTAACAGAGCTTGTCCGTGCAAGGGAGCAGGTGACCAAAGCGATAAACGATGCTGACGATCCAAGCGAAACGATCCAGCGAAGTTGGAATAGGATGAACAATGAGCACAATACCATTGGTACGGATCAGTAGCATACCGATAATGACGTATTACCGAAAAACAAAGTCGTATGGCGTCTCGATGACACAATGAATGCAACCTATGAATAAACGATGATGCGTGCGACAATGAATCTATAGCTAGAGTATTCGGGAAAAAAAATCGGTACACAGCATTAGTTTTCCCGAATACTTTATAAAGGAGCCTGAAAAATGTCTATTTTTTTATCGCGTAAGACGCAAAGCTCATCGATTCAATGGTTAACTGAACAGAGTAAGCAATTTTTGGGGAAATTGGACGAAGGAGAAAACCAACAACCGTTTGCTTACGCCGATGTTGCTGAGGAGCTTACTGAATTGTGCAGTGTGTTAAACTCCATCTTTGATCGTTTGCAGCGTCGACACACCTACATTAATCAGCGTCTGGAACTTGTAGCCGATTCAGTGCATGTCGGTCTTTGGGATATTATTATCGTTAACGGAGAGTCAGGTAATCCGCAAAATCAATTTATTTGGTCAGATGAAGTAAGGCAGTTGTTCGGCGGTTATACGCGCGAGCAGTTTCCCGATTCTTTTGAAGGTTTTGCCCAGTGTTTGCCTGCGGAAGATTTGCATAACATGCTGGCGGCTGTAGACCGACATATGCAAGATCGCACAGGACAGACTCCATTTGACAGCACGTATCGCATTATGACACCGAGTGGCGACATTCGCTGGATGCGTGGTACCGGTAAAGCGATTCGTGATGAAAAAGGAGTACCGCTTCGTATGGCGGGAGCTATCTTCGATATTACGGCACGCAAGCAGCAGGATGAGCAGATGACAAATTTGATTGAACGTTATAATTTAATCGATGAAGTTATGGTGGAGGGACCGTGGGAAATTACTCTGGTAGAAGGTAATTTGGCGCATCCAGATAATGCGATCTGGTATTCCACTCAATTTCGTAAAGCGCTTGGATTTCGGGATGAACATGATTTTCCGAATAAATTAGCAAGCTGGAATGAGCTGATTCATCCAGAAGATGGGGAACGTGCCAATCGAGAATTTGTGCACTATATGTCCAGTGCTCATAAACAGGAACGACGTTTTAGGGTACAATATCGCCTTCGTAACCGTGACGGACAATATCGCTGGTACGAGTCGACCGCCAATTCAATATGTGATTCAGAAGGCAGATTACGCCGAGTTGCCGGTACGTTGCGAGATATTACGCTTGATCAGACGCGTAGTGAGATTGCACAAGGAATCAACACACGGATCGGTCAATTATCGCAATCGATTGGCGAAATGACGACAGCGATCGGGTCGGTTAGCGAACAGGCGCAGCATATTGCCGAAGCACAGCAACAATCAACCGATGCCGCCAATAAAGTAGGCGCAAGCGCGGAAGAAACGAAAACTGTGTCTGCCTTTATCCGTGAGATTGCCAATCAGACGAATATGCTTGGTTTAAATGCAGCGATTGAAGCGGCGCGCGCCGGTGAGATGGGGCGAGGCTTTAGTGTAGTCGCTGATGAAGTGCGTAAATTGGCGCTAAATAGCGCACATGCCACCGAAAATATCGAATCCAGTTTGCAAGATATGAAGCAATTGATCGACCAGATTTTGAAGCATATTAGCAGTATGACGGCGATGACACATACACAGGCGGCACTGACCGAGCAACTTAGCGCATCGATGGAGGATATGAACGGGATGGCACAATCGCTGGTGACGTTTGCCCAGCAGATTGAGCAAGTATGATCAATGGACTGAAATATCGGAGTCAAACTAATGTATACGACGCACATATTAACGATGAACGAAACCTATATGCACGCTACGGACAAACAATCATAAATTAACAACGAATAGACACGTCGCATTAGACGTATACCAACTGATGAAATGTTGAAGCAACCTGGATAAGGGAAAGGTATACCGGCTATCGTTATTTGTATAAGCAATCAGTTTGCATGTTTTGACAATCGGCATCTGAGCCTATCCATGTTCAGGCATGTTTTACTTTTATCATCAATTAAAAAACCGACCTTGCGCAACATACACAAAGGTCGGTTTTTATGTGTCAGCAGAAGGTTATTAGCCGATCGGTAAGTACGATTACACCTGTTGAATTTTGAGCAGATTCGTATTACCGGATTGCCCGATCGGTACGCCTGCGGACAGTACGACGATATCGCCTGTAGCAATATGACCGGTCGTGATTGCATTGCGGATCGCTGATTCGAACATTTCGTCGGTCGTCGATACCGCTTCACCATGCACCGGAATGACACCGGACAGCAGGCATACTTTGTTCAATACCGCTTCATTGTGCGTCACGGCGATAATCGGCGCATTGGGGCGGTATTTGGAGATCATACGCGCTGTAAAGCCGCTTTCAGTCGAAATAATGATCGCTTTGGCATTCAGTTCCAGCGATGCGCTGACGGCACCTTGACTGATTACTTCGGTAATGTTAGTCGATTGCAGCGCTCTTTTGCGGGAAAATTGTTCCTGATAATCGATCATCGTCTCGGCGCGCCGTGCGACCGCTGCCATCGTTTGTACCGATTGCACCGGGTATTTGCCGGCAGCCGATTCGCCGGATAACATAATGACGTCTGCCCCTTGCAATACCGCATTAGCAACGTCACTCACCTCAGAGCGTGTCGGACGCGGGTTCACTTGCATCGATTCCAGCATATGGGTAGCGACGATAACCGGTTTACCGGCAACATTACATTTGTCGATCATTTCTTTTTGCAGTGCTGGCACGTCTTGAATCGGCACCTCTACCCCGAGATCGCCACGTGCGACCATAATGCCGTCGGACGCTTCGATAATGTCATCGAGATTTTCCATACCTTCGGCATTTTCAATTTTGGAGTAAATCTGAACATGCTCAGCGTGATGTTGGGCAAGAATGCTGCGAATTTCGCGAATATCGTCACCTTTACGGACGAAGGAAGCGGCGATCATCTCGATCTTTTGCTCTAATCCGAAGTGAATATGTGTTACATCACGCTCGGTCACACCTGGTAGCGATGTATGAATGCCTGGCAAATTGACCCCTTTACGCGGTTTAATCGTGCCACCGCTCACGATTTCGCAGACGATTTCGCTGTCTTTAATTTCCAGCACGGTCAAATCGATCAGACCGTCATCAAGCAAAATGCGATCACCTTGATGCACGTCTTGATTTAATTGCGGATAGTTGACGCCAATGCGCTCAGCATCGCCCAAAATTTCTTCTGTCGTCAACACGAGTTTATTGCCGGTACGCAGTTCGAACGAAGTTTCTTTCAGCTTGCCAATCCGCACTTCCGGCCCTTTAATATCCATCATAATCGGGACAAATGTATTCAGTTCAGCCGCCGCCTGACGTACATTGCGGATACGCATCACATGATCTTCCAACTCGCCATGTGCCATATTCAGACGCGCGACGGTCATGCCCGCCTTAATCATGTCTTTTAACATGTCAATCGAATCACAAGCAGGTCCCATTGTACAAATAATTTTTGTTCTCAGCATTCCAACTGTTCCTCCTTAGCATGTATGGGCTGCAATTGATTTGCTCCGGCAGCCTTCTAAAATAGGTGGCTGTCCGCACGCATCCTACGCCCGGGCAGGTAAGGAACGTGAACTGACAACCTGTATTATGTATTTCATTTTAACTGTAATACACACAGATCGCTATGAAATATGGTACGATGAGTTGACTATAGTACGATAAAGATAGGAAATGTACGGATTTATGAGTCTATTGACTTCATAACAATAAGCAAGCAGACAAAAGGAAGGATAAGGAACGATGAACGTGCGCTACGTACAGGAAGATCACCATATGAACTGGTATGAAGAACAGACATTACAGCGGGGTCACTATATGCTTAGTTTGTGCACCTATGGCAATTGTGTGTACTGGGTAAACGGAAATAAATACATTATGGAAAAAGGCGAGTTGTTATTGCTACCGCCAGGATGTTCTTATTACGGCAAAAGCATTCCGACACGTGTGCATACGAAGCAAACGATCGGCTTTGCGTTGTCCAGTATGGAACAGCCGGAGACGGATACGAACAGCATGGTGGAGCGTGAGCTTGGGCAATGCCAACCGGATGATAACAATAGCAAGGAAAAAGCACAGTTTGTCATACGAGCAAGCATGGATGATCGTGAGGCTGAAAACTTGTTAAACGGCTTCACTAAAACGGCTGACGACAACGATGAAGTGTATGCATCGATAGACGATGCCCGCGCAAATGTGTATGCGTATGATCGTGCCAAATCGCAAACGAGCAGCGATATAGCTGAACCGTCAACCGTCTTACCGCTGCTACACCAACGGCAACCTGTGCATATGAAACCGGGCGGCTATGAGCGAATTCACGACATGTTAAAGCAAATTGCGATCCAGTGGGAAGAACGCCCACCGTATTATGAGCTTATGGCACAATCGCTGCTTTTGCAGCTGCTGGTAGAACTAAACCGTGAATATGATCGCGGAATGATCTCAACAGATCGTCATCGACTCGTCGACATGATGAAGCGCCATATTCAGCAACATTACAGCACACGGCTCGGCAAAGAGCAGCTTGCCGAAGTGATCCAACGTACGCCCAACTATGCGGCAACATTGTTCAAAACGATCACCGGGCAGACGATTAGCGAATATATGCATCATGAGCGGATGAAGCGTGCGGTATACTTGCTCACCGAATCGCAATTAACAGTGGCGGAAATCGCTGAATTTCTCGGCTATCAGGATGTGTCTTATTTTTATCGTATTTTCAAAAAGACGATGGGTATGCCACCGACTGGGTTGATGCAAGATCGACCACCGCTATTGTAGGCTAATAATGAAATCAAACAATTTCTGTTTTATTAATTTATTGTTTAAATATATTATAATCAAAAACTGAATAATGTAGAGTTTAAAGGAGGTTCGGCATGAGAATTCATTCTATTAGCATCACTGATTTTCGCGCTATACATCAAACTAAATTTAACTTGCACGGAGACAGCGCGCTATTAATCGGTCTAAATGGAGCTGGAAAATCCAGTGTGTTGGAATGTCTATCTATATTGTTTTCTTACATGAGTGCATCGCTTACGAATAGAAGAATAAATGCTTCAAGAAAACATATGAGCGATAAAGATATTCGAAAAAAAGCATCTTCTTTTACAGCTAATTTAATCATTGAGTTCGAAAATAACTACTATTCTTGGATGATCGGTCAAACTATAAATAAAAAAGAAAAATCCAAATCGCTATTCCATAATAAAGAATTGAAGCATTTAACTGATTTTATATTGACGCAAGTACACCAACATGACAATGCCTATAATATCCCATTAGCTGTATATTATCCTACACATCGTGCAGTTTTAGATATACCGCTACGTATTCGTAATAAGCACGAATTTGATCCCTTTTCTGCATGGGAAGGAGCTTTAAAAAGTGGAGTGGATTTTAGAGTGTTTTTTGAGTGGTTTCGTAATCGGGAAGATTTAGAGAATGAAGTTCGCTTAAGTGAAGATATCCATTATCGTGATATCCAATTAGAAGCAGTCCGAAATGCGATTTATTCTTTTTTACATGGATTCTCACATCTTAGAGTGAAAAGGAATCCTTTAAAAATGGTCATTTCCAAAAAAAATCAAGAGTTTGAAGTTGATATGCTATCAGATGGTGAAAAATGTATGCTCGCTATGGCGGGAGACTTAGCAAGAAGACTGGCTATCGCCAATCCCCAAAGAGTTAATCCCTTAACAGGCGAAGGTATTGTCTTAATCGATGAGGTGGAGCTGCATTTACATCCGCAATGGCAGCGAGAAATTATAGCGGCTTTTAAAACAACATTTCCTAATATTCAATTTATATTTACGACGCATTCCCCTCAAGTTTTAGGAGAAGCTAATGGTTTAAAAACATATCTTTTAGAGGCGAGTGAGGAAGGCACAAAAAGTAAAGATTTACACTATGTATACGGTAAAGATAGCAACCGTATACTGGAAGAAGATATGGGAGCGTCTGAGCGTAATAAAGATATTCAACAAGATTTGGACTTATTGGATGAATCATTGAGTAGAAAAGATATGAATAAGGCATCTATACTTGTTGCCAGCATTAAAGAAAAATTAGGATCAGATACGCCAGAACTAATTCGTGCAAATGTATTATTGGATCGATGGAGGTCTAAAAATGAGGCGAATTTTTAAAAGCAGAGAACCTTCCGAGTTTATTAAATGGAAAAGAAAAGGAGGCAACAAACTTACGTATAAAGATTTAGGAGGAGTTCATTCTCTTAAAAATTTGCTTAAACAGTCATTGATGAAAGAACAATCTAAATTATGTTGTTATTGTGAAAATACATTGCATGATCCAGAGAGTCATATCGAACATTTAAAACCACAATCGGCTTTTCCTCAATACCAGTTAGATTATGAAAATATGCTCGCTTCTTGCAATGGTCATACGACTCAGCGCATGGCACATTGTGGTCAAAAAAAGGACAATTGGTATGAGGCAAATTTATTTATTTCTCCATTAGAATCTTCCTGTGAACATAGATTTATATTTACAGAAGGTGGAGCAATGTTACCTAGAGAAAGTAGCGATGAAAGTGCCAGAGTCACAATTGAACAGCTCGGTTTGAATGTAGACAAACTACGAAATCAGCGCCGAGCTGCCATTGAAGGGGTTAGATGTTATATCGATAACGAATTATTGTACAGGAAGCAAGAAAGTGAAAGCGAATGTATGGAGCGAATTATACAAGAATTTGAGACGAGTTTAGATACAGATTATCCTCAAGCATTTATTTCCGCTATTTTGGATTTTCTAAAGCGGGAGTATGAACATTATTCCCAAATATAATTGTAGTTGTATGCCAATATTACGTGTTTTATTTATTATTTGTGTTGCGCAGCTTTTTCGGTGACATGCCTTTAAGTTTTTTGAACATTTTGGAAAATAAAAACGGGTCATCATATCCGACCGAACGCGATACTTCGCCAACAGACAAGCTTGTGTGATGCAATAGCTCCAGCGCTCGATTCATCCGATATTCCAGCATAAAGGCTTGCAATGATACGCCAAAGCGCTCTTTGAACAGGCTCGACAGATAAGTGCGATCGAGACCGACCGAGCGCGAAATATCAAGGATCGTAATTTTCTGGCTATAGCTGTTTTCGATATATTCGATCGCTTGCCGGATATGCATCTCTTTGGAGCGTGAGCGAGCGGCGCTGCGCTCAGGCATAGGCAAGCGTGCGCTTAGCTCATACATAATGCCATACAAAATGCTCTGCGCACGAATATCACCCGCAGGCTGGGCGGATGTATCTAACAGCAACTCATAAAAATTGCCGAGCGTATGCGGCATTCCTGCCGGCATCCGGTAGACCGGCTCAGTTGGTGTCAACTGGGCACGCTCCATCAATGTGCGGGCATACAGTCCACGAAAACCGATCCATGAATATACCCACGGCTCGGTTGCATCGGCTTCATAATGCACAACCGTATCGGGCGAGATCAGAAAGCCATCACCGGCAGACAGTTGATATTCGGTATCCGCCAGTCGGAACAGACCTGTACCTGCATGAATATAATGCAAAATATAAGCGTCACGTACACCGGGTCCCCAAGCATGTCCAGGCAAACATTCCTCTTTACCGAAAAAGAGCAGATTTAAATCCATCGGTTGCTGGGTTTCAGATTCGATATAAATAGTATGATTTAGCGGCATATCGGTGTACAATCCTTTCCTTACATGATCCTTATATTATGACATGTCAGCGAGCGTATGAAAACAGCCTTACAGTAGCATTATACTTTACACAAAATGGATGATTACAAGTATCATTGACCGGCTATCCGTTCTGTCCGATCGATCAGACTGACACTTGTCCATAAACTCGCCATCATAATGTACTCCATTATTTTACAAAAGGGAAAGCGATTTATATTTATGATAGTATGGAATACATAATCTGTTGGACGAATGGGAACAGTACGGATCGTAGCGGATAGGACGAAGGGAGCGGGAAGCATATCGAGAAAAATCTGCTCGGCACATGTATCATTATTTTTGTATTGATTTGTTTGTTCTCCTATGTGAAATTTGCCCGCTTTCCGCGTGCGAATGATGAGGATAAGGACAATACAGACCCGCTTAGTAGTATGATGCGCCCATCGAGTCTGTTTGATCGGGTATCGATGACTGCATTGCTATCACTTGGACTGTTAATTGTCGTTGCGGCTGCTTCGTTTGCGGCATATGGCTTTTTTTATCTCGCTTCGTGGATCGGTCTGATCGCTTTTGATCATCGTACGACCGCGATCGTATATTCGATCTGGACGAGTGCGGGACTGTTTATGCTGGCGATCTACATTCAACCGGCGGCAGCAGAACTATTTTATCCATTATTGCGGCGTCCGCTTGCGTTCTGGCATACCCAGGTAGTGGCGATTGTACGCAATACGCTGTTGCTGTACACGCTGGCTGAGATGATTCGAGGCGTAGATACACATGGCATCTGGGGGGCGTTAGGATTAGCGTGTATTTTTCAATTGATTCAATGTATTCGGTTTGATGAAGATGTTCAATCCGGGCAACCAAACGATAAACAAGATTAACAGCAGGAGCATACCGAAGGGGGCAAATGGAATGAACGAGCAGAGCAATACACATCTGCGCAGGCAGACAGCGACAGCGCTAATATTGTGGGTGATGAGCTTGCTGCTACTATGGAGCGCATGGCTACCTGCCAGCGCACACGCAGCCGAAGGAGGTCAAACAGTGTCAGATTTGGATTGCCAAACGAATATAGCTGCACGCAAGCATCTCGTAAATGTAGCGGTCGCCACACTATGGACAGAGCCCGGGCTGGCACGTAAATTGGATGCGCCATCGTTGACGAGTCCGGTCGATATGGACGCATGGACAAAAGCGCTGAATACAGCAGACAAGCGCCGCTGGCTGACCGGCAAAACGGAAACACAAGCGCTGTACGGACAGGAGCTGCGGTTGCTACAGTTGAAAGGCGATTGGGCGTATGTTGCGGTCGTCGGTCAAGCGACGCCCAAGAGCAGCTACGGTTATCCAGGCTGGATGCCCAAGTCACAGCTACTCACCGTGACAGACGCTGCCGCCTATCGGTCTTGTCCGGTTGCTATCGTGTCGGATCAGACGACGGTGTTGTACGGACACGATCGCAGCACCAGTCTGCTGACATTGAGTTTTAATACGCGGCTGCCGATCATTGAACGTACCGCTGGTTGGGTCGGTGTGCATGTACCGGATGGTCGTACAGGCTGGCTCAAAGAGAGCGCAGTTGAAGTGATCGATCCAACGAAAGAGCGATCCGAACCGACAGCAGCACAGCTCATTGCGACCGGTAAACGGTTCCTCGGCTTGCCGTATTTGTGGGCAGGGATATCCGCGTATGGGTTTGATTGCTCTGGCTTTACATCGACGATATATAGCTTTCACGGCATCCGTTTGCCACGCGATGCGTCCGCGCAGATCAAACAAGGCAAAGCGGTGAGCTGGAATCAGTTGCAGCCGGGTGATCTGATGTTTTTTGCGCATAAGCAGGGCAAAGGCAGCGTGCACCATGTGTCGATGTATATCGGTGACGGCAACATGATACATTCACCAAAAGCAGGCAAAACGGTGGAGATCATTTCGATCCATACACCAGCCTACAAAACGGAATTTGCCGGAGCAAGACGATATATTCAATAAATTGATCCAGTATATCGATCATCTTATATGCAATAAGATGAGGCTAAACCATGCAATCTATCGATACGCCACTATAAATTAAGGCAATGTTACAAAGTGCAATAACGTGCAATCGAGCGCTATACAGCTATGTTATAACGTGCAATAACATACAATAGAGCACCATAAAGCTATACTACAAAAGGCAGTAAGTTGGCATTATACAATCTTCCGCAATATCCCCTATCTTCACATACGCTATCATACAGACGAAGCATTTCAACTGGCATGATCGCTCACAGATAGGGGATGTTTGCCATGCCGTATAGCGGGCAATGCGATATTGAATGAGCTTCGGTTTTATCCGGATGTATACAGAGGATGGCGATGCATAATTGTATTGCCTTGCAAAAGCAGTCAGCGGAAAACGAGCGCAAGATTGTTATATTAAATAAATACAAAAACATTAATGAATGCATGATACGTTTATATTTTCATTTATAATTCGCATTTTCATAAATTTAATGCTTGAAAAAGAGCAAAATGTTCATGTATGATAGGTCTAACGTCATACAAAAAATAGAACAAAGCCGATTTTACCAAGTTAACAATATTCAATCTCGCATTTATGTAAGCGCTTAAAAAAGCTCGAAAGCAGCATTTGGATCGCTCATCCGCTTCCGAATTGCCCCTGTTTATGTACGAACCCGATCCTATACCGATATGAGAAAGGAAGATAGGTATGACATCCCGTTTCCGTAACAAAGCGAGTAAGACCGTTATTGCCGCCACACTAGTAATACCGATGTTGTTGCCTTCTGCTCCGATCTTTGCCGCTGCTCCGAACGGAGTTGCTGCGCCTCTGCTGGCGAATCAAGTTGCGAATGCCGATAACGTGAAAACAGTAGCGCTGTCGAGTTTATCTACTAACAACTCACATACAACGATGCTGGCAGCGTTAGGCAGTGTAGCGAGCGCTGAGACTGCATCTACTAGCGTCCCAGTATATCAGGAAGCTTCTGTCCATGATCCGTCGGTGATCAAGGTGGGCGATGAATTTTACATATTCGGTTCCCATCTCGCTGCTGCTAAATCGTCTGATTTGATGAATTGGAGTATGATTTCCTCTGGCGTAGCGGATGGCAATCCGTTAATTCCGAATGTAACTACCGAATTGAAAGATGCGCTAAGCTGGGCGCAAACGAACACATTATGGGCAGCCGATGTCATTCAGCTAGCCGACGGCAAATTTTATATGTACTATAACGCTTGCAAAGGCGATTCGCCACGCTCTGCTATGGGCATTGCTGTCGCAGATCACATCGAAGGGCCGTACCGTGATCAAGGGATTTTCCTCAAATCCGGTATGTGGAATCAGGCGAGCGCGGACGGTACGATTTACGACGCACGCATTCATCCGAATACGGTTGACCCGGATGTGTTTTTCGATAAAGAGGGCAAGTTGTGGATGGTCTATGGCTCGTATTCAGGCGGTATTTTCGTTATGCAAATGGACCCGGTGACAGGCAAACCGTTGCCGCAGCAAGGGTATGGCAAAAAGCTAATCGGCGGCAATCATAGCCGGATCGAAGGCGCGTACATGCTGTACAGTCCGCAAACGGATGATTACTACCTGTTCCTATCGTTTGGCGGTTTGGATGCAACTGGCGGTTACAATTTGCGTGTCGTTCGTTCCAAAACGCCGGATGGTCCATTTTACGATGCGGCAGGCAATGATATGACTAATGTAAAGTCAGACCCATCCAAGCCGCTGTTTGACGATGCGTCGATCGAGCCGTATGGTGTGAAAATTATCGGCAACTATCAGTTTGAGCGTCAGATCGGTGATCCGGGTACAGGCACTGGGGCAGGTGCGGTATCACCAGGTCATAACTCCGCTTATTATGATGAGCAAACCGGACGCTATTTCCTCATCTTCCATTCCCGTTTCCCTGGACGCGGTGAGCAGCATCAAGTGCGTACGCATGAGATGTTTATGAACGCAGACGGCTGGCTGACCGTAGCGCCGTACCGTTATGCAGGCGAGCAGAACCCGCAGGCAAAGGTGAGCGCTAATGAAATTCCAGGCGATTACCAGTGGATTATACAGGACAAACACATTAGCGCTGACCTCCACAAAGCCGTATCGGTAACATTAACCGCAGACGGTACTATCACCGGCGCTGTGACTGGCACATGGCAACTGCAAGACAACAATACCGCACGCATAACGGTAGGCAAAACCGCATATACCGGCGTCTTTTTACATGAAATCAATGCTGACTCCGGCAAAACCGTGCTCACACTGACCGCGCTGTCCAAAGACGGAACGAGCGTATGGGGCAGTCAACGCGAAGTGCAAAAGGACAAGCAGCTCGTCTCGGCAGTGGATCAAGATTTGAGTCTGGGCGATACGGATCGTATATTTTATGATCTGAATTTGCCGCTGACTGGAACACGCGGTGTACAAATTAGTTGGCATTCGAACAAACCGGAGATCATTTCTGATACCGGTAAAGTGACCCGTCCGGCAGCAGGTGAAGGCGATGCCCGTGTGACGCTAATCGCCACGATTACTAAAAACGGTGCCAAAAAGCATAAAAACTTCAAAGTTAACGTGCTGGAACAGGCGCAAGGCCCATTGTTAAGCCAGTACACGTTGAACGAGTCCAGCGGTACGACCGTCACCGACAGCACTTATAATCATTATGATGGTACATTGATCGATGGGGTGACGCGCGATGTGTATGGCAAGTCCGGCGCAGGCATTACACTGAACGGTGTGGACGGCTATGTGCAGTTACCGGGTACGATTACCGATGCAGAAGACTACACTTTTGCGAGCTGGGTGAAATGGGATGGCGGCGCGGCTTGGCAGCGCATTTTCGATTTTGGTAACGGGATGAATGGATTTATGTTCCTGACGCCATTTCAAGGCAGAGGCGTACAGTTTACGATTCACCAAAACAATACCGACCAGAGCATTGTCACATCATCCGCATTGCCAACTGGTCAATGGGTGCATATAGCTGTCACGCTGTCCGGCAATACCGGCAAACTGTATATTAACGGCAAGCTGACAGGCAGCAATGAGGGGATGACGTTAAACCCGCATGATCTGATGACCCGCGAAGCTTATTTGGGCAAAAGCCGCTTTGCTGCTGATGCGTATTTGAAAGGCAGTTTGGATGAGGTGAATATTTACAATCGTGCGCTGAGTGAGCAGGAGATTGGAGAGCTGGCGAAGTAAGTGAACCTTATAAGTTAAGCCCAAATAAAAGTAGCAGCAAAAAAGCTGGATGTGCTCATCTCGGAACATCCAGCTTTTGTATATCCAATGACAATCGTTTCTTTATGAACGGGTTTGTTTGATTTACCGCCTTCCAAATTCTTTGTATATTCCTTGCTGAAATCGCCTCACAGACCGTATTCATCTCCGGTAGAGGATGGTATACTCAAGGTGCCTTTTATTAAGATGAAACTTTTACATACCGTCCGTCGTATGCTTCATTATCTCTGCATGAATCGTAGTATATTTTACGAAGGAAAGAGGTTAGAATAATGTCCAATTATCAAGACCCGTCCTATCAACAACAGCAACAAGGCGATCCGAATGATGTACAGGCGAATAAAGTGATGGCAATTCTCGCGTACATTTTGTTTTTCGTCCCCCTGCTTGCTGCGAGAAACTCGCGCTTTGCGATGTATCATGCGAATCAAGGGCTTGTACTGTTCCTGGCTGCGTTAGCTGCTAATATCGTTGCTGCAATTATTCCGTTTGTAGGCTGGATTTTGTCGCCGCTCGTCGCGATTGCTATCTTTGTCTTCATGATCATCGGCATTATTAACGCTGCAAATGGGGTCATGAAGCCGTTGCCGTGGATTGGGAACTTCCAGTTGATTAAGTAAGTACACTTTCATTGGTCCTCAATGTCATTTCGGCTTGTTTGATGTAACACAAAAGCCTCCTCAAACATGGGGAGGCTTTTGTGTTTAGCAAAATTACATTACAGATCATGCAATCTCAGAAAGAGTGATCGTTTGATAAGTTGCACATCCGCCTTCGATATGAAAGAGGATCGTTTGCATTTTATGAGAAGATGAAGTGATGAATGTACAGTTTCAGTAGGCTACTGTCCTAACTGCTGAAACTGATTCAGCAAGCTATTGATCTGATCGATCGTCTGAAAAATGTGCGAGTTGTTTAAGTTTTGTACCGTCAGTTTACCAGCTTGTGCTTGATCGATCAATGTGTTCACTTCGGTATTCAGTGTGTCGCTATAACCGGACAACTGTTGATGCAAATCTTTGGCAAATGCCGGTGGTTCCAGTCCATTAAACGTATTGATCTGCTGCTGTGCATTTTGCAGTTCTTGAGTCAGTTGTTCACGCGCTTTTGGATCGGTTAACGATTGCTGGGTTAACTGTGGAAGCTGCTGTGCTAAAGTGGATGTATTGTTAATATACGTTGTTACGCTACTCACGTAATTCACCGACTGATTTACACTATCCAATGCCGAGCAGCCGGATAACAGACTGACGAGCAGCATGAGTGTAATAATATACATTTTCAAATGAAACACTCCTTTGATGAGGGATATCGTATAGTACTGCGCACACATCGATAAGGTTTCATTTAAACATGCATCAGTATTATGTTTAAAGATGTACATATGCGGTATTCGTCTTAGATTGCTGCTGCTGAATTTATTTTACTTCGACTATGAAATGAATGAATATGCAGACCGAAATAGGCGAGATCGCCGCCACTTCGCATGAGCAAGCCAAGCGGGTAACCGATTTTATGGCGACAATTGACCAACTGAATGATACGAATCGTCTGTTCAAGCAATTTATCGAAAAGTTTATTTCGGTTCATGCTTGAGATCAGATGCTGCTGTAGTAGTCAGCCTGTTAGGGCGTGATCGAGGCGGCATTTATTTTAACTCATACCGAACGCGTTGCTTCAAATCGCTTAGGCTTTCGATCTGAATTTTCTGGGTGTAGTCGGAGGTGCTCGTCTTGTCATATTGCGGCAGACGATGATCGAGATAGACGTACATCGCCAAGCTGCTGGCAATTAGAAAGGATAATAATCCATAGATCACAATTTGTTTTGGTTTCATGATAATATCCCCACTTTTCCCATCGTATTGTATCGTGTAGCCTGCTGCTTTGGCAGGCTTTTTGTCTGTTTGAGCGTTGATCTTGTTTATGGATGTGCTGGCTTGCTGTTTGGCGTAGTGAGCTTGCTCCATTCGTAAAATTGATTATTCCATAAGCGGTGTATAGTATAATGAAAGACAGCCCGTATGAGGGGCTTGCTTGCCGCTGTATACAACTTCTCTCTTTTACACTATAAAAGCCAAACAGCAAGCAAACAATGAAAACAATCTGATGATGCTGTCATTGAGCTACACTATAGTGACTTGTTTCAGCAAGATGTAACCACTGGATGGATTGGGGACAAGCTACTAGATCAAGCTATGTTAACATACAGATTGAAATTACCGGAAAGTGAGCGATGAACATGCCGGACATTATTAAAATTATGGTCGATACCGCCGGCCTAGAAGGTCACGGTACGTTTATTTATTTGGAAAATCATAAATCCGTGCTCGTTGGCAGACATACCGGAACCGGACAAACTGAGCTGCCTATCTACAATCAGCTCGTATCCAAACAGCATTGCCGTTTCAGCCGTGTGCAAAACGATGTGTATGTGGAAGATTTGGGTAGCAAAAATGGCACCGAGCTGAACGGGAAACGGTTGCAGCCGCATCAATCGTATCGGATTGGGGAAGGCGATCAATTGACGCTGGTGAACGGTCTGGTGACACTGCTTGTGGAGCGTGGCAGCGATTTGGAGGAGACGCGTGAATATCGGGTGAGCGATCTGATGGAGCACGAAATTCGCCTGCATGATTATTTGCAAAACATTCAGATCGGCAGCGATAGCATTACATTGTCGAAAAAGGAATACCAGTTGTTCAAGCTGCTGTACAATCGGCTGGATCATTTTGTGACCCGTGAGCAAATCGTGCGCGAAGTATGGCCGGAGCGTTGTATGGACGATGCCGAGCTAGTAGGCGTGGATGAAGTGAATTCGCTCATCTATCGCACCAATAAAAAGCTGGGTGAACACTTTACGATACGTTCAGTTTACAAAAAAGGGGTATATATGAAGAAGCAGGATGATGCGGAACAAGTTAACACGGGCGCTCCATCCTAATGCATGCTTCGCCGCTGTCACCGTTGCTTACGGTGGACAGCGGCGGCTTTGATTATAAATTCGATCATATTGCACGATTGCCAAAGAGTGTAGGTCAGCAGCACAACATTACATATTTTACAGACAAGGGGGAGCACGATGTCATTATTGTTTTCCTTTTTGAAAAAGTACCGGGTTGCCGCTATTCTCGCCTTGTTAATGATGTTGATCGAACTGGCGCTAGAGCTAATACAGCCCTATCTGATCTCCAAAATTATCGATGACGGTATCAGTCGGCAGCATCTGCCTACGGTGCTGTTATGGGGCGGCATATTGCTGGCGGGTACGGTGGTTGCTTTTGGCGCGGGCATATTCAGTTCGTTTTACGCTGCTTATGCCAGTCAAGGGCTAGGTTATGATTTGCGTGAGGCATTGTATCGGAAAGTGCAATCGTTCTCGTATAGCTTGTTTGGACAATTTGCTACTTCATCGCTCATTACACGGCTGACGAATGATGTGACCATTTTGCAGGATATGCTGTTTATGGGGCTGCGTTTTATGTTGCGGGCGCCGTTGCTAGTGATCGGCAGCAGCATTATGGCGCTAATTGTGAACGTGAAGCTTGGTTTGCTGCTCGTCGTTGGGGTACCGATTTTACTGCTGTTTGTAATGGTAATTATGAAGCGTGCGGCAGCGCTGTTTGAACGGGTGCAACGGCGGCTGGATACGGTCAACAATGTGATGCAAGAAAATTTGACCGGGATGCGGCTTATTCGTGTGTTTGTGCGCAAGCAGCATGAACGGCGGCGGTTTGAGCAGCATAGCAGTGAGCTGATGAATGATACCGTGTCCGCACTGCGGCTGACCGAGACGACGATGCCGTTTATTTTGTTTATTATGAATGCAAGCATTATTGCGGTGCTTTGGTTCGGTCATCGCGATATTTTGACCGGTTCGGCTTCGGTGGGTGAGGTGGTAGCGGTCATTAACTATTCGATGCGCACGATGGGCGCGTTATCGATGTTTTCGATGATTGTAGCAGCGTTCTCGCGTGCACGCGCTTCGGCGGGACGGATGGATGAGGTGATGACGGCGCAGGAAGATGATGGCAGAGCAGCACAAATGTCGGCTGCACAACGCAGCGGATCGTCGGCAAAATCGGCGGTTGAAAACGTATTCACATCGTCCGCAGCAGCGCCAGCGGTGCCGACGGATACGCAGCCAACGGAAGTGTCGCAACTGTCCACGACCGATACTATGCTGACAAGAGCTGTAAAGGATGAATTGGCGGAGCAAGGTACGGTTGTGCCGATGGATGCTGTACAGGCGGCTCCATATCGTGATAAACCGACTCGCCTCGTCCCTAGCGCTGATCAGCAGTCGGTAGGGCAGTCTACATCTATATCTACCGGTTCAGCACAAGCGGCAGGAGCGGCAGAGGTGGAGTTACAGCAAGTGCATTTTCGTTACCCGGATACCGAGCGCCTGATTTTGAGCGATATTTCGTTTGTGGCGCGTGCCGGGCGGATGACGGCGATTATGGGCGCGACCGGATCAGGCAAATCGTCGTTAATGCAGTTGATGCTACGTTTGTATGATCCGCATACAGGCAAGATCAGCATCAACGGGCATGATATACGCTCGCTCACAGCGCATGATTTGCGCAGTCGCATCGGTTATGTGCCACAGGAAATTGTACTGTTTACCGGTACGATTCATGAAAATATCGCCTGGGGCAATGAGCAGGCAACGATGGGGGAAATTCAGGAGGCGGCACGGATCGCCCAAATTCATGACACGATTATGAACTTGCCGAGCGGCTATGATACACGGCTCGGTCAGCGCGGCGTCAATTTGTCAGGCGGGCAAAAGCAGCGACTGTCTATCGCGCGCGCATTAGTGCGCAAGCCATCGCTGTTGCTACTGGATGACAGTACAAGTGCACTCGATGTGCGTACCGAAGCGAAGCTGCTGGAACAACTGGCACAGCTATCCTGCACAACCGTGCTGATTACGCAAAAGATCAGTTCGACCATTCGCGCAGACAAAGTATTGCTGTTACAAGACGGTCATCTGATCGCTGAAGGTGATCATCAGCAGCTATTGCAAACGTCAGAGCTATATCGACGCATTTATGCATCCCAGTTTGGAGAGGAGGAGTTGCAGCATGTGGAAGGCGTTTATTGATCCGTTTCGTGTCGCCCGTCCGTCTGCTCCACGTCCTGACGCGCAGCTTGCCGCTTCATCCGCCCAACCGGGCAATCATAAACGCGCCAAAAACTGGCGCAGTACGCTAACACGCATCTGGGCGTATTTGGCGGAACGTCGTTTGAAGCTGTTTATGGTGTTGTTTATGGTATTGCTCACGTCTGCGTTAACACTGCTAGGTCCTTATTTGATCGGGATTGCGATCGATGATTTTCTGGCGCGTGATCGCGGTGGATTATGGATTTGGTTTCTGGCTGGGCTTGCCGCCGTGTATATATTGAACTCGATTACCTCCTGGCTGCAAAATGTATGGATGATTGAGATTGCGCAGGAAACAGTATACCGAATGCGTGCCGATCTGTTTGCTCATTTGCATCGGTTGCCGATTCCGTTTTTTGGCAAACGGCAACAAGGTGAGTTGATGAGCCGGGTGACGAACGATATTGAAAATGTAAGCAGCACGCTGAACAGCTCAGCGATCCAGATTTTCTCGAGCGTATTAACACTGGTCGGTACGCTTGTCGTTATGCTATGGCTAAGCCCGCTGCTGACGCTGCTTACGTTTATCGTCGTGCCGCTAATGGCGTTAGGAATGCGCTGGATTACGCGGCGCACTGGCCCGCTGTTTCGTGAGCGGCAGCGCAATTTGGGCGAGCTGAACGGCTATATCGAAGAAACGCTGTCCGGCGAAAAGATTATTAAAGCGTTCGGACGCGAACAGCAGGTGATCGAGGCGTTTGCCGAGCGCAATGAGCGGATTCGTTTTTCCGGCTTCTGGGCGCAGACGATTTCCGGCTTTATTCCGAAACTGATGAATGGGCTGAACAATTTGAGCTTTGCACTGATCGCCGGTGTGGGCGGTGTGCTCGCTATCCGTGGTGCGATTACGGTCGGGGTCATTGTCATTTTTGTCGAATATGCGCGTCAGTTTACACGTCCGCTTAATGATTTGGCGAACCAGTGGAATACGCTGTTGTCAGCGATTGCAGGCGCTGAGCGTGTGTTTGAAATTATGGATGAGGACGTGGAGGAAGCGGACGAGCATGGGGCGATCGAAGTGGAGCAATTGTCCGGTGCGGTGGAGTTCAAAGATGTATCGTTTGCTTATGATACGGAGCGAAGCGGGGATACATTGCAACATATTTCGTTTGCGGCAGCGCCCGGCGAGATGATTGCGCTGATTGGACCTACCGGTGCGGGCAAAACGACGCTAATTCAGTTGATTTCACGCTTTTACGATGCAGATCAAGGACAGATTACGGTAGATGGGCAAGACATTCGTACGTTGCGACGTTCCAGTCTTAGGCAGCATATGGCGTTTGTATTGCAAGATTCGTTTTTGTTTGAAGGGACGGTGCTGGACAATATCCGGTATGGACGGCTGGAAGCGACCGATGAACAGGTGCGTGCAGCGGCGGAGCTGGCAAATGCGGATACGTTTATTCGCCAGCTACCTGATGGATATGACCATGTATTGAGCCGGGATGGTGGAGGGATTAGTCAAGGACAACGGCAGTTATTGACGATTGCACGCGCGATGCTGGCTGACCCGGCGATTCTCGTATTGGACGAGGCGACGAGCAGCATCGATACCGTCACCGAAATTCGGATTCAGGAAGGTTTACAGCGCTTAATGCAAGGACGAACAAGCTTTGTGATCGCGCATCGACTGAATACGATTCGCTCTGCCGATCAAATTCTCGTGCTGCGCGATGGGCAGATTGTGGAGCGTGGCAATCATGATGAACTGTTGGAGCAGGCAGGCTTTTATAGTGAGTTGTTCCATAGTCAGTTACAAATATCGTCGTAAGTTGGAACGGTGGATAGAGCGTGTGAGCATGAGCTGTTTTACTGTCTACATGACAAATTTGCTACAGCATAGCAGAAGTATAGCAGTATAGCGGTGTAGCAGTGCGATATTGTAGCAGTTTAGCGATAGGCAACCAATGCAAGTAAGATGCACAAATAAGGATAAATACGGCGAACGAGCAAGCAGGCAGTAAGCGTAAAACGCAGTAGAAGGCGCGTAAAAGCATTGCTGATCCGCTCAATTGCACATGCAAGCAAAAAGCCCTTTTCCTAATAGCGGAAAAGGGCTTTTTATGTAAGCAGATGATGTAATAACGAGTGATTAGCTCTATATGATGTAGGTGAAGCTGTAACCAACTGTTTGATCGGTTTACTTTTGCAAATAAGGTGACTGCGGCGCAGAAGGCGGTTGTGATGTGTTGGGCGGTTGTACTGCGCCCGTTCCACGCGCTGTTTGCGGATTGCTGCGCAGCCATTCCAGTTGCTGCATAATTTCGTGTTCAAGCTGTGCATTTATACTGCGTACCATACTCGGAATGAGGAACAGATCGACTACAATCCAGATGAACAATGGCAAGCCGGCGATCGCAAATATAACTAACCCGACAATAGCTGCACTGGTTGGCTCATGTTCACTAAACCCGGAACCAAGTACCATAACAACATATCCAAGCGCAGCAATTAGAAACAGCACAAGCTGCACAATCGCCGTCGCCTTTCGTTTCAAATAAAAGCGATGCACACCAAGATGTCCGCCGATCAGCATAAGATACGCCAGACCGAGCGACTTTTCACGCGGACGCATTTCGGAATTGAGCAACATTAGCTCTTGTGGAGAGAGCTCGTAACGTGTCAGCATCCGAATTAGTAGTGATAATCCGACGAGATTGGTTTTTGCACAAGAATCTGGTCGATCACATTGCTCTCCACATAATCATTGCGCTCTTTGACCCATGTGTGCAATAGAAATGCGTCGACGATCCACCATATCGATGTAACGACCATACCAACGACCGTCAGCGACAAAATCAATTGCGTAACAGCTGAACCGATTTTACCCATGTAAAAGCGATGTCCGCCAAAAATACCGAGGAAATACCATAACACATAGGCAACAACCATGTTTTTGCCATAGGTTTTAACTTCGGATTCCAGCAGCATTAGCTCGCGTGCGTCAAGCTGGCTTTTGCGCTGGAGATTGTAATTCATTCCCATGTCATACCGCTCCATTTCTAAAAGTAGTATAGCAGCCAGTGAGATGGCTCCCAATCGTACTGCCATTTTATCAAGAATAGGCAGTGGAATCTACCATGTTATACGAGGGAAGACGGAATTTGTTACATTTTTCATGTTAACAATGGAATAGGTCAAACGTAAACAGCCTGTTCTCTGTTGGAGAACAGGCTGTTATAGCATAAGTGATCAGCATAGGCTGCTTACAGATCGACCGTAAATGTTTTCACAAAGGAAGGGCGCGGAAAAATCGACGGCTGCTGCACATCGATGCCTTCTTCAGTATGGCGTTTGCGGTGCGCATGGCTGTACGCCTGCGATTGCTGCCATGCTTTGAAATGTTGCTCGTCTTCCCATAGCGTCATAATGACATACGTATCATCATCGAGCGGGCGCAGCACACGAATGCCGACAAAGCCCGGCTCCTCCTCGACTTTGCGCGCACGATTCATAAAGCGCTGCTCAAACGCAGATCGTCCGTCGGCGGTCACCGGAATATTGTTGAGCACCGCAAAATTGCCGCCAACACGCCCGCCGCTGTCCAGTACTTCATAGCTAAACGTATGCTGGGAGCGAATATCTACCGGCAAAATTTCGTCGATCTCCATCACATAGCGAACATCGCCGTCATGCCGCATCGAAATGACCTCTGGCAAATGAGCGGCTTCCGGAAATTGCTCATGAATATTGTGAGAGCTGATGTACATGTACATAAAATATTCCTCCCATCGCTTCCATACGATTCTGATAAAAAATTGATATTTATACCTTAAAATAAATTCCACAGTTTATCAATGCTACACAATTGTTGTTTACATAACACTTCGTGCACATCTAACAAATTCGTGCTGCCTTCAATACATTTATTCGAAAAGAGGTCATACATATGAAGTCACTTTTTCAGCCGGTCGGACAGTATATGGTACGCCTTCCGCTTAGTCCTGTTGCCGATCCAACAGCCCCTCATCCTATGCAAGGAACGGACGAGCAATTGGCACAATGGTGCCGTGATCCGCTATTTCGTGAGCAGATTTTGATTGCAAGTCGTACTTTGTATGACACGATGAATGTGTATTTGAACGATCCAGACAAGTTAACTGGGAAAAAGAAGCGTAACTTTGTGCAAGCGATGTTGAAATATGCTGGACGGCGCGCATGTCGTACGACTCCGTTTGGTCTGTTTACAGCTGTCGGTGTCGGGCAGTTTGCAGCGCATAATCAATGGACATATGATCATCGGCAACTTCGCAAACTGGCGCGCGTTGATCTGGAATGGCTATTTTTGCTCATTAAACGGTTGGAACAGGAGTGCAGCGCACAGCTTTATTTCAAATTAAATTCGGCTTGTTATATGAAAGGGGATCGTGCGTATTTGCTGTATAGTCTGGACGGTCAATCGGAAGATGTGCAAATTCGCGCTACACCTGCATTTCAAATTTTGTATGAACATAGCCGGACAGCATCTTCATTCCCTGCACTCGTGCAGACGTTACTACATCATTACCCCGATACACCGGCAGAGCGCATCCAGCAGTATGTACAGGAGATGGTCAATCAGGAATTTCTGATTTCCAATTTGCGCCCGCCGCTGAATGTTAGCGATCAATTCGCCTTTGTAATTGAGCAATTGGAAAGCTGCCATCTGAATGCTGAACTGATTGCACAACTGCAACAGATTCAGCATATGATCTGTAATTATAATGCTACCGAGCCGGGAGATGGGGAAGCTGCTTACTTGCAACTCGTGCAGGCGATGCAGCATATCCAATCATCCGCCTCCCCATTACAGATTGATACCGGCATACATCATGATGAGCGATTCACCGCTTCCGCATTATGTCTGGACAAGGATATCGCAGAGCAAATGGCACATCTGGCGTCTATGTTATCCGCTGTAGCGATACCACTTGAACAAAGACAAGGCTACTGGGAACAGTATAAACATAAATTTATCGAAAAATACGGCGTCGATCGCGAAGTACCTTTGCTGGAAATGCTCGATACCGCTACTGGGATTGGAGCGCCATATTCGTATACACATCCAGCCAATGATTATTTTGAGCACATTCAGCCGGGCGAGTATGTTACACCTGCATTTAAAAGTTTGCTGTTGCTTCATTACACGGAAGCAGTGCAACAAGGAACGCCGATTGAATGGACGCGGCAGCAGTTTGCGAATCATGTTCATATCGAACCGGATCATAGCGAAGTTCCGGTTTCGCTAGAATTGAACTTCTTATTACGTATGCGAGACGGGCAACCGCTGCTTTATGTGGGACCGAATATCGGTTCCAGACAGGCGGGCAAAACGTTTGGACGCTTTGCGCATCTGTCGTCACGTATACATACAGTATTGGAACAGATTCATAGTCATGAGCATACACTGCGCAGTCAGCACGATGAACAGATGTGTGAACTTAGCTTTATTCCTCACCAGATTCGTTCTGGCAATGTGACGCGCAATGCTAGCGGGCGCGCCAAGGAAATGGCTTTATTTACGAACAGTTCGCGTCATACAGCAGATCAGGTGAGCATAGACGATATCGCGATCGGTATTCATAACAATCGCTTTTATGCCCGGCATCGCCGGAGTGGACAATTGCTCGTATTTGGTGCGAACAATATGCTGAATCCGTTAATGACGGCGAATGCGATTCGGTTTTTGCAAGAAATGGAAGAACATCGTCGGCGCAATTGGAGTTATTTTCCGTGGACAGATGTGTACAAAGCATTTAAATATGTACCGGAAATTCGTTATGAAGGCATTGTGCTGTCCGGTGCACAGTGGCAGATCAATTTATATGATCTGTACGACCATGACAAACCAGATGGAGCCGACTTTGCCGAACGGTTCCAGTCGTTCCGTCTGCGGTATCGTTTGCCGACAAGCTTTTATATTGCAAATTCGGATCATCGACTCGTTGTCGATACGGAAGATGATCGCTCTTTGCACATGTTATTCACTGAACTTCGCAAAGCAGGCAGTCAAAATATACAGCTGGTCGCGCTGGAAGATGGCGAACCCGCCGTTTATGATACGGAAGGACGCGGTTATGTGGCGGAAGTAGTCGTACCGTTCATGCGGATCGCAGCGGAGCCGCCGCAGTTCATTCAGCCGAAACTATGCAGCATGGAGCTAGAACAGCAACGATTGAAAATGCCATTGGACGATTGGCTCTATATTAAGCTGTACGGCAAACAAGCACGCGAGCAAGAATTGATTGCGTTTGAATTATTGGATTTCTGTCGCGAATTGTCTGCCCAGTTGCCGGTTCAGCATTTTTTTATGCGTTATATGGACCCGAAGCCGCATATAAGGCTTCGTTTCTCTGCTGATCCGGCTACGTTGTTACGGATGTTGCCGGATGTGTTGGACTGGTTGAAAGGGCTGCAACAGCAAGGTTTAATTGCGGAGTATGTCATTGCTGCGTACGATCGCGAATTGGAGCGTTATGGTGGTGTCGCTGCGATTGGAGCGGCAGAACGATTGTTTAGTGCCGACAGCTTTGTCGTCGAATCGATTTGGCGTGCACAACGACTAAAACAATTGCCATTGGAGCAGGATACGATTGCGATCGTCTCGATCATACGTCTGCTCCAGCAGTTACAGCTTAATCCGCAGCAGCAACTCGATATTTTAAGTCGTCAGGGCGTATCGAATAGCGAATATCGTACGGAGTTTAAGCAACAGGCAGCCTATTATACCGGGCTTTGCGATCCTGCGGATCGCTGGCAGCAGCTTAGTGCAGAACATGGGGGCAAACAACTGCTCGATCTGCTCGCACTGCGGGATGCACATGCGCACGAATATGCGACTTATTTGCAGCATGATCTGCCGTTGACGGCACATCCGGCTAATATGATCGGCAGTGTGCTCCATCTGCATTGCAACCGTCTGCTTGGCACAGATCGTGCCAAAGAACGCCGGGTGCTGGCATTGACCGCGCATACGCTGCATGCTCTGCATAGCCGCAACCGGGAAGGAAGTTTAGTATGGACGTAAACGAAACTTTTCGCTTGCGTGACTTGTTGTTCACGCTGCGTCAGCTTCCCCAAACATTGCAGCTTGTATTTCGCTTGGAAGGCAGACTGTTTATCGTTATTGCTGCGCTTAGTTTGATTACCGGGCTAGCGCCGATTGCGACATTGTATATTTCGCAGGAATTGATCAACTCATTAGTGCATATCCAGTCGGGACTGCAACCGATTCTATGGCTGTTTGGTACGTATATCGTAGTGACGTTAATCTCGGAATTGATTTCACAAACGATGGATTATTATAATACGCGTTTTCAGTTCAGTATGAATTACAAATTAAATTATATGATTATGGAGAAAAGTGGACGGCTAGCATTAGAAGACTTTGAAAATCCGGAAGTATACGATCGACTGGAACGCATTACGCGTGAAATTTCGTATAAACCGTTTCAGATTTTCCAATCGTTTATTGCGATGATTACAGCAGCGGTGACGTTAGTATCGGCGATTGTTTTTCTGATGACGTGGAACTGGTTTATCGCGGTGCTGCTATTGCTCGTGCCGATGTTGTCGCTGTTTTACTTTTTGCGGATCGGGCAGCAGGAGTTTTTTATACAGTGGAAGCGTACGGGGGAAGAACGGAGAGCATGGTATTTAAATTATATTTTGACGCATGATTTCTCCTTTAAGGAAGTGAAGCTATACGGGTTGAAACGGTATATTTTGGATCATTATTTGCGCATTAAACGCAAATTTCTGGAACAGGATACGGCTGTGCTGCGGCGTAAGACGGCGTTTAACTTTACGTATGAAATTATCGTGCAGATCGTAGGTGCGATTGTGATTTTGCTGGCGATTTTGTCCGCTTATGCCGGTCGGATTATGGTCGGTAACGTGTTAAGCTGCATTCGTTCGGTAGGGATGGTACAGAGCAATTCGCAAATGATCATTAATCAGATTTATGCGATTTATAATAGCAATTTGTATATGAATCAGCTGTTTGAATTTTTGGACTATCGGGAGGAAGTCATTCCCGCGCATTTGCAAGCAGGCGACTATAACGAAGCGATCCGCGAGCTTGAAATTGAACATGTGAGCTTTGCTTATCCAGGCAGTGAACAGCGTAGTTTGGAAAATATTAGCCTTACGTTTCGTGCTGGCGAACGCGTCGCAATTGTCGGACCAAATGGTTCAGGCAAAAGTACATTGATCAAATTGTTGGCAGGTCTGTATCGTTTGCAGCACGGCAGTATTCGGATCAACGGTCAGCCTATCGATCATATTCATCCAGCCGATTATAGCAACCAGCTGGCGGTATTGTTTCAAGATTATATGAAATATGAGATGACGTTGCAGGAAAATATCGGCTTCGGTCAGGTAGAGCGCATACACGATACCGAGCAAATGAAAGTGATATTGGAACGGATGCAAGCTCAGTTTGTGAGTGAAAACGGCGCTTACAATCTAAACATGCAGCTTGGATTATGGTTTGATGAAGGGCATCAACTGTCCGGCGGACAATGGCAAAAGATCGCACTTGCCCGCACTTATTTTCGCAATGCTTCGGTATATATTTTGGATGAGCCGAGTGCCGCGCTTGATCCGATCGCGGAAAAGGAAACGTTTGATACCTTTTTTCGCTTATCCCGGCAAAAGATCGGTATCTTTATCTCACATCGATTGGTAGCCGCCCAACAAGCGCACCGCATTATTGTAATGGATCAGGGACGGGTCGTGGGCGAAGGTGTGCATGAACAGCTATTGCGCGATTGTCTGGTATATCGGCATATGTATGAAGCGGAAAATTACGAAATTGATAGGGGAGGCGAAGCGGAGTGGAAACAAGTGCAATAACGGCAACCGGTTTGCCGATCGTCGATCGGATCAAACAGATCGCGCTCAATATGCAAGATTATGATCGTTTGCTCGCTATCGTCACTCATCCTCATAACGATTTGCAGTTTGGCGATGAGCGGATTCGTCCGTGGAATGTTGCTTCATTGAGCCACGGCATTCCGGGCATCTGTATGTTGTACGCTGAACTGCATGCTCATTTTCCGGAAGAAGGCTGGGATCAACGGGGGCATCATTATCTGTCTATTCTTGTACAGCATATCGCTCAGGAAGGTATACAGCGTTCGTCTTTATTTGCCGGTGCAGCTGGAATCGGCTTGGCTACCGTCTGTCTATCTCAAAATGGGCAGCTGTATGGCAAATTTACGCAGCGTATTCATGAGTACTTGCTCATGCATGTGCCCTTTATGCTGGACAATGCTAGCACAGGCAGTGTACGGAGTGGAGATTATGATGTGATCGAAGGATTGAGCGGCATCGCTGCGTATCTGTTATCGTTCCGGCAAGACGAGCAGATACGGTCATTGCTGGAAAGGGTACTGGATTATTTGATCGAACTGGCGCAGCCGATTCAAGTCGGTCGACTCACTGTACCAGGTTGGCACATTCCAGCCGCCAATCAATTTAGTGAGCGCGAGAAACAGCAGTATCCAGACGGCAATTTCAATCTTGGTTTGTCACATGGTATTCCAGGCCCTTTAGTCGTACTGTGTAAAGCTTGGCAGCAAGGTGTGCGCAGAACAAACCAATTGCAAGCCATCCATGAGATGGGCGCGTTTGTGATCCAATTTGCTAGTACAGACCAACACGGACATCGATTTTGGAAAGGCTGTATCGGTATGGATGAGTTCCAGCAAGGCGAAGCTCATGCACAGACGGAATTTCGGCGTGATGCCTGGTGCTACGGCAGTCCCGGGGTATGTGTGGCACTGTGGCACGCGGGAGAGGTGCTTGCCAGAGCGGAGTGGAAGCAGCTAGCACTCGATACATTGGAGCATACGCTGGAACATATCCATCATATTTATTCACCGACGTTTTGCCACGGGTTTGCCGGTATCGCTCAAATCGCTAGCAACTTTCAGTTATGGAGCGGATCGCCACGTCTGCAAGCCCATATTGATCGTTTAAAAGCGACCATGATGGAGCATGATGATCCACAGTATGCATTTGGATTTGCCAATTTGGAACATTTTGAGCAACGAGGGATGACGGCTGTGCAATATGCCGGCTTGTTGGATGGTACAACCGGTACGGCACTGACATTGTTACATCTGGAATTAGGGCAACGTACACCTTGGCAGCATGCCTTTCTGTTGTGAGCAAAGGAGCAAGGAGGCGCGAGACGGCAGCCCGTCCCTTTATTCCGTCCCGGCGTCGTTACTGCCACAACATCCCTTTTTTAATATATTTACTAATTTGAAAAATATATATTATAAACTCATATTCTGATAAAATCCTGATATTTGCCGTTTACAATGAACTCATCCCGAAGAAAGGAGTGAGTACAATGGCAAAATTCGATGATTTCGATCTGGATTTGGTGAAAAACCCGCAGCAATCTGCTTCGAAAGTAGAGCCGCAATGGCAAAGCAAAAGTCTCTGTACACCAGGTTGTATTACAGGTGTATTGCAAACATGCTTTATCCAAACTGCGACTTGCAACTGTCATATCAGTAAGTAATTAAACGGGTCGTATACATATGTATACTATAAAATCTGGACACGACCTGTGTATGAAATGATTGCAAGCGGGGGACGAAAGCTACCTTTATGGTAAGCGGCGGACTCCGCTTTTTTTATATCGTTTGCAATCTATGCTAGATAAGGGAGGTAAAGCTATGAATGCGGTCAAAGGGATAGCTGTAGTCGTTTGTATGGCGCTTGTTTGTGTATGTACCGGCTGTCAAAGTGTGAATCAATTTAAGCAAAAAGTCATTACCGAAACCGAGAAAACAGCCAGTTATACGGTCGATCCGGATGTAGAGCCTGTGACGATGGAACAATTAATCGATCAAGGTCGTACGGATTGTTTTGTATTTAATGGCGTTGTGTATCAGATGCAACATGAGGTGAAAGCGGATCAAGTCGGGCGTGCGCTTGGATCGGTAGGGGAAATGTATTTTGTCGATCAAAATGGCAAACGGTGGAGCAAACAGGAGTTGAAGCAGCAGTCGTATGTATATGCGAATCCACAAAATGTGCGCGAAAAAAAACCATTAAAATACGGAGTTGTCTATCAGCTCAAACAGACCGCAGCTGACGCTGAACACGAATCGGTTATTATTCGTTTCAATGATCAATATAGGCTGGCTACTAAATCTAAACGATAGAGGATGGATCATATGAGTGAATATATATTGGAAACGCAAAAACTCTCCAAAACATTCGGACGCGAAACCGCTGTTGCCGATGTTAGTTTGCAAGTTCGACGCAATAGCGTATACGGTCTGCTTGGACCGAATGGTGCAGGAAAATCCACTACGTTGAAAATGTTAACCGGGCTGTTGTCGCCGACTTCCGGTAACATTATATTCGATCATCATAAATGGAGCCGACGCGATTTGAGTCAGATCGGAGCATTGATCGAATCACCACCGTTATATGCCAATCTGACGGCGCGTGAAAATTTAAAAGTGCACAGCATTTTACTCGGACTACATGACAAGCGCATTAGCGAAGTGCTGGAAATGGTCGCCCTAACCCATACCGGTCGGAAAAGAGCAGGGCAATTTTCGATGGGCATGAAACAGCGGCTAGGCATCGCGATCGCCTTATTGAATCGTCCGCAGCTGTTAATTTTGGATGAACCGACTAACGGTCTCGACCCGATCGGTATTCAGGAGCTGCGCGAATTGATCCGTTCGTTTCCACAAATGGGGATGACGGTAATTTTATCAAGCCATATTTTGTCCGAAGTGGAGCTGATCGCTGACCATATCGGCATCATTAACAATGGTAAGCTTGGCTATCAGGGCGAAATTCATCCGGATGATGATCTGGAACAGCTGTTTATGAATGTAGTACAAGCCGACCGGATGCGGAAAGGAGTGAGCGTATGATTCGCTATGTGCGTGCAGAACATCTCAAATTCAAAAAGTCTTTTTCACGTAAATTGTTGCTGGTCGCGCCAGTAATGGTGCTGCTATTTTCCTTTTTTATGAATCCGATGTATACGGTGACGAATACGTTTAACTGGTGGTCTATTTTCTTTATGCCGCTCGTCATTGCGCTGCTCAGCGGTTTATCTCATCAAAAAGAGGAACGGTCGATCGGGTATAACCGTATCTTTTCGCTGCCTGTCTCTTTGTCTAAAGTGTGGTATGCCAAAGTGAGCGTAATTGCAATGTATACGTTATGTATGCTGATCTTTTTTGAAATCGTATTGTTGTTGTTTCAAATCGTCATGCCGATCGGTGGACAATGGTCGAATATATCGCTTGCTGTAGGGTTACTCTGGATCGGAACATTATGGCAAATTCCATTTTGTTTATGGCTGGCACGCAAATGGGGATTGATCACTGCCCTACTCGTTAACGCGGTAGGCGGCATGGGCTTAGGTACGTATATGGCACCATTGCCGATATGGTGGCTCAACCCGTGGAGCTGGTCGATTCGGATGATGTGTCCGGCGATTGGGGTACATCCGAACGGCGTACCACTTGCTCCGGGAGATACGCTGTGGAATCCAGCGGTCATTTCAATAGCTACGCCGCTAGCAATTGTGCTGTTTGTGCTGCTGATCGTTTGGACGGGATTCGTATTCGCAGGGGTGGCGCGCTCATCTCGTCTACAAACGGAGGTGAATTAAGATGATCGCGGTCTGGCGTTGTGTTCATGCCGATTGGTACAAAATGAAGCGGACTCCGTTTGTCTGGATGCATGTGGGCTTACCGCTACTCTGGACATTGATCTATTTACTGTATGTACAAGGCAGAACGTATACGATCGTCAATCTGTATACAGGTTATATGGAAGTGCTAGGTGCGATGATGCCGTTACTATCGGGCATCATTTGCGGCATGGTGGCGACTCAGGAAGAACAGGCAGGTCATTTTCAAAATGTATTGACGCGCACTCGTATTAAAGAAACCGGCTATATTAGCAAGCTGCTGCTCGTATGGGGCTGTGGCAGCTTGTCGATTGTATTGTCCGTATTGCTGCTTGGTGGCGGAATCACATTGCTATTGCCGACAGGACAAGTTGCGTATGGAACATTTCTGCTCGGAGCCGTCTATTTGCTGCTCACTAGTGTTATACTGTACGTAATCCAGTTATGGGTAAGTTTTACATTCGGTATCGGAGCGTCTATTTTATTAGGCGGTTCAGGTACGTTAATTGCTGCGATTATGATTACCGGTTTGGGCGATCATATTTGGCATTATATTCCTTGGGCTTGGGGTGTACGTATGACTGATAGTATCGCATTGCTGCGTATGGACGCATTGACCGGCACGGTGCAGTCGTATTTGCAACACGATATGGCAACAGGCTGGTTATGGATCATTACGGCGAGCCTCATTACGCTAATGGGAAGTCTAGTCTGGTTCCGTCACTGGGAAGGAAGACGAGCGTACGAATAAGCAGAACTGGAGACCAATTACGAGGCAGGAGTGATGGTCGTGTTCAAAATACTGGCGATCGATGATGATCGTGATATTCTTACACTGATCTACAATATTTTGCAACTGGATCAGCATCTCGTTAGCGTTCATGATCAAGTTCATCAACTAACGATTGCGGATGTGCAAGGATATGATTTGATTTTGCTTGATGTGATGATGCCGCAGCTCAATGGATTTGATTTTTGCCGTATGATTCGAGATGCGGTCGATTGTCCGATTTTATTTTTGACGGCACGTTCGGAAGAAGAAGCGATCGTACAAGGACTGATGACAGGTGCCGATGATTATATTACGAAACCGTTTGGTGTACAAGAATTAAGAGCGCGTGTGAATGCGCATTTAAGGCGTGAGAAAAGGGAGAAACGACCGTCTCGTCAGCAGATTGGTGAATTCACATTTGATTTTGAGCTCCGGCAAATTTGGATTGGCGATGTGCAGTTGCATGTCACGAAGAACGAATACAAAATATGCGAATGTCTAGCTCGCAATCGCCATCATGTGTTCACGAGGGAAGAAATTTACGAAGAAATTTACGGTATGGACGGCAATGCACTATATTCGACCATCACTGAATTTATCCGGTCGATCCGCAAAAAATGTAAACAACATAACCGGATGCCGATTACAACCGTCTGGGGTGTTGGATACCGGTGGGAATAAAAATACATACACGCAAAACGACGCTGCGCCGAGAATTGTTTAAGTATTTGCTTGCGCTTGGACTTAGTTTTGTGCTGGTTATCGGTCTGTATTTGGCACTCACTACGTTTGCGATTCGTGCAGGCTGGGTTTTTCCTGCCAACTACAATGAACAACTGATCAAGCAAGGGGAAGCGATCATCCGCGAAGCGCCAACGGTTCGTGAAGATATGCTGCCACTTGGCTCCAAATACGTCGTGCTCGATAAACAGACTCATGCGGTGCTATATGGCAATATGGACGATGCAGAAGTCAAGCTGGCGAGTCAACTCGTTAACGGGCGCTCTCCGGCGTATTATGGACAGACCGTGTACACGCTAATTGATCGTCTGCATGATTACTGTGTATTGCAATCCGATCTGCGTCCGCAATTCAGCTCGCCCTTTTTACGCCGTCATCTGCCCAATTATGAGTTGACCGGCAATGTGCTGCTAGGGTTGTCGATCGTAATCATCTCTTTTCTGGTGACGACGGTATTTGCCAGAAGATTTCAAAATAGTCTCAAAACGCTAACACGGATGACCCGGCATATTCAAAATCAGAATTTGGATTTCGCCGAGAAAAAATCGGGCATTCAAGAGTTTGACGATGTAGCACAGGCATTGCTAGAAATGAAAGATGCGTTGCAGCAATCGTTAGCGACGCAATGGAAAATGGAACAGACCAAACAGGAGCAAATTGCCGCGCTTGCCCATGATATTAAAATTCCGGTTACGATTATTCGCGGCAATGCAGAATTGCTCAGTTTGTCCGAGCAAAATCATGAGCAGGATATGTACACAAAGTACATTTTGAATGCGAGTGACAAAATTGATCAACATGTGCGGATGTTAATTATGATGTCACGCACTGACAGTGGTGTGACGCTGCACAAAGAGAATATTATGATCCAAGAATGGCTGCATGAACTGTTGAATGATACCCGTGCATACGCCGGCTGCAAGCATATTAGCATTGAACAGCAAGCGCAATGTAACGATATGGTCATACCGCTCGATAAGCAGTTGTTTCATCGTGCGCTAATGAATATTGTTGCCAATGCACTCGATCATACGCCGGAAGGTGCCAGTATGCATATTCATATCCATTGTGATCGGCATGGATTAACGATCGTTATTACGGATAGTGGGCCAGGCTTTACAGCCGAGGCGTTGGAAAAGGCGACAGAGCTATTTTACCGAGGGGACAAAGGCAGAAATGCAGACGGTCATTACGGCATGGGGCTTACGTTTGCCGACTATGTTATCAAACTGCATCATGGATCACTACAATTGCAAAACGATCTGAAAGGTGGAGGCGGACAGGTGACGATTCGGATGCCGGTTAAATCGGAACATACGCCTGCCGTGGACAATGGAGCCGTTTAGGACGCATACGCTGCCAGTATAAATAAACGACACCTTTCAGTCCCTGCTCAACGTATCTATAATGGAGCACGACGACCGCTGTTGATTCAGCTTGCGCTGGATTGACTTAATAGTATGTGGGATTTTGAAGTGTGCTATACTATTGCACATCCGGTCACATGGTCGACGTGGAGTGAAGCGTTGGAGGAGGAAAATTATGAACTCAAGGTATTTGGCGAGTATTTCGCTTGCGGTAATGGCAGCCGGATTTATCGTGACGCTGTTTCTGCCGCAAACGACACTCGTTTTGCTCATTCAGGGCGGCTTTGAAGCCGGGCTGGTCGGCGGGATTGCCGACTGGTTTGCGGTAACCGCGTTGTTCCGGCATCCGCTCGGATTGCCGATCCCGCATACATCGCTGTTAACCCGTAATCGCGAGAAGATTATTCGCTCGCTCATCTCAGCGATGGAGAACGAATTGCTCAACAAGGAAAGTATTGAAAATAAACTGCGTCAGTTCAAGCTGTTTCCGTTTGCACTGTCCGCGATTACACGTCAGCTTGGCAAAAAAGCGATTCGGCGCGAATTGATCAATCTGGTCATTCCACCGGTACAGCGGATGGACATGGAGCCGATCGCCCATTTTGTCACATCCGGTCTGGCAGATTATATGCACAAAGCCGATCTGCAAGCGGCAGGCAATAAAGTGTTAACCCATATGTTGACCGAGCGTTATGATGAAAAAGTGCTCGATCATTTGCTCAAACAGGTGCATAACTGGGCAAGCAAGCCGCAAAACCGCGATAAACTCGGTAAAATCGCTTTGGAACAAATGGAAAATATTAATCTTGGCGGCTTCAAAGGGTTTGCTTTTCAAGCGTTTGCCGGCATGATTAACGAAGAAATGGTCGGCGGTATTTTGCAAAATGCGATCATGTCTGCAATGGATAATTTGCAACAACCGAGCAATGAATACCGGGAATCGATGCTGCGCGAGCTGCGTGTACAGATGTTCCAAGTCGTCGATGATGAGAATACATGGGTACGGGTCAAAGACTGGGCAGGCGATATGCTGCGCGGTGAAGCCGCTCAATTGTTCATCATGGAGCGACTGGAAGAAGTACGCGCGATGGCGATTCGCATGCTGGAACGCGAACGTGATACCGGCGCCAAAAATCTGTTCCGGATGTACCGCACCGTCATCCGCGAGCTTGGCAAAGATCAGGAAAAGGTGCGTGGCTGGGAAGATCGCCTGCGTAACGGCATCATTCACGCCGTTAGCCGCAACCATTACCGGCTCGGTCAGCTCGTCAAAGAAAACCTCGATCAGATGGACAACGATACACTCGTTCATATGCTAGAGGAAAAAGTCGGTCAGGATTTACAATGGATTCGCGTGAACGGCGCGATCTGTGGTTTTATCGTCGGTATTATTTTGTCACTCATTCATCTGAGCTTAGGTGCACTGTAATCCGCTCGCTTATACCGCTTCACAACTGTAAACGCCCATCTGTACATCAGGGAGATTTTCCCCCTAATGTAGCGGATGGGCGTTTGTATTTGGCGAGTAAAAAAGATGCGCCAACACGCCAAGTTTGCGTATACGCTTCACAACTTGATCGTCGTTTAAAAAACAGTGCTGCCACAACAAGTACAAATCTGCATTATTAACTGTCCAAAATCGAAATCCCCCGGAACACGAGCGATTCATACGGCTTCATCATCGCCGGCTGCTGCGAAATCAACGCCCGCGCCACATCGCGTGAATGATCCTCATGCGTACACAGGATCAACTCCGCCGTTTCCAAGCGCGCTACCAGTTCCTGCGGAAGCTGTAACTCCGTCTTTGAACGCGAGAAGTTTAGCATAATGAACCAATGCTCATCATTCCATTCACGTGTATAGGCGAAAATATGATCATGTTCGGATAGGATACATTCATATTTGCCGTACAGCAATGCCGCGCTTTGGCGGCGCAGATGGATTAAAGTGCGATACAGATTGAAGATCGAATGCGGATCATCGAGCTGATGCTGCACATGAATCTCATCTTTATTGGCATTGACCGGTATCCACGGTTGCTGCTGCGAAAAGCCAGCGTATTCGCTATCATCCCACTGCATCGGTGTACGTGCATTGTCGCGTGCTTTGGTACGAATCCGTTTCATAATGTGCTCCGGGTTTTCGCCATGTTCGTTGACCATTAGCTCGTAATACATACGCGCTTGCTGCTCGGTCACATCGTCGATCGTATGCAGATGGGCGGCATTGGTCATGCCGATTTCGTCGCCCTGATAAATGTACGGTGTGCCGCGCAATGTCAATTGAAAAATGCCGAGCATTTTGGCGGATTCGACACGATGCTCGCCATCATCGCCCAAATACGACACAAGGCGTGGATGATCATGATTGCTTAAATACGTGCCCATCCAGCCTTCGCCATACAGATCGTTTTGCCATTTGGCGACGATTTGTTTTAGCTCATGCAAATCCCACGGCTTGCTTTTCCACATGTCTTTCGGATCATCGCATATTTTGGACGCTTCGATCATTAGCACCATATTCATTTCTTCGCGCTCCGGGTTCGTATACTCTTTTACATCTTCCAGCGATACGTCAGACGCTTCGCCGGTCGTAAACATATTGTAATGGCAAAACACTTCGGTATACATTTCATGCAAATATTGATGAATATGCGGGCCATTTTTGTAAAATTCGGCTGAGTTGGCTTGCATTTTGTCGGTATCGGTCGCTGGCGGAAAGCTCGTATCTTTGGAGATCGCATTAACCGCATCGATCCGGTAACCATCAACCCCCTTATCCAGCCAAAAGCGCATCACATTGTGCATATCGCGTCTAACTTTACGGTTATCCCAGTTCAAATCAGGCTGATGCACACTGTAGGAATGCAAATAATATTGCCCGGTTGTCTCATCATACTGCCACATGGAATCACCGAGAAATGAAGTCCAATTGTTCGGCGGCCCGCCATCCGCAGCCGGATCACGCCAGAAGTAGTAATCCCGATACGGATTGTCGCGTGAAGTGCGGGCTTGTTTGAACCATTCATGCTGATCGGATGTATGGTTAACGACCAAGTCCATAATCAGCTTCATCTTGCGCTCATGCAGCGCGGCTAATAGCTGTTCCCAATCGTCCATCGTACCGTATTCCGGATTGATTGCACAATGGTCGATCACATCATAACCGTAGTCAACATTCATCGTCGGATAAATCGGTGGCAACCAGATCACATCAATCCCAAGTTCGTGCAAATAATCCAGTCTGGATATAATGCCCGGAATATCACCGATGCCGTCATTGTTGCTATCCTGAAAGCTGCGCGGATAGATTTCATAAATAACGCTTTCTTTCCAAAATTCAGGCTTCATTATTTTTTTCATAAACGGTTCTCCTATCTCTATAATTACGTTTGTGATCTGATGCGTGATCGGTTACAGGTGTGTGTAGCTGTCCAATCGTATAGATGTGCCAACTACCGATATGTCGTCAATACGTATGGATGAGCAGGAAAAACGGAAATGTGCATTCCCGATTGCTGTCCAATGGATTGCGCAAAATGTAATAAAGTCTCTACTTTGTAATACCCGCATCCCGGCTCATACAATCGGTTAGGCTGCATTCGAGCCGTCGCTCCATGTATAAAGGAATGCGTCAGTATAACAATATGGTTAAATAAGAAGGAGACACGATCAGGAAGGATGATCATAATGACCAGTCCGGAGCTTGAATTATTGCATTCCGAACACAAATGGACATGGTATCGGTTGCAGGACAGCAGACAATTTATCGAGCATGACGATTTTGATGACCGCATTAAGGCATGGGCGTCTGAAAGTGTAATGTGCCGTCATAGTCATATTTCGACGATTTCATATGTCGAAGGCAACAATGCGTTAAACGGGACACTGATTGCACGTCTGATGGATAGCCCTGGGGATGGCTGGATTTTTCATTATTATGTGAAAGACGACAAACTAATCACATCCGGCAATACCGATTGGTTGGAGCGAGTCATCGGTATTACAGCGTGGGAAGAATATGTACGTCAGCAGCACAGTCCGATCGAAGGCTTTATTTTTATTATTAATTCGTTTATCCGCGCGCTGTTCTCGCGTATGGACAAGATTGAGCAACATTTGATGGAGATTGAGGATCGGATGCAAGGCAACAATGGCAGTCGTTTGCTGAAGGATATTATCGATTTGCGCAATCAGCTCACCCGTTGGAATTTGCATACGATTGCGTTGCAGGAGATAGAATACGCGATTGAAGAAACATTTCCCGACATATCACAGAACTCCAATACATGCCGCATTATGCAGATTTATTTGAAACGTATCCGCATGTTACAGCAAAACTATGAGCATGAGATCGATTCACTGCTCAAAGTGGACGACAATATCGGCAATTATCGCTCCAACATGATTATGAAGACATTAACCGTATTTACGGTGCTGCTCACACCGATGACTGCGCTCGGCGCGATCTGGGGCATGAACTTTAAAAATATGCCGGAGCTGGACTGGTCATGGGGCTATGCGGGCGCGCTTGGCTTGATCGGTTTGACGACATTGATTACGTACCTGTGGCTCAAAAGTACAGGTCTGACCGACGATATTTTGAAAATCAATATTAAAGACAGCGATGAAGACGGCTTTTGAACGGTTTTCGCCAGCTCGCCATAGGGATATGCCTCAATAGTCTTTCTGCGGAAAGGCTATTTATTTTTAATTTATCGCGCATCGCTGCAACATGTGAGCGATTTGATCTGTCCTTATATTGAAGGTAGTTTAGTAAATGAATTGTTTCTATTTGTAACTTTCCGCTAGTTGTACGCCGATATTAACGATGATAACGTACATCGGTCGGGTAAAGGTCATAAAATGAGTTCGATTCGAGCATTGCATAGTGGCAGTATGTAATCCAGATCAGCGATCGATTTGATCATTTACCGGCTCTAGCTTGGCGAGCAGCGCATCCGTACATACAGAAAGATAGACAGGAGCGTGTGGTCAACAGCATTATCGTAATAAATAGGGCGGACGAAATGAAGCGGAATCCGGAAACAAGTTCATAATCAGGGGACAAGGGGATGACAAAGTGAACAAGAAAATAAGCAAAATAAGTATGGCTGTGTTAGCAACAGCATTAACTGTAAGTGGGGGCGTACATATACCGTACGCGGTTGCAGCGACACCGACGATTCAGATTATAATTGATGGCACAAAGTTGCAGACGGATCAGCCTGCGATTATGTCGGGCAGTCGCACAATGGTACCGCTGCGCGGCGTATTTGAAGCGATGAACACAACTGTAGATTGGAAGCAGAGCACACGCACGATCACCGCAAGCAAAAACGGCTCAAAAGTCATTTTGCCGGTCGGCTCCAAAACAGCGACCATTAACGGCAAAACGACGACGCTGGATGTACCTGCCAAAGTAATCAATGCACGCACGATGGTACCGTTACGCTTTGTCACGGAAGCGCTTGGCAGCAAGATCGATTGGAATACGTCGACCCAAACGGTTACGATTACGACAGCCGATCCGACACCTACACCAACTCCGACACCAACGGGCGCGGTGCTGCCGGTTGCGTTTGTAAATGCAAGCGTAGTCGGACAGCAGGGTAACGGCAGCGATATTCAGGTTATTTTTCCATCGTCGTCCAGCACGACTGCATTGAACCAATATCGTATTTTTGTCGCCAAAACAGGCGATGCGAACGCGTTCACATTAGAGCGTGCACTGACGGTTCCAGCAGCGAACTATCAGGCTGTACCAGCGGGCATTAGCAGCGCCTATACGATCACTCTGACCCCGCAATCGCGCGATATCGACGGTGCCTTTATTCAAAAGGGAGCATCGTATCGTGTATATGTACTGGCGGTCGGCAATACCGGTTACAGTAGTGCCATGACACCGGCACAGTCATCGATTACGCTGGGCGGCATCGTCTCGGCGGCGGCGACACCGAACAATGTGAAAATTACGGATGTGTCGGATTTAAATGACGGACGCGATCTGTCAGTATCGTTTGATAAAGCATCCGATGAAAGTCTTATAGCCGGTTATCGTGTGTTTATCGTCAGAACGAACAGCGCCAGCAGCTTTAACTTATCCCAAGCGATCGCATTGCCTGCTGCCAATTATACAGCTGTCAGCAAAACCGGCTCCAACCAAACGTTACGACTGCAAGCGACGACACGTGATACGTCTGGCATGATCATTCAAAGTGGTGTATCGTATGCCGCTTATGTATTGGCAGTCAATGCGTCAAATGATGGTATCGGCTTGTCAGCGATGTCGAATAATCTGACACTGGGCAATGCCGCACCAGCAGCAACAATTACGAAAGTGGCAGATGTAGGTAATTTTGGAGATGGACGCGATTTGCAAATATCATTTGATAAATCGTCGAATGAATCGGCGGTTAGCGGGTATCGTATTTTTGCCGTGCCGAGCAAAGATGCGAGTAATTTTAATCTGACAACTGCCATTTCGCTCGCCTCTGCCCGTTATTTGGAAGTATCCAAAACAGGCGGCTCGCAAATCGTCACATTGTATGCCGGTCAGAAAGACAGCAATGGCAATGCGATTGTCAACGATGTACCGTATCGTGTGTACGTGATGAGTCGTGGTGCCAGCTCGTACGGTGATTCATTATCATCCGCTTCCTCCACGATCACATTGACCGCCAGCAGCAAAACGGTCGGCACGACTAGCGGTGTGACGTTAACCGATGTGAGCGATTATGGCGATGCACGAGATGCAAAGATTACGTTTACGAAAGCAAGCGATGAAACGCTTGTGAGCCAATACCGCGTCATTATGACCAAAGCATCCGCTTCATTATCACTCAGCCAGGCGCAAGCGCTAACGAGTGCACGGTACACAGCGGTCGCCAAAACCGGTGCTAATCTCACGCTGACGCTGCCCGCAGGTGCGCTCGATAGCGATGGCGATACGATCAAAAACGGCGTAGCCTACCGTGCCTTTGTGATGGCGGTCGGTACAGGTGATGCAGCGGATACGTATACATTGTCAGCCGCTTCAAGCACGGTCACACTGGCAGGTAACACGGCGGTTGCGGCTGTACCGACCGTGACGGCAACGAACAGCGGTGCGCGTGGAGATGCGTCCGATATGACGGTCGGCTTTACCGCAGCCAGTGATACCGGTGTGTCTGAATATCGCGTGATCGCCGTTCGTAGTGATCAGGCAAGTACATTTAATTTGGCGGCAGCCAATGCGGTGACGGCAGCTAACTATACCCGGGTGGCGAAGACCGGAGCGGTAGTAACACAGGCGCTAACGGCAACAACACGCGACAATAACGGCAATGCGATCGTGCGTAATGTTGGCTATCGAATCTATGTATTGACCGTAGCGGATGGACTAGTGCGTTCGGTCAATGCGTTGTCTGCGCCATCCACTGAATGGATGCTGACAGAAAAAGCGGTTGCTGCCGTTGCCTCTGTATCGGCTGATCTTGCCAGCAATAACAGTGCAATTCGTGTCAGCTTCACCCCACCGGCAAACACTACCGGCATTAGCGCATACGCGATTATGCTCGTACCGTCCGGCAATGCGAGCAGCTTCACACTGACCGATGCCAATCGGGTCACAGCGCCTAACTATCAGACAGTAACTGGAGCGACGTATACCGAATGGACGTTTACTACGCTGAACAAAGATGCGTCCGGCAACGCCATTCGTGCCAATGTCGCTTATCGCGCATTCGTGCTGTCGGTTGCCAATGGCAGCACAGCTACCGCAAACGCTCTGTCTGTGGCATCGCGTGAAGCGACGATGACGCCATAAATGACGCGCATCATTATCACATGATCATGATGATGCTAGGGCGAGTATGCTCTAAACTCGCATTATGCACGACTTTGATCGTCGCGTCGCTTGCAGGACGAGTATGCTCTAAACGCTCAATAGAGACGCTTACAAGATGAGCAAGTGCAGCAATAGCAATCGATAAAAAGCAATCGATAAAAATTACAATGCAATATGAAATTACAGCTGTACGATGTAGCATACACATGCGGTTGAGGCAATAAACTTCATTTCAAGCCAGCCAGCTCCTTTGTTGTAAAGGACGGGCTGGCTTTTTGTATAGTATAGCTTTGGCAAGCTGCTTTATTTGTAATAGGGTGTATGAACAAACTTCTGTACATGCGATCGATGGCATTGGTAGGCGATAGATGATACCGCCCTAAATAGGACGTGTTTTCATTCGCGAAAATTTGTAAAGTTACTGTCAGCCTGTATCACGATAGCTGCGCCAGATCGGTTGCATTCATTGCTCCCGTCATGGTGTTATACGCTCGCAGCCGAATCCGGGTCATTGACTTCCAACGCCTGGTAAAGGGTAAAATAAACACAAGCTTCATTATTTTAGCCATGCTGGCGGAAAGTGGGGATACGATTGGAATATGTAAAGTTAGGTCGCACTGGTCTTGAAGTATCGCGTTTATGTCTAGGCTGTATGAGTTATGGCATTCCGGAGCGAGGAACGCATCCGTGGACACTGGATGAGGAGACAAGTCGTCCGTTTATTCGACAGGCGCTGGAACTGGGCATTAACTTTTTCGATACCGCCAATGTGTACTCTGATGGCACGAGCGAAGAAATTGTCGGACGTGCGCTCAAAGACTATGCGCATCGTGACGATGTGGTGATTGCCACCAAAGTACACGGCAAAATGCGCCCTGGTCCCAATGGAGGGGGGTTATCACGGAAAGTGATTATGAACGAGATCGATAATAGCTTACGCCGACTCGGTACAGATTATGTAGACTTGTATCAAATTCATCGGTGGGACCCATTAACGCCGATTGAGGAGACGCTGGAAGCGCTCAATGATGTGGTACGTGCCGGGAAAGCGCGTTATATCGGCGCTTCTTCGATGCCTGCATGGCAATTTATGAAGGCGCTTGAGCTATCACGGCAGCATAGTTGGGCAAGCTTCGTATCGATGCAAAATTATGTGAATTTGATCTATCGCGAAGAAGAACGGGAGATGCTGCCGCTTTGCCTGGAGGAAGGCATTGGCGTCATTCCGTGGAGTCCGCTAGCGCGTGGACGCTTAACGCGCGATTGGGAGCAGCAGAGCGTTCGCTCTGAAAGCGATGAATTTGGCAAAACGCTATATACGGCGGCTGTGGATGCGGATCGTAAAGTGGTGGAATGTGTGGCTGCGATTGCAGCGGAGCAAGGTGTACCACGCGCACAAATTGCCCTCGCCTGGGTGTTGCAGCAATCCGCAGTGACCGCTCCGATTATCGGTGCGACCAAGCTCCATCATTTGGAAGATGCTGTCGCTGCACTTGATATCAAGCTGACCGCCGCTGAAATTGCCCGATTGGAACAACCGTACGTACCGCATCCGGTCACTGGATTTTGAAAGCTTTTCATTGAAACGAATGCCATTCTATCAGCTTGCATCAGGGCGTGTACGCAAACCTGGCGTGCTGGTGCAGACACCATTGCGGTACGGAATAAAGGGACGGACTCCCGTCTCGCACAGCAATCTACGGATGAGTAATACAGTAGATTCCCGTGCTGCTCGCAGCCTACGAGTTTGCGTACACGCTCTAGTAGCTTGTCTCAAATTTATTCAGGGATTGAGTCCATCTGAATCCTGCACGGTTCAAGCAGGGTTCAGATGGACTCAACCTTACATCTTCTTGAGACAAGTCACTAGTAGGCTGTCTCAAATGTAAATTGTGTTTGAACGTACGTTAACCTATTCATCATCAAGCAATGGTTAGATCGACAAACCGTAAATGTATTTGAGACAATCTACTAGTAGTATGTCTCAAATGGAAATTGTGTTTGAACGTACCTTAACCGATTCATCATCAAGCAATGGTTAGATCGATAAACTGTAAATGTATTTGAGACAAGCTACTAGTAGGCTGACCAGCTTAAATTCAGTGTCTCACACTCTATCTTATGAAAATACACTGGAATTGTAGCAGGACAACATCGCTGCTCTGCACGAGCAAACTACTTATTTAACGCGGTCAGCCTACTAGCGAGTTAGGATGTACTCGCTGTGGGTGAATTTATTTATACTTTATCCATAACATGAACATAAATAGACACCAATGACGGATATATGCTACCGATAGCCGATGCGAATCAAATGATGATCGATATGAAAAACCCCCTCTGACAGCAGTGTTAAACTCGTCGTATGAACGGGTTTTTGGCTCACTAGTTGTCATGAGGGGATGATCGTAATTTGGCTGTCATCAGTGCTTGCATTGCTATAATGCGTAAGCTTGCTGCTGTTAAGCGGTATCGTGAAACTGTCCGTTTTAAGCGAGTGTGCCGATGCTGCTTGCTGTAATCGTTTGGTTTTTGCCTGAACGTTTGGCATGATACAAGTATTGATCGACCTGCTCGAACAATTGCTCTTTACTTAGTCCAGGCTCGCAGCTATGCAGTCCGATGCTGATCGTAACGGTTTGGTTGTCCAGCTCTTGCCAGCGCAGTAGTGCCAGATGGCGGCGTATATTTTCGACCAGTGTATAAGCATCCTCAAATGATTTATCAAAAATAAGCAGTGCAAACTCCTCACCGCCATAGCGTGCAGCGATATCGCTTGACGAAATATGTTGCTGAATGATTTGTGCTACTGTTTCAAGCACTTTATCTCCGATCTGATGTCCGTATGTGTCATTAATTAGCTTGAAATTATCGATATCAAGCAAGGCGAGGTGTAATGTAACTCCCCGACTTGCATAATCAAAAGCAGTATCATAATAATCTTTGAATGAAACTTGATTATACAAATTCGTCAGCCCATCAGTTTTGGAAATTTTGCTCATAATCGCATTTTTGACGATCAAATCCTGCTTCGATTGCATCGTATGATGCAAACTGCTTAAAATCTCGCTACCGCTTGAAACGATCACATGCGCGACAAATGTTGCTCCTATTATAAACGCAGGAACAGAGATAACATCAAAGGGAGTTAGAAACGTACGGAAGTGGGGATCAGCGAGATAAAGTGTCACAAACGCCAACATTTGCAAGGCGGCTGGAATCCAGAGCAGCTTTTTGTTGAAAAAAATGACTGCCGAAAAGACGGGCACCAGGCAAAGGGCGGTAATAATGCGGATATCGTAATTTAAATAAATGATCGTCCATGTAATAAATGTACTCGTCACAAACAGAGCAAAAAAGGAGAGTTTAGGTTTGATCCGCTGCATCCAATCCGCCCATACAATCATCAGCATCATACACGCCGTTGGAATGAATAAAATATGAACATAAAAATGATACGCGGTAGCCGGGTAAGGCAAAAATAAAAAAGCCCCCAGCTGCGCAAAAAAATGCAAAAACACAATCACCCAATACGATTTCAGAAAATGGCGAATCCATTTCTGCTGCTTACCGATATATTCAAACAGGTCAAATCCGGAATCTGAGGAATTCATAACATCACCATACTGCCTCAATTAGATAAATTGCTAAATCGATCCATTACGAAACGGTCTACTTATTTACACAGTTATTATAGAGCATTATTTCGACAGAAAGAAGGTAATTTTTAGTACAGTATACAGGATAACAGGTGAACAGCGTCACTTTTTGACAATAATTTTAGAATTTCTTTATCGTCATGTCAGCCTATACATATCGCTGTCCAACCATTGTACCAATTATTGAGCAAATCGTCTGCGAGAAGATGGCGATATCGTTCCGTTGAGCGCTCTGATTGGTGGAATTAGGCTTGTATGCATAGTTCAATAATCCCGATTAGCCGAAAATCGACAAACGCAATAGGGACGCAAGTAAAAGCGGTTTCTTTTTTTCAAATTAAATTACAAAAATTCCCTTCCGGTGATTGTATTTAAGCGAATGATCAGTTATAATGAGTATAACGAAATCGTGACCTGAACTCACATATTGCAGAGGGTTGTTATTTTGTAAATGAATAACTTTGTGCAATATGTGATTTTTCATTTTATCGGATGTTTTTTTCTGAATAAAGAAGGTCATGTAAATTTAATTTTGGAGGTACTCCACATGTCACAAGTGCAACAAGGTACAGTAAAATGGTTTAACGCTGAGAAAGGTTTCGGCTTCATCGAAATTGAAGGCGGCAACGATGTATTCGTACATTTCTCCGCAATCCAAGGCGACGGTTTCAAAACTTTGGACGAAGGTCAACGCGTAGAATTCAGCGTAGTTGAAGGTAACCGTGGACCACAAGCTGAGAACGTTACAAAACTGTAATTTAATTCAGCTTATAAAAACGCCCTTAACGATCGTTAAGGGTGTTTTTTTGTGTTTATAAACACAATTGTCTTGTGGAGGAAACATGCCGGATTCCCAATATTTTTAAAATGATTTACATAAATGATATAACATATTATAATATATGTTACTATTAATCATAAATACGAATCCAAAGGTGATACTTATGTTAGACAGCCCGTTGTCTTTAAAACCGCGCTATGAACAGATGTATATTGAATTACGTTCACGTTTGCAAAAAGGGATTTATCGTGTAGGCGACAAGCTACCGTCGGAAAAAGAACTGATGAAGCAGTTTGACGTCAGCCGGATCACCTCGAAAAAAGCGCTCGATATGCTTGTACAGGAAGGCTATATTGTACGTCAGCCCGGACGGGGTTCGTTTGTGATTCATACGGGCGAAAAGCAGACGGAAGCTCCCGTACAGCCGGTCAAAGCACTGTATGAATATGTGGAGCAGCCGGACGCTCAGCAGCGTCCTGCCAGCAAGCAGATCGTGCTTGGCTTAATTATGGAAGATTTTAGCGACAGTTATGGTAAAGAAATGTTGGCAGAGATGGAGCGTACCGCTCAACGGCTGAATGTGTACTTAATTATGCGCATGTCATTTTCGCAACCGGACATTGAAGAAAATGCGATTCGCAGTCTGCGCGAGTATGGGGTGGACGGACTGATCATTTACCCGACACGCGGACAGAGCTTTAATCCGGAAATTTTGCGGCTCGTTATCGATCGTTTTCCACACATACTCGTTGACCGTTATTTTAAAGGGACAGAATCGGCTTCCATCAGCACGGATAATGTAGAGGCGGCACGGAAAGGAGCGAATCATTTGCTCGATCTCGGTCATCGTCATATCGGTTTACTTGCGTCTAAAGTGATGGATAATGTGGCGATTGAAGAACGGATCGAAGGCTTTGTGCGTGCCCATGCGGAGCGTGGTGTCGTGCTCAATCGTTCTTACTGGCTAACCGATATGACATGGAGCGGTGAGACGGAAGCCGAAGAACAGGCGCATGTGCGCAACAATGTGGATATGATCCAGCGTATGGTGGAACAGCAGCCGCAGATCACCGCTATTTTTGCGATGCAATATGAATTGGCACTGTTTGCCAAAGAAGCGTTAGAGCATGCTGGCGTCAAAATTCCGGAACAAATCTCGTTGATCTGCTTTGATAGCCCGCAGGCGAGTGCGGCTTTGTATCCGTTTACACATTTGCAGCAGGATCAGCATTCGCTCGGTCGGCTTGCGGTGGAAAATGTACTCAAGTTAATTGCCGGAGAAACGTTACCTGGACGCATTTCATTGACTGCCGATCTGATTCACGGTTTGTCGACGGCTCCGGTAAGTGAACTGTCCGAAGCTGCGCAGTCCAATCGTGCGACCGGTACGGACTGAAGGCAAGCGTTATCGTGTATATACAAAAGTTGCATTTACTAAAAGCAAACATAGGCATGGAACGGATACAGAAAATGGATGATCTAATATGATATGACAAATGGCGGATAATAGTGAACTATTATCCGTTTTTTTTCGTAATTTTAATTAAATATTATAATATAATATATTGACATGTTATTTGGGGTGCATTATGATAGCTTTATAAATGAAAGCGCTTTATACAAGGAGGCAATGTATGAACGAACAGGAGCAGGCGATTGTGCCCTTTTCGGTGGAACAACTGATCACCAGTGTCGCTCAAAAGTTAGAGCAACGACCGAAGCTGGCGCATATGTTCGGAAACTGTATTCGCAACACATTAACGACAACACTCAGACCGCAGCAGGATGGTACGGTATTCGTAATCACCGGTGATATTCCGGCGATGTGGTTGCGTGACTCGGCAGCCCAGGTTAGACCGTATCTATTGCTTGCTAATGAGGATACAGCGCTTGGCGATCTTGTAAGCGGTGTCGTAAAGCGGCAAATTCGCTATATTTTACAAGACCCTTATGCTAATGCATTTAACGAAAGTGCAGACGGCAGTGGGCACCAAGACGATAAAACGGAAATGACCCCGTGGATTTGGGAGCGCAAGTACGAAATCGACTCGCTCTGTTATCCGTTACAGCTTGCTTATCTGCTTTGGCAGAAAACGGGACGCACCGATCATTTTGACGATGAATTCCGCCAGGCTTGCCTGACAATTGTTGATCTGTGGCGTACTGAACAAAATCATGATGCTGACTCGACATATCGTTTTGAACGTTTCGATTGCCCGGCTTCCGATACGTTGCCACATGAAGGCAAAGGCAATCCGGTTGCTGTGACCGGGATGACGTGGTCGGGCTTCCGTCCAAGTGATGATGCGTGTGAATACGGTTACCTCGTTCCGGCGAATATGTTTGCCGTCGTGGTGCTCGGTTATATGGAGCAGATGGCGACCGACGTATACGACGATAGCGAGCTGGCACAAGCGGCGGCAGCGCTGCAAGCGGAAATTCGCAATGGCATTCAGCAGTATGGAATCGTTACCCATCCCGAATTTGGCCCGATGTATGCATACGAAACCGATGGCAACGGCAATTACAATCTGATGGACGATGCAAACGTACCAAGCTTGTTGTCTCTACCTTATCTCGGTTATTGCCAGCCGGATGATGAGTATTATTTGAACACAAGACGGTTTATACTGAGCAAGCACAATCCGTATTATTATAGCGGTACCGCCGCTGAAGGGATCGGCAGCCCGCATACGCCTCCGCAATATATATGGCATATTTCGCTGGCGATGCAAGCGCTCACTTCACTGCATGCAGAAGAACAAGAGCAATTGCTTACTTTGCTCGAAAACACCGATGCAGACACTGGATTTTTACATGAAGGCTTCCACGCCGATAATCCGGCACAATATACTCGGGAGTGGTTTTCCTGGGCAAACTCATTATTTAGCGAGCTGATTTTGACCCATTGCGGTTATGATGTGCCAAGCAGCCGACTAAAATAAGATAATGGTTCCCTTAACAAGGAGCTTGGACATGTAGGGAGCGAAATTTACTAGCTTATCATTTATACAAAGGGGCGATTCAGTATGAAAAAGCAAAGCTACAAATGGGCAGCAGGTATGCTACTCAGTCTGTCCTTATTCGCAACAGCTTGTTCTTCCGGCGGTTCGGCAACAAACAGCTCGACTGACAGCAACTCGGCTGCAAGCTCAAGCGGCAACAAAATCGTAAAAGTAGCCTATGGCAAATGGAACGATGCCGATGTATGGGGCAAATGGCTGACCGATGTTAAAACCGAGTTTGAAAAAGAAAATCCGGGTGTGACAGTAGAATTGCAGCCAATCCAAGGTGCGCAATATTCCACTAAAATCCCACTGTTGATGTCTGATCCTACAACAGCGCCTGAAGTGCTCGCTGAAGATTCATTTATGATCAATGCGGACAGCGCAGCTGGTTATTTGGAGCCGCTCGCGGTAGACCAGTGGAGCGACTGGAGCAATTTTAACGAAGGCATCAAAGCAGCCGTTGTCGGTAAAGACGGCAAAAGCTATGGCGTACCGTTCTCCACTGACGTACGCGGTCTGTACTACAATAAAGAACTGTTCAAAAAAGCCGGTCTGCCTGTACCGTGGCAACCGAAAAACTGGCAGGATATTCTAACAGCAGCACAAACATTGAAAGACAAAGAGCCAAGCATCATTCCATTCTGGATGAACTCCAGCAAAGCTGGACAAGAAGCAACGACGATGCAGACGTTTGAAATGCTGTTGTACGGCACACAAAACACACTGTTCGAAAACAACAAATGGGTGACACAAAGCCCTGGCGTACTGAACTCCTTGCAATTTATCAATAACGTATACAGCAAAGGTCTCGGCGCTCCACTTTCCCAAATTATGACTGCACAAGCCGGACAAGTATTGGAAACCGACCTGATGCCAAACCAAAAAGTAGGGATCGTGCTGAACGGCAGCTGGTTGCCATCCACATGGGCATCCACTGGCAGCAAACCGTGGCCGCAAGCATTAGACGTCTATGATTTCATCAAAATGCCAACTGAAAACGGTCAAGCTCCTGGTTACACTTCGATGTCCGGTGGCTGGACACTGGCTGTAGGTGCGAAGTCCGCGCAAAAAGAACTGGGCTGGAAATTTATCCAAATGGCAGTCAACAAGAAATTCAACACAGAATACGCGATTCTGGATAGCGCGCTGACTCCACGTACAGACGTAGCCAAAGAAGCTGAATATTTGGATCAGCCAGGTACACTGTTTGCCAAAGCAGCTGAGTTCCTCAAATACACTCATGTTCGTCCAAGCAACTCCGATTATCCGGTTGTATCGACAGCGATTCAACAAATGGTTGAAGCGGTCGTAACCGGTGGCGCAAGTCCGCAACAGGCGATGCAGCAATTCACACAAAGTGTAACTCGAAGCCTCGGTGCCGATAAAGTGGCGCCAGCGACGAACTAATGACAATACGAATGTAATAATGATGTAACCGATTCAGACAGGTAGCCGGTCGCCGGGGTTGCAGGGCAGCCCGGCTGCCTGATCTGTTTACGGATGAAATCGTACAGGAACGATAGAGAAACCGCGATTGGAAGCAGCAAGCTAGCGTTCATCGCGCTGGTGCAGCGATCCTGATCGCGCAATGGAGGAGGAGACTGCAGATGGAGGCTGTACAAGCGCGCAATACTGCGAGCAAGCGCCGCAATAATGCTGAACAATGGCGGGCATTGGTGTTTTTATCGCCAAGCTTTGTTTTGCTGCTGGCGTTCTTTTTCATACCGACCATTCTGACGTTTTATTTTGCTTTTACGAATATCGCATTAACCGGAGCTGCGGCGGCGAATTCACAATTCGTCGGCTTTGAAAATTTTAAAAATATGTTTCAGGACTCTGCCTTCCGCACTTCCGTCTGGAATACGATCATTTTCCTAATCTTCTCAGCGGTAATCGGGCAGCAGGTGATGGGCTTTATTATCGCGGTATTAATGAACGGACGCAGTCGTGTCTTCCGCAGTGTGATTGGCTCGATCGTCATCGCGGGCTGGGTTGCACCGGAAGTGGTGTGTGCGTTTGTATGGTTCGCCTTTTTGAACGATACAGGTACGGTGAATACATTTCTGCAATCCGCTAATATTACACCGATCGCATGGCTGTACACATTCCCGATGGTATCGGTCATTATCGCCAACATCTGGCACGGTACCGCATTTTCGATGATGGTGTTCCAGGCAGCGCTTGGCGATGTACCGCGTGAAGTGGAAGAATCCGCGATGATCGATGGTGCCAACGCATGGCAACGGCTGACACGCATTACGTTGCCGATGATCGTTAGCTCGGTGACGACCAATATGGTACTCGTTACGCTGCAAACGCTCGGTTCGTTTACATTAATCTATGCGTTGACTGGCGGCGGCCCTGGTCTTGCGACCGAGACGCTCCCAATTTATATGTATCATCAGGCTTTTGTTAACTATCAGTTGGGCTATGGAACAGCGATCTCGCTGATGCTGCTATTGATCGGTATTGTGGCAAGCCTTGTCTATATGCGAATGCTTAAAGTGAAGCTGTAAAAGGAGGAAAACAGATGAGCACAGTACATGATGCCCCTCGTACGACAACCCGCAAGCGCAAGCTAAACCGGTTCGCGGTTGCACGCGTTTTGCCTTATATTATTTTGACGATTATTGGTGTTCTGTTTTTGCTTCCGCTCTTATGGCTGATTTTTGCATCGTTTGACAAGGACGCAACACTTGCACTTAAGTTTCCGGTTCAGTTTACACTCGATAACTATCGGGATACGGTAACGAATCATGAAAATCAGCTTTCCTTTGCCAACGGTCTGATTTTGGCGCTTGGGCAAGCATTGCTCGTCGTCATCGTGGCGGGTCTGGCGTCTTATCCGCTGTCCCGTTACCAGATGCGTTACAAACGCCCATTTATGTACGTCATTTTGTTTGCTACTGGTTTGCCGCTGACAGCGGTAATGGTGCCAGTGTATCAGTTCTTTTTATACTTCGGGATGCAGGATTCGCTCTTTTTCACCATTTTGTTCCTGACCGCTTCGGCATTGCCGTATTCGATCTGGATGATGAAAAACTTTATGGATTCCGTGCCGATTGAACTGGAAGAAGCCGCATGGGTCGACGGTGCATCGATCTGGACAACATTGCGCCTCGTCATCGTGCCGCTGATGTTGCCAGGCATTTTCACCGTCGGAATCTTCGCTTTTTCCGGCAGCTGGGGCAACTTCCTCGTACCGTTTATTTTGCTGCAAAGTGCGGACAAGCTGCCTGCAGCCGTCACGATCTATCAGTATTTTGGACAAAACGGCATGGTACAGTACGGTATGCTCGCTTCGTTCTCGGTGTTGTATACGATTCCGGCGGTAGCGCTGTACATTATCGGTCAGCGTTATATGTCGCAAGGCTTTAGCTTTGGCGGAGCAAGTAAAGGTTAATTTTGCCGGCTGAAGTATGGTTGTAATACGTTATACTGGTACCATTTGTAAAGCAGAATCGCAATAATACAATTTATGTAACAAAAAGTAGCTAATGGAAATCGTTAATTATACAATAGATCAGCCTGTAGTGTATTGCACTGCGGGCTTTTTTATGTTTGCTTGCATAAAATTTACGAAAATCGCTTGGTACAACTGCATTCATATTGTATGATATAGGTTGTTCCGAGGCATACCGTTTGAGCGGTACTTCAATCGTATGCATACGGGAACTATCCTATGATGAATAAGGTGACCCTAAATCATGAAACCAATCGATTTGAAATATATGATGCCTGCCGAATGGGAGCTGCACGAACGAACAATTTTGGGCTGGCCGGTCATCGGCTCGATGTCTTACCCAGAGGATTATGCGGATGTATGTAAAGGCTATCAAGAGCTAATCCGTGCAATTGCCGAGTTCGAGCCGGTCACATTGATTGTGAATCCGGACGATTTGGACAACGTACAAGCGTTATTTACAGGACAAAATGTGGAATTCCTGCTGCTGGAGCATGATGATGCCTGGCTGCGCGATAACGGCCCAACGATCGTCATCAACGAGCAGGGCGAGCGTGCCGGTATCAATTGGGGCTTTAACGCTTGGGGCGGTAAATACAAACATTGGGATTTGGACGATGCGGTCGCTGCTGCGGTGCTAAAGCATCTTAATCTGCGTCAATTTGATGCACCGCTCGTACTGGAAGGTGGTTCCATTCATGTGGATGGCGAAGGAACGCTGCTGACGACCGAGGAATGCTTGCTGAATGTAAACCGCAATCCACAGCTAAGCCGTGAGCAAATTGAGCAGCTTGTGAAAGATTATACGAATGTACAGCAGATCATTTGGCTAAAACGCGGTCTGTCCGGCGACGAAACCGATGGTCATGTGGACAATGTGGCATGTTTTGCTGCGCCTGGTAAAATTATGTTGCAGGTATGTCATGATCCTGCTGACGATAACTATGAGATCACTCAGGAAAATCTGCGTATTTTGGCGGAAGCGACCGATGCCAAAGGACGGAAGCTGGAAGTGATCGAAATCGAACAACCGCCGCTTGTGATGCATGGTGAACAGCGTTTGACGCTTAGCTATCTAAACTTCTACTTCGTCAATGGCGGCATCATTTTGCCGGTATTTGGCGGTACAGCGGAAGCAACGGATCGCCAAGCGATTGCAGTGCTGCAACAAACATTCCCGGATCGCCGCATCCGTACGATTAACGGCATGGCAATTATCCGCGAAGGCGGTAATGTACACTGTACAACTCAGCAAATCCCAGCGGGTAAGTGAACGTAGGGCTTTAGTGCATGACTGAAGTAGTCGTGCATTCCCACTGCGGTACGGAATAAAGGGACGGACTTTCGTCTCGTATGGGAATCTACGGAGTAGGAGAGAAGGTAGATTCCCACGTTCAAAAAAGGTAGGGTACAGTTTATTGTTATGCCCCCCCCTTTTTTCATACGGTATAGTCCATCAGACATTGAGTGTAAGCTGGTCAGCCTACTAGAGGTCTGTCCTTACCCTTTATTCCTTCCGTTCTGTGCGGCTTGCAGACGATACAACTCATCCGTTTATGATGTGAAAAGGATGGACGTTTCCAATGAAACGAGTCTCCTATTATAGTGTAATCTGACGCAAACGAATCGCATCAAACGGTCTGTAAACAGTTTAAAGACACGCTGATTTTGACCGATGTTCATTTGGATTTTAAAGCGGGATGAAGCTGTTACATATAGAAATGTCCGTACATAATCAAAATTAATATTTAATGTGATCACGCTTTGATGCGGTATTTTCAAATCGCCAACCTTGTTATCGTATCGGTCGAACGGATGAAGTTTAAAGTAAAATAAGTCGTATTATAGCTTAATCTAACACGAATTAATGGCATTAAAAGATATATAAAGCAGTTTGAAGATACATCCTACCAGGATTGAAAATAAAGGTCTATACGCAGTTTGGCGAAAAGCGACGACTTCTATACGTTCATACGTCTGTCTTGTGCTATGCTATTCACTTCATAGCAGTCGGAGACGATATACATTCATAGTAGCTTGTTCATCGTTGCTCAGTCTGCCACAATAGAGAAGGCGCAACGATTGAATGGCTCTATTTTGGCGTGTATAGCAATGGAATACATGGTATATTGGACGTATAGATGTGCAAAAAAGCTGCTATTTTATCTAATGAAGCGAACGTTGTGCTCGGATGAAGACAATCCAATACCGGCACCGGTGCTGTCATTTATACAGGAAGGATGAATTAGACGAAATGAGAAACGTAAAAGTGGCAGCTACCCAAATGAGCTGCTCTTGGGATATTGAAGATAACATCCGTAAAGCGGATAAACTTGTACGTGAAGCTGCGGCACAAGGCGCGCAGATTATTTTGCTGCAAGAGCTGTTCGAAACACCTTATTTCTGCCAAAAGGAAAAGGCGGAATATTATCAGTACGCAACCGAGCTGGAACAAAACAAAGCGATTCACCATTTCCGCCAAGTCGCAAAAGAATTGCAAGTCGTGCTGCCGATCAGTTTTTATGAGAAAAAGAACTATGCACGCTACAACTCGCTTGCTGTCATCGACGCAGACGGCGAAGTGCTGGGCAAATACCGTAAAAGTCATATTCCGGATGGGCCGGGCTATGAAGAAAAGTTTTATTTTAATCCAGGCGATACCGGCTTCCAGGTGTGGAATACCCGTTATGCGAAGATCGGTGTCGGTATTTGTTGGGATCAATGGTATCCTGAAGCCGCACGCTGTATGGCGCTAATGGGTGCTGAGCTGCTGTTCTACCCAACTGCTATCGGTTCCGAACCGGAAGATGCAGGTATGGACTCCAAAGATCACTGGCAAGCGTGCATGCTCGGTCATGCCGGCGCTAACTTGATTCCGGTGATCGCTTCCAACCGTATTGGCAAAGAAGAAGACGAAGATTCCTCGATCAACTTCTACGGTTCTTCGTTTATCGCTGGCCCGCAAGGTAACAAACTACAAGAAGCCGACCGCAGCAGCGAAGGCGTCCTTGTCGCTGAGTTCGATCTGGATCAACTGGAATTACAGCGTCTAGACTGGGGCATCTTCCGCGACCGCCGCCCGGATTTGTACGGTATGATCGCAACGTATGATGGTGAGCGTCGGTTCAAGTGATAGGTTGCAGTGCTGATCAGATCAGTCATAGTTTGAGGTAATCAGTTTGAAATTCAACGTAGTGCACATTCATAACGTATCGTTTAGATAAGCGGTGTACACGATTGGTGTATAGAGGTTAACATGATGCATACGGCGAAGTTTTATAGTGTGTATGCATACGATAATAAACGATACAATGCAGAGCAGGCTCATTCTTTGTTAGAGAAGAATGGGTCTGTTTTTTGCTGTTAATGTGTGGTGGAGATTTCCTTTCGACAATGACGTTCAAGTAGCGTCTTTTTTTGTGTTGGATACATAAATAATGGGCTCCATTCTATTTATTAAGTATTTATTCCATTTCATTTATTCTTACTTCGTCATAGCGGTTAATGGGTAGTTAGAAATACACCAGGCTCATTTATAAAGTACTTGTTGATAAGCGCTGTAAATAATCGATCATAATGCGATTGTGTAGATCACCTTATAAGTAAAGATGCAAACTACATGCCAGTCATTCAATCATCTACTCCTAAATAATCAATATAGCGAAATAGCGAACAATCAACAATGTTAACACCTTGAAAGGAGAACACCAAATGCTACAGCAAACGGTTACACTACTAGACGGAACGGTGCTGCCTGCGATTGGGCAAGGTACATGGAATATGGGCGATGATCATTCCCGCCGAGCCGCAGAAATTGCAGCGCTGCAAGCGGGAATCGAACAAGGTATGACATTAATCGATACGGCGGAAATGTATGGTGAAGGACGATCGGAAGAACTGGTCGGTGCAGCGATTCGCGGGCGCAGAGACGATGTGTTCCTCGTATCCAAAGTATATCCGCATAACGCCGGAGGCGAACGGCTAGTCAACAGCTGTGAGCAAAGTTTGAAACGACTCGGTACAGAGCAAATTGATCTGTACTTGTTGCACTGGCGCGGTCGCATTCCGCTACAGGAGACGGTCGAAGGTATGCAGCGTCTCGTAGCTGACGGCAAAATACGCCGTTGGGGTGTATCCAATTTGGACGTTCATGATATGGATGAACTACTGCGTATTCATGGCGCTGAACAGTGTGCAGTTAACCAAGTGTTATACCACCTCGGCTCGCGTGGAATCGAATACGATCTGCTGCCGTGGCAACAGCAGCAGCATATGCCGGTGATGGCTTATTCGCCACTGGCACAAGCAGGCTCACTGCGCCGTGAATTGATCGAGCATCCGGTCGTACAGCAGATTGCTGACGAACAGCAAGCCGAGCCGTTTCAAATTATGCTGTCATGGTGTATCCGCAGCGGCTCTGTCATCGCGATCCCAAAAGCATCCAGCATCGATCATGCCCGCAGCAATGCGCAAGCAGCAGCCATCCGGCTTAATGAGCAGCAATTACAGCGACTGGATCAGGCATTTCCGCCCCCACAGCATAAAGTTCCACTCGATATCGTCTAAAGTTAGGACTGATCTGAATTTGTTAGTTAGCGATCGATAATGCGATACATCCATTAGAAACAAGATTGAAAGAAACAAGATTAAAAGAAGCAAGATTGAAGAAAACTAGCAGCGCTTGCGTTCAACCTGTTTGCGATCCGATCGAGCCGATTCGTTGTGGTTAGACAGTTACACAAACGCATGCTTCGTTCGAGTCGAGCCAGATTCAGACCTAAATAAAGTTGCGTATAGTAAAAGCCAATCGGATTTCGTGTAATGTAACAGCTTCATCATTTGTATAAATTAAAGTCAAATGACTACTACATTAACGAATTAAAACGGACTAAAGCTTTCGCTTTAATTTCTCACGTCTATTTTTACAATAAAAAATTGAAGTTTATATAAACTGCTACCCTCAACATATGGCTTACACGCAAACTCGTATGCTGCGAGCAGCACTTCACTGCGGGAAGGAAATAAGGGGAAAGGACGACTTCAGTGTTTATGATTTTCAAACACGGGGTGCAATGAAAAAAGGTTTTTGCGCAGCAAAATACCGTACTTCTTCAGTGTTTACGAACTTCAAACACGAGGTGCAATGAAAAAAGGTTTTTGCGCAGCAAAATACCGTACTTCTTCAGTGTTTACGAACTTCAAACACGGGGTGCAATGAAAAAAGGTTTTTGCGCAGCAAAATACCATACTTTTTTGAGACTAGCAATCTACATGTTATCCTCGTCCGTAGATTGCTAGTTGAGACGGGAGCTTGTCCCCTTCTTCCTTCCCGCAATGGTGCCTGCCCCAGCACGAGAATGTGCCTACATGCCAACCTACCAAACTATTAGAAAGGCGGAACCTACATGCAGCATCATTATCTATTCATTAGCAGCTGGACAATAAGCACTGCAAGCGATAGGTTATGGAAGATAGCGGATCAGATTGAAGCGATCGATTGCTGGGATAATGTTGTGTTTGACAAGGTGAAGCACGGACAGGGTGTCGATGGAATCGGCGATGTGTTTCGTTGCACATTTAAAACGAAAATGCTATTCCCGCTGTCGATCTATCTTACCGTGACCGACAAACGCAAGCCAGATCAGTTTACACTGGAAGTGGAAGGGCCGCTTGCGGGTACAGGCACCTGTTTTATGAAACAGTCACCAGATGGAGCACAGACCGAGCTGCGGTGTGAATGGAAAGTACGGCTGCACCATGCCGGTTTGCGATTGATGAATCCGCTGCTGCGTCCGGTATATACATGGAGTCATGATAAAGTAATGGATGAAGGCGTACACGGTGTTGCTGCGAGTCTGGGCGCAGAGGTTAGTGCACCGCATCATGAGACGATCGTTTATCGTTAGACCGCATGAATGCTAGTGATGATGCAAAGGATGGAGGATTTCATATGGGCAAGTACCGGTTTACGCACAGTTGGCGACTGCAAACAACGCCCCAGGCGGTCTGGGCACGCATTAGCGATTTTGAAGCGATTGAAGACTGGAAAGGTGTAACATTTCGCAAAATTGTTCATCATGGACATCCGCATGGGGTAGGCGATCATTACCGAATGCATATTCGTACCCGTTTTGGTTATCGTCTTGCCTTTCAGTTTAGCATCGTGGAGAAGCTGGAATGTGCGTTAATTCGGCTGGAAGCGACCGGTGATTTGCATGGGACAGGTATTTTTCGTTTGGAGCAATGCGGGGAATGGACGATACTGCATTATTACTGGGAAGTGCAGACGACCAAGCCGTGGATGAGATGGTGTGAGCCGTGGTTACGCCCGTTTTTTATTTGGAATCATAATCAGGTGATCTGCCGTGGCATTGAAGGGTTAAGTCAGCATTTAAAATTGCAAATGCCGTAATGAACATTTTGCTGGATGACGGTTTGTGATGATTGTTTATTTTTGGCGGTTACGGGTAATCTGTAAATAAGACACCATCATTACAAATAAGCAAAGCAATTCCATACTACTTACACATCAAGAGGAGGATGAACAACATGACAGGAAGAAAAGCGTTATGGACGACAATTGGACTGGGTGCTGTATATTTGATGCGTAACAAAGGTGCGCGTGATAAAGTGATGACACAGGTGCGCAACATCTCGAACTCACTGCGTCAGCGTAAAAGCGAGGCACCAGGTACAACGATGGATTCGACGCTGCGTTGATCGGCGCTCGCCCCATACGTAGCTCGACATTTGCGTAGTTAAACAGCGATGTACCCTAATAAGTAAGCCGTTTGTGCAGCGGATTCGATATTGTATCGGATTCGATCGAGTGTAACATCCGGCAAGCATCAAACACCGGACTGCAGCTAAGGCAGTTCGGTGTTTTTTTTATAACTATGCGGGTAGGAAAAGGGTAAGACTAGCAGTACGAAAACGCTACATATGTAGATTTTGAAGTAATCTCGTTACGCCCCTATTCGGTCTTTGATTTAACGGGTAATTGGCAGTATAACGAAGGTGGCATGCTAAGAACGAGGTATTTACTATATTGTGTTAACTGAAGGAAAACCTGTATTGGCAATTGATTTTTATTCACATTGTTGTGTTTATGGGATATACGTTTATGATCAAGTAAGGAATAGTGCTACTGCACATAAGGGCAAGTGGGTTGTAATTGGAGGGGAGTAAGATGATTAACCAATCAGGGCATGACCGTATAGTATATGAACATATTTATCGGACTGCCTCTGTCGGGATCGCCGTTATTGAGCCGAAGGAGGGAAGTTGGCTTAGCGTCAATCCGGCGCTTTGTCTGCTGCTCGGCTATGACGAACAACAATTAAAACGAATGGGAGATGCTGGGCTGAATGCACAGCAGGGGACAGCATCTTCTTCCTATATGACGATCGCCGGGCAGGCGCTGCATACACCTGGCGAACATTATTGTATGGAGCGCCGCTGGCGTCATGGCAAAGGTCATACGCTACGGATTGGCATGGAACTGTCGGTCATTCACGATGAGGATGGAGATGTCGCCTATTATATCGTGCAATGTCAACAACTTGACCTGCTGCATCTGCATGAAAACATACCGCATGCGGATCGGGAAATTTACCGTTTAATTACGGAAAATGCCAAAGACCTCGTATCGTATAGCAATGCGGATGGTATTTTGCAATATGTGTCAGAATCGTTTTACACGGTGCTCGGGTATCGACCGGAAGAAATGATCGGGCAAAGTCGGATGCTGTATTACCATCCCGAAGACGCTGAAACGATGATGAATAGCGGACAGGCATATTTGGATCAAGGGACGATTACGCGTCGGTTAAAGCACAAACAAGGGTATTATCTATGGTTTGAAATTTCATTTCAAGTTGTGCGTGATGAGTATGGTCGCATTAGCAAAGTGCTGGGCATCGGGCGTAATGCAAATGATCGGATCAAATATGAAGACAGTCTACGTGAGGTGCAGCGTGTCGCACGTATCGGTTCGTGGGACTGGGACCTTGCGTCCGGAACGATCAGTTCTAGCAAAGAAGCGCAGGAGCTATTCCCGTATCTATTTTGCGATCCGGCGCCAGCTATCGACTGTATAGCGAAGCTGATTCATCCGGCAGATATGGATGGTCTAGTCGCTGCGATCCGGTTATCGTTTGGCGAACAGCGGACAGGTGAGCACATTTTTCGCGTGGCATTGCCGGATGGGGAAGTGCGCTATTTGCAGTCGCATTGGAAAGTCGCTACCGATCATAGTGGTAACCCATTACAGGTCATCGGCATGACACAGGACATTACGTCTCGGATTGAAATGGAAGAACGGTTAAAAGAAAGCGAGCGCCAGTATCGCTTAATCTCGGAGCAATCGCTCGACTTTATTAGCCGTCTGTCAGTAGAGCAGTCGATCTATCTGTACTGCTCACCAGCCTGCCATACGATTCTCGGTTATCGTCCGGAAGAACTGACCGGCACATCGATTATGGATTATGTGCACCCTGACGATGTGGAAGCGATTCGGCGTTATATGACGATTCATAACGCGGATGAACAGCCTAAACCGGTCAGCTATCGTCACCGTCACCGTTCTGGTGGGTATATATGGCTGGAAGCGTCCGGGCGTTTTATCGGCAGTGGAGACGCTGGTGCAGAGCAGTTACTATCGATTGCACGCGATATTCAGGAGCGGCGCCAATCGGCACAACTTATTCAAGAAAGCGAGCAGCGTTATCGCTCACTGTTTGACTATAATCCGGCAAGTGTATTTTCATTTGATACGCAAGGGCGGTATACGACGATTAATGCGGAGATGGAAAATCTGGTCGGACGCAGTGAAGATGAGCTGATTGGACGGTCGTTTGAATGCTTTATTGCGCCGGAAAATGTATACGATACAGTCGAGCATTTCGAACGTGCTTTGCAAGGAGAACCGCAATCGTACGAATCACGTGTCGTCGTCGCCAATGGTGATACACGCGAAGTGAGTGTCGTTAATTTGCCGATTGTCGTAGATGAGCAGATTGTCGGTGTATACGGAATCGCCACCGACATTACGGAAATGAAGCGGCATCTGGAACAGATTGAAAAGCTGAGCAATGAATATACGCTCATCTTAAACTCTGTATCGGAAGGCATTTTCGGGCTGGATAATGAAGGGCGAACGACGTTTATTAATCCGGCAGCTACACGAATGCTAGGCTTTAGCACATCCGAGCTTGCCGGGCAGCCGCTGTTGGAAATGTTCCAGCTCACGCATGCCGATGGCAGCGCTTATTTGCCGCAGGATCATCCGATTGATCGCGCGCTGCGTGAAGGTAGCTCGTATGAGGAGCAAGAGGCGGTATTTTTGCGTAAAGACGGTTCCAGTTTTATGGTATCGTACCGGATTACGCCGATCTGGGATCGCGGCAAGCGTAAGGGCGCAGTCGTTGTATTTAACGATATTACGAATGAAAAGCAGATCATTCGTGCCAAAGAGCTTGCCGAACGTGCTGATCGCGCCAAGTCGGAGTTTCTGGCAATTATGAGCCACGAGATTAGAACGCCGATGAATGGCATTATCGGGATGACCGGGCTGCTTGCCGATACCGAACTGGATGAGGAGCAGCGCAGTTATATTGAGATTATTCGCGATAGCAGTGATGCACTGTTGCATATTTTGAACGAAATTCTTGATTTTAGCCGGATCGAAGCTGGTAAAATGCTATTGGAGCACGCTCCGATTCAGCTTTTGCCGCTGCTTGCCGGGGTGCTTGATCTGTTCACTTCACGTGCAGCCGAAAAAGGAATTGAATTAACATGTCATACGAGTGAACAGGTGCCACAGGCAGTTATTGGCGATGCATCGCGTTTGCGTCAAGTGTTAGTCAATCTGATCAGCAATGCGATCAAATTTACCGATAATGGCAGTGTGTCAGTAACGTTACGGCAGGCAGAACGCCGTGCGACGGAGTGTTTGTTGGAATTTGAGGTGAGTGATACCGGCATCGGCATTTCCAGCGATAAGCAAAGTTTGCTATTTCAGTCGTTTTCCCAGCTACATCCTTCGATCAACCGCAAATATGGCGGCACCGGGCTTGGACTTGCCATTTGCAAAAAGCTGATCGAACTGATGGGGGGGACGATTAGTGTCGATAGCGAGGAAGGCAAAGGGGCGACATTCCGGTTTCTGCTGCCGGTACATTATTTGCCAGATGAGTATACGAACGAAACAGAGCAATCCGAACGCAGAGACGAACCGTCCGCTGAAGGGCTGACCGATGGTAAATACGGGCCATTGCGCATTTTGATTGCCGAAGATCATCCGGTTAATCAAAAACTGCTACGTGAAATGCTGCGTAAGCTCGGCTATCGTGCTGACATTGCGCACAATGGGCAAGAAGCGACGATGATGGCGATGTCGCGTCCGTATGAACTTATATTCATGGATATCCAGATGCCTGAGATGGACGGGATTGAAGCGACGCGTAAGCTGCGCGAACGTCTACCAGAGCATGAGCAACCTGTCATTGTGGCAACGACCGCATTTGCACGCAGTACGGATCGCGATATGTGCCTTGATGCGGGCATGCAGGATTTTATTAGTAAACCGCTGCGATTGCAGGAAGTGGAACGAATTATTAAACAATGTGCGTGCCATCTTCATCCACTAGATTAAAAGGAGAATGAGTATGGCACGTAAACATAGTACGTTAACCAAGATGAATTGGAGTGTTGAAGCTGTTTTAAAATTGCATGGACCAGGACTTCAGTACACAATCAAAATTAACATTGAACTTGGTCGAGGTAGTAGTAGCTTGCCTGCTTTAAATAGTGATTTTAAATCTGCTCGCTGTCCTTATGTATAACGAGAATCTGTACACTATCAAACTATGCATTTACAGCGGTCGTCTAGGGCGTGTCTTCAAACTGCTTTACAGATCGTTCTACCGGTAATTTGCGTCAGAGTAAGCTGTACAGGGTCTTATTTCTGATCTTTGTGAACAATAAAATGATACGTAAGATCGTTTGAAGACACCATCTAGTGCTTTGACCAGCTTAAACATAATAGTGAATGGAAAAGCCTGTACGAATCAGATATCAATGCTGATTTGTACAGGCTTGTATAATGATCAACAACCGATGATACGTCCATCGAATACCGTACGTAAATGATGTCGTTTAATCCAGATGAGCTTACGTTACGGTATGTACAGCCGCATAGGGCTGATACTGTCGTGTGCTCTGTCCCATTTATACTCGGCATGTGTGTAACCGATTGGCGTATTTATAGTATACCGTATCGTTACTACTATTACTTTGCCTGCTTTCAATAGTGGCTTTGAATCCACTTTATGTCCTGATTTATAGCAGTAATCTACCCTGTTTTAAACGATATATTTAAAACGGTCATAGCACTACGCGTTCAGTCTGCTATGTTAGGTCGAGTAGGTATGATGCGATTGGCTACGTTCGATCGAACAGGCATGACTGTCTTCTTCAATGTACTCATTACACTCTAAAGCGAGAGACGGAATCGTTCAATTCTTCGGCAAGCTGGGCAAGCGAGTGCGAGGATGCTGCTGTTTCTTCTGCCGATGCCGCCGCTTGCTGGCTTGCCGCCGCGATATTTTCCACAGACAGCATCACTTGTCCTGCTTGAGCTGCTTCTTCTTCACATGCTGCCGCAATATCGTTCACTTTGAGCGCAGAATCGTTCACCATGCGCAAAATATTTTGGAATGCTTCACTCGTCTGATTAGATTGGGACGTACTTTGCTGCACAGAGCTGACACTGTCCTTCGTATTGCGCTGCATCGTTTTAATAATGCTGGCAATTTGTTTGGTGGCGTCCATACTGCGTTCAGCAAGCTTGCGCACTTCATCGGCAACGACGGCAAAACCTTTGCCTTGCTCACCTGCTCGTGCCGCTTCGATCGCCGCATTTAGCGCTAGCAGATTCGTCTGATCAGCAATATCATCGATCACATCGGTAATTTCGCCAATGCGCAGTGAATCTTGCTCCAGACGATGGATAGAGTCATTTACCGCCTGCATACTGATCATCGATTCGTTAATAATGCCACTTCCTTTTTGCGCCACTTCCATCGTATGGTTGGACAATTCAGCCGCTTCGCTTGCACTGCTTGCCACCGCATCGATCGCAGTCGACAGTTCGCGGAACAGTTCATTGATCGTTGTTGCCGATTCCGCTTGGTTCGTGCTGGCATTGGCGATTTCTTCGGTCGTTGCTGAAATTTCTTGTGAGGAAGCTGCTACACTTTGAGCCGATACGGTAATTTGCGAAATAAGTGTGCGCAGATTATCTGCCATGATGTTAATCGATTGGGATAGCTGTCCCACTTCGTCTCGGCGTGTAATATCGGATTGCCCACTCAAATCGCCATCGGCAAACCGTGCGATTAACGCGGACAATTTTTTGAGCGGTGTTGCAATGCTACGGGTGATGACCAATGCCAAAAATAAGCTAAATAAAATAACGATTCCAAGTATAATGAGTGTAGTTACGCGTGTAGACTGGTAGGAAGACATAGCATTGTCGTTCGCTTGTTTGGCGAGGTTGTTATTGATCGTAATGAGCTGATCGAGTTGATCGGAAGCGAGATCGCCCGCAGGCTTGAGCGTGTTGTCTTTGAACTGGATAAAGGCAGCCCTGCCTTCGGTACCCGGCACTTGGGCAAGACGAAGCGACTCCTTAAAAACGGTTAAGTATTGGGCATACGAGCTGTTAAATTTGGCAAGCTCCTGCTGCTCTGACGGGTCTTGTGCTAGCGGCGTATAAACGGCAAGGCTGTCGTTCATGTCTTTAATTAATGCGTCGATCTTTTCGAGGTAAGGTTTCTGTTCAGCCGTAGTCGGGCTCATATTCACATCGCGCAAATTTACCCGTAGCCGCTGATAATAAATTTGCATTTGCGACAACGTCTGGATTGAAGTGAGATTATTCGTATACACTTTGTTCGTTTGCTGACTGCTATAGTGAAGATTTTGCAGACTGTATAAACCAAAGGCAAGAAAGATCACAATCAGCACAGCGAAGGCAGACACAATCTTAGTTGCAGTTTTTAAATTCAAAAACCATTTCATAGCTTCATCCCCCAATTATTAGCAATAATATAATATATTTCGTCTGCTTTTCGTAAAAAGTAATAGTTTTGCAGATAAATTAGGGATATTTTTTATTTATTAACACTTTATAACAATTAAATTATTTACTTGATAAACAGATAAAGCGAGTCTATATGCTTTGCATAAAGGTGTATTACAGTGCATGATGTTTATGCACTGGGCGTTTGCAAAATGGATGCAACATCGGCAAGCAGAGCAGCGATTTCTATTTTTGTTCTGTACCGCAGCGGTGATTGACTTAATATGCCAAGTTTGTGTACACGCCTTAGGACAGAAGCAATTACATCTAAAGTTTGTATGTATATGTTGGCATCGTCACGCTGTTTCGATGCTTCTTATTGAGGGGATAAAGGAATAGATATACCTGTTTGAACATGTATTTGGCGCAAATATACCGCCTGATTGACTTTAATGAGCAAAGGAGTGAACATGATGCATAACATCGTGGAAAATGATAATGGATTAGCTGTACATGTAGATGGTGCACCAAAAGCGGAAATCGGTTTTAGTAATTATGATGAGCAATCGATCATTATCGATCATACTTTTGTGGCGGAAGAACTGCGTGGGCAAAAAGTGGGCGAGGAGCTAGTGAAACGTGTCGTCGCGATCGCACGTGAGCAAGGGAAAACAGTCGTACCAGCATGTTCGTATGCGTTAGCACAATTTAAACGTCATGAGGAATACCACGATATTTGGCGCAAAGACGCGTAATGGATCGAGCTGCTGCAAAAAGTTCAAACTGTTGTCACCAAAAGCTTGGTACGTGTCCAATATTTAAAATATAATGTACATTGAGGATACACCATATCCTGAGTCTGAATCGCAAGGATGGGAGAATACCTATGGGTAAAGGCACACAAACAGGCAATATGAAGCCGACAACAAATAAAAACTTTGCAGGGCTGATCATTACCGTATCGGTAATTGCCAATGTGATTATTTTGCTGCTATTTTTCGCACCAGGCATTGGTTACAAAGGTACACTGGATTTTGATATTACGATTTTGCCGCGTATGAATGCTATTTTCAATAGCTTTACGTTTATTTTTCTAGTAGCGGCATTGATTGCGATTATTAAAAAGAACATTAAGCTACATCGTGGATTTATTTTGGCGGCATTTTCGACGACATTGTTGTTTTTAGTTACGTATTTGTCGTTCCACTACTTGTCTCCGGAAACGGCACGTTATGGTGGCGAAGGCATTATTCGTCCGATTTATTTCTTTATTCTCATTACGCATAGCTTTTTGGCTGCGGTTGTCGTACCGCTGGCGCTATTTGCACTCGTATGGGGCTGGACGATGCAAATTAATAAACACAAAAAAATCGTCCGCTGGACGATGCCGATTTGGCTGTATGTTAGCTTCACCGGCGTAATCGTATATCTAATGATGGCACCGTATTATTAAGCTTAATGAGTAAGCATGAGTAAGCTCAATACATGAGCGCAATCAACATAAGCAAAAACCCGCAGCGAGTTAGCTGCGGGTTTTTCATAATGGTAGATGTTTAGTTTGATCGTTAAGCGGTTGTTATTCCTAGTGAAAAGAGAGTTGCAAAAGCGATCTATTTGATCTGCTACAGCCTGTGCAGGCAAAAGCAGTTGGCAGGGGAAGGGTCAAGCCGGATGAACTACACGAGACCATTAGAGCGTTTATGCTCGAATGAAGCGTTATGATTGCGATTTATTTAATGCCGTCTTTGTAGTTTTTAGTCCAGTTCTTGTCACCTACATGCGAAAAGTCTTCAACGGTTCTTTCGAGTGTTTCCAGCAGTTGTGCTTTGATTTCGGCAATCGTGTCACGATATACGCGTTCTTCGTTACCGTTAATTTTGTCGCCGTAGATTGCCATTGTTGCGTTGTATTGGCGATGTTTTTCTACCAGTTCATCGATCGATTGCAGTGCATGTTCAACGTAGCGGCTGATCGCTTGTTGTTCTTGTGGCAGTTGTTGGCGCAGTTGAATCAGTTTAGTTTGGTTTGTCATGATCATTCACCTCGTGTTTTGATTGTAAATTTACATTATCACATTTTCACACAATGTTCATTAAATTTAGCTTAAATATGTTAAATTTTTAATATGAACCAAAAGACTCTTGTGAAAATATGCTTGTGCAATCTATATATCATCAAGATCAAGGACAAAAGTCGCTCGATTCTTGTTTGTTGAAAATGATGTGTCTAATTTGTGACTTGTGCTCTATATATTATTTTTCGGTCGGGTCGTTTTTAAACTTTATAGCATTTAAGACTTTTGTCGGGAAATTTCGACAAATAGGTAATTTTTCCTATAAGAACAAAGTGGAACGATGCGAGTACTAGCAGAAGAAGTGATATGAAATGGATGTTAACAGATTTTATTTACCACATCTATTCATAAAAGAAACAGTAGCTAAGTTAATAGGTAGGAACCGAATAGGAAGCTTGCACGCTCTGTTGTCTGTGCGGATGATCACAAATGAGTCGTTTGAACGGCAGGGATTAGCGGCGAAAAAGCGAACAAGGACAAGCAGTAGTCTGCGTCCAGTTTGCCACGGGAAGACGCGAGCGACAGCAATCCAATACGGAACAAACGGAGGGGAACGCATGGAAGTCGATTCCTTACAACAGGTGGAAAAGCTGGCGCTGGAAAAAAGCAGAATTTATAACCAGAGCAAGCTGCGCTATATGTCTCGTTCGATGCTTGCTAGTATGTTTATCGGCTTTGGCGTCATTGTTGCATTCAAGACCGGCAATTTCTTTTATGCGGTCGAATCGCCGGCAGCTTATCCGATGGCGGCGCTCACATTTGGTGCGGCGATCATTTTGATCTCACTCGGTGGAGGTGATCTGTTTACCGGCAATACGTTTTATTATTCGTATGCAGCGCTCATTCGCAAGCTCAGGTGGACACAAGTCGTACGATTGTGGGTGACAAGCTATATCGGCAACATTATGGGGGCGTGTGCGTTTGCGCTGCTGATTTATTTGACCGGGTTATATGCCGATCATACGGTGAATGGATTTTTGCTCGGTGTGGTGGAGCATAAAATGCAAGCGCCGACGATGCAGCTCTTTTTTCGGGCAATTTTATGTAATTGGCTCGTCTGTTTGGCATTTTTTATTCCGATAGGGCTGAAAAATGAAGTTGCCAAGCTATTTTGTATGATGCTGTTTGTGTTTTGCTTTTTTATTTCCGGGTATGAGCACAGCATTGCCAATATGTGTACATTTGCGATTGCACTCGTTGTAGATCATCCGCAGACGATCCATTTTGCCGGTGTCATTCATAATTTGGTACCAGTTACGATCGGTAATCTGATCGGTGGTTCGGTGTTTATGGCGCTGATGTATTATTATGTGAATAAGCCGTTTATGAACGATTCGCAGCATGATCCGTCTTAACTCCATAAAAACGATAGCGAAGGCGCTGGAATATGCAATTCCATTGTTGTTGCTGGATGGTTTGTCTAACCGTTAATTGGAAATGGATTGAAATTTGTGTATTATAAGGACTTTATGCCTACTATTAAACAAATTTAACTAGTTATTTAGTTTCAATAATATCATACTTTGGGTACAATATGATAGGCAACACGATAATTGTGCACAAAGGGGAGAACAGATAAACGATGACTGTATACCAATTTTCTGCTACAGCGATGAATGGACGAGAAGTTTCGTTAGATGACTACCGTGGCAAAGTAATTTTAATCGTAAATACAGCAAGCCAGTGTGGTTTTACTTTTCAATATGCGGATTTGCAACGTTTATATGATCGTTATAAAGATAAGGAGTTTGTCGTACTCGGTTTTCCTTCCAATCAATTTGCGGATCAGGAGCCGAATGGTAATGAGGAGATCGATGCGTTTTGTACGTTGAATTACGGGGTTTCATTCCCGATGTTCCAAAAGGTTAATGTGCGTGATAAGCATGCGCATCCGCTGTTCACGTATTTGGCGGACAGCAAACCGTTTGAAGGCTTTGATACGCGGCACTCGGTTGCCAAAATTTTGCTGCCGCTACTGCATGAACGTCATCCTGAATATTTGCCAGGTAATTCGATCAAATGGAATTTTACTAAATTTCTGATTGACCGCGATGGTAAAGTTGCCCGTCGTTTTGAATCGACAACGGACCCAATTGATATGGAGCAGGATATCGAAGCATTACTGTAAAAGCAATACTTTCATATATCGCTAGCGTTTCGGTGATTACATCAATACCGGCATCGCACAAAAAAACCGACTTCATCCTATGAGGTCGGTTTGTTCTATATGATTAGGATAGGTCGATGATTAAATGTGTTGAAATTGCAAACTGTTGCTTCATCTATGATCATGCTACTCTACTATCGTATATATCGTGTTACTCTATCATTAACGGCTACGGGAAGCGGTGGCACATTGCTTCAAATATTCGAGCTTGCGAATAATTTCCTTTTGCCATTTCTGATCACCGATATGCACAGCTAGGTTGAGCAGATCGAGATAATCGTCTATTTGAAGTGTAGTCTTTTGTGTCATTGCGTTCATCCAGATTCCGTCTCCTTTTGAGGCGCGATTCAGCGCGGCAGTCATATTGTGTTTGTCTAAGATGTTGCATGATTAGCTGTCGTAGCGATGGCTATAAAGCAGCAAGCTAGCGACTATTATCATTCAATTCTCATTTCATCAGGAATGATAATCATTATCATATAATCTCATTGTAAGCATACGGTAAAGGAATTGCAAACGATTTATTGCAATTTTAGCAAAAAATTTTGTCTGTTCACGTATTATTCAAACTTATCGGCTGTGGAGAGGGGACTGCATTTGTAAACGGTAGACCGGATCAACGCTTTGCGGTAGTGTGGTGATGAAATGACAATGACTAGGTTTGTGGACACGTCAGCGGGTATAATTTGGATATAAAGGAGAATACGATGTCTTATCAGCATATTAAGTGGATGATTTTGTTTGTGCCGACATTGACGATTGGTATTTGGGAATATGTGCGCCATCAATTTCTAATGCCTTATTTATCGATGGAGGCAGGGAATTGGCTGTCGCCGTTGATCGTGTATATCGTCAGCATTACGCTGCTGCGCGGTTTGTTCACAATGATGGAAAATACACGCGCAGCGCTCGATCAGGAACGGATCGCCAAAAGTAAGCTAGAGGAGCGGCAGCAGCTAGCAGGTGAGCTGCATGATGGTGTTGCCCAATCGTTGTTTTTGCTTGGCGTGAAGTTGGATCAGGCGAAGCGCAAATTTCATGATCCTGAAGTGATGCAGCTGCTACACGATCTGAGCCGGACGGTCGGTGAAGCAAATCATGATGTACGGCAGGCGATTGCCGATCTAAAGCAGGAACCACGGCAGGAACATACACACCAGAGCACGCTGGAAACGCGCATTCGTGAGATGGTGCCATTAGCGGGTGTGAAGGTGGAAGTGGATTGGCAGCTTGCTGATACATGCTTGTCTGTAGCAGAGCAGACGGAACTGTTCGCTTGTATGCGTGAGGCGCTGCTAAATGTGCATAAACATGCTCGCGCACGCAGCGCAGTGATCCGTGGTCAGGGCGATGAGCAGGAGTGGTGCGTAATCGTGGAGGATGACGGGACAGGTTATGTGGAAGAAGCATTGCAGCAGCCAGGACGCTTCGGATTACGGATTACTGCCGAGCGTGCACAGCAGCGCGGCTGGCGATTTCAATTTCGCCGGGCTGATGGATGGACACAGTTTATACTGACAGGGGGCAAAGATCATGGATAAAGTACGTGTGTTGATTGTGGATGATCATGCGCATGCACGCGAGGCGACGAGTGTTATTTTGTCGGAGGAGCCGCTGTTTGAGTTAGTCGGTACGGCGTCCAGCGGGCAGGAAGCGCTTGAATTTACGGAAAAGTGGATGCCTGATCTGATTTTGATGGACATTTCGATGAAAGGTATGAATGGGCTGGAAGCGACAGGACTGATCAAATTACGCTTTCCGTACGTAAAAATTATTATGATGACCGTGTCGGATGATGCGGCGCATCTGTTTCAGGCGATCAAACAAGGGGCGCAAGGTTATTTGCTCAAAAGCTTACCACCTGCGACATGGCTTGAATATTTGCGCAGTGTGGCGTTTGACCGTGAGGAGATGAGTCAGGAGATTGCGCAGCGCATTTTGCAGGAGTTTCCGTTTGGCAAGACATATAGCGATCCGGCTGTTGATACGCTCACACGTAGAGAACGCGAAATTTTGCAATGGGTGTCTTCCGGCATGACTAATCGTGAGATCGCCGCCGGGCTGGGCATCTCGGCGCAAACGGTGAAAAATCATCTCAAAAACATTTTGCAAAAGTTACAGCTTGAAAATCGTGTTCAATTGACCCGGTATGCATTTGAACAAGGGCTGGCGAGCGAAAATAAGCGGTACCGTCCATAATTCATTCAAATTTGCAGCGTAAATCGGTCATTTATAGCCCGATGTGGTCATGTTCAGCGCAAACGGTTATTTGTATGATGAATGGGAATGTAAGGTGAACGGAACGCATCAATCCAGCCTCGATAGACTACAAACCAACATAAAGCAGGTGAAGATGCCATTATACATCATATTGCTCATTCAACTTGTGCGGCGTTACGTCAGCGATCAAAATGGAAGCGTCCAGCTGTCATTGTAAAGTTCGCACTGGCGGTGTTGCTTGTACTGCTGGCGCTTGGCTTTCCGCAGCAAGTGTTAGCACATGCTACAGTGACCGAATCGTCGCCAGCGCAAAATGAAGTGCTACAGCAGTCGCCCAAGCAGATTATGATTCGCTTTAATGAAGATATTCAGCGTGCCTATTACGGTATACAGCTGAATCGCTCGTCCGGTGCGGAAGTGAGCGGCATCAACGCATATATCGATCCAAAGGACGGAACGCGCTTGCTCGCTAATGTGCCATCGACATTGCCAGACGACATTTACACCATATCATGGAAAGCGATCTCCGGTGACGGTCATCCGGTGGAAGGGGCGATCATTTTCCAAGTCGGTAACGGAGCAGGCAAATCGCTTAAGGATGCAACTAGTGCCGCGCTCGATGACAGTCGTCCGCTTAGCCCGCTATTAATTGCGCTGCGCTGGTTGCAGTATGCGGCGCAGGCGATTGTGCTCGGTGTGCTCTGTTTGCCGCTATTTCTGTTGCCGTTGTCTGCACGGGGGGAGCTAAGCTGGTTGCGGGAGCGGCGCTATACGTGGTTGGCGCTAATCGGTGCCAGCTTGACGGTGATTGCACTGGCAGCACAGTTGCCGCTGCGCATTGCCTGGACCGCTGATATTCCGCTGTCGACTGTAGGTGGCGAACTAGGCAATACGTTTAGCGGTACTGTATTCGGCAAAATCTGGCTGCTACAAATGGCGGCTGCGATCATTGTGCTAGTGATGATGATCATCCATCAGCTTCCAAGCGTGAAGCCTGGCTTGCAGCGTGCGCTCGGTCTGACCGCTTTGATCGTACTGGCGTTAGGACTGCTTGCCAAGGCGTTTGACGGACATGCATATGCGGCGGCAAATGCCGGGGTCGCGATTGCCGCCGACTATTTACATCTGTTGTCCGCGTTGCTCTGGTCAGGTGCGCTGCTGGCATTGGCGTTGTTTTTGCCGCGCATCGTGCGCGATCATACAGGAGAGGAGCGGCGCAAACTGTATTGGGGCGTTGTGCGCCGCTTTTCCTGGCTAGCGATCAGTTCGGTCGCTGCGCTGCTGGTGACTGGCATTTATGGCAGCCTGATTTATTTGCCGACATGGAATTCATTGTTCAATACCGGTTATGGTCTGACTTTATTGTCCAAAATGCTGCTGTTCCTCGTCATGGTTAGTTTTGGCGGAATGAATTATGCCAAAGCGCGCAGCCAGCAAGGCGAGCTTGGCAAGGATATGATCTGGGAAGTGTTGACTGGATTTATTGTGCTCGTGCTTGCTGCACTGCTCGTACATCTGTCGCCATATGCGGCACCGCTTGGCAATGGCGGAACGCCGCGTGAAGTACAGGCACAAGTACAGCAGGTGGACGGCTATGAGATCAGTTTGCGTGTGCCGCCGAGCCGGATGGGTATGAATACGTTTGAAGTGACGGTAAAGGATAGCCAGGGCAAGCCGGTCGATGTGGAGCAGATTGCGATGCAACTGCACCATCTCGATATGGCGATGGCACCGACCGATATTACAATTACCGCCAAAGACGGCAAAAATGGCATGTATGAAACACAGGGCATGATCAGTATGAACGGCAACTGGCAAGTCGATATGACTGTGCTAACATCCAAGCTGGAATCGCTGCAAACGAAGTTTGTGCTCAAAGTGCCTGGTTCGTAAGTTAGAGCGTATACGCAAACTTGTAGGCTGCGAACAGCACTTCACTGCGGGAAGGAACCTACTAGTTGTACCGAGCCTGGTAGTGCCGGTGATTCAGTGACGGCGGTTACGTATAAGCGTTTGCCCGCATAGGTAGTGGCTACAATTTAACTATCCAACATAGAAAAGGGGTATTGGATTTATGAACAAACATTCATTTTGGACACGTATGGGAGCTATCGCTTCGGCGGTCGCTTTAACAGGTATGATCGTATTTGCAGGGGTGGCGAGTGCGCATGTAACTGTCAAACCGGCTGAATCGATGACAGGAGCATGGGAAACGTACACGATGAAAGTACCGTCGGAAAAAGATATTCCAACGATCAAAGTGACATTAAAAGTGCCGGAAAATCTGTCCTTCAAACAATACCAACCCGTACCTGGCTGGAAAGTAACGACCGAGAAAAACGATGCCGGTGAAATTTCAGCTGTAACATGGGAAGCGGAAAATGGCGGCATTCAAGCCGGTCAATTTCAACAATTCGTTTTTGTCGGTCAAAATCCGGACAAAGATAGCGATCTCGTATGGGATGCGTTCCAATATTACAGCGATGGCAGCATCGTCCAATGGACAGGTAATAAAGGCAGTGATACACCGCATTCGATTACGGTTGTGAGTCAAGCAGGCGCTTCCGGCGCAGGCACAACAGCGGCTGCCGATCATGGGCATAATAGTGCAGGTACGGCGGGCAGCACAGACGGCGCGGCAACAAGTGCCGAGTCTGGCACTAGCACAGACAGTGCGGCTACAAGTACGGAAGCAACGGGCAATGCAGGCACTACAACCGAAACGACCGATACGATGGCAGCCGATAATAGTGCAACAGCGCCGGCTATGGCAGCGCCTGCCGCAAGTAACGGTATGCAGACAGCGACGCTCGTTATCGCAATTGTGGCGCTGATCGCGGCGATCGGTGCATGGGTAACAGCTGCACGCAAGCGTGGAACGAAGTAAGTATTGTACGATGAAGCGGTAAGCGGTATATGCGTAGACTGAACTATACGGTAGACGTAAATTGGAATGTGTTTGAGCATGCGCCTCTGCCCATTCCGAGGTGAATACGATTTTCATAAGCACGATGCATCCATTTGTACCTGATTTTGTGCCTGATATGGTGAGGAAACTTTTCCTTATACCGTATCAGGCTTTTTACGTATAGTGTTGTGTTTATAAGTATACATAGCTATGTGAGGATATGAAGTATAGTACTTTGCCTGCTTTCAAGATTGGCTTTGAATTCACTGTATGCCCTTATTTAGGGCGGTAATCTGCATGATTTTAAACGATATATTTAAAATGGTCAGCATCATAATAGGCAGACTACGTTAAAGTTCAACTTTGATTGTGTGCTGTCATCTTTATCAATAGGAACTTGAATCCACTGAAACTTAAAGTTATCTCGATCAAGGGAATAGGTAGAGGTGTAATGATTTTGATTTTGATTGCTAGTGTTATGGTTATAGTTATTGGTTCCCGCTGTGATGGTTGCCTGATCATACAGTGTTTGTATCTTTTGTGCGCACGCTCCAGATGATTCATTGTTGTCGGAATGTGGGCGCTTTTTTTACGCGGGGAACTTGGTATAATAGAGTTTAATACTTGATTTTAGTTAATATATTTTGTAAAGGATGTTTATATTGCCCATGCTCGAAGTGTACCTACGAGTATGCTGACATAAAAGGATAAGCGAAGGAGAATATGATGACGTATCGTTTTGGTGTAATCGGACCTGTACCTTCGGTGCAGCGTATCATGCAGGTTATGGATACGCTACACGAGGATGTTGTGTTTGTGCCACTTGTGTATAATCATCCGCAGGAGATTCCGGAATTGATGGAGCAGCATCGCCACGGGTTAAAAGGATGGTTTTTCTCGGGTCCGATTCCGTTCTCGATTGCGCGTCCCTATCTGAAAGGGCATGAACTGGCGGTATGCTGTAAGCCGTCCGGTTCGGCGTTATACAAAGGTATACTGCAAATGATGCTTTTGCACGGTAGTATAGAGGAGCCGTATTCGATAGATATGATCCGTTCTGAGGAGATGGACGTTCAGGAGTCATTGGCTGAGCTGGAGCCGTCTGCGCATCCGGTGCATATTCATCTGTTTGACGAATGGGAGGAACCGGAACGGATCGTCAGCTTTCATTTGGAACTGTGGAAAGCGGGCAAAAGCAAGGCGGCGCTCACTTGTATGTATTTTGTCTATAATGAGTTGCAAAAGCAAGGCATGCCTGTCCATCGCTTAACGCTGGCGCGCCAGGACATTCGCCAGGCGGCACAACTGCTCATTCAACAGGCGCGCAGTTCCTATTTTCAAGATACCCAGATCGGAATGCAGATGATTGAAGCCGATCTGCTAGGGCAAACGAGACGCGGAGGCGGACGATATTCGGTGCAGCATGCCGAGCTGAATATGCAGCAGCGTATGTTAAAGTTATGCGAGCAGGTGGACGGTATTCTGGTGCATAACGGTGTGGGTAGCTACCAAATTGTGAGCACACGCGGGGCGATCGAACGGAAGCTAGGACGGATCGGTCAGCTTGTCGGACAAATGGAGCTGGAGACAGATATGCGTATTACGGTTGGTATTGGTTATGGCAATACAGCGTTTACAGCGAGCGATCATGCGCTGCGTGCGTTACAGCATGCCCGGCATAACCAGCAGCGTCTGCTCGTTATCGTGCAAGATAATGGGACGATTCGTGAGCTGGATCGCGATGTAGGCGACTGGAGCTATGCTTCGCGTGCACTTGATGCCGAGCTGTTAGAGCGACTGAATGCGGTCAATATTAGCGCCAGAATGTATCGCAAAATTGAAGCGTTGACTCGCCATATGCAATGGGACGGTTTTACTACGGTGCAACTGGCGCAGCATCTGTCGATGACGATTCGTAATGCCCAGCGCATTATGAGCAATTTGTGCCAGATTGGTCTCGCTGAAATAGAAGGTGAGGAACAGCAGACGGTACGCGGACGACCGCGCAAAATTTACCGTTTGCTTATGAATGGCTAGATAGCTGAAGCGATCTTGCCTTGAAAGGATGGACAGCAGTGAACAAAGGGAAATGGAGCAAAATCATAAAATGGTATTATGTGCTGATGGCGGTGTTCGTGATCGGTCTAGTCATCGCCAAGCAGAGTTGGCTAGAACAAGGAGCTGCCGGAGCAGCGGCAGGCTGGATTTTTGATGGCGTGATCGTGGTCGGGTTCCTTATTATCGTGCCGACAATGGTGATATTATGGCTCTGGCTGCGCCGCTGGATGGAGCGTTATGGTGTGGAACGGCAATTGCGGATCATTTTGTTAGTAGTAACGGTGCCGATGATGCTTGTGATCGGGTATATGTTGGAATTGGTGTTTATGATGCTGTTTATCGGGCTTGGGGGAAGATAAGCCGAGCGGCTGAGACGGTTTACAAGGCAGCGATGGGCAAAGAAATGCCTACACAGACAGCAATGAGCAAAAAGTGCATACACAGCGAGCAAGCAGCCCTTTGATATGAAAGGGCTGCTTGCTCGTATTTTATCATTTGTATATACGTATGACATAGCATGATGCCTTTGCTGCATCACTGAAGTTGCTGCACTTCAACGATCGGAATGCGTTCGCTCACGGCAGGGCGGTCACCGGGCAAGCCATTGTTGCCCAATCCGTATTGCGGTTCAAATTGCTCGTTCGGTGTACCGTTTGTACCCGTAGTCTCATCCGTCGCTGCGCTATCGTTAGGATTGCTGTTGGCATCGGGATTTATGCTGCTCGTTAGTGGCGGTAAGCCTAGTGCAGCCGGGCTAAATTGCTCATATTGTCCGTGAAATGTACCGTATATGTTTACTGTACCTGTATAAAAAGACAGATTGCCACGCAAACGTACATAACCGCGATCGGTACGGACAATTGCTCCTTCGTCATCGACCGCTACGATATCGCTTGTAAACTGAATCGGCTCATTGATATACGCTTCAATATCAGTGGCGGCAATCGGCGTATATGCACTGTCATCCGCCCGGCTCTCTGTCTGTACGTATACACCGTCCGCATTGGCGGTGTACGTGTTCAGTTGCCCGGCACCGCTGCCATCCGGTGCGGTGTGTACGATAATGCTGTGATCGGGTAGCACTTCATAGCTGCTGCCGGGCAGTGAGGCGATCGCCTTCAAACCGCTCGCGGTAAAGGCGTAGAGCGAGAACAGGCTATTGCTATTCGAGCCTGCTGCCGCGTCCATGCCCGATTGCACAGCGACGACCGGTTGCTCAGCTGTACTCAATGTCATATCGAGCGATAGTTGTCCGATTTGCGACGAGTTTTGACCGATCTGTCCTGACCAGACGCTCGCTGTTCCATCCCGATCCATCCGTCCGAAAAATAAACGATTGCTGTTGTCCGTAGCGATCGCATAAACCGGGAATGCCTGCCAGTTCGTACCGCCAACCGTATGTTCATACGTCACAGAGGCGTTGGAGCTTTGCAGCACATAGACCGGCTGATCGCTTGCCCAGGCGAGCTTGGTGCGAGCGATATTTGCCGCCATATCGCCTAGCGGTGTTAGCGTTTCATACAGTTGTAGTGCCTGGCTGAACTGCTTGGATGATGTTAGCGCAAAAGCTTGCTCTTGCAAGGTAGCAATTTGCTGATCGATCGTGTTCAACACCGGTGAAGCGGATAGTGCAAGCTGTGTTGCCGCACTGCGGAAACTGACCGCATGACGGACAAAATTGGCGGTCTGTGCGGTTTGAATGTCTTTGGCAATGATCGCTTGGGAACCGGTATTGACTAGTGAGGCGATCCAGCTGGCGCCTGTGTAAGCGTGTTGACTATACGCCTGTGCGGTAGCGACGGCATTGCTCAAAAAGGCGTCAAAATCACCAGCCGCTGCCAGCCGTTTCAGCTTGGTCGTATCGTATTGCTGGAATTGCTGGCGCAGCTCATTTTGCTGACGCTGCTGTTTGGCGGCAAGCGAGTTATTGCCTGCGGAACCGCTCGTCAGCCAATAAGTTGCCGGAATGCGCAGCAGATTCCATTTGGCGGATTCATCGGTATAATTGCGTGTGTCCAGATTATGTTGCAGCGCCGCGGTAAATTCGGTGCGGAAAGCGGCAAATCCCCGTGCTAGCAGTTGTTCCATTCCGTATTGCTGGGTGATTTGGGCATATACGCTTTGGAAACGATCATGGCGGGTCGTTTGCTGTTCCTGTTGTTGCAGCCAAATGGCATAAATGTTCAAATACGTATCGAATTGCCCGGTATCCGCTGCGGCTTGCAGACGGCTTGCCGTGGACGAAATGGTGTTGTTCCAGGCGGTGATCGGCTCCAGCTCGTTCAGTCTGGATCGAATATGGTCTTGCTCGTAATTGACAGCGGTAATGTCGTTTGCTGCCCGGTAGAGCGCTTCTGCCTGCATCCAGTGCTGTTGCTCATAATTACGATCAGCGGCTTTTACCGCTTGCACTTTATGATAGATGCCGCTGCCTTTGAGCATGAGTAGGACGAGCAATACGGCACAGCAGATGAGCAATAAATTGCGCAGCGCAAACCAGTGCAACATCGTTCGGATGACCGTTCTCATGATCGTACAGTCCCATCGCCGCTCAGCGCCGGATCATTGGGATACAGTTCCTGCCGAATCGCCTCCAAATCATGAGCGAGCGCATCTTGCAGCAGTCCTTGATCGGTTTGCACGATTCGATATAACCGTACAAACCGTTCCTTTGGCAAATGGCGTGCATACCGGCGAATAAAGCCCGGATACGTCATAATATAACGCTTCATCCGTACCATCGCGGACGTAACGCCGATCAAAATAGCCCAGCCTTGCTCCAATTGCAAAATTTTCGGTTCATGCTCAATCACATAGCGAATCGAACGCTCTTTGATCAGATCGCGTTTAATGCGTGCCATTTCCCCGATATATTCAGCAACGAGCGGATCGAAGCCGCGTGTGATCAGCGAATCCAGCTCCAAATCCATATCGCTGCGCAGTCGGAAATTTTGCAGCAATGACAGCAGGGCAAGCCGTAACCGATCATTTTGCACAAGTACGGCGGTTTGACGCAACATATGATATCCTTCCACCTCATTGCCACTGCGCACTTCCTCGACCCCGATCCGTTGATCTTCGACCAAGCCATCAAAAATAGCTTGCTGCTGACGGCGAAACAATTTGCCTAATTCGCGAAATGTGTCCCGCTCTAGCAAACGTCGCTGTACGAGCACCAGTCCGACGAGCAGCACTAGCCCGGCAGCTGCAAACAGCACCATTAGCCGTATATCCGGTGTGATCAGCACCGCTGCGATCGTCAGTATGAATGTGATTAGCAGTTCATTAAGCATCCGTCGTCTCGTCTGTGCTTTGGCTTGCCGGATGACCGGAATAAGCTTGGATTTGCCGCAGCTTGGGCAATTTTCATCCATTAAAATGGTAAACCGACCGCATTTGCGACAGACGCGCAGCCGATCATAATTGTGGCGGCTTGGTTCCAGTACCGGAAGTTGTACCGCCTGTTTGGTCATGTTCATGTATGGCATCACTCTCTATTTTGGATTGATCTAACGGAATTAGCTTTGCTTCTGGTTCACGACGTCTAATAACAACTGCTCTAGCTCCTGCTCAGATGGCACATGTTTGCGCCGATACGCGTACAGGATGAAGCGGCTACCGGCAAAAAGAAACGTAGCGCCGATACATACGTATGCAAGTATATCCATAGTCTATTTCTCTCCTAAATCCTGTGACATTTCGGCTGCCGCAAAGCAGACGGTAGATTCAACAGTATGTTTATGCTTTATTGTATGTCAAAATCTATTCCAGAATAAAGGGAGCGATGAGTATTATTCAACTTTTAGCCGATAGTCCAGTCGTTTCCCCCGTCTTAGGGTGGGGAAAAAATTCCGCTTTTTAAGCTATAATAATTCCGGTTCGACTTTTGACATGCGCGAATGGGCGATTTCCAGCCGGTGATGCTCGGGAACAGAGCAGCCGCCATCTTTTTGGAAATGGAGAAGATATGGATTATTATGGATATGGTGGTGAAAATGGTATCAAATTTTTCACTTTATGATTTTTAAGCCGTGTTAAGGTGAAATTAACCGGCGCTTAATCCACAGAGACTATACTAAATGAGATTATGGCCGTGTTGCGCCAGCCACCGATTTACATTTTACGTTGAGTGAAGGAGTAGAATGATGCACGTAAGAACATTCAAATTCATGCATATACTGCTGGCGATGACATTGATCGTCAGCCTGCTGACTGGCGCTGGAACGACGTTTGCCGCCACGAGTGGCAATGCTGCTTCCGGGACGACCGGCTCGAATATCGATGCCGTACTGCTGCTTGATGCTAGCAATTCGATGAAATCAAGCGACCCGCAAAAGCTAGGGAACGAAGCGATGAAGCTGTTTATCGATATGCTGCCAGGGCAGGGCGATCGCGTTGGCGTCGTCTCGTATACCGACCAAATCGAGCGCGAAAAGGCGCTCACCAATATTGACTCCTCTGCGAGCAAAGCGAGTCTGAAACGTTTTATCGACGATCTGAACCGTGGGCCGTATACCGATCTGTCGGTCGGTCTCGGTGAAGCGATTAGCGTATTACAAGATGGCGCTCGTCAAGGTAGCGAGCCGATGATCGTATTGTTTACCGATGGTAATGACGATCTGAACAGCAATGCTGGCAAAACGAACAGCCAAGCAGACCAGCAGCTAAAGGCGGAAGTGGACAACGCCAAAAAGCTCGGGTATCCGATCTATACGGTCGGTCTCAATGCGGACGGAAAGCTTAATCAACAGCGGCTGGCGAACATTGCGAGCGAGACTGGCGGTAAATCTTTTGTAACCAGTTCCGCTGCTGAATTGCCTAAAATTTTGAGCGAAATTTTTGCGGCACATCAGCAAGTGAATGTCGTGCCGGTGAGTTCGATTACAGGTAATGGACAATTTCAAAATGTGAAAATCAACATTCCGAATGCAAGCGTCAAAGAGGCGAATATTTCGATTATGTCTTCACAGCAAGTGGAAGTAAAGCTGGTTGACCCGGACGGTAAAGCGGTAACGGTGCCTTCCAATCAGGTCAGCTTGTCCACATCCAAAACCTACTCGCTCGTCAAGCTGTTAAATCCGCAGCAAGGCGACTGGACGCTACAGGTAAAAGGGGCAGACAAAGATAAGATCGATATCAATCTGATCTTTAACTACAGTCTGGAACTGGCATTGGAGCCAATCCCTAACAAAAGTTATAGCAAAGGCGATCAGATCGATATTTCGGCTTATATGACGAGCAACGGGCAAAAGCTGACCGATGCGTCTCAAGTGGGCAACTTGAAAGCGGTGCTGAATGTGACCGATCTGGATAGCGGCACCAAAAGCCAGTTTCCGTTGACAACGAATGGCACGCAGTTCACCGGCACATTTACGGTGCCAGACAACCATCGTTATGAACTGGTCGTTCGGGCAGAGGAACAGAGCTTTTACCGTGAAACCGCACCGGTCACGATCGATGCAACAGGTAAGGCGGGCAGCAGCGGCAGCGCGACGACGACACCAGCCGCCACCGACGGCAAAGCTGCCGGGCTTGGATGGATGGGCTGGGTAATCATCGCTTTGCTCGTTATTTTGCTCGGCACAGGTATTTGGTTCCTGCTGCGCTTCCTGAAGCAGCGTAATCGTGGCTTTGTCGGACAGATGGTGATCGAGATTCGCGATGAAAATACCGGCGAGAAATCGTATCCACAGTACAAAAAGTTAAACACATTCCGCGGACGCTTCAATCTGCATCAGTTGCTGCAACTGGCACCAGAGCTGAAAGAAACGGAGCAGATCACGTTCACACCGGGCAACAATGACCGCATCATCATCCGCAATCAGGCGGACAGCGGCATTGAGAAGTCAGGACGCTTGCTCGATGCTTCCAAAGGTGTAGAGCTGAAAAGCGGCGACCGCCTCGTCATCGCGTTGCGCCAGGTGGACAAGACGATTTTGCTGGAATATTTGAATTAAGCGGGTTGGCGTTATACGAGTATAGCTAGCGCCTGGACTGCTTTTCATATCGGTTTTGAATCCGCGATCTCTCTATTCGTAGATTCCGGTGCGAGACGGGAGTCTGTCTCCTTATTCCGTACCGCAGTGGTTGATGCGCCAACGCAATAGTTTGCGTACACGCTTTAGTTATTACAAGTTCAGCAACGATAGCGACAGACTATAATGGCACAAGCTCAGGAACAAGGCTGGTGAGTACAACACAGGGCATCCGGAGGCAATCAGGGAACAATTGTGAAGGATGCCCGCCTATTTTTAAGCTATACCATAAAAATGGACGCAATTTGCGGGGGATGTGCACGATGGATCATTTCATTTGTATCCGATTTGTACGGTAGCGCGAATGCAGAGTGAAGCAGGACATATGTGCCTGAATGCTCCCATTTGCAATACGCTCTGCGTCCATTCAGCTCACACTACTATAAATAAACATCCATGCGGACATACAGGCGGCGCTACGCTAGTCTGTGTCTCCAATTAGCACCTGATCATAAGCATCATGAACGAACACCATACTATGAAGGTTACAAGGGGGATCATCCATGAAACCAATTGTTAGAGAACACATCCAACAACTCGACGTATCGCTAGGTGGCGGTATCGTCAGCGAGAAAATCCGGGTCGATACGATCGACAATCCGATTCTCATTATCGGTCTGGGCGGCACAGGGATCGATGCCTTGCTGCGGCTGAAATATCAAATTAACCGTCGCTTCCGTCTGCCGGAAGACCCGGTGACAAAGAAAAAGCAAGACAAGCCGACCAATGTCGAATTTCTCGCCTTTGAAACGAACGAACAAGATCGCAACAAAAAATACAAAGGCATCGGTCTTGATCCGCACAATGAATTTGTGCTGCTGTCCAATCCTGAAATCGGCGGACTGCTGCAAAACCGCAGCCTGCTTGAACCTTATATTACCGAATGGCTATCCCCGGAAATGAGCATTACCGACGGTATGAACGGTGCGGCAGGTGTGCGTCAAGCAGGACGTTTGCTGCTGTTCACCAAAATCAATCAAGTCGTGCAAAGCATCGACAAAAAGATCAAAACATTATCGGTCGGCACGAACAAAAAGCTGATGGTATTTCTGCTGACCGGTCTGTCTGGCGGTACAGGCAGCGGCTCGTTCCTCGATATTTCGTATATCGTGCGCGGCATTGTGGAGCGCGACTTTGGTTCTGCCGGGATCGACCGTTTGACGATGCTCGGCTATCTGTTCACACCGGATGTGAATCTGTCGAACAAAAGTTTGAGCGAGCATACCCGCGAATATATTCGCAAAAACGGCTATGCCGCGCTTAAAGAGCTGGATTACTGGATGAATGTAGACGCCCGTGGCGAACGGTTCAAACAGCAATATGGCAGCATCCTGAACGTTAATTCACCGCTGCCGCCATTCAATCTATGTCACCTCATCTCAGCGACCAATACGGAAGGCAAGCTATTGGAAAATGCGTATGATTACTGCATGAACGTGACTGCCGAAAATATTACGAACTTTATGGCAAGCGAGGAAAAAGCGTCTGGCGAAGAATTTGCGATCCATGACTATATTAGCAATATCCGTACGAATATCGCGCAAATGAACCGCGCTTATCCGGCGAACTATGAATACAACATTATCGGCGCATCGTCCGCCGTATTGCCGATCGAAGAAATGACGACGTATCTGGCATATCGTCTATTCCAGAAAATGGACAAAATGTTCGATAAAGCGCCGGATCAAGAGGCGGTCGAAAACTTTGCCCGCAAGCTTGGCGTCGATCTTGATACGATGACCAAAACATTTGAATCGCGTGTGCCAGAGCCGTTGCCTGGTTTTGAAAATAGCGAGCGTCTAAGCTACAACAATGTAGTCAAAATGCAGGCGGTCAGCCTTGATACCGAGCTGGAACAAACGTTTCTGACCCGTGCGCGCGAAGAATATATTAAAGCAAAGCAGCAATTGCCAGGTGAGATCGTCGGTCAATTTTCCGATCAGATTCGCCGTATGTTTCTGCATCCAGAGCAAGGGCCGTTTTACGTGTCGCGTTTGCTTTACACCGAACAAGGCTTCTGCTTGCTGAAAATGCTGCTGTCATATATCGAAACGCTGCGTGAAAGCTTGACCCGTATTCCGCGTGATATCGAATCCGCATCCGAATATGCCAACGATCGGCTCGGTGATGCCAAAAGTGCATTTGTGTCCAAAGACAAAAAGAAAAATGTATATGTGGAAGCGAAAATCGATGAATACTGGCTGCGTGCAGATATCGAACGTACCCAGCAAATGATCGAGTTTTATGAAGATTTGTATCAATTGCTGAACCGCGAAAACAACCGCATTTACGGTGTGTTCACCGAGGTGCTGAACGCGCTTAGCTCTATTTTTGAGAAAAATGGCGAGCTGTTGACGAGCGGTAGCGAGCAGGAAGACCATCGTGGCAACAAAACGTATTATTGGAATCTCGTGAGCGTGCCGGACATTTCCAAAGCGGTCAGCGACATTATGGACAGCAAAGACGGGGACGATCTGATTCGCGATTTCTCCACCCAATTGCTCGATCATTCCGATCAATGGGTGAAGGAAAACGAAGTCGATATCGTGCGTTCGATCTCCGACTTCCTGAGCGACAAATTCGGCGATCTGATTACCCGTTCGATGGAAGATTTCCTCGTGATGAAATACGGTGAAGACGAACCGATCGAGAAATTTGTCGAGCGTCAAATTGCTGGTCGTCTTGACGATGATGCGGTGCCGGTGTTCCATCTAAGCAATAGCGCTGGTAATTTGCATTTCCCATCATGGGGGTTTGTATCCGTGCCGGTACAAGCGCCAAGCATTTTGCGCGGGATTCGTAATTATCAAAATAACGCGATTGGCAAATCGCATTTTACAATTAAGGAAAGCCAGGTGAAAAACCGTATCTTCTGGCTGAACACACGTAACGGTGTGCCGCTGTTTGTGTACACACCGCTGAAAGTGTATGAAGAAAACTATGAGCGCACGATTCTTGATCGCGAAGGCGTCGGTCGTCACCTTGTGATGAGCGAGAAGGAAAACTGGACGTATTTACCGTCACCGATTCCGGAACGTTCATGGGGCGATACGTATGTGAATGCGCGTGTACAGTCGTACAATGCGCGTGTGCGTCATGACTTTAAGCGCGCTCGTCAGCTTGGTATTATCGTCGAGAAAGATGTCGATCAAAATACGAGCAGCCGGTTCGCGGTGCGCTTTAGCCAGCCGCTCGATCTGGAAGCGGTATTGAGCGGTTACGATCTGCGTCTGGATGCGGCACGTCCGAATTTGGGCGAGGTGAAACGTGCGCTGCTGGAATTGCGTCGTCTGCTGAGCGAAGGGTTGCCGCTGGAAGCGTCGCGCGATATTTTCAACAGTTATAATGAAGAACTGGCGTCCGACAACTTGATTCGTTCGCCGAAAATGATCGATCGTCTGCGTCAAGAACTGGCAAAATACGATTCGATTCAAGCGAAAATGAGCGAGCTGGAAAGTCTGCTCGGTCGTCATGAAGGCGAAGAAAAGCTGATCGACCAGTTTGTGCAAGCATTGTACACCGATACGATTACGAAAAAAGGTGCGTTGTTTGTATATGATCGCGATGAGGAAGAAGAAGCATGGGAACCGTTCGTTAATTTGATGAAAACGAAAAATGTGGTGGAGTTCGAAGTGTTCGAGCATTTCCGTCAATTGGATGAGAAAAGCCGTGCCGTACTGATGCGCAAAGCGGATCGTCGTGACAATGAGCTCACATCGTCCGAAGACGTTACACCATTGTTGAACAAGTTGGATGAGCTGTACGAAACGTATTTGGAAGCACGCGATCGTCTGGAATACGAACGTGTCGAGCTGGTGAACGGTGATGAAGCATACCAGTTCTACAAACAAATGGTGTCCAAATTAAACGATTTGCGCCGGAAGCTGAAATAAGATGAATAAACGGCTGATTTCATTTGCAGACGCATACGCTGCTGCCGAGGAAAAAACAGCCGGACAGGGAGACGGGCGGAGCAGTATTCACTACCCCGCCGTTTTCCTGTTTATCGGGGATCGATTGCACGATGCGGCGGATCATATTCGCAACGTCAATGCACGCAAATGGGACAATGGTGCTGGTGTGATGTATGTGGAGGTGCAGCCGGAACGGTCTGCCTCCTCCTCCATTCACCGGGAGGAGCATCCACAGCTGCTAATTTCCCGTCTGTCTGTACCCGACCCGGAGCGCTCGACTGCGCAAACGCGCCGTCCCGACTGGGCACGGCACTTTCGTGAGGACGCAAGCCATCTGCTGGAACTGAATCGTGTATTTCGGCAGGCGGCACGGCGGCTGGCTGATTTTGGACGGATGTATTCGTCATTTGATCGGTTGCATCTGTCGGTAGTGACAAGGGTGGAAGACCCGATGAATGTGCTTGTGCCGGAAATTGCGCTCTTGGCGCGTTCCATTCTCGGGCAATCGTTTAAATCGGTACAAATGGACTTGTATGTACTCATTCATGAAGGTGAGCAGGAGGAAAACTTCGGTTATGCCAGCTCGGCGGGAATTGCCTTTTTGCATGAGGTGGAGTTAATGCAGCGCGATGATTATAGCTTAAGCGCGCCGCTGCAACGTACCGAGGATGGGCTTGCCGTGATGGTGCATCATATGGCTGCACCGCTGTTTGAATTAGTGTACATGCTGTCGGATCGCAATGAGCGTGGCGTATCCGTTAATGGCGGTGTCGCCAGCAATTACGATATCATTTGCCGGATTAGCTTGCTCAAAAATCGGCAGCGCTCGGATAGCGGGCACGATACGAGTTTATATGGCTCGGATTATAACAATATGGCGTTTCGCAACAATATTCGTACTGCTGATGGTACGCAAGGACTAGTGTCCGCTGGCTTTGCCCGTGTACGCCGTCCGGATGAAGCGATTGCGCTGACCGTGCTGGAGCACTTTTTCCTCGGCATTGTGCAGCGGATGAAACGGGACTCGGCGCTTAGTATACACGAGCGTGAGCAATTGCTCGGTATCGATGAAGCGGCGCTTGAGCGGCGATTGGATGCGCTGATTCCTGACGAATCCAGGCTGGAAGATATGAATGGGCTGATGACGCGTTCGGTAAGTTTTGCGGCGCTGCGGGCGATGAATTTGCGCGAAGCGGAGCTGGCGTTGTTCGAGCAGGGCGGGGATGCGTTTTTCCGGCAAAATTATGAGCGGGAGACGGAGCGTAGATTGGAACAATGGAATGCCGAGCATGAGTTTCGCACCGGGATGGATGAGCGGCTCAAAGGGCGTAGTGATGTGCACTTTTACCAGCTTGCCGCTTGGACGGAGGAACATCATCCGGCAAGTTTGCTGCCTTTGCTGCACGGGCGTATGCGCGATCTCAATCTTGCAATCGAGCAGGCGCGGGCTGATCTGGACGCATGGTATGGTAGCCGTGCGGACGATCTGTCTTTTCAAAAGCTGCCGTTTATGGACAAGCATAATGTGCGCAGCTTGACGCGTGCATTGATCAGTACGATCTATCCGCATAAGCTGTATATTTTACGGCTGCAAACGCGGCTAAAGCTGTATCGGCGCTGGGAAGAACAACTGCTGGCGCTGCATCGCGGCTGTATGACGCTCGTGCAGCAGCTGGATGAACTGGGTGCGGAGCTGCACCGCACTTCTGCCGCTAGTTTGCGGCTAGCGGACGATTATATCGGGCAAAATGTGTCCGATTATTATAGTCGTCTGACCGCTGAAGCGATGCTGGAAGTGGAAGATAAACGCGGACAGAATGCCTTTTTCGAGGAGCGCAGTCTGGGCGATGTGACCGCACTGCTAAGGCAGGGCACGATGACATTGCTGGAACGACTGATCGACGTATGTCGCCGTGAGTTACTACCAAGCCCAGCGCTATCACAAACGTTCGAGCAGGAGCTGCTCAGCCGTGCCAATGTGACGATCGACTACCATAACAAGCAGGCGCTGTCGCAGGAGGAACTGTTTAAAGAGCTGTATCGCACATTGGAAGATCGGGCGACGATTCATATCCGGTTGCTTGATTACACGCATAAACATCGGTATGAGGAAAAGTATATGTTTGGCAATGCAGGCGGTGAATTTGTACGTTATGCCGCTGGGGTCGATCATACGACCCGTATTTACAAAACCGGCTTTGTACATGAGGATCGGACGAGCGGGGTGGAAAAGCTGAACTTGATGGGCGGCTTTGGCATTACCGATCTGATGTATTATCGCAATGGGCGCACGTATTACGATACGTATGTGGCGAATGGTTATCGGTTTCATGTGGAGGATGGGCAAGGGGAGTAGCGATAGTGATAACGGCAATAGTATAAGCTTGATCGCGCTTTATTGTTATTTTAACTCCACTGCCAATCCGTAGTTGCAGCAGTAAACAACAAGGATTAAAAACAATATGGAGAGCGGTTAAAGTACTAGGCGATGTCTGCAAACGATCAGCCTTGTCCGTTTATCGTTCGAATGAGTCACGCTTCAAGTGAGTTGAGCTGCTAATACGACAGTGATCTAACGAAAAAACGCATCGAATTGCTTATGAAGAAGTTTGAAGACACGCCCTAGTAGCTTGAACGCGTTAAATAGGTAGCTTGATCATGCAGAGCAGCGATGTTGTTATGCTACGCTTCCAATGTATTTTTCATAACATGTAGTGAATCAGACATTGAACTTAAGTTGGTCAGCCTACTAGCTGTATAAGCATTGCAGGCGGTATGGACGGTGGAGTGTGTTAATGCAGCGATAGTTCCGGTATAAGCTACAACGGAACGAGGCGAATGCACAGGGCTGCTCCATGCTTGAGCATGAGTACGAATCGATGTTTTGTCCCGTTCGGGTTGTCGCTGGAATGCAGCTATATATCGTTTGTGTGCGTATGTTGTATATGTATATGTTTGACATGTTTATATTCAGAAAGGGGTGAAGCCGCAGATGCAGCGAAAGGTCAATTGGCTTCTTGTATTTTTTAGTCTGATCGGTGGGGCGATCGGGTTTGTGTTAAGTGAATGGCTGCTTCATATTTATATGGATCGTATGCCACGGATCGTGCTGATGGGCATTTATTTTGGCATTATTAGTTTGATGATTGGCATTTTTGGTCTGCTGGCGGAGATGATTTCGCCCAAGCTGAACGGGGCATCATGGCGGCAGCGGTATGCGGATATTTCGTGGAAATTACTCGTCCCGGCGACGCTCGTCTTGATGCTGATCGGCGGTATCGCTGCGCAGGCGCTGTACCAGCTTGATTTTAACGGCGTGCGTACGGTCAAAGATGTCGTAGTCATTATCGACAATTCCGGCAGTATGATGCAAAATGACCCGCAAAATCAGCGCTATCAAGCTGTGAAAAATATGGTCGCTTCCATGCAAAACGGCATGCGGGTCGGGATCGTCGTCTTTAACGATGATGCGCGGGTTGCCTTGCCGCTAACTGAAATTACGTCGACATCAAGGCAACAGATCGATACGGCGATTGACGGGATGCATGAAAGCTCCAACAATACGAATTTTACCGCTGCTTTGAGCACGGCGATGGATGAAATTACGAAGCAAGATCAAGACAACCGTGGCGTGACCGTCATTATGTTGTCTGACGGTTATAGCGATCTGAATATGGATTCGTCTTTGCAACCGTATAAAGAGCGCGGCATCGTTATCAATACGGTCGGGCTTGGCTTGACCCAGTATGGCGGCGAAAATCTGTTGACCGAGATCGCGTCGCAAACGGGCGGGCAATATTACAGTGTAGATCAGGCGACCGATCTGACACCGATTTTCCAAAAAATCTACAACACACTGGATAAACGTACACTCGTAACCGAACGTAGCGAGCCGTTTAATAGCAATCTGTATTATCAGATTTTGCATGTAGTGCTCATTATGCTACTCGGTGGCTTGCTTGGCGTTGGACTAGGGCTGATGTTCGACAATCGCTTTTTGGCGCGCAGCTTTGGTATCGGCGGCGGTGTAGGCGGTTTGCTGGCAGGTTTGTTGCTCGAATGGGGCATCGGCAAAACGGATTGGTCGTGGACGGACAGTGTCGTGCGTTTTTTCGCAATTATGTTGCTTGCACTAATCATCTCGTTGTTTACGCTGATCATACCGATCGGGGAAAATAACAAGCGGATGATTCGCCGCAGTGAAGCACCCCCTCCACCGACAAGTACGTCCGGTTCACCACGCCGCAGACGTCCAGGCGATAGCGGTCGTACGTTTCAGCGCTAATCTGGCTGTTGTCGTGGTGAGCAGTCTAGATGGATGTAAGAACGGACGATAGTTTATACAGGAAAGAAACGAATGATCGCGAATATATAAATACGATGGACACAGGGCAGGGAGCAATCCTGCCCTGCCATTGTATTTGCATAGTGAACGATGAGCGTTATGGCTAACTATAAGCAACAGCAACCTGATCGCATTAGCAGTCGATTGGGGATAACATAGTAGGAACACATATAGAGGAGGGGGAAGGTGTGATGCGTTATGTGGACGCTGAGTCTGGAGATGAGCGGGTAATTCGCGGATTGACCGCCCAGGCGGAGGAAGGCTGGTGTATATTGCGTTGGTTGTGGCCGCGTAATGCGGAGGCGGTCTATATCGAAAAGCTAAGTAACGAACAAAGAAACGGTGCCGCGTCAGCTTTGCTTCAGCCTACACATGCCGATGATTCGGCAGGAGTCACACCTTTCTCCGGCTCATTGCCTCGGCAAGATGCACTTAAGCTGTACACACGTGAAGAATACAAAGCGAGCAACGGTTATCGCGAACGGATCGATCATTTTGGCAAAGTGGCATATCGGGTACATCTCGTAGTGGAGCAAAATGGCGAAATGATGCTCGTCCGCCAACATGATGATAGTAACCGGATCGAGCTGAGCGCTGGCAAAGCCCGTATTCGCTATACGATCCGTCAACAAGCCGGCTGGTTTAGCAAGCGCAAAACGGTACGGATCGAAGTGCATGCCGAAGTTCCGGTGGAACGCGATGTACTCTGTTACGTCAAAAAAGAAGGCGGTTACCCCGCCAGCCGTGACGATGGCATCATCTACCCGTTTGCCGAGCCGTTTCAGGCGGGACGTACCGAGCTACCGGCGATTGAGATCGGCAAAAATGAGTATGTGCGCCTGTTTTTTACCGATGGGCGTACGTATGGACAACTGTATGAATTAATTTTGGAGTAGGGGGAAAATGGGGGTTATGAAAATGTTTGACTGGTTTAAACGCAAGCCGGAATCTGAACCCAGACCGCTATATTACGATATTGTATGCCCGTATTGTTTTAACAAATTTTCGCCAGATGAGGTGGAATTTCGGGCGAGCCATCATCGTGAAGATGATGAGGAGTATGCGCTGCGTGAAGATGCGCGGCTTAACCGTTATCGTGCGCGCTTCGGTCTGGATACGATTCAAGATATGGAGGCGGTGCTCCGTCCGCACGATGTGCCGGAGGAACACCGCATCTATTCCGATTATGTGCTGGTCGGTTTGAACGACCGTTATGGCGAGATTACGCGTCGTCGTCTTTGTCCGCACTGTCATAATGAGCTGCCGGTGACGGCGGGCAAAGTGCCGAGCAATATCATTTCGATTGTCGGTGCTTCGCAAGTCGGCAAATCGGTTTATATGACCGCACTGATCCATACGCTGCAAAACTCGACGGCTGATCGCTTTGATGCTGCTTGTATGCCGCTGACGACCGAGATTAGCCGCAAATTCCGTATGAATTATGAGGAGCCGCTGTTTGAACGCGGCGATCTGCTCGCTTCGACGCAAAAGGAGCGAATGCAGGAACCGTTTATTTTCCAATTTGTGTTCAGGGATGAAACGAAGCCGCCGTTGACGCTCGTCTTTTTTGATGTGGCAGGTGAAGGCATGGTCGATCAAGATTATCTTGGTTTGCATGGGCAGCATATTAAAAACTCGGCAGGCATTTTGTTTATGGTCGATCCGCTGCAAATTCGTTCGATCCGTGATCGTATTCGGCTTAAGCTAGGCGACACCAAAGGCGAGTGGGTATCGCGTTATGATGAGCCGCGCGATGTAGTATTGACGCTGTTTAGCGATTTTATCGCTCATCAGGAAGACAGCAAAACCGATATTCCGACCGCTGTGGTGCTAACGAAAAGCGATATGCTGGAATCGTTGCGTGGCGATGATGGCGAATATATTAAGTCGAACAGCAATATTTTCCACAATGTCGTGCATCGCGGGCATTTTGATCTGGATGAATATGAAAATATCGATGGCGAAATTCGCCGTTTTATCGAGCGTGTCGATCGTCCGTTCAAAGGCACGATGGATGTGTATTTCCGGGACACCGCCTATTTTGCCGTGTCGGCGCTGGGCAGCAATCCGGTCGAGCAGAAGCTGCAAAGCGTAGTCAGCCCGATCCGTGTCGATGAGCCGTTTATTTGGCTGCTTTACAAACTGAATTATATAGAGGGGAGACGACAGACTTGAACCTGGTTTCGGACGCTCGTATTCAGCAGCAGCTGTACACACGTGAGAAAAGCGGCATTTTCCGCACGACGGAAGGCTATGATACTATCGCTCGCTCCCCTGGTCTTGATCTTTCTTTTATTAAAAAAAATATCCATCCGCTATGTGCCTACGATGCGCCTGCTGAGTTGCAAAATCGCGGCGAAAAGGATGCGGCGCTTTATCCGGCAGCATTACAGCTTGTGCGGCTCGATAATCGTGATCTGGTGCTCGGGCAAAGCGTCTATGTGCCGACTGATTTTACCGGGCTGCGCAGCGCGTTTTTTACACATAATTATGTCATTCCCGCGCAGCGTGGCGAGGAATGGGTACATCATTATGAGCGCTGGCTGCAAGCCGACTTTAAGCAGCAGTATGATGCCGAGCAAGGCACCGAGCTGGACGAATTGGAACAGTTGCCAGTACGCGCTGCTGCGCCGACTATCGATGCGCATGCGGTGCTGAAACAACTGGGATTAGATGAGGCATTGTTTCGCCAATTGCTCGGTGCGGTCATGTCAGCGATTCATCGTCACCGCAAAGTGTACATTGCGCTTAATGTGCCGGTGCAGGAGCTGTCGATACAGGCGAATCGGTTGCTGCATGTGCTGATGCTGGCACTGCCGTATGCATTTCGTCGTCGGCTCGGGTTTACGACCTATGCGAAGGAGCCGGAAAGCCGCAAAGGAATGCAATTGTTGTTTGTGGAAAATGGCTCTATTCGCGCCGGTGATCGCAATTTGGAGCGGGAGTACATTTTCGATCTGAGCAGCGGACGTATTCAGGCGGCGCAAGCGGGCAAAGCCGGGCAAATGTATATCGATTATGTATGGCAACATCTGTCCCGCCCGGACGAGTTAAAGCGATTGCAGGCGTTTGCCGATCAAGGGCAGGCGGGTAACGATGCCGCCGCAGAGACGTTGCCTGATCCGGCGCAATATGATGAATGGACGATGTTGTATCGTGTTGAGCAAGGCGAAGAAGCGCTGTATAACAGTCAGCGGGCGCAAATTTTGCAAATTTTAATTCGTCATCTGCGTCCGGAAGGTGCGCTGGAAGCGGCGATGCGCTTGAATGATCTGTTCCTGTCGCGCTTTGATCGTGAATTTGACCGCGTACGTGCAGGCGAAGTGCCGGAAACAGCGGTTGCGGATGTGTTTGCCGAGTATTATGCAATCGATCCGCAGCATACTGGACGCAAAATTATAGAGTATTTTATTTGGGCGATTCGTAATGCCGTCAACCGCAAACAGACAACCGATGTGCAGGCATTGTATGCGTTGCTGGAAAAGTACCCGCCGCTGTATGAAGGCTTTTTGAAGCTGGTAGGCAGTCAGCCTGCATTGGCGACACTGCTGCTTACCCCGCTGATCGAGCGCAAATTCCGTCAAGCAGGCTCGGTGGAAGAAGTGATTCGGCTTACCGCCGAATGGGGCAGTCGTTATCCGCAACTGCTGGAACTGGACGATTACCGTTTACAGGCAGGGCAGGCGTTTATGGAAGCGCTGCGTAGTAGCCGCGATCTGCTGGCAGCAGCAAACGATGTGTTCCAGTTGCTGGATCGGTTGGAGTTGGGGCAACAGGCAGACGTCAATGAGCTAGCCTGGAAGCAGTCCGGCATGGGCGAGCAGATGCGGATGGCGACCGAGCGCATTTTGCTCAATGAACTGGAATGGTCGACGCTCACACGCAGCCGTTTGCAGCAAGCGGAATTTCTCGGTTATCGGTTGCCAAGCGATGAAGACCCGTCCAAAGCGGAGCGGCGTCTAAACGGCAAAAAGCGTGCGCTGCAATTGCTCTATTGCTGGTTTGACGATGGAGCGAGTGGAATCGATGTGGACTGGATCGAAGAAATGGACAAGTTGCCGCCCGCCGAAAAGGACGAAGTGCAAAAGCTTGGACGTTCATGGCTAGGCGACGATATTCGTAGCGGTCGTTTCCAACGATTGCCGATTGCGTTTGCGTATAGCGCCAATGCCAACGATGTCGACTATTCGGCGCTGGTGGAGGAAGTGCGCAAGCAGGCGCCGTCACCGCAGACGATGTATGACTTTTTGGCTTGGTCTGACGGTGAGCGTGCGTTTATGATCGCGGATGATGCGGTAGTTCAAGGAGAGGGGCGCCGTGAACGTAACCATCATACTCGCAGCGACTCTAATCGTACGGACAAACGCGCTAATGAACGCAGCCGCACCGAGGCGACAGGATCACGTGCTCATACGCGCAAGCCGCGTTTTGCGCCCGCTTATGAAGCGGCGATATTAGCGTATTTCCGCAAGCATGATCGTGAAGCATTCCGGCGCAGCCCGCTAAAGCAAGGTGCGCCTGCCAATAAGCCAGCGCTAACGGCGGTATATGATCGCGCCAGAGACGAACTTGCCACACCGCTGCAAAAATGGCTGCGCCGCAATCAGCGTCGGATGCCGCTGTTCATTATTGTCGGGCTACTCGGATTAGGTGCGTTAGCCGGGATATCGGTATATATGGTGAATGTGTTTGGCGGGCATGAGACGGTAGCGACGACACCGACTACACAAACCGAGCCAACGCCAGCGCTTAACCCGGATCAGTTTCCCGATGTACTCGTAACGATCAGCGGCACGAGCGGCACGTCATCCGTCAGCGAGGGACAGTCGGGCACGAGTGATGGAAAGTCAGAGGCGAACAGTGCAGACACTGCCACACACAGCGAAGCTTCCCATACGGTAGCGACTGCATCCACCGCACCAACGGTGACGCTTGTATCATCGTCCGCGAGCAATAGGATAGGCGGTACAGCGAGCGGCGCATCGACTGCTACCGGCAGCAACTCGGGCACCGTTTCTGGTAGCGATGCTTCCGGTACGAATAATAAGGAAAATGATACAACTGGAACGGAGTCGGCACCACGCCTTATTTTCCATTTTAAAATGATGGAGCCTTGCGTTGCATTTGAGCCGAAAAAGGTAACATTGCTGCTTAAAGATGGACGGCAGACGAGTTACGAAAAGCTTGATCCGCAAGTGTCTTGTGGCTCATCGTCATCTGAATCGACAGATGGCTCGTCTACAACTGGCGATGCTTCAGCAAACTCGGGCATGTCGGAACAAGCGGGCAGTGAATCCACTTCATCTGCAACCGATAAAGCTTCCGATACGGCAGCCAAAACGCATTCATCCACGGCAGATCGTTCAGCTACGGATCGCTCGTCTGCTGGAGCGGGCAGCCAAAGTTCAGCATCAGACATAGCGAACACGTCGGAGTCATCCGACATATCCGTTCATAACAGCGAAACCGGCAGCGTGCACACACCAACATCGCTTGAGCTAACCCCTGCCGAGTTACAGCATATTTACCCGTACGAAGTCAGCCTCGCTTTACCTCCCAAAACGAATATCGGCAACTTGCAACGTATTCGGATCGGGGACAAAGAATATATGATCACAACACTGCCTTGATTCGATAGAATGTGAACAGGTACGCGATAGAACAGCCTGCTTTTCTGAACTGGAAAGCAGGCTGTTTCGATCTATGGGTAGGATCGAGCGTAATAGCTTGTCTCGGATATATTTATAGTATGTCGATCTAATCATCGCTTAGTCATGAATACGCCCAAGTATGTTCAAATTTTAGTTTTACTTGAGATAAGCTATTACATCTCTATACATCGATGTATTCATTATGAAAGGATGACTGCAATGCAAGCACAACAGCGTCGACCCGTCATCGCTGTATTGATCGGTTGGGAGATTGGGCTGCCGATGCTGACAGCTTGTGCATTATCGGCAGCCGGTCTGGGGGCGGATTTTTATTATTTTTATCCTGCCGGTGTGGATGAGCAGCGGCAGCGCATTCGTGGGTTTAAGCTTAGGTATGGAGTATGGGAAGCAGGCGAATTTCCGTATCCTGATGTGGTCTATGATCGGATGCGGCGCCGCGAAGTGCAAGGTTTTACCGAGGTGTATCGCAAGCTGGAAGGCGTGTTATTCACCCATACGCTGCGCGGCAGATGGGGACGCAAATCGGTAATTTACAATCTGCTGCGCGAGGATGCACATTTGAAACAGCATTTGATTCCGTTTCAGACATTGCGCGATGCACAAGCTGGATTGGAATTTATATATAGGCATGGCGCAGTCGTTATCAAATCGGACAAAGGCGCTTCCGGTCGCAACATACTGATCGTACAGGTGACGGACAATACGATCGAAGTGCTTGATCAACACTATGTGCATCGATTGAACGAAGCGCAGTTGTTGGAACTGCTAACTACGCTTATTCCGCAAAAATATTGTTTGCAGCGGATGATTCATAGTGAAACGGAAAACGGTTTGCCTTTTCATATTCGTGTGCATTTGACCAAAGATGGGCATGGTAAATGGACAGTGGGCTTTTGCGCGCCTTCCATTTCGCTTGATCCGCACAGGAAGATTACGAATAGTGAACATACCTTTCGGGCGACACCGACTTGGGAACTGTTTTTAAAGCAGCATGTGCACGAGCAGCCGGGCGGTAAGACCGATCGCTATATTCGCCAGTATGCGATCCGGCTGGCACAGTTTATGGACGAACGGTTACAGGGTAGTTTTCATGAAATTGGGCTAGATATCGGGCTGGACGAACAGGGGCAGATATGGATGTTTGAAGCGGGACTGGGGCTGCCGTTTACGTCATTTTATTATGTGGAGATGGCATTGCCGGCGCTTGCGTACAGTTTGTATATGCTCGAGCAAGCTGAAGCAAGTGAACGGTAATACCATCGTCTGTAAAATGATATGGCTGCACGGTAGTCGCTTGATTTATACTGAGCATAATTAGTATCGTACACCAACAGCGCGCTATGCTTGCACGAACAGCGGGCTGTTCGCTGATTGCCTTTTTGCTGTATAGCGTATTGAATTTACGGTGCTTACAGTGAAATGAATCGAAGTCCATCATTGAAACCGAGTCAATGGTGGAACAAGCTTTACCATCGGTCGAAGTATATAAATCACATCCGGTTTAGATTAAAGTGAAGCGGAGCTGGAATATGGTCGCTTCTATGTTCGTTCGTGGATGTTATGCGGATCGGTATATGACGGGAGTGCAGGAGCGAAGGAGTGAACGAATATGTCAACTGAGAAACACCGGATGACGATCGGTTTGCTCATTGGCTGGAAAGTGGAGCCGGAGCTGTTAATGGCGAATGCGCTTGTTGCGGCAAGTTATGGGGCGGACTTTTTTTATTTTTATCCGGCAGGGATTGATGAGGATCGGCGCTGTATTCGCGGCTGGCGGCTGGAACATGGCGATTGGACGGAAGCCGAATTTGCCTATCCCGATGTGATTTATGACCGGATGCGGCGGCGCGGGATTCGCAAGTATGATGAAGTGTATCGCAAACTGGAACGGATTCCATTTACCCATACGCTGCGCGGCATGTCGGTGCATAAAACGGTCGCTTACAATATGCTGCGCAAAGATGATGAGCTGAAACGGTATTTGATCCCGTTTCAGACGTTGCGAGATGCGACGCAAGGGCTTGCGTTTATATATAAGCATGGACAGGTGATCTGTAAACCGGACAAGGGCACGTCCGGCAAAGGCGCGTTTACGATCCGGGTAGCGGGTAATGAATTTGAGGTGTTTGATCAGCAATTGGTGCATCGGATGAACGAAACGCAACTGTTGGCATTTCTGCAGTTGCTGATTGAGGAAAAGTATTGTTTGCAAAAGCTCGTTATGAGCGTGACCCGGCAAGGATTGCCGTTTCATATTCGTGTGCATATTGCCAAAAATGGGCATAATGAATGGATCATCGCTTTCTGTGCAGTCTGGATGTCTGCTGAGCCGCATGTGGCGGTTACGAACAGCAAGCATACGTTTCAGCTCACGACAACGTGGGATCGCTTTGTGAAGTATCAGTTTGATGAAGATGTAGGCGGTGCAACCGAGCAGCGGATTCATGCGTATGCGCTGCAATTGGCGACATATATGGAGCAACAACTGGACGGACGTTTGCATGAAATCGCGCTGGATATCGGGATCGATGAAGACGGGCATATCCGGCTATTCGAAGTTGGGGCGGGCGTGCCGTCAGCGATGTTTCAATTTGTGGAGATGGCGCGTCCGGCAATCGCTTACAGTTTGTATGTGGCAGAGCATCCCGAGTTGCCGTGAGTGCTATGTGAACGCTATGATTGTGTGCATTAGAGACAAGTTGCCGGATCGTGCTTATGCGTGCGTGTGGATGCAAGTGATGCAACCTGCTTTATTTGCGATTGGAAATTCGTAATTTGTACGATGTAACAGGGTACATTGTGGCAAATTTGTCTGTACGCTGGATGTTTTGTCTTTGACTAGAGCGTTACGCAAACTCGTAGGCTGCGAGCTGCACGTACCGCAGTGGTGGCTGCACCAACACGCCAGGTTTGCATACACGCCCTAGCACAACCGAACCAGTTTGCAAGCTGAAAAGGAGAGATTCCGATGTCATTCCGTTCATCCTCGCTTGATTCATTGCCTAATGCAGCTCAAGCTTCTGTGTGTGATGTGTTGATTGTCGGCGCGGGCCCGACCGGTCTGACGTTGGCGCTTGAGCTGGCGCGACGTGGAATTGCGATTCGTATTATCGACCAGGCGGCAGGCCCTTCCCGGTACAGCAAAGCGCTTGGTGTGATGGCGCGTACGCTGGAACTGCTAGAACCGTCCGTAGCGGCGCAGATGGTAGAACAAGGGTTGCCGATCCGGCAGGCGGCGATCTATAGCGGTAACCGCCGGATCGCTAATATTCCGTTTGGCGAGCGTATTCCGAGTCGGTATCCGTATATATTAATGTTGCCACAAAACGAAACGGAGCATATTTTGCTAGAGCGATTGTCTCAGCTTGGTGTGCAGGTGGAATATGGACGTGCACTAGTCGATATGGAAAATTACACGGCGCAGCCTGCTGAAATTGCTGAAGCGCAAGCTGCCACTGCATCTGCTGCGCCGATTGTAGTGCTACCTCCGCATTTGCGGCGTACCGGATCAAGCGGTTCGTCCGCAGCAGCGCCTGCCGGGTCAGCTAGCAGCCGTATGCTGCGTATGACAGCGACGGTGGAGACGGTAGGGATAGCAGAGACAGAGACGATAGCTGTAACAGCGGCTCAAGCCGATCAAACAATTAAAACGGATGTAGCGCCTACGCCATCACCATCGGTCGTCAAGACAGCCACGACTACCGCGAACGCCCATCAGGAGACAGAGCAGCCTTCGTCTACAAGTACACCGAATACCGAACGTATTCACGCAGGCTGGATGATCGGCTGTGATGGTGCCCATAGCAAAGTGCGTCATCTGCTAGGGATGGCATTTCCGGGCACATCGATCATGCAGCAATTTGCGCTGGCGGATGTGCGGATCGAAGGTGAGATCGAGCATGATCGTCTACATGTGCATTTGCATCAAGGACAGATCGCTGCCTTTTTCCCACTGCGTAGCGGACGTCATCGCGTCATTATTGCTGCTCCCGAACGCCAAAGTAGTCAGGGGCAAGCCGCCGCGCACGAAAATGCTAATGAATGGTCAGCAGCAGACGGGCAGGCGCACGATATTACGCTGCCGGAAATTCAGCATATATTGGATGAATGCACAGGTGGACAATTGCGTGCATACGATCCGATCTGGATGACACGCTTTCGTATTAACCAGCGTAAAGTCGAGCATTATCGCGTCGGTGCAGTTATGCTGGCAGGCGATGCGGCGCATATTCACTCTCCGCTAGGTGGGCAAGGCATGAACACAGGCATGCAGGATGCACTTAATTTGGGCTGGAAGCTGGCGCTTGTATGCAGCGGGCGTGCAGATGAGAGTTTGCTGGACAGCTATGATGAAGAACGCGAGCCTGTCGGACGTACATTGCTGCGCTGGACAGGCTTGCTGACACGGCTGTCGCTCAATCGTTTCCCGCTGTTTGCTGTCGCTCGCAATACGGTAGCACCGCTCGTTTCTTCCCGACACTTCATACAGCGTTTACTCGCGCGCTCATTGTCCGAAACGGGAATCCATTATCGTCATAGCGAGCTGGTCATGCAGGGCGATCACTGGAAGCATGGCATGGTCGTGCCTGGTGATCGTGCGCCGCGCGGAGCGGACGGGCTAAGTTGGTGGAGCCGGGACAAGCATCTGTTGCTCGTCTTCCCGGATACAGAGCCGCTGCTGCCGCGCCCTGAAGACCCGCAGCAATGGGATGAGGATGAACGCACCCGTATCCCGCTGCTGAATCGCATTTCGGACAGCTGGCGTCCAGTGCTGGATACGGTGATCGTACTGCCTGATCTGCCGCTTATGTTGCGTGAACCGCGTCCGTCGACGCTTTTGCCTGACCCGGATTCAACATTACGACGGTTATACGGGATGGAGCGTGGCGGTTATGTAGCGCTCCGACCGGATGGTTATGTTGGTTTTGCCGGCGGATTGCCGGATGAAATGGAATTAATTGGATGGATTTACCGCCAATTTCGCATTCCGTCGCCAATCCAGTGAATATTTTTGCACAAAATCATACCGTAAAATAAGCCGGAGCCGCCCTATTGTGACACTTTCATGATAGCGCTTCGGCTTCTTGTCATGTCCGCAAATGACGAAAATATGTTCGTTACCTATACCAATCGGGCAAACGGTTCATGTATAATTGGGATTATTATGTTGACTAAGCTTAAACAGAAAGGCCAGGTTGCATCATGACGTTAACTACTCCCGCATCATTCACGGACAAATCATATATCGCCCTGCTCAGCTTCGAGGAAGACCGAGGCTTTTTCCTGCATATCTCCTATGGCAGTCATGCTATTGAGCCGGAAAAAGCGCGGAATATCCAGCAGCTTGTTATGGGCAGCATGCTGTCTGGCGAGCAGCGTTGGCAGCTTAGCGCTGCCGGTCACAGTGAATGTTTGCTGCGTCCTGATGAAGCGGGCAAACTGTATGCAAGGCTGCTGCGCTTGTTGCCGGGCACGCTGGAAACCGATGAAGGCGCACCGGTGCAGGCGTATTGGGACAAACATGCGGCAGCGGTGCTGGCGGGAAGTGCAGATTCGGCGGCGATGCTGTATGAAGGGGAGATGTGGAGCTATGAGCATGAAGAAGCCGGTTTTATGGCGGATGTGCAGGACGAGTTGCCCGCTACCGTTGCCGCCGTCACACCGTCTGCGGTAGCGCCGCCTATTCCGTATGAAACGGCAGCGTTTCATACCGATGCCCATACGACGGCGCGCTGGGTGCTGGAAGGTCGGCTGGAAGAACGCGATGGCGTCGGGCAAACATTTGTCGTACCGATGATCGAAATTGGCGGTATCCGTTATCCGGCGCTGGAACTTTCACGCCGGATGGGTGCGGCGGGTGCAGCGATCCTATTGGACGATGGCAGCCATATCGAAACCGACTTGCTGCGTGAAATCGGGCTTGGACCGATGGGACGGCTGGCGGACGGAACGCCATTAGAGCGTAATAGCCGTTTGACGCCGCAGGAAATTATCCAGCGTGGTTCAGAGCGACTGCGTGGCCCGTGGGAAGAAATGTTCATTCCCGAGCTGGCATTGCCGGATGGAAATGGCGGATTGGTAGATCATTTTGAATTTTTGTGCCGCTGGGGAATTTCCGGGGCGATGCTCGGTGGCGTGATCGCACAGGCGGATGCGTTAGGACAATTTGTCGCTGAGCGTATCCGGCGGTTTCCGTCATGCCGAATCGCCTTAATCGGACGGAAGGCGCTATTAAACGAGCTGCGCAAACGATGGTCGTCAATGCTGGAACCGTATTGGCAGGAGGCGACCATAGGCAAAGCTGCGGCGCGTGCAGGTAGTGAGGTGGCGCGTCCGTTGATTGCCGTTCCGGTCAGCTTGCTCGGTCAGCGCAGTTCGGTTTTGCCGGGCGGGGTCGATATTGCGATCTATTTGGAACCGGATGAGATGACAGCGGATGTGACTAGCAAAATGTATCGCGCGCTCAACGGCATTAATGCGCGCATCCGTCTGTCCATTTTCACCGAACAGGAGCTACTGGATGATCCGCATTTGCGTACTGCACAGACGAGTCTGCTTAAATTGTTCCATTCGGTCGTACGCGAATATGCGATTGCCGACCCGGAGCATCCGTTAACCGAGCTGCCGTCGCCCTATACGATGGTAGCACGGCGTCCCGCACAACCTGGATTGGCGCAAATGGCGCGTGTTGGCGGCTTTACCGAGCTGGAATTGGGCGCACAGGAGCGCGGTTTACGCATTCCGGCGCGCAATGAACAACCGGATATGCCGTCACCGGAGCGCGATGCAGGCGATCCGGAGCAAGCGGGGTTTTTAGCTCCGCCTTTACATCGTCACGGCGATTCCCGTGCGATGGCATCATTTGCAGCAGCGTCTTCGCAACCGGTGCCGGATAGCAGGAGCAAAGCCGAACGGATGGAAGGGCTATTGCAGGAGCTGTCCCGGCAAGGTATCCATATTCAGCGTCCGCCTGCTTTTGTACAGCCAGAACAGCAGTCGGAATCGACACCGAGCCATTCTGCTGCCGAGTATGTGCCACATACAGCTTATGCAGGCGCTGAATTGGAGCTGCCGCATACCGAAGCGAGCAGTCGGCGGTTGTATGTGCCGCCCGCTTTGCACATCGATGAACAATTGGATGATGGCGGGAATGGGACAACGAAGCAAAATCGGAATGGCGCACACGCATCATTTGGCACCGATGGAGCGGGATGGCTCGAAGTGCCGGATGCGGGAAATGAACAGAGCGAGCCTAATTTCGATAGTGAGGCTAGCCAAATGAGTGAGGCTAGCGAAATCGCTCATGCGGCGATGTTGAACGATATCGATATGGAGTCTATGCAGCAACATAGTTATGGCAAAGCGGCTAGGCGGCATAATATACAAGATGAGCAAAGTTCGCAGCAAGCTAACCATCTGCCATTTGCCGGAGAGGCAGCGGCTGCCTATGCGAAGCATATGGCGGATCGTGTGGATGTCGCTTCTGCGCATCTGAATGCTCATCAGCGTAAAGCCGAGCGCTCTGACGTGCCGATTTTGTTATCACGTACAGACGGCATCTGCTACACGATTCCGGCACCGGATGAACCGCTCCCAAATCATGAGCATACAGACGCAGTGAAACATATGTCCGCTCAAGCTCCGGTATTACCAGATCGGTCGCTGTCTAATGAAGCTTTAACCCGGCACAGTCCGCTAGCGCCTGCCGAGCAGCAAGCGCTAGCGCTTGAGCCGCTGTTCGCTGCGTATCCGCCAGCTGCAACCGGAGCAGCTGCTTTTGAACAGCATCTGTCACAAACTGAAGGGCGCTCGTTGTCAGCGATTCAGAGTGCGGAATATGTGTTTGCGCTGCGTGCACAGGAGATGGCGGAGCAGACGGAAACGGAAGCCGAATTTGTGCCGTTTATGAGCTATTGGCCGACCTATGAGAGCATGACATGGCGGCAAAAACGTTGGTATTTTTACTGGCGTGGCGAGGTGCGCCAGCAGCGTTATCCGGCGACCGATCTGTCGTATATTTTCCTGCTCTGTTATGAGGTGATTAACGGAGCAGGCTGGCAAGAGCCGCTGGACGGGTATCGTCTGCTGCTAAATGTGTGGCGGCAGTATCGGCATCGTTTTGGCAAGTTGGATCGGTATGTGCCGTCGTGGATTGTAGACTTTGCACAGGTGCACAGTCTGGACGAACCGCTGCTTGAACTGTTGCTGGAAGCGCCGCGACATGTGCCGTCCGAGCTGGTCGATTTGGAGTGGCAGCGATTGTTCACCGCTTCACCTATCGTCATGCCGATGGAATTGTTGCCGTCACTGCTTGATTACGATTTGGAACGAAGTCGCTTTTATGTCGATGAAGGGCGGGCAGCGCTGAATGAATATATACCGAAAGTACTGGCAGCGGTGGATGCGTTTTTGGAGCGGCAGCAAGGCAGTCGGTTGCTCGGGCTGTTTCGCCCTCCGGTCTATCGGGAAAGTGAACGTTATTTGTTCCGCAGTGCGGTATATGATTCGACGCGTCATGGACGTACTTGTACCGTACGCCGTTTGCCGCTAACCGAACATGCACCACTGCGTGAATTTTTGACCGGTATCGTTAAGCTGACTGAAAATGAACTGCGTCGCCAGCTTAACGTCAACGGTCGGTTGCGCATTCAGCCGCCGGTGGAACCGGAAATCGCCCGTCTGATCGAGCGTTATATTCGCCGGGCATTTCATCCACCTGAACAACAGGCAGCGCCGCGCCGCGTGGAGATCGACCCGACACTGTTGGAACGGTTGCAGGCGGATTCGGCGGTTGTGCGGGATATGTTAACACTGCGTGAGGAAGACAAAGAAATGATCCGCCAGGAACAGCAGGCTGAACAGGCTTACGCCGATTGGGCAGCCGCTACCGGTCAAGCTAAGGGAATCGACCCGAGCGAAGTACAGGTGGATGAAGATCACAACAGACGGGTGGAAAATCGTCCTATTGTTGATGATGAATATGTTATTATGCAAGCGAACGTTAGCGATGACATGCGTGCAAGCGAAGATGATTATGCAGCAGAGAACGAGCATACATTAGACCATCAACATATGCATATGCAAATTGGAGCTGTAGCGTCAGCGAATACCGTATATGACTTCTCCACGCATGTTGAACCGATATACGAGGAACTGGATGAGCTCATCGTGCCTGGTGCGATGCAAATGTCGGATGAACTGGATGAAACCGCGCCCATGCCGCTTCCATCGGAGTCATCAGCGCAAGTCGAGCATACGATCGTCCAGCATATGACCGTCGCTCAAAGTGATCTCGAGCCTGTTATCAATACCGCAGCAGCGGTAGGCACAAATGTAACTTTGCTCGATATGTCGGAGCTGGAACAAGAATGGCAAGATTGTCTGCAAGCGATGCAGCCGCAGCATATCGAGCTGCTAGCTGCGATGCTGGAATATGCGGATGATCATGCTTTGCAAGCTGTAGCCGCGCGTTATGGTACGATGGCAGCGTTGCTGGCGGACGAGATCAATGAGCTGGCGATGGATCAGCTTGGTGATCTGTTGCTGGATGATGGTACGGTTATGGAAGAATACAGATCATTGCTAGATGCAATCATCATGAGGTGAACTGGAAATGAATGATGTGAAAATACCAAAACGCGTCACGACCGCACTGGTAAACTCGTTTGCCGCAGGTGTGGTGCCGAGAATCGGACTGGAGCATATCGCGGTCGGACGCAAATATGAGATTGAGTCCATTTTACGTGAGCTGGACAATGTTGCTGATGGCGGCGCTGCGTTCAAACTCATTACTGGACGCTATGGTAGCGGGAAAAGCTTTCTGCTGCAAATGGTGCGCAATTATGCGATGGATCGCGGTTTTATCGTTGCCGATGGCGATCTGTCGCCCGAACGCCGGCTGACTGGTGCCAAAGGGCAAGGGTTAGCGACGTATCGCGAACTGATGACCAATTTGTCCACTCGTACCCGTCCAGACGGTGGTGCGCTGGAATCGATGCTGCAAAAATGGATTTCTACACTGCAACAGCAGGTGATGGATGAGCAGCGTATCGGTGCGGATGATCCGACGATTGGTAGCGAAGTGCAGCGCCGTATCCATGCGGTGACCGCGGAGATGGAAGGCTGGGTACATGGGTTTGATTTTGCCAAAGTATTGTCGGCTTACTGGCAAGGCATCCGACTAAGCGAAGATGCGCTCAAACAAGCGGCATTGCGCTGGCTGCGCGGTGAATACCAGACGCGTACCGAAGCGAAGCGTGAGCTGAATGTAGGCGTCATTATTGACGATGACGGCTGGTACGACTATATGAAGCTGTGGGCAGAGTTTGCGGCACGGATCGGGTACAAAGGATTGCTGCTGTTTGTCGACGAAGGCGTTAATTTGTACAAAATTTCCAATAGTGTGGCACGTCAGAGCAACTATGAGAAACTGCTGACGATTTTTAACGATACGATGCAAGGAAAAGCGGGGCATTTAGGTGTGTTTGTCGGCGGTACGCCGCAGTTTGTCGAAGACCCGCGCCGTGGCTTGTACAGCTATGAAGCGCTGCGTTCACGGCTGGCGGAAAGTCGGTTTATGACGAGTGGCACGAAAAATTTTGCCGGCCCGGTCATACGGCTGGACATGCTGTCTCCTGAAGAAATATTGCTAATGCTGCAAAAGCTGCGCGATATTCATAGCCAGCATTATAAATATGACGCTGTGCTAGAACAAGGGCAACTAGTCGCTTTTATGCAGACTGCGGTCGGGCGGCTCGGTGCGGATGAGCTGCTTACGCCGCGCGAAGTTGTGCGCGATTTTGTCGATCTGCTGAATACGCTCCATTTTAACGAGGAATTGAGCTTTGAACTGTTGCTAGGTGAACTGGCGGCAGCTCCGACAGCACCTGCGATGACGGATGATCGTCCAGGGACTACCCCAGGGCATGTGGCGAATGCAAATACCAATCATACGACTGCACGCGGAGTAGCACCGGCGCAAGCGGATGAAGTGGATGATTTTCTGGCGGAGTTTGACCTGTGAGCGGGCATCCGTTTTATCGGCTCGCACCGTTTATTCAGGAATACATTTATCGCAGCGGTTGGAAGGAGCTGCGTGAGGCGCAGGTGGAAGCGTGCCGTGTGTTGTTAGATACGCCACATCATCTGTTGATCGCCTCCGGCACCGCGTCCGGCAAAACGGAAGCGGCGTTTTTTCCGGCGTTGACGGCGCTGTATGAGCAGCCTTCCAGCTCGGTCGGCATTTTGTACATCGGGCCGCTGAAGGCGCTTATTAATGATCAGTACGAACGGTTGAAAGGCGTGCTGCGCGATGCCGACATTCCGGTCTGGCATTGGCATGGCGATGTGCCGCAATCGCACAAAACAAAGCTGGTGCAAAACCCGTCTGGCATTTTGCAAATTACGCCGGAATCGCTGGAAGGGCTATTGATGAACAAGCCGAATGCGATTCCGGCGCTGTTCGGTGATTTGCGTTATATCGTCGTCGATGAAGTGCATGCGTTTATGGGTGTCGATCGCGGCGTACAAGTGCTGGCGCAGCTATCGCGCATTCAGCGTATGGCAGGTTGCCGTCCGCAGCGGATTGGTCTGTCAGCGACGCTAAGCGATTACGACAGTGCATGCGCATGGCTTAGTTCGGATACAGGGCAACCGGTAGAAGTCGTATCGCCGCAAGGCTCGCGCCGTCTGCGTCTCAGTGTGGAACATTTCTCCTTCCCTGATGCGCGCAATGAGGAGCAGGCGCAGCAGCTGGAATATGCGCAGCAGGCGTACCATAACTTCATTTACGACCAGACGCATCGCAAAAAGGCGCTTATTTTCACTAACAGCCGCTCGGATGCGGAATATTTAACATTGGAAATGCGGCGCGTCGCTGCCAAACGACAAGAGCCGGACATTTTCCATGTGCATCATGGCAGCATTTCAGCGATGTTGCGTGAGGAAGCGGAAGCAGCTTTACGTGAAGGTTATGGCCCGGCGGTCGCAGCGGCAACGCTGACGCTAGAACTCGGGATCGATCTAGGGGAGTTGGAACGGGTCATCCAACTCGGCGCGCCGTACTCATGCTCCAGCTTTGTGCAGCGGCTCGGACGTTCCGGGCGACGTGAAGGTGCGGTATCGGAAATGATCTTCGTCTGCCCGGAGGAAGAAGATGAAGAAGCTCAGCTTCCGGCGCGCATGCCGTGGATGATGCTGCGCGCGATTGCAGTCATTGAGCTGTATGTGCGCGATCGCTGGGTGGAGCCGTTTCAGGCGCGTCGGTTGCCGATCGGCATTTTGTATCATCAGACGATGAGTACGCTCAAAAGTATGGGCGAAGCCGAACCTGCCGAGCTGGCGCGTGCGATTATGACGCTGCCGCCATTTCGCGCATTTACGGTCGAGCAGTATCAACAGTTTTTGCGTTATTTGTTGCAATTGGATCATATTGAGCAGACCGAGGAAGGCACGCTCATTATCGGCATGGCAGGCGAGAAAATCGTCAACAATTTCCGCTTTTATGCGGTGTTCAAAGACGATGAGGAACACGTCGTCTACAACGGCTCCGAGGAAATCGGTTCGATTACGACCGTACCGCCGCCGGGTTATTGCTTTTCGCTCGCCGGTAAGCTTTGGAAAGTGGAGGAGATCGATAGCCGCCATAAAGCGGTCTATGTGAAATCGTCGCAAGGTAAAGTCGATACGCTCTGGCTCGGTGCAGGCGGCGATGTGGACACTCGAGTTATGCAAAAAATTCGCGATATTCTCGCTTCGACCGAGCTGTATGCGTATCTCGCTCCGAATGCGGCGGCACGTCTGGAACGTGCGCGCAGATTGGCACGCGAAACAGGGCTGCTGCAAACGCCGGTATTGCCTGCTGGCGGCGATTCCTGCTTTGTGTTGCCGTGGATGGGCAGCAAGCCGTTTCGTACGCTGGAACGTTTGCTCAAGCACAATTTGGCGGAGCGGCTTGGACTGCGCGCAGTGACGCCGATGGAGCCGTATTATTTGGTCGTCTCCGGTCGTGCGGATGCGTATGAATTGCTCGCTGAGATGATTGCCGAATGCCAGCGCATCGATTTTGCGGAGCAATTGCTTGGTGATGAAGAAGCGCCTTATCTGGGCAAATATGATGAATTTGTACAGCCAGGGCTCGTGCGCCAGGCATTTGCTGCGGATGGTCTTGATCTGGAAGGGATGAGAGAAGCGCTGCTGCATATTGGCAATATACCGATTCATTTGCAGCCGCAAGCTGATCCGGAAACCGATCCAGAAGCCGATATGGAAGTCAGGGACACGTAATTCCCTGGCTTTTTGGCACGTTGCTGACGATATTGACAAAGGAATTGTTATTTCATATACTTTACTTATTAAAAGTAAGTAATATTCATTTAAATATGTTGCTACTACAAATAAAGATACTAAAAACGAGGTGGAAAGGAGAAACCGATGAGCTTATATGCAGACGTAACGATTGTCGGTGCAGGGCCAGGTGGAGCGCTGCTTGGCTATTTGCTTGCTGCCAGCGGTGTAGACGTGATCTTGCTGGAACGGCATGCTGGCATCGATAAAGAGTTTCGTGGCGAGCATTTAAATGCGCAGGGCGAACAGATTTTAAGAGAGCATGGTCTGTATGCACATGTACAGCAAGCAGGACTTTTGCTGATGGAACGTGTAGAATATTTTCAGCAGGGACGCATCGTCAAAACGATCTTGCCAGCTCCCGGCGAGCGGCATACCGGTATCCATGTTCCGCAAAAAAATTTGCTGCAGGTGCTGATCGGTCAATCCGTCCCCTATTCTAATTATCGTCTGATGATGGACAGCAGTGTGACTGAGCTGCTGCATGATCCGGTTAGCGGTGCGGTAAACGGGGTAAAAGTGCGTCATCAAGGTGAAGAAATGCATATTCGCAGCAAACTGGTCATCGGTGCGGACGGACGTTATTCCACCGTGCGCAAGCTGGCAGGTATTAGCGCGCAAATTTTGAAACATGGCTTCGATCTGCTCTGGGCGCGCATTCCGGCACCGACCGGTTGGCCTGCTACCGTGCGTATGGCATTTACCCAGCAATCACAGTTGGCGCTATTCAGCCAGCAGGGAGGCTATATTCAGATTGGCTGGAATATCGAACAAGACAGCTTTCCCATGTTGCGCAAGACACCGGTTGAACCGTTTACCGAAGCGCTGATCGAATCGTTTCCCGAATTGGAACAGACTGTACGGCGTCATCTGCGGGCATGGAACGACTTTGTGTTGCTCAAAGTACAGAGCTGTCTATGTGACACATGGGTACAGCCTGGTCTCGTCATTATGGGTGATGCGGCGCATACGTTCAGCCCGACCGGCGCGATCGGTGTGAACAGCGCGATGAAAGATGCGCATGTGTTGGCGCCGCTGCTGCTGGATGCATTACAGGCAGGTGACACTGGGCTAGCACGGTTGAAGCCATTTGAACAACTGCGTCGTCAGGAAACACGCGCTGAGCTGGACAGCCAATTTGCCCGTGAATCCAGCTTTAGCGGTCAATTCCCGGCGTATCAGCTCTGAATATGAATCCGGCACATCGTCGTTAGCTAGTTCATTTAGGCAGCTCTTATATCGGTTTTAATGGATCGGTAGCAGAGGTGTACTGGATTGCAGTCATCATGTACTATCATCCAATTTGCCCTATTACACGTATGTATCACTGACAAGATACACATAACCGGAGGTAATTTACAATGATTAATCCCCAAATCACCGAAGCGCTTAAAGATCGCATTCAAATCGTACCGAGTCAGGACAAATCGATCTATTTGGTCGGCCCGATTCGGTTGCCTGTTAATTTAGATGGAGAAACGGTGATCTTTCAATGGTATTGCTGGCTGCGCTGTGACAGTATGCCGGGTGCGGAATGCGGCAATCCGAATATGGATCATGCGGCGATTATCGATATGCTGTCTTCGTCTAATCTGGCGGAAGCACAGCAATCGAGTGTGCTCGTCTACGGCGATTTCCAAGGCGCGCCGGATGCGCTTATTCGGATGCATAGCATTTGCCATACCGGCGATATTTTTGGCAGCAAGCGCTGTGACTGTGGCTACCAGTTGAAACAATCGATGAAAATGATCGCTGCGCACGGTACAGGTGCATTGTTCTATCTTGCCAATCATGAAGGACGCGGGATCGGACTGTTTAGCAAAGCGATGGCATATGTATTGCAGGAGCAAGGCTTGGATACAGTCGAAGCCAATTTGGAGCTCGGTTTTGAAGACGATATGCGCAACTATGACGATGCGATCGCCGTACTCAATCAGCTGCGCCAGTTGCCGGTTACGTTGATCACGAACAATCCGCGCAAGCTGGACGCATTAAAACGTTCCGGTGCAGGTGTAAGCGGTCGTATCCCACTCTGGGGTGACATTTCCGAATTCAACGAAAAATATTTAAAAACGAAGGTGAATCGCTCCGGTCATCTGGGCAGCGGGCCGCTGACGAATACGATTGTCGAATAAGCGGCGGTTTGTTGACGAAGCGCGTAGATGTAGCGAATATAATGATGCGCAAACAGCCGATCTAGACAAAGCAACGTTACGCATGCATTGTACAACGATCATAGCCGGTGATGCGGCGGCTCATTGTCGTTCGTGTCGCCGGTGTTTTTAATGATCACGGATTTTTTGCATGAGTCGCCTTGATTATTTCTGCTAGTGATCATCGTTAGTGTGCACTATGTTTACTTCATCATTAAATTGACAACAGAGAGTGAAATATACGTCTGCGCGTAGTTACTACCTGGTCACAACTTACTTTAAAAGTTAAAGTGTATGTAAATCTGATATGGTAGAATTAGGAATCGTTTGGTAAAATTCGTAGACAGAGTAACAGATACAAGCAAAGGAAATAAAGAGAAAACCGACTTGATGCATCCGTACTTCTGTTCCTTTTAAATATCGCGGCAGGAGGTGAGTTTCTTGACAGAGCTTAAGCAGATGGAAGAATATATCGAAATTGAGCGCCGGGAACTTAATGACATGGTACAATGTTATGATCTTCATGACCACCGCGTATTGGACCAGTCGAGAAGAGTGGACTCTATACTTAATCAGTACAATCATTTAAAACAAACATTACTAGGCACTCGCAGTTCAATCGTAGGTTCGATGTAAGCGCAAATGTAAACGATTATCCATCAGCACGACCGATAAGATTCAATGATGGACACATACTTGAATAGCATGAATGATAGCTTCCGCAGGCGACGGGAGCTTTTTTTATTGGCTCGTTTCTGACAAAGGTTAGTTGTTAACCTGGTTATCCAATTAGTTGATTACAATTGCAGTAAAGATTTCAAGAAATCGTCAAGGCTTTTTACCGATGCCAATTGCCTGGTCATTGTTGATATCCAATCATTGTCTTGGATCGATACTTGATTGGCTTTCCCCGGCTTCAAAATATTGGCGATACAGCCGACTATAATTTTGGAGCGATCAGTTATGCCCCATTTATGTTTGTATATATCATGCGTATGATCGACATAGTTTGTCGCGCTGTTCAAAATATCCGAGTATACGACTTCAGCTGCTTGAAGTAACATATCTTCCAATGTACCTTTATGGATGTTGTCCGGGAAAATATGGACGCCAATATTAGGTGCAGTATGTTTAACCTGACCAGGGGAGGTTAATTCGGCAAAATGTTCATGCGCATCGATTAAGCCAGGCAATATTTTACTAAAGCTTTGCACAGCATCTAATGTGTCTGCATCGATAATTACACCAATCGAATTCAAAAACTCGTTTTCTTTGCTTAATATATTCAGCAGTGTTAATCGTAACAGTTTCGGAATTTTTGAAATACCGCCCGCTGAATGGATCGCTATAGAATAATGGTCATTTTGAAAAAAGATCGGAATCGGCACTCTAGCCAAAAGATTTCCTTGATGAGGAAATTTATTCGGTATAACATCTTGCCAGTACGATTGTAAATCGTCGATATGTTTAACACGATCCAAGCCATAAAATTTTAAAATTCTGCCAACTACTTCAATATCGTGCGGACCCTCAACCATTATATAAGAATAGTGCAACGTTATCTCACATCCTGACCTAATTCATATCTTAACGCATACATATCTTCTCCAATAAATCGTTTTGCCACGGTTTTGTCTCTGTCTTTTGATCTTTCTAATCTATACGTTGTCATTTCGTTCAAATGTGCTTGATCGGCAGAAAGAATAGCATCGATAGCTTCTAAACTGTGCGTCGTAATAAATAGCTGTATGTTATATACTTTACAGTTCGTTACGAGCCAATTGAAAAATTTCTTTAATAATTTGGAGTGAATCGCTGTTTCCACCTCGTCAATTAATAACAGCCCATTACGTGCTCTAATCATGGCAGTAGCAATCGTTAAAATTCTTCTTACACCGTCACCATATACGGTAATAGGTACAAACCCCATTGTACGATGCTTGAAATAAGGAACGGTACTATTTACAGATGGAGCAAGCAATTCGATGCCTTCGATGTCTGCGTCAAATTGTTGCAATAGTTGAATAATGCTATTTTCCTCACCAGATATAATACTTTCAGTGATGAATGTTGGAGAAACGGGCAGTATGCGATGATCGATTGGAGAGACTGATTTATATTTAAATAACGGACTTTTCTTCTGACTAGGCACTTTTGCTACTTGGATCGTATTTTGATTAGACATTCGCAGATTGTCGGTAATTGTACTTTGTTCTTCTTCCCAAATATTATCTTTTTTTAGGCTGAAATATAATTCCAATACTCGATTTTCTTCAAATTCTCCTAGGGCAAGATCATAATCATCGATATCCATTGTTTTGTCTATCTGTTCATGAGTAGGAAAGGCTGAGGACTGTTCATAGTTTATCGTATATTCGATGTTTTGATATCCACTATGTCCTAATTTACCATTTGCTCGCAAACGTATTGGATTTCTTATGATCTGATTAAAAGAAAGATGGGATTGGATCGGAAATGTCCACAGAACGTGATCTATTACAGGCAGTCTATTTTTAGAAAGCATAACCGTCATTCGATCTCGGCTTCTCGAGGTGGAAATGAACTGCGATACATCGCCCGGTCTGGATAACAGTTCGATACTTTCTAAAATGGACGTTTTACCGAGATTATTTTGACCGATAATGAGATTGATTTGGCTGAATTGTTTTAATTCTAATTGTTGGATACCACGGTATCCGTCTATATATAAATCCCGAATTGGATTCAATGGGTTACCTCCTTCATAAGCTTAGATAACAAATATTGAACTGGTTTAGCACTTGATTTTTGCCATGCTTATTTCAAACTCATCATAACATAATTCATTCCTAATATAATCTTTCATATCAATAGTAAATTACCATCAAAAAGAGCAGACTCCCGCTTAACGGAGCCTGCTCCTTGCATCCAATCATCCCATCAAAAATTAAAATTATCCGGGTCTGGGCCGGTACGTTCATTTTTGTTCAGTGCGCTTAGCTGGTCGATCTCGTCGATCGTCAACTGGAAGTCGAAAATATCGGCGTTGTCCGCGATGCGCTCTGGTTTGACCGAACGGGTTAGCACGACGACACCTTTGTCGAGTACCCAGCGCAATAGCACTTGGGCAGGGCTTTTGCCGTATTTGTCCGCGATCGTTTTCACCACTTCATTGTCGAACAGCTTGCCGCGTGCGAGCGGTGACCATGCCTCCACTTGAATGCCTTTTTGCACACAGTAGTCGAGCAGTTCGTTTTGCGTCAGCAGCGGATGGAATTCCACCTGATTGACCGCAGGTGTCACTTCGGCATCCGCGAGCAGATCGTCCAGATGATGCGGCTGGAAATTACTTACGCCGATCGCCCGAATGCGACCATCTTTGTACAGCTTTTCCATCGCACGCCAGGAGTCTTTATATTTGCCTTTAACTGGCCAATGGATTAGATACAGATCGAGTACATCCAATCCAAGCTTGTCCATCGTGGCATCAAACGCCGCCAATGTCGAGTCATAGCCTTGATCGGCATTCCACAGCTTGGACGTAATAAACAATTGCTCGCGTGGGATGTCGGATTCGCGAATCGCTTTGCCGACACTTTCTTCATTTTTGTAAGCGGCAGCCGTATCGATCGAAATATAGCCTGCTTTTAGCGCGGCATGCACCGATTGGGTTGCATCCTCGCCTTCTTCTACCTGCCATACGCCCAATCCGAACCACGGCATTTCCACACCGTTGTTCAGCTTGGCGGTTGCTTTGATATGTGTTGTCATGGATGATTCCTCCTTCGGTTTTACATAAACAGCTCACTTATACAACATACCCTATTTTATAGTTATTAATCTATAGTTGTGTACTTTTTACATCTGTACGGTGATCGATATAACCTGGGCTGGCTGCGCCAATTCCTGTATAGAGCAGTGTAAGCGCCGCGATGACGAGTAGAAATAGCGGTGCTGTCCAGCTCCCGGACAGATCATGCAAAATACCGAACAATGTCGGCCCGCACGCCGCCAGCAAATAGCCGATCGATTGCGCCATCCCGGACACTTCGGTCGCCTGCTCTGGCGTACGGGTACGCAAATTGAAAAACATCATCGACAGACTGAATGAGGCGGCACCCGCGATGCCGATTAGAATGAGGCTGATCGCAATGAACACCATATGACCGCCACCCCAAATCAGCCCGGCAAGTCCGATCAAATATAGCACGACCGTCACCAGCACGAGCAAGCGCTGCGTGGCAAGACGTGCCGCCAGAATCGGCACCATAAAATTAAACGGCAACATCGAAAATTGCATCAGTGACAGCATATAACCTGCCTGCAATCGGGTTAGCCCTTGCTGCTGCAAAATATCTGGCAACCAGGCGATCGATACGTAAAAGATCAACGACTGCATGCCCATAAAAAACGTAATTTTCCACGCCAGCGGTGAACGCCATACACTTTGTCCAGCATGTTTGGCGCGTGCAGCAAGGCGAGCGACCCGGTTATGACGTAACTGTGTCGTCCAGAGCAGCAGCGCCACCGTAGCAAGCACCGTCCACGTCAAAATCGATCCTTTCCAGCCTAACCCACCATTCAGTGCCAATGGTAAACTGACCGCAGACGCTAGCGCGGCAAACACATTCGTACAGATCGAATAAATGCTCGTCATCAAACCGATCCGATGCGGAAATTCACGTTTAATCAGCCCCGGCAAAATGACGTTTACGACCGCAATCGCCAGCCCTGTCAAAAATGTACCGAGGATCAGCATGGTCAACCCGCCAAACGGACGCAGCCAGCCGCCGATCACAAGCACGATCAACGAGCCGAAAATAATTTTCTCCATCCCATAACTGCCTGCCATTTTCGCCACAAACGGCGATAATAGTGCAAACGCCAGCAACGGAATCGTCGTCAAAAAGCCTGCCATCGTATTGGAAATCGGGAAATCGCCGCGAATTAGATCAAGCAGCGGACTTAGCCCGGTAATCGGACTGCGCATATTAAACGAAACGAACAAAATACAAAACAGCAGAAACGCCGGATTGCGCAAATGGGCGGACGTGCCGGGTGGTTGTAACGGATTGTTCATAATGTGTGCTTCCCTTCTGCCAGCTTACTTTTAAAATGCTGAATATAATCGTCGACAATCGCCGCTGCCTGCGCTTCATCGCGCTTGCGAATCGCGGCAATTAAATTGCGATGCCCGGTATGATCATGCCCGTTATCATCGACTTCGGTCGTGCTCATAATCGACATTTGAATACGTTCAAACAGATGTTGATACAGATCGACCAACAACGGATTACCCGCTGCCGCTACAATCGTTTGATGAAGCTGCATATCGACATCGACAAAGCGCTCAATCTGCCTGTTCGCTCGATATTGCTCACATCGCTCTGCATAACGATCCATCGTGGCAAGCTGTTGTTCCGTACGCCGCTCACACGCCAGCATTACCGCTTCCCGCTCAAGCGCATGACGCACTTCCAACATCTCAATCGCACTTGAGCTGCTAAGTCGCTTTTGCAACACAGGTCCTAGCGGGCTGTCGGCAACGACAAATGTACCGTCGCCCTGGCGTGTCGACAACAGCCCTACATGCACGAGCGCCCGCACCGCTTCGCGCAATGTATTACGGCTGACGCCGAATTGCTCCATCAGATCGGCTTCTTTCGGAATGCGCATGCCTACTTTCCAAACACCGCTGCGAATTTGTTGTTCCAGTCGTTCGCAAAGCTGCTCTACGAGTGACTTTTTCTCTAATTTATCAAAAATATAAATCGCCTCCGTGTAGATGTGGTACGTAAATGATGAAATTCGCCGTTAATCGGCTATGTTTCGATGGTTTAGTTGAAAGGTAGGATGATTGACACATTGGACATTTTAGCGAAATTCACGCGATTTGTCCACTTTCCACTATTACAAAAGTAAATTTTATTAAATTTTTACATAAAAGAGGAATTTGCTAGATAAAAAAGAATTATCTTTATTAAAGAATCACATTTTGCCCATACATGCGGGTACAGGAGGCGTGCTTATGAAGCATCAGATGAACAAAAGACTGTCAGCAATCGTACTGACAGCATTGCTGGCGGTCACCTCGTTATTGACGATTGTGCCACAGCAGGTAAAGGCAGCAGACGCATTAACGGTAGCACAGGCAATTCAAGCGCAAAATGGCGGTACAATTACAGTCACCGGTATTATAGTCGGTCATGCAAGCGGCTCGCAGACGGCGAATTTCAAAAGTCCATTTGCCAATGACTTTAACGTCCTATTGGCAGATAGCAGCAGCGAAACGAATACAAGCAAGCTGCTGGACGTACAAATCACATCGTCGTATCGCTCCCAATTCGGACTGCAAACGAATCCGGGTCTAGTCGGCAAAACGGTTACCGTTACCGGCACAGCGGGTACATATAACAATTTTGCAGGCGTAAAAAGCCCAACCGCAATCACATTAGGCGGCGACAGCACAACGCCAACACCAAATCCTGATCCAGGTACCACACCGCCGAATGGATCAGGCAAAAAAGTATTGTTCGACAACTCCCATGCGCAAACTGCCGGTGCGGCGGACTGGGTCATTGACGGCGGTTTCTCCGACTTTGCCAGCGCACTGCGCGCTGACGGCTTTACAGTAGACGCATTGGAGCGCTCGATTCCGTATACATTTGGCGAACAGGCGATCACCTATGACAAACTGAAAAACTATGACGTATTCGTGCTCGCTGAGCCAAACGTGCCATTCAAAACGAGCGAGCAAGCAGCGATGTTGCAATATGTGAAAGCAGGCGGCAGCATTTTCTTCATCGGTGACCATTACAATGCCGATCGCAACAAAAACCGCTGGGATGGTTCTGAAGCGATGAACGGCTATCGTCGTGGCGCTTACAACAATCCAGCACTCGGCATGAGCAGCGAAGAAGCGAACTCGCCGGCGATGCAAAATGTGAGCAGCTCTGACTGGCTTGGCAGCAATTTTGGTATTCGTTTCCGTTACAATGCACTTGGCGATGTGAACGCGACCGATATCGTAGCGCCAGCCCAATCGTTTGGCATTACACAAGGCGTTAGCTCGGTAGCGATGCATGCCGGTTCGACACTGGCGATTATCGATCCGAATAAGGCAAAAGGGATCGTTTACATCCCAACAGGCGTATCCAAATGGGGCAATGCGGTTGACCAAGGCGTATACAATGGCGGCGGACGTGCCGAAGGGCCATATGCGGCAATCTCCAAGCTGGGCAGCGGCAAAGCAGCTTTTATCGGTGATTCCTCGCCGGTGGAAGATGCGACACCAAAGTACAAACGCGAAGAAAACGGACAGACGAAAAAAACGTACGATGGCTTCAAAGAAGTGGACGATTCCACACTGCTCGTAAACACGGTACGCTGGCTGGCACAAAAGGAAAGCTATACCGATTTCACCCAAGTGAGCGGTCTGACACTGGACAGCAAAACATCACTGCTATCGATCGAAAACCCATCCACATCGACCGAACCACAAAAAGAACCGTGGGCAGCACCGGATGCAGGCTACAAATGGTATGATCCAAAAACATTCAAATTCGGCTCGTACGGATATGTAGCGTCCTGATTGGAGCGTAGTACAATACAGAGCGTGTCTTATGTCAGGCATACGATGTGATGCAGTGTGCAACTGTATAGTATGTAGAGTATAAGATACAGTCATTACCGGATCGGTTGTCGTTAGCTTAGTACGAAGATCAAGTTAAAGGTTAACTTTGATTATCTACTGAAATCTTCATCACTAAGAGCTTGAGCCAGCTTCAAAAATCAAATTAATCTCGGTCAAGGTAGTAGATTGTCTCAACTAAATTCATAGTATGCCTATGTTATGATCGCTTCATCATGAACACGTTGAAATGCGTTCGAACCTGCTTGTTCATGGAGACATCTTACTAAGTGCCGCTGCAATTGCTGTTAAATAAATAAACAGGCTCTCTAATCCTTACACGGGGATAGAGAGCCTGTTTGTTTATGTGCGGTGCAATTTACATCACAAACGTGCCAATGACAAACGAAATACCGATAATAAGTGAACGCAGCAATTGAGCAACCGCCATATTGCCATTTTCAATCTGTTGACATACTTTAGTACGCGGCGTAACGAGATCAAAAATAACATACACGAGACAAAGCACAACGATCCCAACCGCCGACCAGACGATCACATCGAGCCAGTTATTAGAGTTGATCGAAACGAGTCCGACAATAATACATAGACCGAGCAGCTTACTGCCCATATACATACCTGCCGCTTCATTGCCCTCGGCAATTTGCTTATTGTCGTTATAACGAGTGAGCAGGCTAAAAATATAATACCCTACCAGCAAAACAGCGAATAAGATGACTAGCCCGATCCCTACATGTATCAGATCATTGGCAAAGTTTTTCAATGGAATGTCCTCCTCAAAATAAATGGTTCAAATCAATAGTTTGCACGCAGATGTCCTTTTCAGGGGCGGCAGTTTTGGACACGCTAGTCAAGTGGGGAGCGGTTTATGTATCCGCCGCATCCGTATGTTTGCCAGTGTCGTGGTCGGTACCTGCATCCGGGCGCACGGCTGCGGCACAATAATACGCCAGATTGTCGGTCACTTTGCTGCCGATGCGCGGCAATAGCCCGGCAAATCGTCCGCCGATTACAAATGCTCCGGTCAGCAAATAACCTTCGTACATACCATCCGCCGTTTCGACACAAACCTGCTCCATCGGCTGTAGCTGCTGGTAAATCTTCGGCTGTTCGGCATAATAGGCGGCGGTTGCTGCCAGCTCGAGTTGCTCCAGCTCGGCGGGCGATAATGACTCCCAATCCACTGCTGCGGCATCGCCGTTCAGTAGCGATGAATGGGAGGCGCCAAGCGAATATGGATTGGATAAATAGGATAACGCGTTTGAAGTTTCATCACCCTGCGCTGTATACTCCGATGTTTGGTACTGGGACGCATTGTGCCGGGACGTATTTTGCTCAGACGCATTATGCTCATACGTCTTGTGTTCAGACGCATTGCGCTCAGATGTATTGTACTCAGACGCATTATGCTGGGACGCATTATGCTCAGGCACTTTATACTCAGTTTCTTGCTGTTCAGCGGCTTTCTGTTCCAGCGCTCCATGCTCAGGTGCTGCTTGTTGCGCTGTCGCCGTCACTTCTTTTTGGTCGGACACGGTGATCATCCCCGGCTGTTCCACAAGCTCTGTGCCTTGCCCTTCACGCCCAAAATAACTTTTGCTGACATAAGGGATGCCTGTTTGTATAAATGGCTCTGGTGTAAAATAAGTCGGCAGCATATACCGTTCGATCCAGCTGCATTCCTCGGGCGTAAACAGCCGAAAGCCAGCATAATCGACTAACTCGTCATTGCGTTCATACAGCGACCAGAGCGTGGCGACAAAGCCTTTGCTCTGCGTAATAATATGCTGTACCGGATTGATCAAACCAAGCTTGCCTGCTTCGATCAATTCCAACAGATCAAGCCCGACTAGGCGTCCGCTGTTTTGTTCGCGATCCTCTACCAAATATTCCAGCGGGTACAGTCGATATAACAGCTCAATCCGCGCATCACCGCTATACAGTCCTTCATGGGGCACGATACGGAGCTGCTCTAGCGGTACAAATTCCGCTTCGATACCAGCAAGTTGACATTGCTCTAACATATACAATGTGTTGATACGATCTTCGTCATGCCAATCATAGCTGGTCATATACAGTTTGCCGCCTAACCCGCGTTGCCGATAATACTGTACAGCGGTCACAAACATCGTTTGCAGACAATCATTCATCTGTGCTGAAGCAGGATGGAATTCACGTGCATAATGGAGCAGTTTGGCTTCCAAATAGGCGGTTTCGGGAATGCCGGTCGGTGTTTCCGTATTGTTTTCGATACATTTGAGTTGTCCATCTGTGCCGATAATCCAGTCCATTCGTGTCAGACCGTCCCAGTTTACCGGCAGACAGGCGATCCGCGCCAGCACGGGATGAATAGCAAGCTGATCGGTCAGATAGCTGTGCGGTAAGTGCTGTTGCACAAATTGCAATGTTTTGCGATACAGTCCATGCACGCGTTCACAGGCAAGCGCAAGCGCCGCATATTCCGCTGCACTATAGATTGTGAGCGCTGGCAAACAATACGGCTTGCCATACATCGTATGATACGGAATCCGCTCTGTCAGTTCATCGACGAACAGTTGGCTATGTGGCACATTCAGATTGTACATCGTGCGCATCACATCACCCTCCAAAAGACGAGAAAAACGAGCCAGAGCTGCCAAAACCGCTATGTGAATCGGACGAGCTGCTATGTTTGTAATAGCGACTGCTGGAAGAACCGCTTGAAGAATGGCTGGAATACGTATTGCAATTGTACGGATTGCCATTCTGATCATACTGACAATTTGCTTCATCATTATCCGCACATGCCGTTAGCGCTACAGGCACAGTCAGTAATAGCGAAAACGCCACCATCCGCGCTCGTTTGCTATGCACATTGTCGGTATGATGTGTATGATCGGCAGCTGGCTCGGACTCCGCTCCATATATGGCAGGTGTGCCGATATGGGCTGCGGTTGGCTGTATTGCCATAGCTTCCGTTTTATCGTGAGAACGATTCGCTTCCATTTACACATCCACCTCGCTCATAAAAATCATTACCTTTTGTCGATCTGCATCCAATGTAATATAGAGCAGCTCGTACGTGATCCCAGCCTCGGTGCGATAATGATCGAGTAATACCTTTGCCATCTCGAGCGTCGACATCCAGCGGGTCGCCTTTTCCCGGCGCTCAAACTGACGACCGTTCCAAAGCCAATATTCCAGCTCCAAACGGGTAGGATAATCTTTTTGCCCGGAAATGGTGCGTGCTAGTTGTTGCTGATACGGGGCAGGCAGCTCGTCTGCGAACGGGCGCACATAAATAGTATGACGTTGATCATCTTCGGTTTCATGCGATACATGCACCCAGATACGGTGGTGCAGCTTAATCGAATCAACTAGCTTGTACAAAAACAGTTCTTCCTGCGCCACAGCAGCATATTCATAAATCATGCCTAACTCGCGTTCTTCCTGTTCTGACCATTCTATGTAACATAGTGGATTGTACATCCGTTTGTGCTCACTCCCTTTTGCTGATCGATAGTATGACTTCCATGTTTACGATACATCGCTAAAAAAAGATGCATAAATTCCATTTTTAGATAAAATAGCAAATTTGACAACTATAAATTACAGCTATAACGTGCATAGTAGTAGCTTGACCGTGTTAAATAAGCAATTTGATATCGCATAGCAGCGCTGTTCTCCTGCTATGATTTCAGTGTGTTTTTCATAAGATGTAGTCGATTAAAGATCGAATGTAAGCTGGTCAAGTTAATAGGCTGTCTCCAGTGAAAATCAGATTCGAATGCACTTCAATATGTTCATAATGAAGCGATTATAAGATTGGCATACTATGAATTTAATGGAGACAAAGTACGAGACCGGAATTTCGTCGTCTGTTTGCTCCAGTTGATCGGTAGAAATAAAAAGATAAATTCGATATTGGTAAATCGTCATCATCCGCTTGTATAATAGGTGCAAGCTACTCACGTTTTTGGCTGTATGCTAATCCGAGCGGAGGCAATGAACCGTTGTGATTGAGGCAATCGATCGGTTTAGTTTACAGCCGCCCTTGGATAAACGTCTGCCGCTTCCGGCGTCTGTAATGTCAGGCGCAGGGTGCAATGAATGATCGTTCCGCACTGCACAGGGAGGTTAGACTGTATGAATAAACGTTTTACACTGCCATCTGTTGGCGCGAATTATCGTAACTCGCGTTCACCACGGCGTCGCTGGACAGACGGAATGATGCCGATTGTGTTGCTGTTATTGATCGGTATCGCGATCCGTATTTGGCTGGGCGGGCGCTATCCGGGCTTTATCGATGATCAGCGTCTATTTGTGCAATGGATGAACGATGTGGGCAATTACGGGCTAGGCAAGGTGTATATGAACAATGGCGGGATTAACTATCCACCGGTATTTTTGCTAATTATGCAAGGTTATGCTGGACTGTTACGGCTGCTCGGTTTGCAGGCGATGGCGGGAACGTTAACGTACAAAAGTTTGCTAATTATGCTCGATATGCTTGCCTTTATCGTCGTGGCGATCTGGTCGCGCAAGGCAGTCCAGCCGCGTACCCGTTTGCCATTATTGGCATGTTTTGCACTCAACCCAGTATTGATTGTGAACGGTGCCGTCTGGGGACAGGTCGATGTGCTGAACGGGATGCTCATGGCAGGTTCGCTATTGCTATTATTGTCGCTACCGCTCGCGGCGGGCATATTGTTCGCATTAGCGCTGCTGACCAAGTTACAGGCGATCGTTATCGCGCCGGTCATTGGCTGGTATGTGTTGCGCTGTTTGCGGGAACGACGCTTGCGTCCAGTGGTGTTACTCATAGTAGGCGCTTTGCTGCCGTCGCTTGTTGCCGGACTGTATTTTGCCGGTCATGGCGGGCTGAATTCGATGATTCGTGGCGCCTATTTAAGCGCGGTTGGCATGTATACACAGGTGACGCTAAATGCGCTAAATATTTGGTATTATCTCGTTGGGGTTGCGCCGGATACGAATGATACGACCCGGTTGTTGGGCATCATCACGCTGCGACATATCGGGTTGTCGTTGCTGATTGTCGCCGTGTTGTATAGCGGCTGGTATATGCTGCGAATTCGTAAGCTGGATACGGCTGCTGTGATGAAGGCAGGCGTATGGCTCTGTTTTGCCTTTTTTATGCTGCCAACTGAAATTCATGAACGTTATAGTGTGCCGGCATTAATTGTACTGCTGTTTGTGGCGATGCTCGATTCACGCTGGATTGTATTGGCGCTGCTGTTAAGCGTAACGATCACCTACAATTTGTGGTCGGTCATGATGAGCACACTTACACCTGCGCCAGGAATTGTAGTGGCATGTCTGCATGTGCTTGCTTTTGCCTGGATGGGGTGGAGGTTGTGGCGTGAGAAGAAGGCTGGCGATGTGTCGACTGGACAGACAAAAGGTTGGCGTAGGCGGTAGGGGAGAGGGTCGTTCGCGTTAGCGATGTAGTTTACCTACCGATATGTTCTAAAAGTAGTTGAACGATTGGAATTGACAGTTGTTTCATAATTGATTATTGGATTGGCTCAAGTAAATTGGCGGTAGTGTTTTCACTGAAGTATTGGTGCAAACACTACTGCGGTTCGCATCCTATGAGGTGGGTTCATCTACTATGTAGTACTTTGAACATGTTAAATTTTAATTTTTCTTGCGTTGTTACATTGTTATAGTTCAGCAACCGACAAACAAGCGCCGCAGCTCTACAGTAGAGATACGGCGCTTATTTATACATGCATATTGTAGTTGAAATTAATCGTATGCATCATGATTGCAATCACTCCTATGATCATAGGAGTAATCAGAAAATATAATGAGCATCATCGGAAAATCGTCGATCTCATACTCCCAACATGTCAGCATATTTCTGAAATCTATTCATGTAATAGCTTAAATTCGATGTTATACGAATATCGTTATCACTTTACATCTTATTTGCAGCGACATTGTACATCGTGATTATAGACGCTACAGCCGAGTAGACAGTGCGTGCTATAACGAGCATAAGCGCTTTAAGTGATGCGTGTATAGTAGTTCCGACTATTTACGATTCCGGCTGCCGATGGCAACTAGACCGAATAAGAATCGATTAGTGATTGTGGTGATCTTTCGCTTCGCCGACTTTTTGCTGAACTTCGCCTTTCGCTTTATCGACTTTACCTTCTGCTTGTAAGGAAGCGTTGTCGGTTGCGTTACCGAATTGGTCTTTGGCTTCACCTTTAATTTTGGAAATTGTACCTTTGATTTTGTCACCTAGTCCGCTATCTTTATGTTCTGTCATTATAAACATCTCCTTTTCGTAAGTTAGTCATGTTCGGTATTCATGTGTCGATTGGAGCATGGTTTCTATTACCCTCGATAACTTGCCTTTAAACAAAAGCTGACACGCCGCCAGTTATATTCATTTTCGATTAGACTGCGGGTAATCATGTTTTGACCAGCGCTAAAGAGGCTGTAGTTGAACAACGGCTGTACATCTGTATAATCGTGCTTATAGTACAGACGCAAGGCAATCGATACACAAAGGAAGGGGCAAATAACTCGATGATTAAGGCGGTTGTGTTTGATTTTGATGGACTAATTCTCGATACGGAAACGGTCTGGTTTGAATGTTATAAAGAGGTGCTGGCTCGTTATCAGTTGGAGCTGACGTTGGAGCAATTTGCGCCAAGCATCGGGACGCATAATGATGATTTCCGCAATTATGTGGAGCATGAATTAGGTAAGCCTGGCATCGGACATACGATTGAGCAGGAAGTGTCGACGATGATTCCGGGGCGTGTCGATTTGATCGAAGCTCGTGCCGGGGTACAATCGTATTTGCAAGAAGCGCGCCAGCTCGGTTTGCGCATTGCGCTGGCGACCAGTTCGGATCGTCAATGGATCGATTATTATTTGCAGCGGCTTCAGCTTCGTTCGTATTTTGAAGTGATCAAAACGAGTGATGATGTGTCAGCGGTTAAACCTGACCCTGAGCTGTATTTGCGGGTCATCGATGAGCTAGGCATTCGTGCTGACGAAGCGGTCGCTTTTGAAGACTCGCTCAACGGATTGCGGGCAGCAAAAGCGGCAGGACTGCATTGTACGATCGTACCGAATCCGGTCACATCGCTGTTGCCGTTTGAGCATTATGATTTGCGTCTGTCTTCGATGGAGGAGATGTCGTTGTCCGATGTGCTCATACGTCTGCGCCCACAGGCGTAAACAGCGGGGTGCTTGACTGAGCTGTCTGCCTGCTTTTGTGCTACGTCTCGACGTAATGAATGGTGTGCTAATTAGTTCTATGTATTCACTTTAAGTTGAAGTATGCGTAGCTCATTACAGCTTTAATTATTGAGCCGCTTGCTGTTGATGTGCACTCGCTGAAATTTTCATTCAGCTTATTTTCATTTGCAAAATAATGATGTGAAACGAAACGACAAAACGATAAGCTGGACGGTTTGAACATGCGCTCTAGGCAAAGATGCGGAAAAAGCGATCAGGCATCTGCTTGCTCACCCTGCTGCTGCCTGCGCTTGCCAGCTGTTGTGAATACAAAAGTATTTGCGCAATTACCGGATTCATATACCGCTACACTGCCGCGTGTAGCGCTCGCCAAATCGGGTATATATTTAGATGGCGGCATGCCATTCACCTATTGCACACAGGAGGATACGGCATTGAAATTGTTTATTCATCGCAAAGACTTGCGCATTCATGATCTGGCAGGTTTTGATTATATTAAAGATACAGGTGCAGACAGTATGCATATGCTCATTATCGATCCATTTTTGCTGCGCAAGCAGCGCGAGCAGGAGCATAGCGGCATTAATTTTCTGCGTCATGTACAGCGGCTGACTCGGCAATATCATCGGCATCAGCGGAAGCTTCAGCTTGCTTACGGGAAGCCGGAGGAAGTGCTGGACTTTATTTTGGAGCAGTATGAAATTGATGAAGTGGTCGCTCATCGTGATTTTACGCCTTATGCGTGTGAGCGTGATCGCAAGCTAGAGCAAGTCGCCAAGCAGCATGGAGCCGAGTTTACGTTGCTGCTGGATCATATGATGATTCACGTGGAACAATTCGCCGCTTTTACAGGTAAAGATGGCTATTACAAAGTGTTTGCCCCCTTTCACCGCAAATGGCTCGATTTTCTAGATGCCCACCCGAATCCGGTGTCTCCGGTATCGTTAAGTGAGCTTAAGGTGAGCAAGCAGCAGTTGGAATTGCCGCAGCGATTTGCGTTGCCATTTGCATTGGATGAGTTCAAGCCTGCAGATGATCCGCAGCCGAAGTTGAAGCAATTTGTGCATAGTAAAATCAAAGATTATGGCGAGGAACGCGATTGTTATGCGATCGATCCGTCGAGCGAGCTAAATCCGCATTTTGTGGCAGGTGCGCTGTCGGTACGGGAAATGTACAGCAGTGCGATTCAGCAGGCACATAGTGAAGAATGGATTCGCCAGCTTGCGTTTCGCGATTTTTATTTGTACCAGGCGATTATGGATGATAACTATTTCCATTATGAGCGAAAGTATGATCTGTCCGCGCTGGATGATCGTCATTTTGCAGCATGGTATCGCGGGGAGACGGGCATTCCAGTCATTGACGCTTCGATGCGGCAGTTAAACGAAACGGGCTGTATGCATAACCGGCTGCGCATACTGTCCGCGATGTTTTTGACCAAAAATTTGCAGTGTCCGTTTACGCTTGGTGAGCAATATTTCCGGCGCAAACTGCTTGATTACGACAATATTATTAACCGGGGCAATTGGATGTGGTGCGCTTCACTCGGCGTAAATGCTGCGCCGTATTTTCGCGTCGTTAATGCGGTCACTCAATCTGCCAAATATGATCCGCAAGGTGATTATATTCGGCAATGGCTGCCACAATTAAAACATTTGTCCGCCAAACAGATTCATCAACCACGCCCGGATGCGATCGTCGATCTGAAAACATCGCGTGCGGCAGCGATCGATGTATACAAAGGAATTGTGAACAGCTTGTAAAAAATGACCCAACCGATATGCATAAAACGCAATAATGAGCCATTTTTGTTAATGTTTAGTTAACAAAATGGCTCTTTTTTTACATTCACCCCCTATTTGTCTGTACATCCCGTTAATTATCGGTTGTTACAATCAATTCGGCACACAAGCCTGTACATAGGATAATTCGAACCAATCGGTATCCAATACAAACGATATGAATAGGAGATGACAATATGATAATGAGTACAATGAAACAACAAATGAAGCGTAAGGGGGCATCTGTAGTTGCAGGTACGCTTGCCGCGGCATTGCTGTTCGGTATGCCTGCAACTATCGGGGATGCAGCGGCAAAGCAGCAGCCGGAGATTAAAGCGAAAAACGTCATTATGCTCATTCCCGACGGCATGGCACAAGATGCGACCGCATTGGCACGCTGGTACAATGGTGGCGAGCTGCTAGCATTGGATGAAATGGCAAGCGGACTGGTACGCACGTATTCTGCGGACGCAGCGATTGCGGATTCCGCTCCGGCAGGTACCGCCTTTGCGACCGGCTACAAATCCCATACCGGTTATGTCGGCGTATTGCCTGACCGCAACACGATGCCAGGTTTGAAAGCGTTGAAAGCTGGTGACGAGAAGCGTCCGGTCGCCAATATTTTGGAAGCGGCAAAGCTGTCGAACAAAGCAACTGGCATTATCGCCACCTCTGAAATTATGCATGCGACCCCAGCCGATTTTAGCGCTCACTATCCGGATCGCAGCAACTATGATGCGCTAAGCGAGCAGCAAGTGTATGCCGGTATCGATGTGGTGCTTGGCGGTGGTGCGCAATATTTTACCGCGGCAGGTCGTAAAGATGGAGAAGATTTGACAGCGGCTATTCATCGGCTTGGCTACAATGTAGTGACCGATACGGCAGGGCTGAAGGCAGCGGGGAATGGCAAAGTATGGGGCATGTTTGCCGATAAAGGAATGGATTACGATATCGATCGTGATCCTGCCAAACAACCGAGTCTGGCGGAGATGACGTCGAAAGCGATCGATATTTTGTCCCAAGATAAAGACGGCTTTTTCCTGATGGTAGAAGGCAGTAAGATCGACTGGGCGGCACATGCCAATGATCCGATCGGCATTATTAGCGATGTGAACGCATTTGACAAAGCGGTAGCGCAAGCGCTGGCATTTGCGAAAAAAGATGGCAATACGCTCGTGATCGCTTCGACTGACCATATGAACGGCGGTCTGACGATCGGTGACCGCGACACTTCCAAAACATACGATAAACTGCCATTGTCCACCTTTATCGATCCGCTCAAAAAAGCCAAAGTGACCGGCGAAGGATTGGAAAAGCTGTTCAATAGTGATCGCAGCAATATCGTACAGGTGATGAGCGACAACTTTGGCATTACCGATCTGACCGCCGATGAAATCGCAGCGATTAAAGATACAAAAGCAGGCAGCATGAACTACACCGTCGGCCCGATGATCAGCAAACGCGCGCATATCGGCTGGACGAGTAACGGTCATACCGGCGGCGACGTCGTACTCTATTCCTACGGCCCTGGCGGCAAACAGCTTACCGGTCTTGTTGAAAATACCGATATCGCCCGCTATATGGAAGCTGCACTCGGTCTGAATTTGGCAGCGGTCACCGAGCAGTTGTTTGTGCCGGCAGAACAAGCTTTTGCCGCCAAAGGAGCAACTGTCACTTGGGATCGCACCGATGAGCGCAATCCGGTAATGGTCGTTACGAAAGCGAGTGATACACTGCGCTTGCCAGTATACAAAAACATCGCCAGCTTAAACGGCAAAACCGTCAATCTGAACGGCACGATCGTCTTCAACGGCGAAAAAACATTCGTACCGCAAGCAGCAATCAACTTGATTAAATAAGCTGTGTCACAATGACCGTGAAACGATAACGAGTCCAACGATTCCGCTATGCTGTAAAGTTTCAACTTAAACACACGTCATACGCTTCCAAATAAGCAGAGCAGCAAATCTAATAAAGTTAATAGCCAATCCAATCAGTATAGCAGCAAAGTGCAGAGCGTATCGATGTTATCTAGGAAAGTATCCATGACTCGTTTGCACGTCTGTCTATGTCCAGACCGCTCTGTCTATAGTTAATGTAGTATAACTAAACCCCCTTCACGCTGATAACAGCAGGAAGGGGGTTTTAGCGATCATGGTGACTCGTTTGTCATGCTTGATCGTGCGTTTTTACGCTGTGTATCCTGATTGATAGTATGTGGATAACTAGAGCGTGTCTGCAAAATTGGCGTGTTGGGGGAGCTACCACTGCGGTATAAAATAAGGGCACGGATTCCCGCCTCGTACCGGAATGTATGAACTGGGAGTACACGGTAGATTTCCATGCTCAAAAGAGGTAGGGTCTTTTGCTACGCCAAAACTTCTGTTCATGACACCCCGTGTTTGAAGAACACAAACACTAGCAGCCGTTCTACCCCTTAATTTCCTTCTCGCAGTGAAGTGCTGCTCGCCACGCTGTGCTTGATTATGAATCTACACGATGGTTGTCGGACAGCGCATGTTGCTCAGCCAACAGCGCGATCAACTCCTGTGCATTCGGAGTCGCATCGCCAGCCGAGTTGTTGTTGAACACGACATAAATATGCTCGCTTTGTTGTTGTAACTCGAGCAGACGATCGCGCCATTCGGTTAATTCTTCGGTGCTATAGCGGTACAAATAGCGCAGCTTGCGCCAGTCGGGATGGTTGCTTTTGTGCCAGCCGTCCACATTTCGTCCATGCATACGCACATACGTCGCTTGTGTGGAAGTCGCTGCGCTAATGATCGGAATCGATCCGATCCCCGCTTGCGGTTCATCGACGATCGTATGAATCCAATTCTCTTGCCGCATAAATTCCAGCGTCCGTTCGCGGAACTCTGGCATATACCATGTCCGATTGCGAAATTCTAGTGCGCAGGGAATGTCTTTCATTAGTTCTCTCGTTTCACGTAAAGTATCCACATTGTCGCGTGTACAATCAAACCAGGGCGGATATTGAAACAATGCCATCCGCAACTTGCCTGCATCAAGCGCTGGCTGCAATGAAACATGAAATGCCGCAAACATTTCTTCCTTTGTATCAAAATAATTTTTCTTGCCACGCAGATGCCCAGTCATGCCTTGATACGCCTTGAAAATAAACCCGAAATGCTCCGGCGTTTGCTCCACCCAGCGGGTTACATTTTTGACAGGTTGTACCGCATAAAAAGAACTATCGATCTCCACGATCGGAAAATGCGTACTATAGGCAGGCAAACGCTCCGGCGCTTTCAACTTCCCATACAGCTCCGGATGATCGCCAAAGCCGGTTAGACCAATCTCGATCATCGTTCATCTCTCCTTTACGTTAGGCGACAACGGGTAGTTCGTTTCATATTCGCCTAGTGTGAGTATAGTGGTGAAAGTAACGAATAGCGCCATCGTTGGATGAATCATCGCGTTGAAATACGGATTGGTTTCATCGTGCAATGAACATCTGCTTCAATTGCTTGATCAATTGCTTAATTAAAGGGGGCTTTCATTTGCAGCGAATGATCTTGTACGAACACTTTTGATTGCACTAATATAAATGGTCTTGAGTGCATATGTATATTGTATTAAACTAATCTGCACTAGCCGAATATCGTAGCGTTTGTACATATGATTATTTTGTATATTGGATGATGCAGTACTCAATCACCTTAATAGCAAATGAAATCAATATATAGCTTACCTTACTGCTGGATCGAAGCTAATATTTTTGGTGAACATCTACCCAAGCGTGATGATGGCATTGCAACTGCACAAATAGGTGAAAAATAAAACTGTACCGCTGATCCTCTATAACAAGCACAGTCGGCTGGATTACAGACGATGCGGATGGAAATGACTGCATCAAGATGGTCATGATCAAACAGCGGCTTGTCTACGAAAAAGTCGCTGTTTTTCGTTGTTGGATGAATTGTTCATTCCCTTAACTATATCTGTTATGCTACAATAGTTCAGCATATGATGTATTTATTGTATGCTTTGAAGCAGTAAACAACAGATGATCTATGCCCATACATACAACAACTACGCGACTACATAAACCAACGACTAACACGACGCCCCCCTATCGTTTCAGCTTGTTTTTCTTCCGACAGTTATACGATCTTGGTTAGCTGAAACCGGACAGATTTATTCAAACCTTAAGCAGGAAGTGATTTTGGCGTATGCCGGTCATCTATTATATTCAAACTTCGGCGATCGGACTTTGCATCAATCTGATTATCGCCCTCCATATGCTTGCGCATCGTGAGCAAAAAAGTCATGCTCGTGCTTACTTCTGGGCACTGCTCTTTTCCAATATGATATTGCTCGTGTTGGAAATGCTGCTGAATATATATACCGGCAATGATGCGCCCATAACCACTATTATTTTGAATGTTATTGTAGCGTTATTTTATACGATGAATCCGGTACCAGAGGCGCTCTGGGTGCTGTATCTTGATTCGATTATTCGGCAAAATACGCGGCGCAGCAGTCGATGGTTGCTCATCGCTGTATGCATTCCGCTCGTCGTTAATATGCTCTTTGCCGTGACCAGTCCATTTACTCATATTTTGTTCGTAATTGACGATAATAATGTGTATAGTCGTGGGCCTTATTTTGGCATGATGCTGCTCTGTTGTTATTGCTATTTGGTGTACTGTTTGCTGATGGTTGTAATTAAACGAAACGAGCTGCAATCCAATGAATTAATGGTAGCGCTATTTGCAGCATTGTTGCCGGTTGTGGCGGGCACGCTGCAAAGTTTATTTTACGGGATGAGTTTGATCTGGATTTCACTATCGTTTTCGCTGCTGATCGCTTATATTAATTTGCAAAATGAGCAGGTATACCGAGAGCTGAAAACATTAGATCGGATGAAAAATGAATTTCTCGCCAATACGTCCCATGAACTGCGCACTCCACTGCACGGCATTATCAATATGACGCAATCCGTATTGGAACATAGCGATGACCGATTGGAACGGGAACAGCGTCAACATTTGCAAATCGTCGTTTCCTCTGCCAAACGACTCACTAATCTGATCAATGACATACTGGATATATCCAGTATGCGCAGTGGCGCGATTTCGTTACAACTCGCCCCGGTTCATTTGCATACGGTTGCCGATACGATTTTGAGTGTGATGGAGCGGCTTAAACATGATCCGGATATTGTGCTGCTGAATACGATCCCTCCCAATTTACCGTATATCGATGCGGATATAGAGCGTATGCAGCAAATTTTATACAATCTCGTCGATAATGCGTTGAAGTTTACCGATCATGGACAGATTGAATTGGGAGCGGAAGCAGGCAGCGGTCAGATTAAAGTCTGGGTACAGGATACCGGTCGGGGCATTCCTGCTGCCCATTTGCATACGATCTTTCATCCTTTTTATCAGATCGATGGCGGGATGAATCGAGAGCGCGGCGGGACAGGGCTTGGGCTGGCAATTACCCAAAATTTGATTGCACTGCATGGCGGTACGATTGAGGTGTCGTCTGTGGAAGGTCAGGGAAGTCGCTTTCTGTTTACGCTGCCGATTCATGCTGGACAGCAGCGACTGCCTGTTAAGAGCGCGCAAACGAATCATTTGCTGCTAACAGCGGATTCATTTGAAGATCGCAGCATCGGCGGATTGGAGTTCACGTCACAGGCGAAGCCAGGCAGTTATAAAATACTCGCTGTTGACGATGATGCGACAGGTCTTAGAGCGCTGTTTCATATTTTGGATCGTGCAGGGTATGAAATGAAAGCTGTATCAAGCGGCGCGGCAGCTTTGGAGCAGTTAACGCCCCATCATCCTTACGATCTGGTCATTCTCGATGTGATGATGCCCAAAGTGTCTGGTTATGACGTGTTAAAACATATTCGGGCACAGTTTGCACTGGTCGATTTGCCGGTGTTACTGCTCACAGCGAAGACTAGAATGGACGATATGCTGCAAGGTTTTGCAGCAGGTGCAAACGATTATTTGCACAAACCGTTTACGACTGAGGAGCTGAAAGCTCGCGTCCACACATTGGCACAGCTTAAAGGGCTCGTACGTGCGCGCTTGGAAAGCGAGCTGTCCTTTTTACAGGCGCAAATCAAGCCGCATTTTCTGTTTAATTCGCTTAGTGTGATCACGGCATTGAGCATTCGGGAGCCCCATCATACACAGCGCTTATTATATGATCTGGCGGATTATTTACGCGGTCGTTTTCAATTCGAACATACGAACGGATTCACATCATTATCGTCCGAGCTGGCGACGATTCGAGCGTACGTATCGATTGAACAAGCGCGATTTAGAGATACATTGCATGTGCAGATCGAGGCGGAGTCTTTGCCAGAACTATCGATTCCGATGTTGCTCATCCAGCCATTGGTTGAAAATGCGATCCGGCATGGCATCGCGCCAAAGCCAGGTGGTGGCACGGTCACATTACGCGTCCGTTCTGCGCCGCAAGCGACGGAAATTCAGATTATCGATGATGGAATCGGAATGTCGGAGCAGCAACTACAGTCGGCATGGCATGAGCGTGAAAGGGGCTCTGGCATCGGACTTTATAATATTCAGCGTCGCCTGTTTCTGTATTACGGTCGTGGTCTGGACATCCAAACTGTGGAAGGAAAAGGAACGACGATAAGTATGATCATTCCTCATATGGAAGGGTGAGCATGATGTTACGTACGATTATTGTGGACGATGAACCGTATATTTTGGAGCATACCGAAATTATGCTGCGCGAGCGCGCCGAAATTGAGATTGTAGCTACGTATAAGGATGCGATTCAGGCGTTACATGATATACCTGTGCTTAAACCAGACTGTGTATTTCTTGATATTGAGATGGCTGGCATTAACGGTATTGAGTTGGCGAACCGGTTGATCGCTTTTTTGCCCGAATTGCTGATTGTGTTTGTAACGTCACATAATCATTTTGCCTCCCAAGCATTTGATGTGAAAGCAGCGGACTACTTGCTCAAACCGGTACGCCCGGAACGGCTGTATCATACGGTCGATCGTTTGCTTGCCAAACGTCCAGTGACAAGCGACCAGCCCGCGCGGCAAAATGAATGTCATATCCAGTGTCTGGACACATTCGAGCTGTCTGTCAATGGAGCATCGGTCAAATGGAGTCGTTCCAAAGCAAGGGAGTTGCTCGCCTATATGCTTTGCTACGAAAATAAATGGATTTCCAAACATAAGCTTTGTGATGAATTATGGCCAGACACTACGCCAGAGCGAGCGTTATCGTATTTGCAAATTTGTATGCATTCATTGCGCAAAACGTTACGGGAAGCGCATTGTCAGCAAATCGAAATCAAGTATGCGAGCAATCGGTATATTGCGATTGTACGTACCGAACAGTGGGATGTGCGGCAATTTGATCAGGCATATGAACGGTTTTTGCGCACTGCTGACGCCAAAGATGCCCGAGCTGCGCTTGCGCTCTATGAAGGCAACTATTTGGATAGTGAAGACTGGTCATGGTCGGTGCTGACGAGGGAAGATTATATATGCAAGGCAGAGAATTTGAAAGAAGCGCTAATGCTCGCATAAATGAACAGTGCGCCGGAAGGTGTAATGCGTACAGACAGATTGTTTTTATAAATAGTTTGTAAATGAAGGGATAATGCTACAGTGATGTGGCATTGTCCCTGTTTGTATTGGAGCGGATTGTTTTTATTTTCAAAAATAGTTTTGGAAAATGACTAAATATGTCATTTGGAGCAGGATTTATGTCGAGTTTGTAAGTGTGTTGTAATTTGTACAGTATACACTGAGCGATAGTTGTGTTGTTTGTGTTATCGGTAAAGGGTAACAGCGGTCATGATGGCACCAGTAGAACAGATGCCGGAGTATTTGGCAACAAACTACAAACAAACAAGAGCTATATTTTATGCGGAGGCGATAGGATGAGACAACAGCAAGTGTGGGGTCGGATTGCGATCATTAGTTTAGTTATTTTGTTAATGACAGGGGTAGTTCCGTTACAGCAAGTGCATGCGGGTAGCGGACCAGTAGCAATAAACGTTACAACTAATCAGTCATATAACGATTTACAAACTGCATTGGACGCAGCAGGAGACGGGGAAACGATTCAGTTATTGGATGACACAAATACGGGCAGTACTAGTGCACCCGGCTATGTATTTAATCATATAAATAAAACGGTCACTTTGGATTTGAATGGATATACGATATTCTTTTACGCTGGAATGAATGGTGCCACGTCGAATGATGGTATCAACGCTACATTACAAATTGTCGCAGGTACTGTAAATGTTGAGGATACAAGCAATGCTCAGACGGGCAAAATTATATCATTCCGGCCTCCTATGGCGATGAGCACTTTAGGTTCTGCAATTAATATTGCCGCTAAAGGTACATTGAATTTGAAGTCTGGGACCGTAGCAGGCCCTGGTCAAGCAATTAATGCCTATGAAGCAGGCGCGCATTTTAATATTAGCGGCGGTTGGGTGTTTGCTGATTGGTCATATGGCGGCGATAGTCAAGCGATTACGGCAACTGCCGGGGTGTATGGCACGATCTCCGGTGGATACATCGGTAGTCTCGATCCTAGCTCAGCCATTATTCAAAGTACGGTTCCGCTTGATCCTGCCTTTTGGAGCATCACAGGCGGCTATTTTACGATGGATTCGTATACGGATACAGCCACTCATAAAATTTCCGACTTTGCTACAAACTCATCCATGAATACACTCGCTTTACCAGCGAGCCAGTCGATTTCGATGTATTCTATTTCGATGTCATTCCCGTATCAATTGGTACCATTTCCAACAGAACAGACTCCGGCAGCATCCATTGATCCGTTCAACGAAGCATTAATCGGCTTAACGGCAAATGCCAGTTATACGGTCAACGGAAACACGTACACGGCGGATGCAAACGGAGTCATTCCGTTGCAACCGAGTTGGATCGGCAGCAAGCTGAGCATTGTCAAAACAGGGATAGCGAAGACAACTATCAACAGCCCGATACAATCACTGACGATTCCTGCATATTCGGCAGCACCGATTGTGACAGCAGATGACACACTGGATCAGATTACAGGTATCACGAGTGCAATGGAAGTGTCAATCGATGGCGGTAAATGGACAACGTATTCCTCAAGCAATCCGCCATCATTGAGCGGTAATCATACGGTGAAGGTACGTTATGCAGCAACGATCCAGCCATTAGCATTGGCAAGTATGGCGACGACATTGACATTTAACGCTGCAACACCAACGCCGACACCGACACCAACGCCGACACCGACACCAACACCAACGCCGACACCAACACCAACGCCGACACCAACACCAACGCCGACACCAACACCAACGCCGACACCAACACCAACACCGTCGGCAGGTTATAACGTAACGGGAACGGTAGTGGAACCGAATGGAAATACAGTCACAGCCGTAACCTATGCGAATGTGCAACTGTATCAAGGCAATATGGCAATCGCCAATACGGTAGTGACCGATGCGTACGGAAATTTCACGATGACCGGTGTAAGC